>CAJQLX010000039.1 GCA_905479265.1 uncultured Alphaproteobacteria bacterium
CCAGCTTTGAGTTTGAGACCCTAGCGTGGACGCTATGAAGCCCCTCTCGCTTCACCGTTTTCACCCGAGACCCCATAGACACAACCGCCGCACAGCGATACCCCCCGGTACCCCCTCGGTACTGGGAGGATGTCCTCGGTGTCGCTGGAGGGCTGGGGAAGCTGAAGGGTCTATAGAGAGGAGGACAAATGGTAGGTCAAAATCGCCCCTTGAGAGCACCAGTGGGTCCAGCCAGAGTCCTGAGATCATTGGGAACTCGGGTTGCTCTGGGTCTCTATTGAGGAATCATCGGGTGCAGCCAGCACCACTTTTCCCCACATCGAACCGCAGTTTTGCCACGCGCAGCTGGCTTCGTCCTGCTTCGAGTAAGAGCCCTAAGCGCGATGGCGATAGAACTCAACTCGAAACAGTCTTCAGACGTGGCGGCAAAGGCTTACGCGGCGATGGACTCCACTGCGACCATGTTCAGCGCCTGCGCAATGTCAGCGATGATATCATCCGCATGCTCGATACCAATCGACAGACGGATGTATCCCGGCGTCACGCCAGCTGCTTCTTTTTGCTCAGGCTTAAGCTGGCTGTGCGTTGTGCTTGCGGGGTGGATGGCCAGCGATCGGTTATCACCGATGTTTGCGACGTGATAGAGCATCTCAAGCCCGTTGATAAAGGCCTTGCCGCCCGCGAGACCGGCTGCGTGTTCGAACCCGATCAAAGCCCCGGCACCGCCATCAAGGTATCGATCTGTGCGAGCCTTGTTCGCACCTTCCTGCTGACCGGCGTAGATCACTCGGCTCACATCGGGATGATTGTTCAGGAACTCGGCAACCTTTGCCGTATTCTGGTTCTGACGCTCAAAGCGCAGCGCCAACGTTTCCAAGCCTTGAATCAACTGAAAGGCATTCTGCGGGCTGAGGGCAAAGCCGTAGTCTCGCTGTACCGTCACCCGAGCCTTGAGGATGAAGGCGATCGGGCCGAGCGGCTTAACAGCCTCGACCCAGACGGCGCCGTGGTAGCTTGGGTCCGGCTGGTTGAGCAGGGGGAAACGATCCGCGTGCCGTTCCCAATCAAAGGCGCCGCTGTCGAGGATGATACCACCAATCGATGTGCCGTGGCCGCCGATGTATTTCGTGGTTGAGTGAATGACAATGTGAGCGCCGTGTTTGATGGGCTTGCAGATGATCGGCGCGGCTGTGTTATCGACGATCAGCGGAATGCCAAGTTCCTCACCAATGTGTGCGATTTCACCGATTGGAAAGACTTGCAGCTTCGGGTTTGGCAGCGTTTCGCCAAAGAAGGCGCGGGTGCGATCATCGGCGAGCTTGCGGAAGTTTTCTGGATCCGCCGGATCCGCCCAGCGGACGTCGATACCAATCTGGCGCAGAGAGTTGCTGAACAGATTAATCGTTCCGCCGTAAAGATCGGTGGAAGCAACGATGTTGTCGCCGGCTTGTGCGATGGTTAGAATGGCTGTGGAAATAGCCGCCTGACCCGAGGACACGGCCAGTCCAGCCACGGCGCCTTCCAACTGCGCGAGGCGTTCTTCGAGAACGGCTGCCGTCGGGTTCATAATCCGTGTGTAGATGTTCCCCAATTCAGACAAACCGAACAAGTTGGCCGCATGATCGGCGTCATTAAACTGGTACGAAGTGGTCTGGTAGATGGGGACCGCCACTGCATTGGTTGCAGGATCTGCGCGGTAACTACCACCATGCAAGCCTAAGGTTTCCGGGTGTGTTGACAGAGTGGTCATGGTGCTTCATCTCGCAAGAATATCGGGTGAATGTTGGCTTAAAGCATCCCTGTCGCGACGGTGCAGAGCAAAGCAATTCGTCATTTTGCGATGCCTTCCCGTGGTCGTCTCTGGCGTGGAAAAAATGTTCTGGCTTTTCGCCATTGCCCGAAACATTGGACGGGCTGGTTGCAAACAAAAAGCCGCAAGATGGCGAGCGTCGGCGCGTGATTTTCACGGCAACGATCAAAACAAAAATGACGATATGAGACAGGAAGGCGTGCCCTAGTCGTCAGCAACCGCGCAGTCGTCTAATTCAAATCCAGCCTCACGCCATGCCTTTGCGGCCGCACGATGGTACTTCACCGGGTTATCGCCGCACATTCCCTGCATGGGGACGTCGAAGTTGACCGAAGCGGCATAAGGCGCCTTGGCTTGCAGATCGTCGAGCGCCTTCACGTACGCGGTAACGAGCCGGTAAACCAACGCGTCATCCATGTCTTTGTGCACCACATTCCCACCGATCATTGCAAAGCCGCGAAAGATGTCGTCCTCCGAGACAACGCGCCAATTCGGGCCCATGAGACCTTGGACGTTGACCAGCGGCATAGAAACCGGCGCATTGCCCGGCGTGCCCATGTACCTCTGCATCGCAACACTCTCAAAGGCTGCCTTTGGCATGGACCAACTGATCATTTTTCCTGCGCCCACCATCGTGCTCAGGTTCATCCCACGGAACACCAAGGGTATGACAAACGCATCCGGCTCACCGCTTGTAATCAGCGGCGTCCCCTGCCCCCAGTTGACCTGAATCCCGTCGTAGTCCGCACCGTCCTTCAGGCCTGCTACGATCTGAATCATGCTTCGCGCATTGGCGAGCGCCCCACCCCTTGGTGGTCCATTATAGATCGTGCGGCCTTTCAAATCGTCCCAGCCGCCGAGGTTCTTGGACTCATAGGCGGAGAGGAAGAAAATACCCAGCGTGAAAGGGTTGATTGCACGAAGGTTGCCAGCAAGCTCAGCCCCCCTTTCCGCCCCCATGGAACCGTAAGGACCAACCCCTCGGCTCATCAGGAAAGGCAGGATATAGGGCGTGGCCGCAATGTCCGTTTTACCTTCAGCAACATTCTGAATGGAGTTTGTAAGCGTTTGACCATCAGCGAGCTGAATATTCGCAATTCCCAGTGTCCCAGCGATGTCGGTCAAGTGCAGCGACGATAGATGCGTGGCGCCACCGGGAGAGGCGGTTTCAGCCGTCAGATTGACCTGCGCGACGGCCACCGGGCCGCTCATAATCACAAGGACTGCTAAACTTCTGATGGTATGCAACAACATGCTGTTTCATAGGCCACCTGAACAACAGCCGTCAAAAATATCGTCGCAAACCCGTATCAAAGTCTTGGAAAACTGTAGGGAGTTGGGGGCGATGATCCAACGCGAGAATGGCCACCCAAAGGGTCAAAAACCGATGGTTTCCCGCCCTGTTCGCCTGTTGCGCCCGGCGCTATTTGGTCCGAACATTGTCCGACATCCTGACCAGAAACTCATCCAGGGTGGCTCCGGATTTCAGCATTGAGGTATCGGCAAACTCTTCTGTAATACTGACCAACTTTTCACTCTTCTTGGCGCCCGTTTCGATGCTTACGACACCCCATTCTTCAAATTCTCGGATGAGGCGGCTATAGGTCGTCCGAGACGGGCGCATCACCTGCCAGCCGCTGTACAGCTCGTCGAGATTTACTTCCACTTTTTTCTTGTAATTACTCCACAACATGGCGAGCAGAGTGATCGCGTACCTTCGGGTAAACAATGGAATTCTAGATTTAAGCATTTGATGGTTCCGAGTACAGCTTGGACATATAAGACGAAAACCTCATGAGAAATTGTATTTTTTGTCTTTTCAAATAGCAGGATCCGACGCTCCAGCGATGCGATTTATGATCCACTCACCGGGAAATAGTTGATTCAATACTGCCATTGAAAGCGCGCCTCCAAAACGTTTGTCACCGCCCTTATTAGCTAAATCTATGGCTACAAATAAGGTACAATTTTTGTGGGTAAATTTTTCGAAAATCTCCAATATTTACAAACGATTTTTCCGCTTATTTTTTGGTATTGTTTAATCGCGCAACCCCGTCATTGTGCCGCTGTACTTGAATTGTACCTCATTAAACTGCCTCAGGCTCCGGTACCCCGACTAAAAAAGCCGCACCCAAGCTTTCCATTCGAAGCACTGCGGCCACTGGGCCTGAGGTATCTTTTTCATTGAATCAGAAGACGGGCTCGGCGTTAACGCGCACTGGCATTTTCAACGTCAGTGTTAACGTCAGTTTTGGCGTCAGTGCTCGAGGCTCGTATCGAGACACATCTTGTGTCGTCACGGGAATGGCGTCAGTCTTACCGCCGCTTAGGGATGAGAGGGGCTGGCAGAGATGAGCGATATAATACGGAGTGATGTTCTTGTCATAGGCGCTGGCATTGCCGGCGCTTCGGTAGCCGATGCGCTGGCACCAGAGTGCTCCGTTGTGGTGCTCGAACGAGAACCCCAGCCCGGCTATCATACAACAGGGCGATCAGCGGCCCTGTTCGCGCCCGTCTATGGACCGGCACCCATTCGGGCGCTGACTCGGGCCTCAGCCGGTTTCATGTTCAGCCCACCGGAAGGTTTTGCCGACAGCCCAATTTTGTCCCCCCGCGGCGCGCTGTTTATTGCCCGTGAAGACCAGCTATCGGACCTTGAAAGCCTTCATGCCGAATTGCAGGCAGAAGGTAATTTTGAAGAGCTTGATGGCAATGGGATCCGTCGCCTGCATCCCTTGGTGCGGGAGGGCTATGCCGCTGCTGGGCTGTACGACGAAAACTGCCAAGATATCGATGTCGCAACCCTGCATCAGGGGTTTCTGCGTCGCGCACGAGCGCGCGGGGCTTCGGTCGTGACCAAGGCTGACGTCAACGCCATGGAAGAGCAGGCAGGCGGGTGGCGGGTCCATACCTCTGCGGGCATCTTCGAAGCCCCCTGCGTGGTTAATGCGGCTGGCGCTTGGGCGGATGAGCTGGGCACGATGGCTGGCGCGGAACCGATCGGCTTAGTGCCCAAACGGCGCACGGCGATGCAAATTGCGGCCCCCAATGGCGCGGACGTCGGCCACTGGCCGATTGCGGTGGACGTCAGTGAGGAATTCTACGTCAAACCTGTTGCTCAACAACTCCTGCTCTCCCCAGCCAATGAAGATCCAGACCTACCCTGTGACGTGCAGCCGGACGAGTTGGATATTGCCATTTGTGTTGACAGGGTCGAGCGGGCCTTTGACCTGCGCGTTGGTCGGATTGAAACCCGCTGGGCCGGTTTGCGGAGCTTCGTTGCCGACAAATGCCCCGTGGCGGGCTTTTCAACCAAAGTACCGGGCTTCTTTTGGCTGGCGGGTCAGGGTGGATACGGGATCCAAACCGCTCCGGCTCTGGGGGCGCTAGCGGCATCAATGATACTCGGTCGACCACTGCCAGCGGCGATGGCGGCCGAGGGCGTCGAGCTGTCTAGCCTTGCCCCTGAACGACTATCAGGCTGAAACCGCCGGGGTCCGTTGCGTCAGCTTGCGCGAGACCAGCAGCACACCCGCGACCAACGCCCACGTTATGCCCAAGATCAGCATACAGGCCGTGATGGAGACGGACTTGGCGATATAGCCAATCAGCGGGGGTCCAAACAAGAAGCCAACAAAGGCCAATAAATTCACATCGTTCACCGCTGCGATCGGATTGTCCGTTTCTTCCCGTGCCGCAATTCCGAACAAAATGGGGATGAAGTTGGCGGTAAAGAAGCCCAGGGAACCAAAACCGGCCACGATCAGATAGGGGTTACCCGACAGCGTTGCCGCCAGAAAGATCAGGCACCCGATGACCATCCCCCAACCAGCCACCAAGCCTTCGCCAAACCGGTTGATCAAGCGCTCCCCGTAGATCCGCGCTCCTATCTCAGCGATATTGAACGCCATGATTCCCGTGCCACCAAGCGCAATGGTTAGACCCAGATCACGGGTGAGCCAAAGGGCGGACCAGTCCAAGATGATCGAAATCGTTGCCATAGATGCTGCTGCGAGCGCGCCCAGAAACAGAACGGTTTGCGACGGAATCCGAAAACCGGGGCTCGCAATCGGGCTAAACGTGACCGTGCCGAAGGGCCGCATGAAGATATAGAGCCCAGCGAAGATGGTCAGAACAAACAGACCGCCAAAGACAAACACAGGGGGCAGATTTAGCGCTTGGCTGACTAGGCCGATCAGCAACCCAAACAGCGAACCTCCCGAAAAAGATGCCCAGTGAAGCGGCTGCAGACGCCGCCCAGAAAGCGCTTCGGCCTGTGTGATAACGGCCAGTGTCGCTGGCTGGATCACCCCGAAAGCCAAGCTGAAAGGCGCAGCAAGGGCGATGAACAACGTTGTATTCGGCGCAAAGACCCAAAGCTGCAGCGCAAAAGCGAAGCCAACGACGGCCAATCCTGCGATCCTAGGACCAAAGCGGGGCAGCAAGACGTGACTGACAAAAAGCATCGAGGACAGACTGAAAATGCCGAATACCAGTAAGGCAAAGCCAAACATGTCATATTCGATACCCAACAGGTCTACTTTCCAAGGAATGTAAGACAGCCAACAGCCATAACTCATGAGGCAAACAACCACGGCTAAACGGCTACCAAAAATCATGCGGTCAACCACTGTCGGCCTCCTAAGAAATTCCGAGGCTTCAGGACATGACACACCCCTCGTTACACTGTTATCACTTCAATAAAACATGAAGACAACTTGTGCGCACGCGTAAATAGAGCCTTTGAGACAAAGTAATTACTCTGGACTCATTCACTCATGGGGACCGATTTATTATTAACCGCGGAGAACGCCGGGACCAGCGGCATAGAGTGCATCAATCTGTCCGCGCCGAGAACGGCGAAGGGCGCGCTGGTTGATCGAGCCTTTCTCCGTCAATTCCCCCGCGTCAAAGCTAGGCGGTTGCTGAAGGATTGCGACCCGACAAACGCGACGGGCAGAGCCCGTTGCCGCCTGCGCATGGGCCGCAAGACCAGCCTGTAAACGCGAAAAGAGCGCGTCTTCTGATAGCGCCGCACCGGCATCGGACAGCCACAGCAGAGCGCCCAGTTCCGGCTTGTCTTCGCCCACAATAATGGCATCCCGAACCAGTCCATCCAGACGATCAACCAGCGCCGTTCGAACCGCGCCGACGGAAACCCACGTGCCGGTTGTTAGCTTGAAGTTCTCCGCCAATCGGCCATCAAAAAAGAAACCCCGGCTCAGGTCGCTTGGGTCTTCGGGTCGGATGGCATCACCCATTTTGTAAAAGCCTTCCTCGTCGAAGGCCTTGGCCGTAGCCTCCGGATCACCGTAGTAACCGGGCGTAATGGACGGGCTTTTGACCCGCAGTTCATAGCGATCCTCGTCGCCAACCAGTTTCAGGGTAATGCCCCGCCCGGGAATGCCCACCTTCCCCGCAGAGCTTTCGATTTCCGTCCAAGTGAGGGTAAAAGGCCCGGTCTCCGTCGCGCCAAGACTGGACGAGATGAGTATGTCTTTGCCCGTCGTCGCCCGAGCTACAGCGCTTAGGCGGTCATAGGTCTGTTGGGACATGCCAGCGCCGGCGTAAAACAGCATCTTCAACCGTGAGAAGAACGTGTTCGCCAAGGCTGCATCCGCCTCTAATGCGTCAACGAGGCGGTCGAACCCTGCTGGCACGTTGAAATACCACGTGCAGGCAATGTCACGCAGGTTCTGCACTGTCGTCTCGATACCCTGTGCCGTGGGCTTGCCATCGTCGATGTAGTAAGTGCCGCCGTTGGTCAGAATCATATAGCCCAGCTTGCTGCCCGCCGCCGTGTGGTTCCATGGCGCCCAGTCCAGCACGATAGGCGGTTCAGTTTCCAAAAACCGGTAGCAATCACGGACCATGGCTTGGTTGCTGGTGAGGTTGCCATTGGTGCTGATCACGGCTTTGGGCGATCCAGTCGAGCCAGAGGTGAACAGATACTTGAGCACCGTTTCCCGCGTCAGCGCCGCACGCGCAGCATCGGCACGCCCCTCGCCGCTTGCGTCCCCGCCCTGCACCAGCGTTTGGTAGTCCAGCGCGCCTTCGATGAGGTTATGGACGCCAATGATGGCTGTATCAGCATGGGTCACCGCGCGGATGGCTGGCTCGTATTGGGCGGTATCATCGGCGAAAAAGGCACCGGGCCGGAGCAGGTCGACGATGTCTCGGAGCTTGGCGTGGTCTTTGGAAACAAGTGAATAGGCGGTCGAGAGCGGGGCATAGGGAATACCAACATAGAGGCACGCAAGACCGCAAATCCCATGCTCTAAACTGTTACCGGAAAGGATGATCAAGGGCCGATCTGGCCCCAAGCCCAACGCCAGCAAAGCACCCCCCAGCCGCCGCGCCTGAAGCCTTGCTTGACCATAGGTGATGCCGTCCCATTGCCCTTGGTCATTGCGCCGAGCCAGCCACAACCGATCTGGCGCTTTGTCTGCCCAAAAATCGAGATAATCGGCAATCGTCGGCAATGCTTCTGCCAGCGGCTCCACCTGCTGCATCAGGATCGTGCCGTCTTCCCGCTCCGTAATCTCAAAGGACGGGTTCCAGAACGTCTGAGAAACCATGAATGTCGTCTCCAAATCTATCTCGCGATCGACCCTAGAACGCCTGAGACCCCAAGTCAGCATGGCTGCAGGAGCGTGGCTCAAATAGGGGCGTGGCTAAGATGCAGCCCCAAACTGCTCGCGCAGGCTTTTCTTCTGCACTTTACCCATGGTGTTGCGCGGCAGTTCATCAACAACAATCAGGGACTTGGGCTGCTTAAACTTGGCCAGTTTTTCCACCAAAAAGGCCTGCGCCACACCCAGCGATACCTCGGCCGTGCCATCAGGAACCACGATTGCCGTGACGGCTTCACCCAAATCCCGATCTGGCACACCAATGACGCAGGATTCTTTTACCCCGGGCATCAGATCCAGCTGTTCCTCCACCTCTTTGGGGTAAACGTTGTACCCCCCTGAAATCACCAGATCCTTCGCTCGACCAACAATGGTAACGCGGCCATCGGCGTCCATTGTGGCAAGGTCGCCTGTGATGAAAAAGCCGTCGTCTCTAAACTCATCAGCGGTCTTCTCCGGCATCTCCCAATACCCGGCAAAAACGTTCGGCCCCCGGACTTCCAGAACCCCAACCGTGCCGCGCTCGACTTCTTGCCCCGCATCATCCGCCACGCGCGCCGCCACACCGGGCAAAGCAAACCCCACCGTCCCCGGCACACGGGGTCCGCTGTACGGATTTGAGGTCATCATACCAGCCTCGGTCATGCCGTAGCGTTCCAAAATAGGCTGACCGGCTCGGGCTTCAAAAGCGGTGAAAGTCTCTGCCAGCAAGGGTGCCGATCCAGAAATGAACAGCCGCACATTCGCGCTGGCATCGCGGCCAAATCCATCCAACTCCAGCAAGCGAACATAGAAGGTTGGGACACCCATCAGCACGGTCGCATTGGGCAAATCTTGCAGCACGCGATTGGCGTCGAACGTGTCATGGAAAATGATACGGGAACCATTGAGCAAGGCACAGTGCAAGGCCACAAAAAGCCCGTGAACGTGGAAAATTGGCAAAGCGTGCAGCAAGACGTCGCCCGGCTCCCACTGCCAGTATTCGTGCAGCACCAGCCCGTTCGACAGCAAATTGTCGTGGGTCAGCATCGCGCCCTTGGATCGCCCCGTTGTTCCGGATGTATAGAGAATAGCGGCCAGATCGCCCGCATCGCAGGCTGCAACAGATCGATCCGGCTGAACCCTGCGCGCAGCCGCCATCAAAGTGCCGTCACCGTCCACCCCAAGGCTAAGCACCTTGTCCACACCCGCACGGCCAGCCAATTGCGCGATCGAGCGCGCATCGTCAGGACGGCAAACAAACACCTTTGGCCGGGTGTTGGACAGGAAGTATTCGATCTCGGATCCGGTGTACCCCGTGTTCAGCGGCACAAACACGGCCCCCGCACGCAAGCAGGCCAAGTACAGCAGAACCGCCTCCGCCGATTTTTCGACCTGCATGAAAACCCGGTCACCCGGCACCACACCGCAGGCTTTTAAAACGGCCAAAAACCGTCCGCTTTCCTCATCCACCGCCGCGTATTTTACCGTGCGGCGATCGCCTTGGAGAAACACGGCCTCCGGATCAGCAGGGAAGCGCTGTTGAAAAACCGTATAGAGATTCTGATTGGTCATATCGCAACGGACTCAGTGATAAGGGGACGGGGTTGGCTTACCCTCGCTGGTCTTAGCGTGCAGATCAAGCCTCCCCCAGGCGAGAAAAGTGCAGCGTCAACGGCATCCCGACCAAGCGCTTGCGGATTGCCGCTTCGCTGGCTTTGGATGCATGGATTGTGACCGCGTTGTCTTCGCCTATGGTGACTTTGCCACCCTCAGCCACGTCGCCGAGAACCAGATCAACAGCAGCGCGGATTGCTTCTCTGCGCAGCGCTGGCTTGAAGATCTTACCAACCGGCGTCATCGGCATTTCATCGATCACCTCAATCTGCTTGGGCACGGCCAAGGGGTCTTCGATGCGGTCCGCCAAGAAGCTCAGCAGCGCCTGCTGGTCGGGCGTCCATTGATCGCGCGTGACGATGAAGGCCATGGGAAGCTCACCGGCATAGGCATCGGGCATCCCGACCGCTGCTGCCGTTTCGATATGCGGGTGGGCCAAAAGAGCATCTTCGATCATTTGTGGGTCGATGTTGTGGGCGCTGCGGATGATGACGTCTTTCTTGCGGCCCGTAATGAACAAACTCCCGTCGGCATCAATGGACCCCAAATCTCCCGTCACCAGCCACCCTTCGGACAGGAATGTCCCAGGGTTACGAGACACCTCCGAATATCCGTCAGCCACGTTTGGACCGCGTGTTGCGACGATCCCGGTTTCACCAGCAGACAGCCGTTTGTTCGGGTCTACCTCACCGTTCGTCTCGCCAAAAACCGCCAATTCGGTGAAGGGCAAACGCAGCCCACAGGACAGCGGCGTTCTGGGTCCGTGAACGGGTTCAGCCGCAATGGCGCCCGCGCTTTCCGTCATGCCCAAGATGTTGCGAACGGGAACGCCTGTGTGCGTCTCTACAGCGTCGGCCAGCTCCGTCGGAAGCGGCGAACCGCCCGTGAGCAAAAACCGTAGCGTCGCTATATTTGCGTCAACGGGCGTGCTGTTCAGCGCGGCAAGAACCGTTGGCACGGCGCCGATCTTTGTGATGCCCCGCTGCTCCACCTGCTGCCATACCGCACGCATGAAGCGCTGATTGCGCATGCCCAACCGGCCCGGGATCACCAGACGACTGCCCGCCGACAATGCCGAAAGCCCAAACACAAAGGCTCCCGCAACGTGAAAAAGCGGAAAGCCATTGAGCATGATATCGTCTGGACCAAAATCATACATCGCCGCGCAAGCATGAGCGACATGGGCTTGGTTCTGCCGACGGTGACGCACCAACTTGGGCTGCCCCGTCGTTCCCCCCGTATGGTAAAGCGCAGCGATGGATTGGTCATCGCCCCAAACCGCAACCTTCTGGCCCTGCGCCGCTGCGACAAGATCTTCAAGCACACCGTCATTGCCCGGCGAGGCTTGATCCCCATCGCAGCAAAAAATGGGGAGCTTGATGCCCTCTGCCCGCAAAGCCGGGACCACAGTATTCCAATAGCCTACTTCGTCGCTCATGCCAGTGACAACAACCACAGCGGCGTTTGCCGCACGGATCAAACCGGCAATGGCCTCAGGCTTGAGCAAGGGGTTGATCGGACATGCCCGGCCCACCAGCTGTGCGCCCCAAAGCGCGATTTGCCCTGAAACGGTATGTTGGGTCAGGACCGCGACCGACTGATCCGGCCCAACGCCGGCGTTTTGGAACACCCAGGCCGCCGCCTCGATCCGCTGCGCCAACTGAGAAAACGTGACCCGCGTATCCTGCTGGGGGGCGTCGCAATCGTTGAGATATTCGAGCGCAACAGCGTCAGGGCGCGTGGTCGCCTGATGCTCAATGATCGCCCATGCGCTTCGGTGCGGGACAAAATCCTCAAAGCCTCGGGTTTCAATCTCAAGGATGTCTTGTGCATTGCGTAGCTTCATCGTTCTTTCCGTCTTTGCCCCCGTGACGCTCGTCATGGGTTGTTATAAACAAAAAGCCTGTCTGAGAACGGTCAAACAGGCTTCTTTCACGGTGCCACCAAAGCAGCAGGATAACGAGGGCCTACGCCATATCGTCCGCCATTTTCTCGTCCTCCCCGTGCATCACTTATTTCTTCACAACCGGCGTGATGTCCCAGTTTCCCATTTCCAAAACGGGGTCAAACAGCGCATCAATGTCTTCCATGCTGCTGGCTTCAAGGATGTAGAAGTTGGTGTGCTCCAGACGGTTGCCATAGCGACCGTGAACTGTAATGCCGTGATCGGACGCGCGGGTGACCAAATCGCCCATTGCGGCCACGCTCTCTGGGTTGTGCGCTTGGCACGTAGAATAATCGTGTGAATGCTTAACGACGAAAAACATGGTTCACTCTCTCTCATGTTGAAATGTAGGTGTGTTCAAGGACTCACAGAACCGCAGAACAATCACATCGCCAACAATTTATTCAGCCCAAAATGCAAAACCTAACCATGAAGAATTTATTTTCTCATTTTATTTTATTCGTTAC
>CAJQLX010000040.1 GCA_905479265.1 uncultured Alphaproteobacteria bacterium
TACAGTAAGTCTCGATACCACGCCGGTCCCAACGCGGGATGGAGCAGCCCGGTAGCTCGTCAGGCTCATAACCTGAAGGTCGCAGGTTCAAATCCTGCTCCCGCAACCACTCTTACAACCGTCGATTTTACAGCCGTCTGGCCGGTCCTTCACTTCGGGGGGTCTCTCCCTTGATCATCGGGCTTCGTTCGCAATGAGGGAAGGCCGATACCCGTTGATTCGAAGCCTCCATCCACGCTAATGAGCTGCCCCGTGACGTAACTTGCGTCGTCGGAGCACAGGAAGACGATGACGTTGGCAATTTCCTGCTCGGCACCGTAGCGGTTCAGCGGAATGGCATCGTGGTAGGCGTCAATGATGTCTTGCGTATGCACGGCCATGGCAAGTTTCGTCCGCACCGGCCCCGGCGCCACCGTGTTTGCGCGAATGCCATATTCTCCCAACTCAGCCGCTTGCTGCTCGGAAAGATGGATGACCGCTGCTTTTGACGTGCCGTAGGCGACGCGCAGCGTACTGGCGCGCAAGCCTGAAATACTCGCGATGTTCACGATTGCCCCTTTCGAGGCCTTTAACGCGGGTATTGCAGCTTGTGAGCAGAGGAACACACCGTCCAAGTTCACAGCCATCACCGCCCGCCAGCGTTCAAACGTCGTATCTTCGATGGGGCCAAAGTCAGCCACGCCAGCGTTGTTGATCAGCGCATCTATCCGCCCAAACCGTTGAAGCGTATCGGCCACAATGGCGGATGCCTGCACTGGATCTGAGACGTCATAGCCCAAGAGCAAGGCGTCCGGCAGGTGTGCCGCCACAGTTTCCAGTTCGGCTTCGTCCCAGTCGACGATCGTGATGTCCCAGCCCTTATCCGTGAACGTTTTAGCCGTGACCAGACCGATCCCGCGGGCGCCGCCCGTGATGACTGCAACTTTTTTAGACGCCATATTACGATACCCTCACCTTTTGTGCGGGCAGCATGCAGGGGATGGCCCATGCGGCGCAAGCCAGAACGCAGGTAAGCGGGTGAGCCCCAGACGGGGATAAAAGCGCCGACGGCAATCGGCCTCTCCCGCCTGGTGAGGTTTCGTGCGACAGTCATTCATTGGCAAGGCTCGCTGATCGCGGCTGCGGAAGGATGGTGCAATGGACTTGGAAACGGTCGGTGCGGTTGAATTTGGGCAAAGTCTCAAGGGGTTAGGGTTAAACCTGCTGGTGGCCGATGTTGGTCGCTCTGTCAGCTTTTTGGTCAGTGTCTTCGAGATGCAAGCGTTCCAGCCAACCCAAGATTTTGCGATTTTGCGCGCGGGCAGTGCTGTGCTTCAGGTGCATGCTGATGCCACCTACCATAGCAATCCCATGTTGCAGATGGTGCCTGAAGCCGGGCCGAGAGGGGGTGGAGCGGAGATTCGGCTCTATGATGTCGATCCCGATGCCGCCCAGGCGCGTGCCGCAGAAATCGACAGTGCCATGACCCTGCAAGCGGCAACGAACAAGCCCCACGGCCTGCGAGAGGCTTACATTCTGGATCCCGATGGGTATTGTTGGGTACCAAGCCGATGTCTCACCCAAGCAGAAATAAAGGCGCTTGAAGCATGATCGAACTCTACTACGCGCCCACGCCGAATGGGTGGAAGCCTGCTATTTTGCTCGAAGAGTTGGGTGTGCCTTATGAACTAAAGCTCATGGCGCTGACCAAGGGGGTTCAATTCACGCCGGAGTATCTGGCCATCAACCCCAATGCAAAGATGCCAGCGATCGTTGATCACAGCGTAGAGGGCGAGCCGCTCGCGGTTTGGGAAAGTGGGCCGATCCTCATGTATTTGGCGCAGAAATTTGAGCAGTTCTGGCCCAAGAAAGATTGGCGCTATGACCTGCAGCTGACCCAGTGGATGTTCTGGCAGACGGGGAACCAAGGCCCAATGATGGGGCAGTTGAGCCACTTCAAAAACTATGCGCCCGAAGAAAACAAAGCCTATGGCATGAAGCGCTACAAAGGCGAGACAGAGCGCACTTTAGCGGTTCTTGAGCGCCGGCTAGAGGCAGAAGGCGCTTTCATCATGGGTGAGGATTATACCATCGCGGACATACAGGCATTTCCGTGGGTGTTCCTGGCCAAGAAGTTAGGCGCAGCGCTGGAAGACTTCCCCAAGGTGACCGCGTGGCGCGAAACCATCAAGGCGCGGCCGGCGGTACAGCGGGCCATCGATCTGGGCAAGGACAAAGCCAAGCACGACCAAAACGCCAGCAACAACAATGTCCTTTTCAATCAGGGCGCAGGCCACCTGATGAACTAGCGGCTGCGGTAGACGGTTGGCGAAAGTTTTGCAGAGAACAATGTTGGCACGTCCAGCGCGAAGCGGGCGCTGTAATCCGTACCGTCCGCGGATTGCTCGCGCACAACACCGAACTGCGCGCCTAAGCAATTACACCGATGAAACAGGTCAAGGGATTGCTCTTGGTCCGCTCGATCAAAAACATCCTGACGCCACGTGGTCTCAACCACCCAATCGCCGGCGAAGTTCCACGCCAACCCTGCTTCAACATCCAGATTGATGTTCGACCGCCCGAGGCGGGTGCGCACGCCGATGGTTGTGTTGAAGCGCGGGGTCCAATCCAAGCGGGCGCTGACCGCATTAACGTCCAGATGGTCGTCTTCGGTCCGCAAACGCCGGTGACTGCCGCTGAGCTCGATGCTGTTTGTCAGTGGGGCTTTCACGGTTGCGCTGAGGCGAGAGGGTGACAGGCTTGAGACTGCCGCTAGCGCTCCGTCCCAATCCTGCACCGCATCAAACAGCGCCCGCGTATCCGTTTCAGCGCGCAGGTTGACGTGCATGGTTCCCGCGCGCGCCTGAAGCTCAGCCACCGCGGGCGCAAAAGCGGTATCTGCAAATGAAAGCCGCTGCGCCAGCGACGCCCGCAGGCTTAAATTTCGGTTTCCTTTGTTCGGCAGAACGGCAATATCGACGGCGGCATCAATGCGCAGATCGCTATCATGGGAATAGGGGTCTGCAGCGGGGCGCAGGTCGAACATTGTGGAACGGCTCAGCAACACATTGTCATCGTGCGGGCTGCCCGAAACCGATGCTTGCGTCAGGCCGCTGAGGGCGATTTTTGGGGTTAGCGTAACCAATGTGTGTGGGGCGTGCCGAACCAACGGGAAAGCCCCGCCCAATTGCGCGCCGAACCATGGACTGAAGGCTCCTGTCGCATGATTGCCCATAAAGCCGGCCTCGAGCCGGGGCGTAAGCTCTAACCCGCCTTGTGTGATGGCGCGGGC
>CAJQLX010000041.1 GCA_905479265.1 uncultured Alphaproteobacteria bacterium
TAGATCTAGGCCTCTAGCGGCGAGCTGCAGCGGCGTTTAGATGGTGTAATCCTCGCCGGTGAGATCGCAACGATCCTTCAATCGCTATTGCTGACTCTTTGCCCGAATCGTGAAGGCCTGCTTTAACTCAAATAAGTGGGGGGCCAAGCCGTTTCCGGCCTGTGGGTTTCCCGTATATACCGAGTCACCGACAGTAACGATGGACGCATTTTTGTGCTGGCGTGGGAGTCTTGGCCGGACATAAGGTGCCCAAGTAAACGTTGGCTCCAAAAACGGCCCTGGACCTTGCTGATGCTCAGCGAGCCACGCAATGATAGGCCCGAGGCGCGGGCCGAGAGCGCTCATGATCTCTTCGCTGGCGCAGGCTTCGCTCAATGAACAGACCCTGCGATGACAATCGTCTAGCGCATCCAGCTCCGCCTGGGTGAGGCAACAAATCAGCAAGGCCTCATTCATCTCTGGCTGCATAAATCCGTTCCAAAAGTAGAGGCCCTTGGTAAAGGCCCTTTCGAAGAACCTTTCGAAAAATGCGGGTTTCAGCTTTGGGTCTATTTTTGTAATTTTGAGATAAGGAACCTGCAGCTCAGTTTGATTGAGGGTTGGACGCCAAGCGTCGCCGTAGAACTTAAGGGCCAGCTTGTCATCGGGCAGCAATGGGCGAATGCGGCAGCCAAAGTTGTCAAAGGTTTCGCCTGAGTCAGCCGGGGCACCCTGAAGGGGCATCTCAGCGCCCAACTCAGCCATGCCTTGCCAAGGCAATCGTCCACCCGTGGCGTCGATCCATTGTCTGACCTCTGCGCCGTCTAAATCCCCTTCATGGTTGCACAAAGGAATTCCAAGCGCTTGGGTGGCTCGAAATAGCGCAAACTCCAAGTTCTTGATCGTTACGCCGATAAATCCCTTGGCGCCAATCGCCTCAATAGACTTGCGATCCTCGGCCGTTAAAAGCGACCAGACAACGGGCGCTTTGACAAAAGTGAGCCACTCGCGTGTGTATGGGCGGGCTGCTGAGCCGTCCTCTGTGCTGCGCCGTTCGACCAGTACCACACGAAGTTTGGGCGCCCGTCGTTTGAGCCATATGGCTGTAGCCAAGCCAATTGGGCCCGCGCCTAAGACCGCAACGTCACAATTCTGGGCTCCGTGGAAGGATAAGTCAGTAGACAGGTTACGCTTTTCCAGCACGCCAAGCTCAAGAGGCGGGTCAAGATTGAAGCGAGTGTAGCTAGAGTCCTTGGAAAGCGTCTTGGCGGCTGAAGGCGTGAGGAGGAAATCTCGGTTACGCTGAAGCGCGCAAATCCATCCCTTACGTGCGTTCGCGATCACTGTTTGCCGCGTTCTGAGATTGGAAATCCAGCTCATAGATCATCCAAATTGGTTATTGCTTCGGTTTGACCTTCTCGGGCGCCAGAAAGACCCTCAAGCCGCATAGCGATGTCCCCCCGGTACCCCCTCGGCCCTTTGCCCCAGTTGGGGGCAAACTTTAATGCTCAGGCCGGTTTTTCAACTTCTCAGTTTTGGCTTGCAATCACGGCGCCAAGCGCTGCGACAACCACGACTGTATACAAGAGAATACCACCGACAATCAGGACGACAGATCGGTTTCTGCTGATCGTTGCTCGTGCGAGTTGGCGCGCTTGATAAGCCAGATCAGGCCACGTGTATGAAACGAAATCGCCTTGGGTGAACAGCGCGGTAATACGGCCATCCGTATCAACCACCGGCAATCGACGGAAACGCTCATTGGACATGATTCGCAACCAGTCCACGACATCGTCGGTCTCTCTGGCAAGCCTCGGATCCTTCGTCATGATGTCCCCGATTTTTGTCGATGCGGGATCCTTGCCACCATTGACCACTTTTATCATCACGTCGCGTTCGGTGGCGATACCAACGACTTTGTTATCGGGGTCAACAACGACAATCGAGCCGAAATTCTTTTCGCTCATCAAACCCACGGCCTCGGCAACACTGGTGTTCGCGTCTGCGGTCAGTGGCTTAGGCTTTTCGCGGTATTCGGGACGATCTTTTAAGCGTGTACCTGGCCGCTGATTGTTCGACATAAGTCTTGCTTCCTTTTGGTGCCGTAAGCGCCTTCCAACAGTCAGAAGGCAATCTCAGTTGAATAATGATAGGGCCGCCACGTCCAAACCTGATGGCCCTGACCACAGGGAGGCGAATGGGCTGCTCTCCCCCAATGACTTGCGAACACAAGGGTCGGCGCGACCTGCTCAGTGTTCATGCCCTTCGCGATTATGAGGAACGGTATCACAACTGACAAATGCATATGGCATATTTATGCATTGGAAAGAGCGCTGTCGGCGCGAGTACGCCCCGCGATGAATTCTCGTGCTGTAATTCTGTCGCGTTGGCCAGGAGCATTTCCCCTTGCGTACCAAGGGATCTGTCCATTTAAGTCAAAAATAGTGTATGTGAATTCTATTGAATGAAGTCAGATGGATCCGTGTCGTGCAAATCACCGCTTACCTGTCGATCGGCAGTACTTACACTTTCCTAACGGCCCTTCGCCTCCGCGGTGTCATGGAACGCGAGGGCGTTGACCTGCATTTTCGCCCTTTCAGCGTACGGGCCATCATGCGGGAGATGAACAACATCCCCTTTCCGCCCGAAAAGGAAGCCAAAGTCCGCTACATGTGGCGCGATATCGAGCGCCGCGCCGGCGGCTATGGCTTGCCCACCCCGACGGTGCCTGCGCCTTACCCGCTGAAGGACTTTGACCGGGCTAACCACGTGGGCGTGGTGGCCGAGCAGCAAGGTTGGTACCTCGACTACTTTGAAGCAACCTACCGCGCGTGGTTCGTTGATGGCGTGGAAGCAGGCAGCGATGACAACATCCGAGGGGTGTGTGAGGCGCTGGGCCGGTCTTACGAGGACGTCTCAACCGCCGCCGCAGCACCCGAAGCTGATGCCAGCTATCGTGCCAATACCGAAGCGGCCAAGGCGTCAGGCGTATTTGGTGCGCCGTCCTTTGTTGTTGGCGATGAGGTGTTTTGGGGCGACGATCGGCTCGAAGACGCCATCGCTTTCAGCCGCACTTGAGCCGGTGATTGGCCGCAAAGCAACCACCAGCCCGACCTCATGCCGCAAGGCTCAGCGATAGGCGGCAGACCAAGGTTCGACGCTGACACCCTGCACGGTCTTGGTGTCGTTGCTGAAGTTAAACAGGCAAAGAACCGAAGCATCGCCTTGGTCCGCTCGCCGATTGAACGCGATCACGTCGTCGTCGGTATCCAGCAGCTCAATTTGCCCTTTGGCCACCAAAGCTGTTTGGCCTTTACGCCATTCGAGATGCGCTTTGTTTCGTTCAAACAGGCTTCCTTGCTGGCCCTGTTGTTCAAAGCCGCCCTTGGCGATGTGGCGTTCATCGACGGGCAACCAGCTTTCAACATCGGCGTCCCCGCTGAAGCCACCGTTGGGTTGGTCGCGGTTCCATGTCATCGGCGTGCGACAGGTATCACGGCCTTTGAACGTTTCGCTGTAACGATGGATGCCCCAAGGATCGCGCAATTGATCGCGGGTGAGGCGGTCCGCGTCGTCGAGCCCCAGTTCTTCGCCCTGATAGATGCAGGTGGAACCAATGAGGCTTGTTGAGAGCTGGATGAGCATATGAGCGAAGTCTTCTCGCGCAGCATCGGGCACGTCGATCTTCCGCGCCATGCGATCATAAACCCGCGCCATGTCGTGATTGGCCCAAGCGGTTGAGATTGAGTTGCTGTCGTTGAAGTTCTCGGCAAGGCCCGCAATGATGTCGCGCACTTCCCCCACGTTCGCGCCATCCCAGCGCAGCAGGTCGAAGTTGTAGGTTGAATGCAAGCGGTGGCTGCCCTCAGTGAAGGTTTTGGATACAGCCACAGCGTCTTCGCCGTCCAACTCGCCCATCAAAAAGCGGTCGCCGTATTCGTCGGCGAGCTTGCGCAGGTTTTCGGACAGTTTCTGGATGCTGGGTTGGTTCAGTTGAGCGCTGTCTTGGCTCTGGTAGTCAAATTCCCGCTCAGGCCGCACGCCGGTCTTGCGCGTGCGCGGTTTGTTGTCGGCCCAATTGTTATCGACTTTGGCGGTATGAATAGCGTCCAACCGGAACCCGTCCACGCCCTTGTCCAACCAGAACCGACAGATGTCCATCAGCGCGTCCATGACGCTGGGGTTGGATAGGTTCAGGTTGGGCTGCTCGCTTAGGAAATTGTGGAAGTAGTATTGCTGTCGGTTCGTATCCCACGTCCACGTTCGCCCACCAAAGAAGCTCAGCCAGTTATTCGGCTCAGTCCCGTCGTCCTTGGGGTCCAGCCAGTAGAACCAATCGGCCTTCGGGTTCGTCCGGTCCTTGCGGCTTTCGATGAACCACGGGTGCTGATCCGAGCAGTGCGCCAACACCATATCAATCATGATTTTCAAACCCAGACTGTGCGCCTTTTCCAGCAGCTCGTCGAAGTCCTCGTTGGTGCCAAAAGCCGGATCAACCGCGCGATAGTCTGCAACGTCGTAGCCAAAGTCCTTCATCGGCGAGACAAAGAAAGGGGAGATCCATACGGCATCGACACCCAAGTCGGCGATGTACTCCAACTTGCTCGTGATCCCCGGCATATCACCAACGCCGTCGCCGTTGCTGTCAGCAAAGCTGCGCGGATAAATCTGGTAGATGATGGCATTGTCCCACCAAGGGTCAGACATGGTTGTTTCCTATCTTTTTGATAATGGGAAATGCAGTTGGCAGCAGCGTTTAGCCACCCTTGACCGACCCCGCCAGAAGGCCGCGCACGAAGTAGCGCTGCAGACTGAGGAAGACGATCAGGGGGACGATCATGGATATGACTGCACTGGCGTTGAGCAAGTGGAGCTGGCTCTTGTAGGTGCCGAGCTGTGACTGGATGATCCGGGGTAAAACGCGGCTGGTTTCACCGTCCGGGCCAAGGTAGAGCGCGACCAGTAGATCGTTCCAGACCCAGAGGAATTGGAAGATACCAAAGCTGGCCAGCGCAGGCACACTCAGCGGCACAATAATCTTCATGAAAGTCTGCAGGTGCGAAGCGCCGTCCATCCGTGCGCTTTCCAAGATTTCTTTCGGCAAATTGCCGACGTAGTTGCGCAGCAGATAGATCGCCAGCGGCAAGCCGAAGGCGGTGTGCGCGATCCAGAGCGTGGCAAAATTGGCGCTGCTGACTTTGCAACTGTTGCTCGCTTCACAGTCGGTGAGCCATTGGTTCAGCGAGGTGCCCCAGTTCGCGGCCTGTGTAAAGCTGGTGAGCAAGGGCAGGAAGGCGAGCTGCAAGGGAACCACCAAGAGCGCCACAACCACCACAAAGATCAGATCCCGGCCCGGAAACCGCATCCATGCAAAAGCGTAGGCCGCAAAGGCCGCGATCATGATGGGGATAAGGGTTGCTGGAATGGTGACCACAAACGAACTGATCAGCGCGTTTGGCACCTGAACATTGGTGAGCACTTGAACGTAGGAATTCCAGCCGAACTTTGGCTGCTGATCGATAAAGACGCTGAGCTTTTTGCCCTTGCCGCTGTAGGGCTCGTCAAAGCGCCACGTGTAACGGCCATCGCGCTGATAGGTGAACTCGCCCTTACCCACGCTAAAGGCTTCGCCCGGTTCTTGGATGACGGTTTGCCGGATTGTTTTTGTCGCGTCATTGGGGTCTGGAACGCGCTGAATCGACAGGATGCCGGTGACGTCACCAACGATTTCCATCTCTTTTGGAATGAAAGCATTGGCAGAGCGCTCGTTGGCTCGTTCGAACCGGGTCTGCTGCGCGACCGCTATATCGTCGAAAATGTTGCCTTCGATCAGCAGCGACCCGCCATCGGGACCACCTTGAGTCCGCACGGCATGCCCGCGCTCCATAGGGGTGAAAGCGCGCCAAAAGCCTGTCTCGTTGGCGTCCTTCTGCGGACGGATCGAGGTTGTTAGCAGGCCAATGAACGGCACGACCCATAGGATTACAACGGCAAGCAGCGCGATGTGGGCAAAGAGCTTGGCCAACGACATGCGGTTTGAAGCGTCATTCATGTGCTGATCCCCCTACTTCTGATCCTGGCGCAGGCGCCAGATGTTGAAGGCCATGATGGGGACGACAGTGAGCATCAGGACGATGGCAATCGCCGCTGCCTGACCCTCGTCCCGGTATTTATCCTGAACCACGCGCATGTAGGTTGCGAGCAAGAGCTTGTCGTCCTTGTTGGCCGTGAGCGCGTAGGGGATGTCGAACACTTTGAGCACCAGAATGGTGATGGTGGTCCAGACCACAACAATGGTGCTGTAAATCTGTGGAATCTGCACGCGGGTGAAGATCTGGAACGGATTGGCACCTTCAATTTTTGCGGCTTCAATCGTGTCCTCTGGCACCCCCCGCAGGGCGGCTGAGAAAATGACCATCGCGAACCCTGTCTGGATCCATATCAGAATGGTCATCATGAAGAAGTTGCCCCAGAACTGCAGCTCGTAGAAGAACAGTCCATCATTGGTGCCGCGACCCAGCACGGCGTTCAGCAGTCCGATTTGAAAGCCCGGCGTGACCGCCGTCGCTTCGATTCCGCCACTGGCGTATATGTTGCGCCAGATCACGGCTGCGCCCACGAAACTGATGGCCAGTGGCACGAAGATAAAGCTCTTCGCGATCACGCCCCAGCGGACGCTATCGGCGAGCACCGCAATAACCAGCCCCAGCAGGACACAGGCGGTCGGCACAACCGCGAGCCACATCACACTGTTGCGGATGGCGACCCAGAACTGGTTGCTGTTGAAAATGAAGATGTAGTTTTCGAAGCTGTAACCGCCATCGCCGGCAAAGCTCAGACGCAGCGTTTCCAAGGCCGGATAGACAAGAAACAGGCTCAGCAGCACGACCGCTGGACCAACAAAGATCCAAGGCTGAATGGCCTCAACCACGCGGTTCCGCGCCTGTAAATTCTTGGTGACGATCCGGGAGCCGGCGAAGTTCAGCCAGCTGGCGAGCGCGTAGTAGCCAAAGCTCAGCGTCATCGCGATCAGGATGGCGCGGATGGCGAAGGTGATTCGCGTCAGGGTGATGTAAAGCGCCTGATTGTCTGTTGCGCGCCCAAACTCATCAGCACCAAACATGGGAAAGCTGACAATCAACGTGTCGACGACAGAAGTCGCGGCAAACAGGGCAAAGGCTGCGGAGGGCAAAACGATCAGCACGGTGAGAAGCAGGCCGAAACTATTGCTGATGATCGGCAATACGTGGCGCTTAGGCTGAATGGATGGTTGGACTTTCGTGGTCATAGCGTGAATCGCCCCCAAAGATGGTAGGAGTCCGTCCCTTTTGCTTCTTCGTCTTAAAAGCGAAAAGGGGTCTGACAGAGGTTAGCTGTGCCAGACCCCTTGGGGCCATGGAACCCGAACCGAAGTCCGGGTCTGGAGGGCCATGGGAGGCGTTACTTGATAACGTCCCAAGCGGCTTGGATATTGTCAGCCGTGGTCTGTGCATCTTGGCCGTTCGCAAAAGCGGTCATTTCGGTCCAGAACGCACCAGCGCCGATTGGGCCAGGCATCAGGTCAGACGCGTCGAAACGGAAGGTCGTGGCATTTGCCAAGATCTCACCCTGCTTGCGCAGAGCGTCGTTGGCGTAAGCCGATGCATCCACGCCCAAGTGTGGGGTCAGGAAGCCAGACTCAGCCATCCAGATTTCGTGCGCGGCTGGCGATGTCAGGTAGTTGAACAACTCCATGGTCGCGTCAGTCATGTTTGGTGAAGCCCAAAGGGTGCCTGCACCCAGAACCGGCTTGCCCAGATCGCCTTCAGCGAAAGCAGGGAAGTAGAAGAAGTCCGCTTCGCCATCAGCCAGTTCCTGACCCTGATTCGGGAAGAAGGACGGGATGAAGGACGCCTGACGGTGCATCATGCACTGTGCTGGCGTGGTGAAGAGACCGTTTGGAGAATCGCCGAAGAAGATGGAGGCAACGGCGTCCGCGCCACCAGCAACATAGTCGTCATTGCGAGAGATGGAGCCGTAGACTTCCATTGCATTGATGACTTCAGGGCTGTTGAACGGCAGATCGTTGGTCACCCAAGCGTCGTAGTTCTCAGGAGAAGTGGTGCGCAGCATCACGTCTTCCATCCAGTCGGTTGCGGTCCAACCCGTCGCGCCACCGGACTCAATGCCGATACACCAAGGGGTCAGGCCGTCAGCAACCATTTGATCGGACAGAGCAACCAGCTCTTCCATGGTGCCGGGGATCTCGTAACCATTGTCTTCAAAGGCTTCTGGAACGTACCAAACCAGCGACTTTACATCGACCTTGTAGGCAAAGGCATAGAACTGGTCTGCGCCATTTTCGTCAGCGTAGGTGCCCAGATCAACCCAAGAGGAACCTGCGCCGTAGTTGTCGGTCATCCAAGCGGCCAAGTCTGGACCCAAAGCGTCCAAGCCGCCTTCAGCGGCCATGTCCGCTGCCAAGCCTGGCTGCGGGAAAATAGCAACGTTTGGTGCGTTGCCAGCGCGGATCGAGGTCACGATCAGCTGCTCAAATTCGCCGGAGCCGCTGTACTGTACGTCTGCGCCCGTCGCGCTTTCAAAACAGGAAAGAACCATGTTGACGAGTTCTTCGTCACGGCCTTCCCATGGACCTGTAATGGTAACAACTTCACCAGACAGATCGGGCATTTCCGGCATGCCGGAAGGGGTTGTTGCACAATGGCCTTCTGCGTAAGCCGCTGAAGTACCCATCGCGAGGGCAGCCGCACCAGTGAGGCCACCAATCAGAAATTTCCGCATTACTTCCTCCTAAAAACTCACATTGAGTTGGTCTTTTGCCTTTCCTCCCCACCCACACGAGCGGAAAAGGGAGAAACGGTTCCTCCTAGCCAGGGATGGCGGACACCCCTGCGCAGGTCATTTATGAGAAGAAATCTTCGTGAGCTGCTGCTCAGCAAGAGCGGCACAGTCGTGAAACAGATTCCGGATCCTCAGCGCCCAATCGCCTCGTAGGAACCTGAAACAACGCGAAAACAATCCGCGTCTCCTCCCAATGGTTCCAAAATTACTCCTTCCGCTCCTATAAGTGAATTCTAGTTTTTTCCCCTTCCCATCATAATTTTTGATATAAGGAATGTGCAAAGGATTGCATAACGGGGGATCAGATAGTCATGGACAAGCAGCTCGCGCACTTCATTGGAATTATTGAATCTGGCGGCCTCGCCGCGGCGGCTGATCGGCTGCACGTCGGGCAACCTGCGCTAACGGCCTCTCTAAAAAAGCTGGAAGAACGCTATGGCGCTCAGTTGGTCTCGCGCCACAATCGAGGCGTAAGGCCGACGAAATCAGGCGAGCTTGTTTATGATCATGCCTTGCTGATGCAGCGTCTTGAAAGCGGCATTCAAAACAAAGTCCGGCAGGCGGAAGGCTTTGAAAACACGCCCTTGAATTTGGCCTGTGGTCACGCGTGGTGGTGGGTGTTTTTAAGGGACTGGGTGGGTACGTTTTGCGCTAACAATCCCGACACCAAAGTGAAGTGCTTGGTGGGTGGCAAGTTCCAATGCGCTGACTTTCTCATTTCGGGCGAAGTCGATCTGTGGGTGGGTCACGAAGTCCCCGGCCTGACACCGGATAAAGGCATTTCCTTCGAGCCGCTGTTTGAATCGGTCGATTATTTCTATGGCCGCGAAAATCACCCGTTGGTGAACGCTGTCGGCGGCGACACCATCGCAAACTATCCGCGCATCAATTCTGTTCCCATGCTGAACCGACGCATGACGACGTTGGATGAAATCAACGAGTTGAGCCCGGAGCCCGAGGTGGATCCGTTTTTGTATCAGTTTTCGTCGAATTCTCTGCTGGCCTGCATCGATCAGGTCCGAGCCACGGACGCGTTGTTCAATTACCCCGAAGCGGTAAAGGATAATCTGGCAACCTACGGCATCGTCCCCATCGCGCCTGTTGATGATGGCAAGAAGACTCGCGTTGGCATCTTTACAATTCGGATATCGGAGCCAACCCGCGCGGTTTCGGCGCTCCGACGCCATCTCATCGAAGCCTTTGCCTGAGCGCTCAATGGTCAGACGCGCGCGGGAAAGGTGGGGGGATGAAGGCCGCTCAGACGCCCGGCCTTCGCCCGGATATTACTTGAAAATCACCATCCCAAACGACCGCGCGAGCGTACCGAGTTTGGATGCCTCTGTGACCATAGCCTGGAACTCTTCGGACATGCCGACGTTGTCCACGCCATGACCCAAGGCCACCATGTCAGCGGCTGAATACACAACAAATGCGCGGTTCATTTCCGATGAGATAACGGGCGCCCACATGGTGACGTTCACCCCATGGGGCTCTGACATTTTCTGCGCATCCGCCATCATTCCTGCGGCGGTCATCAGGTTCGTGCGCGGCATTTCATACTCACGCACCATCATGGCGGTGTTGCCGCGGTTTGGCGTGCCTGCGATCAGCCGGGACAGGTCTGGCCCCACAACAACCGCTGACGGTCCCTTTTCGCGCTCGGCATTCAAGGCGGCCCACGCCGGATCGCCCATCATGTTTGCGCTGACTTCCATGCTGTGAGACATGGATTCGAAGTTTGCATAGAGATGCATTGTGCCTGCGCCATAGCCGCCCATGACCTGAGTCGTGAACACGTTGGAAGCGCCATTGCGTGAGATGATGCCAGCGGCCGCGCGCATGCGCGCTTTGGCAATCTCGCCTTTACCGACATGGGGAGTGCTAACGCGTCTTGAAGCCCACATGAATTTTCCTCCTGCTAAATAAAAAAGCCCTACACAGCGTGCGGGTGGAGTAACCATGACTCTGTTTGGCGAGTTTCCCTATATTCGAAGCATCAAAGGAAAAATAATAATAACTATACAACAAATGTCTTAGGTTTCATGATTTTTAATACTTAATTCGAGTCCGTTTACGATCGAGATGAAACGAAAAAATCACTGATAATACTTGGGAAATAGGACTCTAATCGACACGCCAACAGGAAAAGACACATCAAACAGACCGGTCAGCGTGAACGGCTTGGACGTATTCTCGACGGCCAGCGCATTGGGCAGGTGGTTCAGCCTTCGTGCATGAACCAGTCTGGTTCTGCATTCCCGCCACACAGCAGTACGGCAACCCGCTCGTCTTTTTCCGGGACGTATGCCCCTGCGGTCAGCGCTGCGAGGGCAGTGGCCGCGCTGGGCTCTACCACGATCCGACTGGCTTCCCACAGCAGGCGCTGTGCTGCGAAGGTATCGGCATCGGAAACCACGGTATGACCATCGAGCCACTTCTGAGCAGCGGCCCAGCCCCGGTCACCGATGGCGCTGGCGCCAAGGCCACTGGCAGAAATGCCGCTGGGCATGATGGAAACCTGCTCGCCCTTCTCCCGGCTTGGTGCCAGCGAAGCGGTGCGTTCAGTTTCCACGGCGATCACGCGCACATCATCCTGATAGTGGGACAGGATACCCCCGATCAGACCCCCACCGCCGACTGAGACCAGCAACGTGTCGATTTCTGTTTGTGCCGACAGCTCCAGCGCGACTGTCCCTTGGCCCGCAAGCGTGGCGTCACTGTCAAAGGGGTGGATTTCCAGCGCGCCTGTCCGCGCCGCGTGGGCTTGGCACTCCAGCGCTGCGTTGCCGACTGGGTCCGGTACGGCAACCACCGTGGCCCCAAAACCGCGCATGCGACGCAATTTGACCTCAGCGGCAATGGCAGCGGGCACGTAAATTGTGGATGGGGCACCAAGCGCCGTCGCGGCATAGGCAACGCCTGCGCCGTGGTTGCCACCCGACGTCGCGACAACGCCGGCCTCGTCGATGCTTTGGGTCAATAGGTTGTTGAAGGCACCACGCAATTTGAACGAGCCCGTCGCCTGCAAATGCTCCATTTTGAGCGTTACTGGATACCCCAGACCGAAGGCGTCAGCATCCATATGCATCACCGGCGTGCGACGGATATAAGGTAAAATGCGCTCGTAAGCGGCTTCAATGTCGGCGCGTCCAATCATCGGAAGTGTCTCTCTGTCCAAGGGCGGAGATGGACGTTTGGCGCCATGATCCGCTGTCTGCAACTGTAATCGTCTGACAGACAGCCAATCTAGTTTTCCCATGCAGTCAAGCTCTCATTGTCGCTGGCGTGGCAAGCGCTGCTGTGGGCGAGTGATTGATTTGCGGGGCGCTAGAAGGAAATCAGGTCAGCCGATCCATCGTCTGCGAAACGCATGATGATGTCCGTGTTAAAGATATCGCTGGTGAAATGGATATAAGACGTGTCTCCGGTCTGATACTCACGCGCGTCCCAGCCGCACAGATCATAGGAAGACGTGCTGCTGCTCGTCACCGGGATATCGTTATCCAAACCAGTGGTGGACGTTGTGGGGAGACCTGAAACGGGGTCGATTGCACCGGTGAATATCGTACCGGTGCCATCATCCACAATGGTCACGGTGCCCGTAGGATTGACGGTTAATTGGAAAGTTTCACCATTATCACGCTCGACGTCTTGTTCTTCCATGATCGTTGTTCGCACCGCCAACATACCAAATTCATTGAGTGAGGTGGTGTTCGGCACAAAATCGATCCACGCGCTATCGGGGTCCAAAGGATCGTAGTTGGCGTGGTCAAAAACTTTGAGGTCAAAGTTCTGGATCACAACTTCGTTGTTGGTGTCTTGGACGGTCAGGCTCGTCAGGACGAAATCGTTTGCCCCAGAAATGATGTTGATGGCGTAGTCAGAGGCTTCGTTAACAATCACATCGTTGATCGAAACCACGTCTGTATCAAAATCCAGATCAGTCCCTTCCGTCGATGGGGTGGGCGGGCTGGTCCCCGTGTCTGCTTGGCCGGTAAATTTCGTTCCGCCACCACTGTCGTTGATGGTTGCCTCGCCCGTCACTGAGCCGCCATCGGCTTTGGTCACCGTCAGTTGGAACTTCTCGCCGTCGTCAACAAAACTATCCTGCTCCTCAGCAATCGATATCCGAACCAGCAAAGTGGCTGTTGCATCAATGGTGATGGGGTTGGTCGATGAAAAGACCTCCCACGTGGTGCCGTTGAAAACTTCCAATTCATTGTCTGACAGGTTGAGCGTGACGTTATTTCCGCTGCTGTCTCCATCGGTGAGCGTCAGGCCGCTGATGGTCGTGCCTTGAGCGCCCGAAATGGTGAACACGGCATAAGGCGAGGCTTCGTTGACGACGATGTCCGAAACGCTAAAGGCGCTGTCGTCATCCGGGACCGTGGTGGTATCTGCCACCGGTGGTGCCGTGTCGTTTTGGACCAAGATGCCCGTCCCGTCGTCGAGGATCTTGGCGAGCCCGGTTTCCGACAATGCCAAGTCGGTATCGGTTACTGTCAGCTCGAAGTACTCATCGCCTTCGCTGCTGCTGTCATTCACCAAGCCCAGCCGTACGTAAAGGATGCCCGTGTTATCGACGGTCACGCCGCTCGTATAGGGGGTCCAAGAACCGTTGAAATACTCAATGGTGTTGCTGTAGTCCTCGCTGCCATCGGTCGCGGTTGGCGTATCCGCGCCGATCGCATCGACAGAGCCCGCGCTACCCCCGCCATCGCTGACTGAAAGCGTCAAGGTGTTCCCGGGCAGCGCTGTAACGGTGAAAACCGCTCCGCCCGGAGAGCCCTCGTTCACGTCAATATCGTTTATGGTCAGCGTAACGTCGTTGTCGGGTGTGGTTCCCTCATCCAGCGTGGGGTTCCCGTCGCTGTCCGGTCCCGCATCCGCGTAGAGGTTACCCGTGCCATCGTCTGTGATAGTTCCAGCGCCCACCAGCAACTCGCCCGTGTCGAGCGTGGTAATCAGCCGAAACAGTTCATTGTTGTCGAGCGGGGTATCCTGCTCCGGGATAATCGACGTGCGAACAAGCAACGTGCTTTCGTCTGGAACCGTATACCCAGCAGAAGGGAGGGTGGTCCAACTGCTCGTCGAAGAATCGTAAAACTCGGCGGTGCCCCCGCTGAGGCCCGAGGTGGACGTGCCGCCTGCGCCATCGCCATCGAGGAAGGCAAGGTCGGTCACTGTTTGCCCGGCACCCGAAGCATTGGTGATGGTAAAGACGGCCCAATCAGAGCCCTCATTGACCGTGATTGAGTCGACTGTTAGCCCTGCGGTGTTGCTGTCATTGCTATCATTGATCGTCGCCAAGCCTTCATCGGTTATCGCAGGATGGGCCGCGTAGGACGCCTGAAGTTTGAACGTTTCACCATCGTCAGCGATGGCATCGTTCTCGATTTTCACCCGGACATAGAGCGTTTGGCTCGACGTAATGGCAGGAAGCGCGCTTTCGTCATAGTCGTTCCAAGTCCCGCTGGTCCCATCGATCTGCCAATTTAAATAACCCCCATCTGCATTCTTCCACTTTTCCCCAAAGTCGAAAGCGGCGGATGGATCGTCGGGATTGTAAGCCGTCGCCAAAGGCGTGTCGCCGTCGCTGTAGGCGAGGGTAATTTCGTTCGCGCTGTCCTCAGAACTGGTTATGGCAAAGACGGCACCGTCGCCACTGGCCGCCGCATCTTCGAAGACCGTCACGTCAGAAACGGATATCGAAGCATCCTGATCTCGGGTTACCGCGGGATCTTCTGACGGTGGCGGGCCGCCATCCGCATAAACGGCCGCGTATCCTGAATCTTCAATAATCCCGACGCCGGTTGCTGTGTAGCTGCTGTTGGCTGCATCGGTCACCGTAACCGTGTATTCTTCGTTTCCTTCGAACACAGGGGTGGCTGTGTCGTTTATGATCGGCACCCTGAAAAACAGCTTGCCGTCCGCGTCGACGGCAACGGCGCTGCTGTAGGTATCCCAGGCGGCTCCGTTCCAATATTCAATGGCGGTGCCAAAGTCGGTGCCCTTGACCGCATTGTCTGAACTGACCCCCGAAGCAGAGGCAAGCTCAAGACTCACGCCGACAGAGGCAAAGGCGGTAAAAATGGCAAAAGGCGAAGCTTCGTTGACGGTGACGCTATCAACGAAAACCTCGTTTGCGCCCAAAACGACAAGCTCAGCGGACGTGTTGTCTGAGCTTGAGAGGCCCGTATCTGTGTCGATTATCGTTGCGGTGACGTCATAAATACCCGGGTCAAGGTCTTGGCCGTCCGGTATCGTCAAGCTCCAGGTGTTGTTGCCAACGTCCACGACGAGGGCTGTATCTGCCTCCGTGTACAGGACGCCATTGACCGTGACAGTGAGCTCTTCATTTTCCGCCCGATCAAGAACGACAGTTCCCGTCAGTGTTGGCGTGGTATCTGTTGTGCCTTGGCTTTCAACCGTCACGTCGCCCTGCGGCTGCAGCGTTTGGACGTAGTTGAGATATTCGTTCAGTTTATTCAAAACGTCTTTGAGGTCTGCCGAGCCCCCGACATCGTTGCCGGGTACGGATACGCCATATTCTTCAGCGACGTGGGTCGCGTCAGCCCCGTACAAGACCAGCCCAACGTTGCTGATCCACGGGTAGTTCAGGCTCTCGTTATCAGTAACGTCTTCGCCGTAGGCCACCCATTCGATCGCCGAACCATCGATGGTGCCGTTCTGATTGTATTGCTGAAACATGATGTCCGGGGATGGATCCGGGTTCAGCGTGAAGTTATCCGAAGGCAAAAAACCGAAGCTTTGAGACACACCACCCAGTTTGTCTTGCCAGCCAATATACCCGGGAATCTCAAAGGTTTGACCACTTGATTCAATGGTGAGTGTGCCGGGTACATCATTACCCTGCGCTTCACCAAAAGCGCTGCGGTTTTGGAACTGATCTGTGGTGGAGACTTGGGAAAAATAGGCCTTGTCAATATCCATGTCAGCGAAGGAATTGACGTCATTATTCTTCTGGTTGTTCGTCCCTCGCTTGCCGATATAGCCAGCGTCAAAAGGAACGGTCAGAACGGGCAATAGATGATTGAGGCCTTCGACCGGAGCTGCTTGGTATCCATCCAGATCTTTGTCTGTCTTCGGGCAGTAACCAAAATCGAGGACATAAGTTCCGCCGAGGCTGGCAGGGCCAACGTATTTTGAGCTTGCAAAGACCGGTTTGCCGACGGCGCGGGCAAAGGTCCGGACAAAATCACGTCCAACATCCCCCAACGCGACCCGGCAGCTGATTAATTCTACACAAGGCGCAGCCTCAACCAGTGACTGTAAGCGTGATACAAAATGGCGGTTGGCGAAGTGGGCTGCACTTATCTTTTCGCCGTTTAGCTGAAAAGTTCCAGGAGCCCCATGCCCAACAAATCTAAAGCTCACAGTACATTACTTCTTCGTGTCAAAGTTAATTTCACGTCAAAATCGCTGAGATGAATGACAAATGCGCCGTGCTTAGAAGGCTTGAAAACGACAAATGAAAACATACTAAAATACTAGTACGAGTTCAAAAATATTCGATAAAACGGCGTGTTTTGAGGGGGTTATGCGATTAGTATTTGTGAAGCGTTTGACCCTATTGCTCGGTTGCTGTGCTGAGCTGCAGCGCGATTGGCCTGAGTTGAAAGTTTAAATTCGGGTAAGAACACAGGAATGATTGATCGCTGACCGGCCCCTCGCACCGTGGTCCGGTTTGAGCGGTGAGGATATCGAGCGCGACATTCAAATCGTGGGCTTTGTGTTCGAATATCTCCAGCGTGATGACGCCGGAATAGAGGCCGTCATCACGGGCATCGCAGATGAACTCTACGACCTCGAATTGCGGTTGTATGTTGGTCGCCTCATTAATGGCGCCGGTATCGTCCAACTCAAACGCAGCTTGTCCGTCCAGCGAGACGGTCAACTGTCCGGGAACGACGTAAACGTTGGTGGTGTCGTCGATCGAGGAGACGACCACGGGACCGCATCCGCCTCGGGCCGTCTCAAGCGCAGGAAAGTTAACGAGCATGCGGAACCCGCCATTTGCGCGCAGATCTACATTGGCAGCCATCACCGGTGAATTGGCCGCAAGTCCGATCCAGTCATCCGTTCCGGTCCCAATAAAGGACTGGGATGTCAGGCCGTAAACGGAGGCGTAGTAGGGGTAGGCGAAGTTAAATGTGATGCCAAAGCTGGTGTTGCTGCTGTTGGCACTGGGAATCACCTGTGACTGCAAGGTCAGCTGTTCGAAATCTTGAAGGCTGCTTGGATTGGAAAACACGGTGAAGCTTGCGCCGGGCGTGAGCGCCGTTCCTATGGTCTTTGCGGCTGCTGCGACGGGGCTAACACTGTCACCGTCTGCTGCCTCAAGGTCAGCATTTTCGTCGATCGTTTCCTCAATGACCTCGTCTTCTGTGGCACTGTCACCGGTCAGAGCCGGGTCGCTTTGGTCGGCTGCTTCTGTGCCGTCCACGCTGAGAGCGTTTGATTGTTGGGTGGTTTCCAAAACAACCTCGGGATCCAAAATCTCCACGGCTGTCTGTGCCTCTGGGATTTCTTCTGTCGCTTCTTCTGAAACCGCTTCATTGGTGAGCGGAACATAGCTTTGCTCCACGTTGCCCTTCACGACTTCGAGCGTATCCAGCGCGGACCGCAGGGTGGCCAGCGTTGCACCTGATGACCGCAGCCCCTCTTCAATTTGATCCAGGGAGCCAAGCGCATCGTCTTTTTCGACGCCGAGCGAACCCAATTCTTCGACCAGTTCAGCAATTTGTTCGCTGCAATCAAGGCCCTTGGTGCAGCTGTCGATAATTTTTTGTTCGAACTGCTCGGTTTTGAAAGAGCTGACAAAGGTTGAATAGGTTTTAGGATCTTGAAACACCGCTTCAACCTGCGTGAAGCTCTCCAGCATTTGTCCGACTGAGGCCGCAGCCTGATCGCCGTCTTCGTCGCGGTTGATGCTCAGCAGTTCGCTGGTCAAATCAACGTCTTCTCCCTGTGCATTGCGGGCGGTCAAGGTGAAGGTTTGGCTGGGGGGATCGGCGGTTTCTGTTGCGTCCTCGGCAACGGGATCCGTTGCACCATCGGCGCTGGGGTCTGAAGTCTCAGGTTCTGAGTCTTCTAGGGCCGCCAACGTGAAATCCACGGCGCCCAAGAATACGGCCAAGTGCATTTCGCCATCGGGCTCGATCAAGAACACCAGCTCTGTTCCTCTGAGCTGTGCGGTGCCGTTGGGGGATGAGATTGTGTAGGACGCCGGGCTCATGGTCCCCGAGGCAAATTTGATCAGTCCGGACAGCAAATTAACCGACATCGAGCCCAGATTGGTCGCGGTGGTATAGTCAAAAACGTTGACCTCGGCTTCGCTGTTGCTGCCCAAAGACAGAAGTGTTCCGTCTTCGAACTCAATGACAGCCAAGCCACCGTCGTACGTCGAGATGATTTCGTTGGTAAGGACGGTGTCGCCCACGCGGGCCGTGTCATAGGCTGCGAAGTTATACAGGCGCTCAACGTCGCCTTGCACATCGATCAGGATGCCAACCTCCGTTTCCCCGGCTTCGACCAAGGTTTCACGGGTGATGACGGGGAACGTTGTTTCTGTGTTCAAAGACGAAGCGAGCAAAGCCACCAAGGGATCATCCGCATCAACCGGTTGGCTCAAGGCGCGGGTTGCTGGGAAAGTCACGACAAGCGCCGTGAGCAGCCAACCAACGATAGGGCGCCACGTTCGCTGGCGTGGCACCGCGGTCATACCTTGTCGACCACGACAACCCCCGTGGAGATACCGGAGATGTAAACTTGGTCACCAAAGACGGCGATGGCGTGGCTGATGTTCCCATCAATTAAAACGCGCGCGCCACCATGTTCGATCAGCGCTTGCATGATTTCAGGCGCTTTCAGCGCGATTTCTTGAGCGTTGAAGCCGGATTTTAGCAAGGCTTCAACCATCGTGGGCGGGCTGACAAAGGCTTGCGAGCCGATGCGCACCGGCACCACGTAAATGCCCGGCTGGTTGATTTCAGCGATTTCATCGCCGTTCTCTCCGCCGACGGCGCTGCAGCTTATCAAAGCAGGCGTGAAGACAAGGGCAAGCAAGCCAATAACGAGACGACGCATCATAGGGCTCCCAGCCGTTTGAGTTCGGAAAGAATTTGCTGCTGATACGTCTGCGGATCCATGTGTGTGAGCACCCGGCCTTCGCTGATTTTCTTCAGCGGATCAACGAGTGTCGGCCTGATCAACACGCTGACTTGAAGCCGCTCATCATTGCTGATTTGGCGGGTAAACAGGCTGCCCAGTCCGGGAAGACCCCGGAACGTATCGGCACGCTTGGTCGTGACCAGCCCTCCGACAATGGCCGTCCCGCCGTCTTCGACGACAACGGTTGTCTTGGCGCGGCGATCATACTTTTGCGCGTTGCCGCCCTCACTGGATGCATCATAGTCACTGACGCTCACGTCGATCTCCAGCTGAATATTGCCGTTACCCAACAGTCTAGGGACGACTTGTAATCGCGTTCCGGTCGCAACTTCTTTGATGGAGGTGGCGGCGTTCTCGTCGCTCGTCGGTGTTGAATCGAGGCCCGACATATACGTGGTGCTGAATTCAATTTCTGCGGTTTTGTTGTCCAGTGACATCACCGACGGCGCAGACATCACCATCGCATTCTGGTTGCCTTCAAGCATGGACAAACTCACGCTGAGGGCATTGGAAAATTCTTCGGTGGGCGAATACCCCAAATCGCCCGCCCAAGGCCGGGTGAGCAGGCCGGCCAAGCCGCCGGTAAAGCCAGCGCCAAAACGCGCGGTGGGCAGGCCCAGTTCACTGCCTTGGTCGATCGCATTCGCGTCGCGCAAAGCAACGACCTTGGCGTGGATCAAAATCTGCTTTGGCGTGCCGTCGATCGTCTCAACGGCGCTGAGGAGTGTCTGGATGACAGCGGGCTCGCCAACAAAGGTCATGACGGTTGAGTCGGGGGAGACAAAAATGAACTCTCGCCATTCAGGGGGGAGCAGCTCGGCTAACTCCGATGGGGCAAACGTGCTGGGGCTGTAGGTTATGACCGATTGCCCTTGGAAAGCCTGCGCCATGGCCGATGATGTACCGTCGAGCTGTCGCACGTAGGATTGGATTTTCATGATGACGTCCGATGGTGCTCGAACGATCAGCTTGTTCTGTGAGACAGTAACAAAGCTCGACAAGCTCAACGGCAACGCATCTTTCACGTCCTCAGCCGCAATTGTGCTCGGGGTCAAAACGGCAGTTTGCAAGTCGACGGCATCCAGCTGGCGCAGCTGATTCAGGATGTTCTGAACCACCAGACGAGGGCCAACAACGGAGACCAGCCCGGCTTCATTCAGGGTGCGGGTGTATTCTCGCTGTTCTGACGGTAGCAGGTTGACGATCTCGGATGGAGCGAACGACCGAGGCTGGAAGAGTTCACTCGCAATCGCTTCGCCGGACAAGACCGACATGTCTGCAGGCTCGTAAATAAGAATGAAATTGTCGATCATCTCAAACGTGGCGCCGCTGCCAGCCAAAACCAGTCTTAAAGCGTCCGTCACCTGCATGTTGCTGAACGTCACGTCTGTCGTCCCGATGACATCAGTACCAAACACGATGTTCATGTTCGCCTCGAAGGCAATGTCCTGCACCGCTTGGCGCAAGTCGGTTTGATAAAAGCTGTTCGAAACGAGCGGAGAATTCGTGCTGTAGACTTGCGTTTGAGCGCTTGCTTGACCGACGAAAAGGCCGCTCAAAACGAATAATAACGGGTAAATCCACAACCGGGGCATGTATAGATAACCTACGTCTAGAAGTTAGAATAGCTTCCAGCTGCTACATGTATTATCCGTCAAACAAGCGAATACTTATTATGCGACTGCATTCTGTGGATAAATACAATCAATATAGAAATGAAAATATATGACTCGATCTCATTGAAAACATTTAGGATTTTGTTTTGCGCGATTGCACGATTTAATACACGTTTGAGTGTTGGAATTTACATATAAAGTGAATAAACGGATAAAGTATCTGTTTTTTTGCGTCTCAGTTTGGGGTCAATTTTCCTTGTGCAACGCAATATAAGGCCGAAAAATTTTTTAGATATTTTTATATCAAAAAGATACGAGAAAATTTCAAAAAGATGCATTAAGTTCTATCGTTTTATTGTTTGTCACCACCCAACATGTTCCATTTTTCTGTGAGCTGAGTTTTCAGCAATCCCAAATCAGTTTTGGGAGCGCGATTTGAGTTTTGAAGCGCGCGCATTTAACGAGTCGGGGCTGCGGTTAGCGACTGCTCAGACGTGAATTCGGAGAGAGAGAATAATGAAACAGCAAAAGCTGACGAGAGCCTTAAGCATCGCGTGTACCATCGCAGGATTGTCATTCAGTGCATCAGCGTTTGGTCAAACAACAGACTCAGCGAATTACGAAGCAACGGCGCCTGCTTACGCCGTCGTGCTGGATAATGGTTTGGCAGACAGCTCTGCAACGGTCACATACAACAACACCGCACTTGGTGACGAGAGCCGGATCACTGACATGATTGCCGTTGTTGAAAATCAAGACGTGAAGGTAAGGGCCAATAGTACTTACAGCCTTGCGCTGGTCATCCCTACTTTTCCCTATGACACCAACTCGTGCCAGCCTGTGTTCTTGCAGAACGGTGTCGATACGTTCGGTGCCGTTGGAGAAATTGAGATTACAGTCGATGGTACAACAGTGACATTCAATGACCTGGGCTTTGCTGTCTCAGCGGGTGATAATGTGGCTGCCGCTATTGTCTGTGACAATATCGGTGGTTCCGCCACGATCACCTTCACCAGCACACCGCCGACCGGCACGACCGTTGACACCTATACCTTCGATGTCGGGTTCTTACCTGATGGTGCTCGGGATGATTCAGGCCAAAACTATGGAGCCGATCAGGAGCCACCGGCAGGCGTCTATGATTTGCCACTTTCGGCAACACTGAGCACCAGCTAAGCGACGCCATCTTTTGTTCATCTGACGGTTTACATGCGGTCAGATACAATCGCACCAAAGGGGTGGCACGGCTTGAGTGCTGCCCCTTTTTTTTAGCCCTGCATTATCCGGTGTCCGGTATCCGGGACCGTCGAAGGGTCTATTGGGGATACAATTGATGATTACGATTAAGCGATTCATCGCTGGTTTTATCGCTGCTGGAGCCTTGGCACCCGTTCTCTTTGCAACAGTGGCGAATGGCCAGAGCTACGCGATTTTGCCTCAACGCGTCGCGATCGAAGCGCGGACCGGTGCGAGTTTCAGTTTACCCATCAAAGCTCTGTCTTTCAGCGACAGTCCGATTTTGATCGAGATGGAGCATCTTCCCAACGCGTGGACCTATGACGATAGCCGTGGACCCAGCCCGGTCAACGCGCGCGCTGACAGTGTATTGCAAGCGCGGGATGGCAACCAGTTGCCTTGGTTTGATTACCCGTCACAGGTGGAAATTCGGCCAAATGCAGAAGATCAAGTGATCCCCGTCACAGTCAACCTGCCTGATAACGTCTCCGGCACCTACGAAGGCGAGTTTATCGTTCAAGAAGTTGGGTTGGACCAGCTTTTGACCATTGGTTATCGGACAACGTATCAAATCATCATCACCAATCGGCCGTCTTATCCGCTGATCGATGTCCAAGAGACGGCATTTGAATGGAAGCCGGAACAGCTTTCGCTGGATATCGGCATCAAGAACACCGGAAACGCCGCGCTGGTGCTTGGTGGTGAGTTTCAGATCTTCAGCGAGGCTGGGGGCCGCCGCCGGGCTGTTCTCAAAGACACGCTGGAGCAAGTCACCCTATCTGCTGGTGACATAGAGCGGATCGAGCAGCCCTTGCCGGCCTCATTTCCCAGTGGAAACTATGGGATCCTTGTCTCGCCAAAGATTGACGAACAACGTCTTCGTCCAATGAGCAGCTCGACCACGTTGCTCAATGCCTATGAGTTTGGTGGGACGATCGGTAACTACGGCATCGCCAGCGTCCCGAACTTGGTGCGGGCTTCAATCGCTCCAGCAGGACGCCGAAACTTCCCCCTTCTCGTCCGGAATGCATCCGAGCAGTCGAAAGCTGTATCGTTGAAAAGCATCGAGTGGCTCTCAGAAGCGCCGGAAGCGCTGACGATGACCCTGACGCCAGAGGCGATGACGCTCCAAGCGGGTCAGGAAAGAAGCCTGCGTCTGCTGGTGATCTCTGGTCCGGACTACGAGCCCAGCCCGACGCCACATTATGCCAGCATCTACCTGAACGTCTTTGATGAGGGGGAAGACGTTGCCAGTGGCGAGCTGATGGTCCTGCTTGAGATTTCGGACGGAGACTTTAACCCGGTCAGGGATCTCGCTTTCTCCAATCCAAGGATTGTTGCCGACGCCACCAATCAAGAGCGCTCCGTCTTGCAGTATGATGTTGAAAACAACGGTGCGCTGGCTGAGACACCCTTTTTCTTCCTGAGCCTTGGCGGGCCGGGCGAAATCGGCTCGGTGATCGAAAACGAGCTGGTGGCGCTTAAACACTTCATTGGGCCGGGTCAGTCGAAAACCGAGGAGGTCAGCCTGGCTGTACCCCTGACGCTTTTTCAAGCCGAGCTGCAGAACGATCGATCGTCCCAACTGGATGTCATATTCGAAGCGGTCCAATCCGGGGAACGGCAACGGCCCGTGCGCGCCAACGTAAGAGTTGAAGGATTAGGGGCGGAATGATGATGGCATTCCGTGCGATTTTGTTTGCTCTGGCGATCTTTCTAACCGGGACGCAGGTCGCGTGGGGCGACCACAACCCCAACCACGGTGGCGGCAGCAGCGGCAGCGGCGACGAAGTGGCTGCCGATAGCGCAGTCCTATCGTCGTCATCCATCGTTATCGACCTCGGCCAAGTCGATTTGCAGGGCTCCACGGCTTACGGCGGCAGTGATGATCGTGTCGTGGTGTCTAACTCAATTTTCATCGAGGGCAGCCGGAAGTATGATTTCGAGCTTGTTTATCCATCGCTCTGCGGTTCGCCATCTAGCGACGATCGGCTGATTTTTTCGCCAACCTCGGGCACTCAAGTGAATAATTTTGTGGTGCTTGCGGGGCTTCAGGTCGTCTTGGATGGTGCCTCAACGCTCTTTAATGTTGACCCAGACACGGGGGCAACGAGCGGAAACCCAAACCAGTTCAAATGCGTCTCAGGCAACCGCGAAATAAAGATCCGGAACCAAAACATCTCTGGCAGTTCGGATACCATTGAACTTTACGTAACATTCCGCGTTGATGGCGGGGTTTTATCGACCAGCGCTGGGTTGGGCGAAGTTGGCGAAAACGGCGAAATACCCGCCGGCACCTACCAAGCCGTTATCGACACGACTGTGACCTTCAAAGGGTCGTAAAGCCGAACCCTTGGTTGATCGCAAAAGAGCGCCAATAGGCTGCTTCGAAGGGCGGCATCAGGGGTGATGACGCCCTTCACGGGATCTAAAGCGCGAGCTGTTGCTTCGCCCAATCCAACATCTCTGGCGTGATGGATTCCACGTCCGCGGTTTGGCCCGAGTTAACCAGAAAACTTACAAGAGCAAGGCTGAGGTTATCATCACCGGTGATGGCTTCGAGGCCGTCGACGTCTTCCTGCAGCACCGCCAACTCCGTCTGGGCCTGGGATTGGACAGACTGCACACGATCAGCCTCCGCGCTGATCTCGCCCACGCGCTCGGATGCAGCTAGGGCATCCAGCTCGATTTGAGCCCTTTGTGCGTCGAGCAAGGCCAGTTCTGCATTCAGGGCGTCGATTTGATCTTGCTGCGTTGCTGGATCAAGCGCTTCGAGGTCAGCTTGCAGCGCTGTCATCTCCTCGCTCACACCAAGCAGCTCAGCGGTAAAGGCAAGTTGGTCTTGCTCTGCTTCAGCGAGCGCTGCCGCCAGCGCGCTAACGTCATTGGCCAACAGTGCCAGCGCCTGAGAGGCGAGTTCGCGGTTGATGACGGTTTCGTCGAGCAGCATTTTGTTCGCCAGGAACGTCTGGATCTCCCCAAGTTTCTTATCGGAAGAATTCAAGAGTGCTTCAGGATTACGCTTTAGTGAATTGAGAGATTTCAGCTGCGCGTTCAGGTTCTTCTCTTTGGTAGACGCAGAATTAATGTTGCTGCTGCCAGAAGATTTCGACGATGACGCGGTATTGCTGTTCGACTTTTTCGAGCTTGACGCATTGGATTCGCTCTTAGAGCCAGAAGAGCTTGACGTTGAGGCTTTGTTTTTGCCTTTCCCGCTGCTTTGACTGGAATTTGATTTGTTATCTTTGCTTTTGCCCTGTGCCGTTGCGTCATCGGATATTGAAACCGAAAGGAATAAAGTCAGAGCCCCAGCAGCTAGCGCAAAATTTCGAATACTTTGTTTGCCAAATGAAAAAATCATCTTGTTCTCCATCAATTTGATAAAACAATGATCTTCAATTTGATAATACGCAAACCTTATCAAGTTGCTTTTGAGGCAAATTACTTCGACGGAGTTCAGTAAAGTCCATTCGTTGTCGCAACACTCTCTTCTTCAAGCCTAACGTCTGACGCTCAATTCAGCATCAGCGCTAGGCTTGTTATCAAGGGCGTTGCGGGCCGGGACGCAGAGGGGTTTTTGCAGGTATTTAGGCCGTGTCTTCGACGGCGAAAATGATGGGAACGGAATAAACCAGCCGATCACAGTCTGCGACGGCCGGTGGGTCTTGATCAGGCTGCAGTGGGAAAGCGCTTTGCTGCGCATTTGCAGGCGAGCAATCGGCACCCTCACTGGCGGGGCGATAGCGGGCGGAGCGACATTTCTTGTGCGTGACATCATCGAGTGTGCGGCCATTCGAAAGCTGCCAGCTCTGCCGTCCGTCAGCGTCCGGTGCTGCAACGGTCAAAAGAGCCACGTTCTTGATCGCGTTGGTCACCAAAAACCGGCCCGACGGCATCGGGAAGTTGGGTGCCATCATCAGCAGACCATTTTCGTCGAGCCACCAGTCGTCTTCATTAAACTGCCAGCCTTTGGGCCCAATGCCGCCGTTGGCTGCCAACTTGTCAAAATCACGCAACCGGACGCCGATTGGGCCGGGATCTTCTGGCCAGTGTCCCCACGTGTGAGCGTTATCGCCCTCGGTCGCATCAACCGGGCCGAGGGCCGCGATGTACTGCGACCGCACCCGACGAAATTTGGCGTCCTGAGCCAAGGCGGGCCATGCGAAAGTGGACATGGCTGCGGCAGCAAGGCCGGTGGTCACAAGGTGTCTACGTGAAATCATAAGGATCTATCCCAGTACCTATCGTTCCCCATTAACGTGTCTGCCGTAAGCGATTCTTCAAGTCCGGTGAGCCATTCTTTGTACGAGGCAAAGTCTCAGCCCCACAAAAGCGGCTTGGATGCGACACGCGCGCGTGTCGTCCTCCCGCAAACGGGCGCATGAAGCTCAGGATACCGTGCGGGTGTTTGCTCAATAGGAATCGCGCTGTGACGACTTCTCTGCCTGCACAGGATATCAACGACAGCCGCCGTCGCGGCTTTGTCTTCGTGTTTGCCGCTGGTCTGCTGTGGTCAACCGTGGGGTTGGGTATACGGCTGATTGAAGAGGCTTCGGTATGGCAAATTTTGCTCTACCGCTCCTTCGGACTGACCGCGCTCTTGTACATCGTCATACGCTGGCGCACAGGCAAGGATCCCTTTGTGTTGGTGCGTCGAGCAGGGATTGCCGGGGTGATTGCCGCGCTGTCACTGGTCTGTGCCTATACAGGTGCGATCTACTCCATGCAGACGACGTCCGTGGCAAATGCCATGCTGCTTTTCGCCGTTTCACCGTTTTTGGCCGCCGTGCTGGGGTGGGTTTTCCTGCGTGAGCGTGTGCGCATCGGCACTTGGGTCGCGGTGGTCGTTGCGATTGCCGGTGTCTCGGTCATGTTTGCCGATAAATCGGGGGCCGTTTCAGTTCCCGGCAGTTTGGCGGCCTTTGCCTCAGCGCTGGGGTTTGCCTGTTTCACCGTTGCGTTGCGGTCGGGCAAATCGGTCGAGATGATGCCGTCCGTGTTCCTGTCCGGTGTGTTCGCCATTTTCATCATGGGCGGGATGTGTCTGGCCCTAAAGCTGCCCTTGGTCCTGACCCCGCAGGACAGTGGGATCGCGCTCGCAATGGGGGTGTTTCAGGTCGGCGCGGGTCTGGTGTTGTTCACGTTGGGATCGCGCAGTCTGCCTGCCGCTGACCTCGCCCTGTTGTCGCTGGCGGAAGTGGTGCTTGCGCCGCTTTGGGTCTGGATGTTTCTGGGCGAAACGGTTGGGGCCAATACCTTGATTGGGGGCGGTATCTTGCTGGTCGCCATCGCTGGAAACGCGCTGTCTGGTATTCGCCGAAAACCGCCCATCATTTCACCTTAGCGCACCGACATTCTGGCGCGCTAAGGCCTTGAGTCCGTGAGAGGCTATTCGTCACCACGATCGCCACGCCCTAAGCGCTGATATCATAGAGCCAGTTTTGGGCGTATCCGGCAAAGCGGTTGGTGGGCAGGCCAAACCACTTGGCGAGGATGAAATCATAGAGCGACCGATAATCGAGGGTGAAACGTAGGTCACCGTCATCCAGGTTTTCGAGGTCTGGATCATCACCAAACAACCCGCCCCTGATCGAACCACCCAACAAGAAATGGGGTGCAGCCGTCCCGTGATCGGTGCCGCTGGATCGGTTTTCTGTCGCCCGCCGGCCGAACTCGCTGTAGGTCATGATGAGGGTATCGTCCCAGTGACCCGATCGCTTGAGCGCCAGCCGCAAGTCGGACATGGCACCGGCCAAACTGGACAGCAGTTGCCCGTGCTCGCCCTGCTGATATTCGTGTGTATCAAAGCCGGAAATCTTGAGCTTCAGCACGGGTGCTTCAACGTCTGCAGCGATTAATCGGGCGGCGAGTGCGGCTTGGCTGGACAAGGCGCCACGGCCAAATTGCAGTCCGCTCGTGGGGCTGTGTGAGGCATCGACCTTCGCGGAAATACGAGACATGGATGCGTCCAGCGTGCTGGCGCGATCCATCAGCAACGCCAAAGCCGGGTTCGCTTGTGCGCCTGCGCCCGGGGTTGTCATTTGGTAGTCTTTGAGCGTTTTCAGCTCTCGCAGCGATGTCAGCGAGATCCACATTCCTGACGAAGAGGCGAAGACGCCCATGCCGCCGTCCAGACTGATCCCATGCGCGTCGAGGGGCTGTTCAAGGCGTTCTATGTCTTCGGTCAGCCAGCCGTTTCGACCCGCCTTTTTGCCATCGCCGCCCGTCTCCCATAGCGCGATGGACTTGAAATGTGAGCGGTTCTGGTCGGGGTAGCCCAAACCCTGGACAACCGCCATATCGCCCGCGTTCCATGCGCTCATCAAGCTGTTCATGCGACTGTTCAGGGCCATGTCACCGCCAAGCGACAAAACCTCGGACGCATTGAGCGCAACGCTTGGCCGAATGGCGCGGTATCGGTCATTCTTGATCGGTACAATGGTGTTCAAGCCATCGTTCGCGCCGGAGAGTTCAACCAAGATCAGACGCCGGCCTGAGCGCTGTGCGGCTCTGGCGAGTTGAAGGGGGGCCAGCGGGATGGACAGGCCAGCGGCAAGAAGGCTGAGGAGTTGTCGACGTTCCAAGGGTTTTGTCCTCACTTCACTTGAAAGGCGGGTTCACGGACCAAGTCAGCAAAGCTGAAACCTTGGCTTGTCCCCGCCATGTTTGCCCCGGCTAGGAGGCTTTCTACGGGATGGTCCAGCACCGCCGCTGCGGGTTGGTCCGTCCAATTCAAATCATCGCGCAACAGGCCGAGAACGATGGGTTCAGCACTATTCATTGCGGCCATCATCATGCTCATCATCGATGCATTTTCTGAATCAGCAGGTTCGATAATGACGTCACGGTCGGGCTGGGTCCGTGCGTACCGACTGTTTTTGAGCCGTGCGGAGACGGGTTTCAGCAGCGGCTGCCAAGAGGCCAATATCACCCTGCCGTCACGGCGTTGAAATTGACGCCCAGACTGCATTTCTGTCAGCAACGTCGGTATGGCAAACCAAAGTGCGCTGTAGAAGCGCTTCTGCTGGGGCGTTAGTTGGCGGAATTGACGTTCTGCGCTGCTGTCTGATCGGGAGGTGAGCGGGATCTCGATATTTCTAAACCCGGAGCCCGTCATCCGAAAGGAGGCATTGGGCCAGCGATCATTCCAACATGCTGGTTCGCAATCACGCTGGTCGAGCCTGAGCGCCAGGACCATTCGGCCATTTATCTTTTTAGCAGCAAGCTCCAGCCGCATGGCATCGATTGCTATGTCTTCAAACCGCACCTGATCCAACCCTAATTTGAACCAGCTGTGGTTACGCTCGCTGCGGAGTTCGCGGCCACCATCGAAATGCACATAACCGACAGACAGGCCACTCGCTGTCTCATCCTCATCGGCGGCAACGGGGGTAATCAGCGCGCTGGACTTACTCAACGTGAGACGCCCGGCGCAGTAGAAACTGCCCGGTGGATTGTCACCATTTGATTGTCGGCATCCGGGGCTTTGTAGCCCGTCGTTGGCGAAGAAAATGCGGTCTTGGACCTGTACCCAATCAATGAAAACGTTTCGGTCCCCGCCCGAACTGCCGCCGACACCGCAGCAGTGATCGTTGGGAAACGCGACCATGAAGGAGCGCGGGGCAGGGCCGCCGCTGGGCTGTTCGAATTCAGCAACTTGCCAGTTGAGACCAACGCCATTATCCGCTCGCCCGTAGCGCGCCGTGTCTAGCCCGCCTTGGGCGTTGAACAGGGGGGATTTCCAAATCAGCTCTGTGCCAGCTTCATCTGCAAAGGCTCTGATCGACAGCATGGGCGGTCCTTCGAAATCTTCAGCGGCGTATCGAAGCCGGATTGTGTCGTCCGAGCTGAGCCCTTCCTCTAGCGCCATTGCGGCAACAGGCGTTTGTTCTGGCATCTGGGCGTTGAACATGTAGGCGGGCGCATCAGCGTACTCGCCCAAAACTTCATTGCGTTTGACGATCCGTGCTGGCGTCAGCCAATCAGCTCCACCCGGCCAGCCCGCAACATTCGGCGCTTCAAACAGGTTTTGTCCCAGACTGGCGAGAGTCGTGGGTAATTGTTGCCAATCCGCTGGCAGTTTCCCACTGGTTCGGATGCTGCCAATGACCAAATCAACAGGCGATTTGATGATGGTTCCGCGGTTTTCCTCTGCCCAAAATGCAGCCGATGACAGGGTGGATCGGAGCAGCGTGCGTATCTCGTAATCACTGTCGCGAAAGGCTTTTGCGATCTGCGCGATCTCTTGTTCGTCACTGTTGAATTCCGAGATATAAGCGCGCCAGAATTTTTCAGTGAGAAAGGTGGCGCTGCGGGTTTGTTGCAACAGAAGATCGACAATGTCGTCCCCGTCAAAGTTCCCGCGCTGCCCGAACACTGTCTTTACGCCGCCATCGTGGGACCAGTTGTTAAAGTGGAAATCAAGCCGGCGCAGGTTGCTGTAATCATAGCCGGTCAGGGCGCGAGCCACTTCTTTAACGTCCTGTTCGGTGTAGTTGCCCTCGCCCAGGACGAACAACTCCAGCAGCTCCCGGGCAAGGTTCTCGTTGGGGCTTTCCTTGCGGTTGCTGCTGTTATCCAGATAGTTCAGCATCGCCGCATCTCGGATGACGGCGTGGAGCAAATCTCGGAAGCTGCCGTGTCCTTGCTCTCGCAGCATCAAGTGCTGGGCAATCAAGGCGTCAACCTCTTCGTTCAAACCGGAATAGGCGGTTACAAAGTGATTGTGCCACAGCAGCAGCAAGCGCTCGCCCGCTGGATTGGGTGAGGAAATCAGCTCGCTGATCCACCAACGGCGAAACTCATCCATTTCCTGATTGCGCATGATGCGAAAGGCTTGTCGGTCAGCCTCATCCCGGTCGCTGATCGAGTGGTATTGAGCATAGCGTCGATCAAGGATGTCGGGTGGGTCGATGAAAGGGGATGTCACATCAAGCTGCTCCAGCATCTTCTCGATGGCTTGAGCGCGGTCTAACTCAAGCAGCGCTGCAATCTCAACGGGATGCGCACCAATCCCGGCGCGCTCCAACAGGTGGCGGGCATCGGCTGCTGTCATGGGCTGGTTCAGGTGCGGGAGATCGCGGATTTGATCCGATCGCGCTGCGTTTGCTCCGCTAACAAGTACGGCAAACAAAAGGGATAATAGCCTTAGAACCCGCATTAAAACCTCCATCAACAGAACTAGAAAATTCAAAACAACTTTAGCATCTTTGACAAGCTGTGGGCTGCCAATTCGCTCGCGCCTTTTGAAATCAAGGCCGCATACTTTCGCCCTGCCTCGGCTGGCTCGGCAATCTTTATGGTCACGGCGTGTCAATTGAGTCTCGTCATGAAGCATATTTCTGATAGAATCTTGCCATCAATGACTGGCGCACATCAGATGAGGACGATCATGGCTCGGGTAACCCAATTTTTCAGAACATCGTTTCGGGCTGTGACAGCCGCCTTGTTCATCGGTTTGGTCACTCAGACGTTTGCCTCGGCGCATTCTGGGGAGCCGGTTAAGCTCGTAAAACTGGAGCCTGAGGTTGCTTACACCTTCAATTACGACGGTGCCGTTTATGAGGTTTATAACACCCACCTCATCAACTTTGCGGGCCTTGAGCGCATCGAGATTAGGACGTTAGCGGGCCAAGTGGCGAAGACGTGGTGGTCGCGGCGTGGATGGTGCTTCACCCAGGAAGCTTACGCAGGCGCCACGTGTATGTCTCAAGACCGCTATCAGAACTATTTCGCGCAGAAACTCTCCGCAGACGCGCTTTCCTTCCGCGTCACCGCCGCCAGCGGCGTTGGCTGGGCGGGTCGCCGGTCTTCGGTGCTGGATGATTATCCCTGTCTGAACAAGCGGCTGTCGTCGAACCAAGCAGCGTCGGTGGAGTTGACAGCGCCAGATTGTTAGAGCGTCTGGCTAACCGGCTTTAGGCAGAACGCGCGCCTTCCCTAAATGTCATCTTGGACGTTGATGAAGTATGTTTGCGCGTCCTGCGCCCCTCCGTCATCCGTGACGATGACGTCTACGGTATAGACGTTGGATGATAGGTAAGAGTTCGGCGCATCGAAACTCGGTTCGGAGAGGAAGGAGACCGCACCAGTGGTTGGCGCAATCTGCAGCAAGGCGTTGTCGTTTGTGCCTGAGCTTGCGGCCAAGCTGTATGCCTGCCCGTCACCAACATCGATATCCGTGGCGCTCGCGCTAAAGCCGCTGGGAAGTTGTCCTTCAACCATGTCCGTGGTGGAGGATGCAGCGAGAACGGGCGCTTCGTTTGCATTGGTAACCGTGATCAGTACGTTTTCCGTGTCGCTCAGCAAGCCGTCGGATACGACAATATCGATATCGTAGATATTATCGCCATCAAAGCTGCCCGGATTTTCGAAATTAGGCTCTGCGAGGAAGCGAAGGGCACCGGTTGTTGGATCAATGGAGAACAGCGCATCATCTTCGCCCGTATTGGCTAATGAAAATGACAGGCTGTCTGAATCAGGATCCATTCCTGTCGCGATGTAACTGGTGCTTAGGCTGTTTTCGATGGCTTCGTCGTTATTGGCGCTGGTGAATTCAGGGGCTTCGTTGATGTCACTGACATCGACAGTGACGGTTTGCACGCTGGTGTTTTGGCCGTCTGAGACCTGAATATCGACAACGTAGTCATTTTGCCCATCGGCATCGGTTGGATTTTCTGCGTCCGGGGGCGTTAAGAAGGTCAGGGTTCCGGTAGTCGGGTCGATGTTGAACTTTCCCTGATCGGCGCCTGTGTTTGGGATGGAATAGGTCAGTGTTGCGCCTTCGGGATCGGTGGCTGCAGCGACGTATCCGGTTGTTGTCGTGTTCTCGTTTTGCAGGGATGAGTCTCCGCTGCTGAAGGAAGGCGCTTCGTTGACGTCTGTGATGTCAACCAAGACCTCTTGAGTGGATTGGTTGGTGCCGTCATCGGCCTGAATGGTAACGAGGTACTGATTGTCAGTGTTCCCGTCCTGCGGGTTTTCAAAGTCCTGCGCTGCATTGAGGCTGAGCTCGCCTGAGCTGCTGATGCCAAACTTGGACAAATCCGCACCGCCCACGATGGACCATGTAATCGAATCGCCCTCAGGGTCGGTGACGCTGGCTTGCAGGGTGGGCGAGGTTGCGCCCTCGGCAATCGACAGGGTGTTGGTGTTGCCGAATTCAGGGGCTTCGTTGATGTCACTGACATCGACAGTGACGGTTTGCACGCTGGTGTTTTGGCCGTCTGAGACCTGAATATCGACAACGTAGTCATTTTGCCCATCGGCATCGGTTGGATTTTCTGCGTCCGGGGGCGTTAAGAAGGTCAGGGTTCCGGTAGTCGGGTCGATGTTGAACTTTCCCTGATCGGCGCCTGTGTTTGGGATGGAATAGGTCAGTGTTGCGCCTTCGGGATCGGTGGCTGCAGCGACGTATCCGGTTGTTGTCGTGTTCTCGTTTTGCAGGGATGAGTCTCCGCTGCTGAAGGAAGGCGCTTCGTTGACGTCTGTGATGTCAACCAAGACCTCTTGAGTGGATTGGTTGGTGCCGTCATCGGCCTGAATGGTAACGAGGTACTGATTGTCAGTGTTCCCGTCCTGCGGGTTTTCAAAGTCCTGCGCTGCATTGAGGCTGAGCTCGCCTGAGCTGCTGATGCCAAACTTGGACAAATCCGCACCGCCCACGATGGACCATGTAATCGAATCGCCCTCAGGGTCGGTGACGCTGGCTTGCAGGGTGGGCGAGGTTGCGCCCTCGGCAATCGACAGGGTGTTGGTGTTGTCGAATTCGGGGGCTTCGTTCTGATCTGTGATCGTGATTGTGTAGCTTTGCACGGTCGTTAGGGCGGTGTCTGTGACATCCGTGGCGGTCACATCGACGGTGTAGGAGGCCGTTGTTTCATAATCCAAAGTGCCGCTGTTTTTAACGGTGATCGCACCTGTTGTCGGATTGATTTCAAACAAGCCAAAACCCGTGCCTCCCGTGATGGAATAGGTGAGGTCCGCGTCGGTTGTGCCGCCATCGCCATCGTTGGCGTTGCTGTCCCCCACGCTCCCGCCCGCGGTTGTATTTTCCTGCACGCTAAACGGCCCAGCATTTTCGAAAACTGGGGCTTCATTAACGTCTTGAAGGGTCATCGATACGGCAACGGTATCCACGGCACCCGCTGTGTCCTGTACCTGAATGGAAAACTCGTAATCACCGTCGGCGTTTTGGTCGCTTGGGTTTTCGTAGTCGAGTGCACCATTGAGACGAACGACGCCGGTGGTTGGGTCGATGAGGAAAAAGCTATCGTCTGCCCCTTGGACAACAATGGAATAGGTTTGGGTATCGCCCGCATCGACGTCTGTGGCGGCGGCTGTATAGGTCGTGGTCGTACCGTTTTCGTCCATGGAGCCACTGAGCCCAGAGGTCAGCGTTGGTGCTTCGTTAACGTTGGATAGGACGACCGTAACGTCCTGCTTGGCCGTCTCTCGCCCGTCCGTGACAACCAATTGGATGACGTACGCGTTGTCGCCATCGCTATCGCCCGGTATCTCGAAATCAGCAGCGGCCCGAAAGAGCAGCGCGCCCGTTGTCTCATCAATCGTGAACAGGTCATCGTCTGGACCATCGCCGCTCAAGCTGTAGGTCAAGGTATCATCGGTATCAGGATCGGAGGCGAGGGCAGTGTAGCTGGTCGCTGTGCTGTTTTCACTGGCCGTGCCGGCATCACCCGAAACCCACGAGGGCACTTCGTTGATGTCAATCAGGGTGATGCTGACAGTTTGGGTTGCGGTTTGGTCGCCGTCAGAGGTTCTGATTTCGACGCTGTAGATGTTGTCGTCGTTTCGGTCTTCTGGATTTTCATAATTTGGGGCGTCTTTAAAGCTAAGACGGCCTGATGCTCCATCGATCTCGAACAAGGCGTCGTCTGCGCCGTCCCCTGTCAGGGTGTAGGTCAGTGTTTCACCGTCTCTTCGATTGACGATTGGCGTAAAGGTGACGGGCGTCTCGTTCTCGTAAGCCAGAGCCGTGTTTGAATTGTCAAATCGCAGCGTGCCCGGCTGCAAAAGGTAAAAGGCCGTCGCCCCCGCTAGACCAAGCAGGGGGACAGAAAATGCCGTGCTGCCGGGGAAAAAACCCGGAGGGCTTGCCAAGAGGTTCGGTGCCGCGCCCATCGCTTGCGCCAACTCTACGCTCGCGAACTCTTTGGACACATACACGTCGTCGCCCAAAATTTCGTAATGTTCAGCTGGAACGGAGACAGAGCCACTGTCCATGCTCAGAAGTGCCGTTTGAGTATCTGTATCGATCTCAAACATGCCTTCGTTCAGGCGGACAAAACGCTTCCCATCAGCAACCATTTCAAAGCCGGAAGCTGTGTTAGCCAAGGCCAGCGCGCCAACGGCACCCATAGCAATTGAGGACGAACCTGCGCGCAGGCGTTCGCGACGCGTGCGGGCGGCGGCATAAAAATTCGGGCCGACCATTATGAAAATCCAAAAAAAATTCAAAAACACTTAAAATAATGCGATTACACTCGCATAACCTGCCGCATGATTCAAGTAGCAACCGTTCGTGGTTGCTGCAGCAGGTGCGTTGAATGTCACTTGGATGATTGCATCACGCGTTCCGATAGGCCGTGAACACAATAAGCAGACCGGCTAGACGTTGCGGCCTGCGTCTTTCCAGTAGGGCTCGCGCAATCTGGCTTTAAAGATTTTACCGCTGTCTTCCCGAGGAAGAGCGTCGTGAAGATCGATGATTCGAGGGTGCTTAAACCGAGCGAGCTTTCCATCGAGGAATGTGCGTAAAACGCTTTCGTCACACGGTAATCCCGGCACAGGTTGCACCGCTGCTACGACCTGCTCGCCAAATTCGGCATCTGGGGCTCCAAACACGGCAACGTCCTGAACGCAGGGTGCGCGCATCAGCACCGCTTCAATTTCCGCCGGGAAAATGTTGGCGCCACCAGAGATGATCATATCCTTCTTCCGATCGGTGATGAACAAGTAATCATCGTCGTCCAACCAGCCCAAGTCGCCGACGGATAAGTGCCCGTGTTTTTCCGCTTTCTTGCGACCATCGGGGTCGTTGGAATAGTCAAAATCGCCAAACACATCCATTCGCGCGTAGATTTCGCCAACCGCACCGCGCGGAAGCTCCTTGCCTTCGCTGTCGAGGATGAGAACCGTTCCGCCCATCTGCATCCGTCCGGCCGTACCCGGTCGTTCAAGGGCATCAGCAGATGACGCCATGGTCATAAAGCCGATCTCTGACGCGCCGTAGGTTTCCCAAAAAACCGGTCCCCACCAGTCGATCATCGCTTGCTTCAGATCATGAGGCCAAGGCGAGCCAGTGGAGATGCAAAATTCAACCGAAGAGGTGTCGTAGCGGTCTTTTTCGGCCTGTGGCAGCTTGAGCAAACGGCTCATCATGGTTGGGACCAGATACACGTGCGTGATCCGTCGCGCCTCAATCGTTGCGAGGAAGGAATGCGGCTCGAACTTTGGTGCGATCGACGTTGAAACCCCTTCGCTGACCAGCGCCGCACTTGTCAACGTCGAGGGGGCAGAGTGATAGACGGGGGCCGCCGTAAAGAAATGCGAACCCGGTTTGAAGCCCATCATCTCCTTACCGATCCGTTTTAGGGCGTCGGTGAAGTCCCCACGAGGGCCGGAACTGATGCGGCGAATGCCCTTTGGACGACCGGTGGAGCCCGAGGTGTAGCGCCGAAGCGGTCGCATGGAAGCAGGTTGGGTGAGCGGTTCATGGCCTGCGACGAGGTCGTCCCATTCAGGGAAATCCGGCTCAGCCGTCGCGGCTGCGTCTGTGATGCTGTAGGTGGACCGCAAAGCCGCATCGGGCGTGACGGCAATCACCCGACGCCCGCGCAGCGCAGGGCGCAACGTGTCGATGAGGTCGCGGTGGATGATGACCGTTTGGGCCTCGCTATCGTCGCAAATCGCCGTAACTTCGTCTGCCGCGCCATGCCAGTTCAGCGCCACGAGGATCGTTCCAGCTTTGGCCGCTGCTCGCATGATCTCCAGTTGCGTCAGGTCGTTGCGCATCACCAGCGCGACCGACTCATCCTCGCCACAGCCCAAGGCGATTAGTGCACTGGCGCCCCGTGCGGCCCTGTCTTCCAAGGCGTCGTGCGACAGGGTGCGATCGAAATCGCTTATCGAAGCGTCAGTCATGGGGTGTCCTCAGATTAGCCCTTGAGCCTAGACGCCTAAGCCTAGAAGCAGGACGTCAATATTTGCGCGAGATCTCATGGGACCACGACGGTAGTGCGCCAAGATGGCAAAGGCCAGATTTGTCATTGCATTCCCACGGTCAAACCCGCACTTGAAAGGCCACAGACCTTCCCAATCTTGCGACACAGAGACCCAAATGAGCGATGCAATCATAGAGCTGGAAATCAGACTGGCGCATTACGAAACTGTTTTGGGCGATCTGAGTGATGTTGTCGCGAAACAGCAGGACCAGATCGACCAACTAATTGCCGAGGTTGTTCGGTTGCGGGAGCATCATGTTGAAGACAACGACTCCCTCCAGCTGCCTCCCGAAGACACGCGGCCGCCGCATTATTGAAAAGCGCTGCAAACGCGTGCCATCCCAACCAAAAAGGCCCAACCAAAAAAGGCCCGGCCGCAAACGACCGGGCCTTTGGCTTGTCTTGGCTTAGGCGGTTGGAAATTGCCCTGACGGTGTGGATTGCGCGATGGCGGTTTCTTCGTCACTCATCCACTCATCAATGCCGTCAAACAGCATGGATGATAGATAGCGCTCACCCGTATCCGGCAGCATGGCCAAAATGGTTGAGCCAGCGGGTGCTGACGTCGCCGTTTCTATGGCTGCCGCGAAACTGGCACCGCCTGAGATTCCTGTGAAAATGCCCTCTTCTTTGGCCAAGCGGCGAGACCACTGAATGGACGATTGGTCGTCCGCTGGCACCAGCACGTCCGCGTAATCCTTGTCCACGGCTTCTTGCAGGACGTCAGCGATAAAGTCGGGGGTCCACCCTTGGATCAGGTGTGGCGACCAAGCGGGGTGCGTCACCGATGGTGTGCCGTCCGCGTTGCGCTCCTGCTTCACGCCACTGGCAATCAGACCGGCGTTGGTTGGCTCACTGAGGATGATTTTGGTATTCGGCATCTCGCGTTTCAGGACGCGTGACACGCCGGCAACCGTGCCGCCAGTGCCATAGCCCGTCACCCAATAATCAAGACCCGTCTCCCGAAAGTCCCGCACGATTTCAGCACCGGTGGTGGCTTCGTGAATATCAGCGTTGGCTTTGTTCTCGAATTGCTGCGCCCAGAACCAGCCGTTTTGCTCAACGAGTTCACGAACCTTTTCGATCATCCCCAAGGCTTTCCCCTCTTTCGGGGTCAAGACGACCTTTGCGCCCAAGAACCGCATCAGCTTTCGGCGCTCAATGCTGAAGCTTTCCGCCATGACGATCACGAGCGGGTAGCCTTTCGCGGCACAGACCATGGCCAAGCCGATACCCGTGTTGCCACTGGTTGCTTCGACAACGGTCTGTCCAGGCTTCAGCGAGCCGTCCTTTTCAGCTTGCTCGATGATGTTCATCGCCAAGCGGTCTTTGACCGATCCACCCGGATTTGCCGATTCGAGCTTGACGTACATCGATACGTGATCGGGCGCTATTCTCTGGATTTTTACGCAAGGGGTGTTCCCAATCAGATCAATGACCGAGTTATTTTGGTTCGACATTGTGTGAGCCTTTCTGGTGGAGAGGGGGGTTAAAACTGTGGCTGCGAGCCGTCACGGCTGCTCACGCCCTTAAAGTGCGCCCGCCGGCCGTGGGTTTTAAGAGGCAGGGTTTACGGAAAACAGAAAAACGGCGCGGCCAAGCAGCCGCGATGGAACGCTTTTCCAATTCTGGTGACCGAAATGCCTTCATCTTTGGCAGCGTCGCTTTAATCAAAACATACAACGGATTTGCAACGTATCAGTTCTAAGCAACTAGGCGAGTCCATATTTTGAGCATGCGAGCCCACGCGGAGTATTCGTTGCGCATGCCACCCAAAGGCGAAGGGGTTGGTGCCGCTAGAACGATCCGGGTTGCTGGTTCGGAAGCAGCCGCTTTTCGAGGAAATTCCGAAGTAAGGCAAAGCTGATAGCAACCGTGATGGATTTAGGCACGGCCAGCACAAAATTCAGCAGTGAAAAGTAAGCGCACTGCGTCTGGTAATCCAAATTGGCTTCAAAAAGATCGTAATAAATGTGCTGTTCAAACGTGCCAAACGAGCACGTCGTATAGCGTATCAGCATGATCAGTGCGGTCAAAACGACCGACATGACGACATAGTCCCATACTTGATTCTTACGAAAAGCGCGCATCGTGACCATCAAAATGGGACCGAACAATACGGCGAGCATGGAACCCTTGCTGGTGAAGCCGACAAAGACCAGCGGGTTGAAGTCGATTGCCTCTAACTGCTCAACCACTTCCAAAAGGACGTTGAGGCCGTAAAAAACCAGCAATGCGCACCAAATGCTGATTGTTTCGAGGGCAACAAGGCCCACTCGGGTCAAGCGTGAAATCTTCTGTGATGCCATATCGCGAAGGTGCGCTACCAAACCAATGAAAGAGAAACCGACGCGGGCAACCTAGGAGTTCTCCGCAGCCGGGTCACGTAGAATAGTGGAATACCACTTATATGACTGGGTTTGCGTTTGAAGCGTTCCCTTGAGATCCCCTCAACAGGGGGGGGTCGGCGTTGATCAACAGCCTGCACTGGCCTTTTCACAACGGGCAACATAACCACTAAAATGAAGAAGTAAGCTCTAGTTCTAGACCGTATTCTCTTACTGAGCAGGTTGCATGAGCAATACATCTCAAAGGCAAAGAAATATTTTTGCATTTAAACGATTCTAACCGAGGCTATTGATTGGAAAAAACAGGAGTGAATCATGAGTATTATTGTTGTCGCACAAGCAGCGTTTTCTGAGTCGGGCGCGCAAGCCTTTATCGATTGGAGTAAGAGCCCGGATGGGTACGTTCTTACGCGCGCCTATGATGGCTTTGAGCACATTGAAACGTGGTTGGGTGAAGACCAGAAGACCGTTTATCTCTATGAAAAGTGGGCATCCAAAGAGCATCATCAGGCTTATTTGAAATTCCGGATCGAAACCGGCCTCATGGAATTCCTTGGTCCGCATTTGGAAGGCGAATTCACTGTCAGCTACTTCCACAATGCAGACTAAAGTGTCCGTCTATTAACGGGCTTGGAGCTTCGCGCTCGGAGCCGTAAAAAAGCGCCCCAAGACCGATCCCGGGGCGCTTTTTTTCTGTCAAAACGGCGTCGTGGGCTCAGCTGCTGAACTCAATCTTTGGCGCGGCGGAGAGCAGCATTTTTGTGTAATCCTGCTGGGGTTTGGAAAACAGGTCCACGGTCGCTTGTTCCTCAACCAAAACACCCTGATTGAGCACCCCAATCTTGTTGGCCATGGTCGAAACCACGGCCAAGTCGTGGGTGATGAACAGGTAGGTCAGGCCAAAATCTTGTTGCAGTGATTTCAGCAGATTGAGCACCTGCGCTTGCACAGAGACGTCGAGCGCAGAGGTTGGCTCATCACAAATGATCACCTCCGGCTGGCTGGCCAGCGCGCGCGCGATGGAAATACGCTGGCGTTGACCGCCGGAGAATTCGTGCGGAAATTTGCCCGCGTCCGTCTCGCTCATCCCGACTTGTTCCAGCAGTTCGGCCACCCGCCGTCGCTGCGCGGTGGCACCGTCGATGAGATTAAACGCACGCATGGGTTCGCTGAGAATATCCCCCACTTTCCAGCGCGGATTCAGGCTGGCGTAAGGGCTTTGGAAGACCATCTGGATCCGGCGCCGCAAACGCTGTTGCTCCTGCCGATTCATGGACGCGTTGCCGAGGTTCTGGCCGTCTATGGTTATCGAGCCAGCAGAGGGCTGCATCAGGCCAACAACCATGTTGGCGATGGTCGATTTTCCAGACCCTGACTCCCCAACAAGCGCGTAGGTGGTCCCACGTTCGATTTCAAAGTTCACGTGGTCAACGGCTTTGAGCAAGCGCTTGGGCTGCATGGTCAGTTTGCGAACAATCCACGGCTCGGACAGGTCAAAGGTGCGACAGAGGTCTTTGGCAACAACAAAGCTCACGATGCAGTCTCCATCAACCAACAGGCCGCTCGATCAGACATAAGGGGCGGGCGCTCGGTCCTGCAGCGTTCATGCACTTGATTGCAACGGGGGTTAAAGGCGCAGCCGTTGGGTAGGGCGTCGAGTTTGGGCATGGAACCGGGGATCTGGAACAACGTCTTTCCAAAGGATTTGGCATCCACGCTCGGCGTCGAGGCCATGAGGCCTTGGGTGTAAGGATGCTGGGGGTTCGTCAGCACCTCGCGCGTGCTTCCGATTTCCGCCAGTCGCCCTGCGTACATCACGGCAATTCTGTCACTGGTTTGGGCAATAACGCCCATGTCGTGAGTGATGAGCATGACCGACGTTCCGCGCTCTCGACACAGTTTTTTAAGCAGGTCGAGAACTTGCGCCTGCACGGAAACATCCAGCGCTGTGGTTGGCTCGTCTGCGATCACCAACTTAGGCTCGGTCGCCAAAGCCAAGGCAACCACCACACGCTGACGCATTCCGCCGGAAAAGGCGTGGGGGTAGGCGTTGAGGCGGTCGGGATCGATGCCGACCTCGGCCAAGCCGTCGCGCGCGCGCTGGACGGCCTCGGATTTGCTGACGTTCATGTGCACCAGAATGGTTTCGATCAGCTGGTCGCCAACGGTGCGCAAGGGGTTGAGGCTGGTCAGAGGATCCTGAAACACCATGGAAATCTGTCGCCCGCGCAGGCGTTCGGGGTGCGCGTCCACGCGCTCCTGCTCGAACCAGACTTCGCCGGCGGACACGCGGCCCGGCGGGTCAATCAGCCCGATGATCGCAGCGCCCGTCATCGATTTACCGGCGCCAGACTCGCCAACGATGCCAAGAATTTCGCCTTTTTTGATGCTCAGGGAGAGGTCGTCAACGGCTTTGAGGGTGCCCCGACGGGTCTTGAAGGTGACTTCCAGCCCCTTCAATTCAAGCAAGGTCTCAGTCATCAGCGGAGCCTCGGGTTCAGGGTGTCTCGCAGCCAGTCACCAAACAGGTTAACCGACAGAGCCAGTGCCAAAAGGGTTAGGGCAGGAAACAGCAGAATCCACCATTCGCCGGAGAACAAGAAGTCCTGTCCAATGCGAATCAGGGTGCCAAGCGAGGGTTCGGTCCGCGGCGCGCCGACGCCTAAGAAGGACAGCGTGGCTTCGGCGATGATGGCCAAGGCAAGCGTAATGGTCGCGATGACCAGCACCGGTCCCAGCACGTTGGGCAGGATATGACGCAGCATGATCTGCCACCGGTTTAGCCCGATCAGACGCGCGGCGGCGACGTATTCTTTTTCTTTCTCAACCATCGTTGAGCCCCGAACGGTTCTGGCAAAGTTGACCCACTCGGACAAACCAATCGACAGGATCAGCACTGTAATCGCCATTTCCTCCCGCAACTCAGCGGGGAGAAGCCCCCGTGCGACGCCAAAGATCAACATGGCGATGAGGATGGAGGGAAAGGTCATCTGGATGTCCGCCAATCGCATGATCAGCGTGTCCAGCCAGCCGCCCACGTACCCTGCGATCAGGCCAAGCAGCACCCCAAGAACCATCGCCAGCCCCACCGCCATCAGACCCACAAACAGCGACACCCGCAGGCCAAACAGGATGGCGGAGAACAAGTCGCGGCCTTGGTCGTCGGTTCCCAGCAGGAACGTCTCACCGGTGAAAGCATTGGGCTCCATCGGTGCGGTAAAGCCGTTCATAAGGTTCAGGCTGGCGGCATCAAAGGGGTTGGTTGGCGCAATGAAGTTGGCGAGCAAGGCGCTCAACACCATAAACACCACGACGATCAGCGACACGATTGCGATGGGTGAGCGACGGAAGGCATAGAAGAAGTCGGAATCAAAGAAACGGTGCATAGCGTTCTACTGCCCTCTTGCCTGTTTGAGTTGACCATCACGCAAGCGCGGATCGATCACCAAGTACAGCAAATCCACGATCAGGTTGATGATGACAAACAGCGTACCAACCAAAAGCAAGTAAGCGCTCATCACGGGAATATCGACAAAGTACACAGCGTTGATGAACATCAGCCCGACGCCCGGCCACTGGAAGACAGTTTCGGTAATGATGGCGAAGGCGACAATCGAGCCAAGCTGCAAGCCGGCGATGGTCACCACGGGCACCAGCGTGTTTTTCAGTGCGTGGCTGAAGTAGACAGCCCGGTCGCTCAAGCCCCGCGCACGGGCAAATTTGATGTAGTCCTGCCGCAGGACTTCCAGCATTTCGGCGCGCGTCAGGCGCATGATCAGCGTCATCTGGTACAGGCCAAGCGTAATGCCCGGCAGAATAAGGGATTTCAGTCCCGAAACGCTCAAAAAGCCGGTTTTCCAGAAACCAAGATCGACCGTTTCACCGCGACCAAAGGACGGGAGCCACTTCAGCTCGACCGAGAACACCCAAATCAGCAGAACACCGATCAGGAAGGTCGGCAGCGAGACCCCGATGAGCGACGATGACAGGATGGTGTTTGCGATAAAGCCCCGTCGGTTTATTGCGGTATAAACACCAGCGACAACACCCAGAACGATGGCAAAAATCGCCGATACCAAGGCCAGTTCCAGCGTTGCTGGCAGGCGTTGCAGAATCATGTCCGCAACCGGCTGTGCCGTTCGGTAGGAAATACCGAAATCAAACTGCAGCGCACGGCCGACAAAGCTAAAATACTGAACGTGCAGGGGGTCATTTAGCCCCAGAGCTTCAATCAGCGCGTCACGACGATCATTGCTGGCCTCTTGACCCAACAAGTTATCAACGGGGTTTCCGACGTATCGGAAAATCATGAAAGAAACAAAGGCAACCAGGAACAGTACGAAAACGGACTGGCCGAGGCGCCGCAATATGATCAAGAGCATAGCGCCAATGTTGATCGAACCCTCGCAAATCTCTAGGGGACGATCTCTCCTTGCGTAGCGCAGCAGCGGCCTGTTCCGCCCCTCAAGGAGAGACGGAACAGAGCGCACGGCGTTACATTAGTTAAAGGTCAAGAACTGGAAGTGTGGCTGGTCTTCTGGCTGAACATCAAAGTTGATGCCTTCGCCCATGCCCCAGTTCAGTACCTGGTTGTGGATCGGCAGGTGAACCTGCTCGGCCTGTACGATTTCCCAGATCTTCGCAATGGTTGCATCACGAACCGCAAGGTCAGTCTCGGACTCAAGGCTAACGATCATTGCATCGACGTCAGCGTTGGAGAAACCGGTTGGGTTCCATGAACCACGGCTGCCACCATTGGTGTGCAGCAGGTAGTTGAAGATGTAGTGAGAATCAAAGGTCGGTACGCCCCAACCCAGCATCCAGAAGTCAGAGTTGCCTTCTTTGATGTAGGGGAAGTGCTGTGCCTTTGGCTTCGCATCGAGGGTCACGTTGATGCCAATCTGGCCCATCATGCCAACAGCAGCCTGACAGATGGCTTCATCGTTGATGTAGCGATCGTTCGGGCAGTTCAGCGTGATGTCGAAACCTTCGGCATAGCCCGCATCCGCCATCATTGCCTTAGCAGCATCGAGGTCGTTCGCAGGGTACTCGTTCAGTGCTTCGGTCCAGCCGTTTACGAACGGAGGCATGATCACGCCAGTCGGGTCAGACTGATCGCGCATCACGATCTTTTGGATCGCTTCACGGTTGATGGCCATGTTCATCGCCTGACGAACACGCAGATCGGAGGTTGGGCCTTCAGCGTTATCGACGCCGAAGAAAATCACCCGGTTCTGAGCCGCGGTCACAACCTTCAAGCCGTCGGTGGACGCCACGCGACCAAGATCCTGTACCGGCACATCCTGGATGATATCAACTTCACCGGAAAGCAGCGCTGCAACGCGGGTCGCAGAGGACTGAATCGGCGTGTAGATGATTTCCGTGACTTCGTTCGGGTAAAGGTCAGCGCCCCAGTAGTTTGGGTTTGCCTTCAGAACGGTTTTCTCGTCAACGGAGCGGCTGACGAGCATGAACGCGCCCGTGCCGTTGGTGTTCATGGTGGCGTAGTTGGTTTCGCCAGCGGTCACGTTTTGCGGCATGACCACGTCGTTGGCTTCAGACCAGCCTTTGTCCATGATGAACATGTTGGTCAGGTTGTTGATCATCAGTGGGTTTGCGCCCGCTGTTTCCATATCAACAGTGTAGGCGTCAACCGCGCGAATATCGACAACCGATGCCAGCAGTTCCTGCATCTCGGAGCCTTCTTGCTTCGCACGATTCAGGGAGAACACAACGTCCTCAGAATCAAAAGCAGCACCGTCGTGGAAGGTTACGCCTTCACGCAGCTTGAAGCGCCAAACGTTCGGGTTGTCTGCCAGTGCAGCCCACTCCGTCGCCAAAGAAGGGATGATCGCGCCCGACATGTCACGCTGGAGCAAGCCATCGTACATTTGGTGAGCCAGAGCGTGGGTTGGACCCTCATTCTGCCCATGGGGGTCGAGGGTGATGGAATCACCAGCGCGCGCCCAACGGATCGTTTCCGCCGACGCTGCCGCCGCTGTCACGGTCAGCGCGGTCGCAGTTAAAAGAATAAGACGTAGCATAAGGAAGCCTCCTGTTTTCCGAGCAGTAACCTTGTTCTGAATTTCTCCCAATTGCAAGAAATCGAGCGAAAAACGGTGTTAGGACGATCTACTCGTGTCGGATAATAAAACGCATTGCTTATCAGGATTAGAAACGGGGTCGGTTTGCGCCAAATTGAGGGCGGAATTTGGCTCATGTTGCTTGACCCATCGGCCTCACGATTGGGTCCGTGCTTGCCGATGGCGCTTTTGAGACTCTAGTCTTATTTTTGGTGGCCTGACAACCCGCTTGGACCGCTTTTGGGCGTGGGGATTAGATCGAGCAGGCAATCACCATGTTCGACGCGTTCTTAAAGACGACTTCCGTTTCCTTGAAGCCCGCTTCGATCATGATGTCACTCAGCCGCTTGGGTCCGGCTTGAGCGCCTAGAGCGAGGCCTACTTTTTGGCCCTTGGATGTCGGAACACAGCCCATGGTCGAGAACGAGTAATACATCTGGCCAATCACGGACATGTTCTCGCTGGGATGATCGGCGGCGCTGGGTTCAATCAGAATGACCATGCCGCCCTCACGCAGGCGAGAGCGCGCGTATTTCGCGGCGCCAAGCGGATCGCCCATATCGTGCAAGCAGTCAAAGAATGTGATGACGTCGTATTCGCCGCCATAGCTTTCCGCATCTGCCGCGTCATAGCAAAGGCGATCACTCAGCCCGGCGAGATGGGCTTCTTCGTTTGCTTCGTCGATTGAGGGGGCGTGGATATCGATCCCGACGAAGCTGGCCTTGGGGTAGTGTTCAGCCATCAGCAACGTCGAAAGTCCCTTGCCGCAGCCGACATCACAGAGCCGCCCGCCGTTTTCCAGCTTTTCCGTGGCGGCCGGAATTTTTGGCATCCATTTTTCCAGCAGGTTCGACTTGTAAGATGGCTTGAAGAAGCGTGCGGTGCCTTGGAACACGCACTGGTGGAAGTCGCCATAGTCGACGCCTTCGCCCGTCTTGAACGCTTCGGTGATCGCTTCAATCCCGTGGACGTTGCCGACCAAAATATCGAACGCCCCGATCATCAACGCCTTGCTCTCTTCGTCCGCAAAAACGGCCTGTTGCTCGGCGCTCAGGTGGAAGGTTTCAAAGGCGTCGTCGTGGCTGCAATACCCTGCGGCGCACAGGGCGTGCAACCATTCGCGGGCGTAGCGTTCATCGATTCCAGCAGCGTCCGCAAAGGCTTGGCACGAGCACGGTCCGGCTTCTGCCAAAGCAGCAAACAGCCCCAATTCATCGCCAATGCGCATCAGCGGGAGAATGGAGCAAGCGGATACGGTCTCCATGATGGACCACTGCAGGGCCCGAAGTTTGGATTTGTCGATGGCGATGGTCATGATCATGCTCCTTTGTAAACGGGCGCTTGTTCAAACCAAGATCGGGGAACTTTGACCCTCACACTCTGCTCAACAGCCCGTGCTCTTGCACGCGCAACTGCAGAATTTCCCAAAAATAGAGGCATCAATGCGCTCTGTTAGAAAGATCAAAAATCGCGATATCTGGGAAAATTTCATGAAATTGATGTTAAAGGCGTTCCTTCTCGTCAGGAATTCTCAATATGATTTAATTTTATTTTCGTTGACTGAATTTCAACTTGAATAGTTGGGCAAATCGCCGGGAACTGTTGGTTCCAGAACTTTGGAGAGAACCATGAGTTACGCCCGCATCAATACCATGACCTTTGTTTCGGCTGAGGCTGCAGACACCATGCAAGCCCAATACGCTGAAACCGCCCCATCCTCCTTTACTGAGGCCACTTTGCTGACCTTTGTCCGCACGGGGCCAACCACAGCATCGCTTACGTCCGTTTACCCGGATCGCGCTGCCTTTGACCGCTCTGCACCTGTTCGTGAAGCCCGTATGGGCGAGAACCGGGCGCTGATTGCCGCCGTCGAAATGACAGAGGGCGAAGTCGCTCTCGTCCATACCAACTGATCAAACCGTAAAAGGAACGCGACAGATGAAAAAGCTATCCATTATCCGCTTTAAGCCAAAGCCCGGGTGCTTTGACGAATTCTTGGCAAACTCCATCGAGCAAAGCCGGGACCGGGGCACCGCCAATCCGCCCACTCAGTTCCTGATGACCAAGGACGATGAGATTTACGCCATTGTCATTCGGGACGCCGATGGTTTGCAGCAAAACGCAGCCGAGGGGGTAAACTGGTTAGATACGCAGCGCCATTTGCTGCAGGAATTCAACGAGGTTGACCGCCACACCATTCCGCTCACAGGCGATTTGGTCGATTACTGAAAAGCGCGAAGCGAGAAGCGAGGAGTAAGGCTGTGACCGATGTTGCGATTAAGAAAATCCAAGAAGCAAACAAAGCCGCTTTGACCGTTAATCCGAATGACGGGATTTCCACAGCCGTGCTGGAGGCGTCGATCGGGGACGGCTTGGCCTGTCAGGTGAGCGATGGCAAGAATGCGACGTTGATCGATATGCCCGAAACCTTTGGCGGTACGGCCCAAGGGCCAACCCCCGGGTTCCATGCTCGGGCGGCGGTTGCGGCGTGTGTTGCCATTGGCATTAAAGCCACCGCCGTGCGGGAGGGGCTGAGTTTTGAGGAAGTCAAAGTCCGCGTTGAGATGGATTTTGATGATGGCGCTTTGTACGGGCTGGGTGAGAACACGGCAGCGCCGTTTTTCACGCGCTTGGTGGTTGATCTTAAGACAGAGCATAGCGAGGCTGAAGTGGCTCCAGTTATCGATTTAGCCCTCGAAACCGACCCGTTTTTCCTCGCCTTGCGAGACCCGCAAAAGGTCGAAACCGACGTTCGGATTGCTTAAACGGCCCGTTCTGCACGGCACAAAAAAAGGCCGGTGGTCAGCACCGGCCTTTTATCGTTTGGACCTTTGGCAGGGTTAGCGCTTGAACGCGGAAACCAGACGCCAGACCAGCGGCATCAGGACCGCCGCTGCCGCGATCTTTACGGCGTCACCGGCGAGAAAGGGTGTCAGTCCCCATGCCAAAACCGGCTTATCCCAACCCACGATCGTGCCCAGCCACAGCAGGCCGGTCATGTAAATCAAGATGTTGCCCAGCACCATCGCCAGCGCCGTTTTCACCGGGCTGCGATCCCAACCGCGCTCGGCGAGAAAGCCAACAGCCCCTGCGGCCAGCACGAAGCCAACCAGGTAGCCGCCCGTCGTGCTCATCATGTAAGCCAGCCCAATTCCCTTTTCAGGGGTGCCGGAAAAGACGGGTAAGCCGACAGCGCCTTCAGCCAAGTAAAGCAGCACCGTCGCAGCCCCAAGGCGCGCGCCGAATGCCATGCCGATGACCAGAACCACCAGCGTTTGCATGGTCAGCGGAACAGGCCAGAACGGGATGCTGAGTTTAGCGGAAACCCAAAGCGCCAGGCTGCCGACAATGGCGAGGATGAGGTTGCGGACGACGGCATTGTCGATCGGCAAAAGGGTCTTTGCCAGCGTGTTCGTGGGCGAGGCTGCTGTGTTCATTTCTTTGTCTCCATTGAGGTCTGCGGACCCGCGTCCCGCTTGCAGCCTGCTCTGGTGTTTGAGGGCGGACGCAAGACGTGTTTCAGCGGATTAATCGTAGACCTAGGCGAGTAAACCGGCGCGGTCCACAGCGGAAATGGGCAAGTCTGCTAGGATGATTTTAGCGTCCCGCCACCACCCACGCCCAAGGCCCGAAAGTCCGGAGCCCAACACGACGTTTTTGGTTTTCCAACAATTGACAATGCGCTCAATTCCAGTAAGGGTCGCTTAACCAACGGGCGTTGAGCGCGGTCTTTTTCGTTATGAGGAGGCAACCGCGACGCTTAGCCCCGCTGCGACCAATCCAAGTCATCTGTGGGGCCAAAGTGACAAGGCTCTAGCGATGAAAACGATTATCGAACCGTTCCGTATAAAAGCTGTTGAACCGATCACCCTGACCACAGAGGAAGATCGCCGCGGTTTTCTGAAGAAAGCGCATCACAACCTTTTCCTCCTGCCATCCTCTCAAGTCTTGATCGACTTGCTCACGGATTCAGGCACCGGCGCGATGAGCTCGGCCCAATGGGCGGCGATCATGACGGGCGACGAAAGTTATGCGGGTTCGCCCTCGTTTTATCGTTTCGAAGCCGCCGTTAAAAACCTCATGCCTTTCAAGCACGTTTTGCCAACCCATCAAGGACGGGCTGCGGAAGCCATGCTCATGGCGCTCTATGGTGGTGAGGGAAAGATGGTGCCGAACAACACCCACTTTGATACCACACGGGCAAACGTTGAAGCCTCAGGCGCGATTGCGCAGGATTTCGTTATTGCTGCCGGATTGGATCCGGCGAATGAGCATCCGTTCAAGGGCAATATGGACATCGACGCGCTCAAGACGTTCATGGCCGCAAACCACGAACGCGTGCCGTTGGTCATGCTCACGATCACCAACAATGCCGGCGGTGGCCAGCCTGTCAGCTTGGAGAACATTCGCGCTGTGGCTGCGGTGGCGAGAGCGTACGCGAAGCCGTTCTATATCGACGGTTGCCGGTTTGCCGAAAATGCGTGGTTCATCAAGCTGCGTGAACCCGGCCAAGCCGATCGAAGCATTCCCGACATTGTGCGTGATTGCTTTGCCGAGACGGACGGCATGACGATGAGCGCGAAGAAAGACGGACTGGGCAACATTGGCGGTTGGCTTGCGCTGAACGATGACGCCAAGGCCGAACAAGCGCGGGCGCACCTCATCCGAACCGAAGGGTTTCCAACCTATGGCGGCTTGGCAGGCCGGGATCTGGATGCTTTGGCGGTTGGATTAGAGGAGGTCGTGGACGAAAATTACCTCGCGTACCGCGTTCGCTCGAATGCTTACATTGTTGAGCGTTTGGATGCGCTGGGTGTCCCGGTGGTCAAACCCGCTGGCGGGCATGCCGTGTTCGTTGATGCCCGAGCGTGGCTCAACCACATCGATCCCATGCACTATCCCGGCCAGGCGCTGGCAGTGGCGCTGTATGAAGCGGGCGGCATTCGGAGCTGTGAGATTGGCACCGTGATGTTTGGCCGACAAAAGGACGGCACAGAGCAGCGCGCGCCGATGGATCTGGTTCGCCTCGCCATGCCGCGACGCACCTACACGCAAAGCCACGCGGATTACATCGTTGAAGTTTTTGAGGAAATCACCCGCCGAAAAGCATCGCTCAAGGGGCTGCGCATCCGCAAAGAACCCGCAATGCTGCGCCACTTCACATGTGAGTTTGAACCCATGACGGCGTAGGGCCGCGTCGGGGGCAGGGGCCCACCTTTCTGGCTCCAAACAGATCGGCAGCACCCGTTTAAACGAGGATGCAACCTGCCCCCGACGCGCGCCTTGGTGAAGCCAAATGAGTCTGTTGGCTGCCTGAAGTCAGTTCACCAAAGCCTGCACGATGCGGTAGATGATGATGCCAGATATACCGGCTATCCCACCCACGATGAGGCGTCCGCGACGGTTATTGGCATAGAACTGGTTCAACCGATCCCTGAGGACGAAGCGCAGAAGCAAGAAGGCAGCGACGCCAATCAAGCCAATCAGTAAGAGTTCAAGTGATCGTTCATCCATATCGACTAACTCCTTCGCGGCGGTTTCGCTTTCTGATAAGGCAAATGCAGGTAATAATGTCTGCATTCAAGAAGACCAAAATCTA
>CAJQLX010000042.1 GCA_905479265.1 uncultured Alphaproteobacteria bacterium
TCACGAGACGCACATGGCTTAGGCGAATGGGACAAGAAGGCAGGGGGATTGCTTGGTTGTCATTCTTTGCGAAGAAAGATGGAGGTACCGACCGGATTCGAACCGGTGTACACGGATTTGCAATCCGGTGCGTAGCCTCTCCGCCACGGTACCTCTGCTGACTGAGCCGGAAGCTAACACCAAGGATTGAGCCGGGCAAACAATAAGTGCTCGCCGATTTTTCAAGTCAGCAATCTCGAACCCGATCCAAAAATTTCATCCCAAGAGGCACGATCCTTGACGCGCCTGCCCCCAGCGCCGAACCCGTTGAGTGTTGACCTGCTTTGTTGCGCTTTATACTGGTCTTTGTGCCTGACGGACCGTTACAAGGGGGCGTCCAGACCAACGAAAGTGCCTCTATGACAGACCCCATCACCCTGATCCATCGCCGCGCCAAAGCCACGGTGCGCCATATCGTTTTGGCGGAGGGCGAAGACCAGCGCGTGATTGAGGGCGGATTGATGGCGGCTCAGTCGGGCTTGGCCCACATAACACTCTTGGGTCGGACCGATCGGATTGCGCCGTTGATGGGCACACCCGATTTGACCACAAATGTCAGCGTGATTGATCCCGGCGCCAGCGACCTGCTGCCCAAGCTGTCCCGCGCCTATTTCCAACGACGCCAGCACAAAGGCGTTACGATGGAAGATGCGGCGCAGGCTGCTCTGGACCCGCTGAACTTTGCGGCCCTGATGGTTCATACAGGTCACGCTCATGGCACCATCGCAGGCGCAGTCGCCACCACCACCGATACCGTTCGCGCCGCTTTGCAGGTGATTGGAAAGCATCCCGATGCCGGCGCCGTTTCGTCTTTTTTCCTCATGATCCTCAATGCACAGCGGCACGGCGACAAAGCCGGCGCGGTCGTTTTTGCGGACGCAGGGCTTACGATTGAGCCAACAGTCGAACAGTTGGCCGGGATCGCCCTCGCCTCCGCCGACAGTTATCGCGCCATGGTGCAGCAGGAACCCCGCGTTGGGCTTCTATCGTTTTCAACGATGGGCAGCGCAGACCATCCAAGCATCGACAGGATCAATGAAGCCAAGGCTTTGGCCCGCGCCCAGCGTCCCGCGCTGGTCATCGACGGTGAGTTGCAGTTTGACGCCGCCTATGTCCCCGCCGTCGCAGCGTCCAAGGCGCCAACATCTCAGATTCAGGGTGACGCCAACGTCTTTGTCTTTCCGTCCCTGGAAGCAGCCAATATCGCGTACAAGATTGCCCAGCGTATCGGCGGCGCAACGGCCATCGGCCCCATTTTGCAAGGCTTGGCGAAACCCGCCAACGACTTGTCTCGGGGGTGCACGGCCCAAGACGTCTACGACTTAATCGCCGTCACAGCACTCCAAGTCGCTGACGACGCAACAACACAGGATACCAACCCATGATCAAGCACTGTGTGTTTCTCAATCTCGCTGAAGAAGCTGAGTTTGAGCTCTTGATGGACGCCTATGAAATGATTGGCGAGGTGCTGGACGATATCGATGGGGTCTATGATTTTGCCGCTGGACCAAACCGTGATTTCGAGGGGAAATCCCCCGCCTATGAAACCGGTTTTGTCATCACCTTTGTCAACAAGGACGCGCTGGACGCCTATGCCCAGCACCCCAAGCACGCCGAAGCCGGTGAAATCCTAACAAGCCTGTGCTTCAATGGTGCGGCTGGCATCTTGGTCTTTGACCTCGACGTCGGTGATGGCGACGAGGAAATAGTGGTCGAAGGCGCTTAGCGCCCGCTAGGGCGCTCCGAGTACAAGGGTCCGAAGGTCATTTTGGTCAGGCGCCCTTGGCCTTAGATGCCCTCTGGTTGCGCGCGGATAAAGGTGCCGTTCTGCAGATCCCGCACCGCTTCTCGCAGCTCTTCACCGGTATTCATGACAATCGGCCCATGCCACGCCACGGGCTCTTTCAGCGGTTTGCCAGACACCAGCAGGAAACGCATGCCCTGCTCACCCGCTTGAACCGTGATTTCGTCGCCTCGATCAAACTGAACCAGCGTCCGGTTCCCTGACAGATCACGCAAATGCACTTCTTCGCCGTTGATCTCCTTCTCGACCCGCACGCCAAAGGGTTGGGAGGCGTCGCGGAACGTGCCTGAGCCTTCAAAGATATAGGCGAAGGCATGGCGTTCCACTTCGACTTTAAAGACTTTGCGCACCCCAGCGGGAACAAAAACATCCAGGTACTGCGGGTCAGCGGCAATCCCGTCAACCGGGCCTCGCTTCCCCCAAAACTCGCCGACAATCACTTTGACCCGCGTGCCGTCGTCGTCGATGATTTCGGGGATTTCGCTGGACGTCACGTCTTGATATCGCGGCCCGGTCATCTTGAGCGAAGATGGCAAATTCGCCCAAAGCTGAAATCCGTGCATTTGTCCCCGGTCGTTACCGTGGGGCATTTCCTGGTGCATGATGCCGCTTCCTGCCGTCATCCACTGGATATCACCCGCCCCCAAGCTGCCCTGATTACCGAGTGAATCCGCATGGTCTACGGTGCCGGCCAGAACATAGGTGATGGTTTCGATGCCGCGGTGCGGATGCCAAGGAAAGCCCTTTTCGAACTGGCTTGGATGATCGCCGCGGAAGTCGTCGAACAGCAGAAACGGATCAAAAGCGCTCGGATTGTGAAAACCAAAGGCGCGGTGCAGGTGAACGCCGGCGCCTTCCATGGTTGGCTGCGCTAAGGTTGCTGACTTTACGGGGCGAAAGGTCATAAGACGTGTCCTTGTGAGTGTTCTAAAGACGTGGGCCTAATCGCCGTCAAAACAAGAATTGCGCTCCGGAAAAGCAGCGTTGAAAACTGCGCAACAGGCGGACAACAAGACAAGCTGGGATTCAAGCCCCGCCTTACTTACCCCATCAGCCAAGCATTTTCCCCGTCTGCCGTTGTGTCAGATCCAGCGTCAGATCCCGTGCTGATCACTTCGGGAAAGGCCTCAACCACGCCGGTCCCAGTGATGATCCCGTCCTCGCCCGCGACGGTGTACCCCAGCTCGGCATACGCGTCTTGTTCGTCCGCCGCCAACTGGGTCAAGGCCGTTTCGGGCAGCAGTTGCAGGTCTTCGGAGGTGAGGTTGTACAGCGGTGAACTGGCCAATCCAACGGTCTCAAAACCCGCTTCCAAGAGCTTTGCATCGACTTGTGCAGGCGACAAAGTGTCCAAATCCGTGGGCAACAATACCTCTTCCCAAGCTGGGAAATAGAGCTCTTCCCACCCAAACGCACTCACCATGGAAAAATACTCTTCGTCCGTCAGAGCGTCGATTTCGTCGGGCGTCATCAGATAGAAGGGGTCTTCATCCGGCGCGCCAATGGGGTCCAGACCATTGCTTTCGAGCTTGAAGTCAATTTGCGCCATCGAAAGGCTGGCCCAGTCTTCGTCAGTGATGACATCATCCCAAACCGGTGCCTCCAACCCCCAATCCACTTGATCCAGCAGCGCTTGAAACTCTGAATCCGTGAGTTCCTCCACTTCCAGCGGCGTCAGGTCGTAAAAGGGGTCGCCAACGGGATCGCCAATCGCACGCTCGCCATTGGCCAGCAGCTTTGCGTCAATTTCCGCCATGGACAGCGTGTGCCAATCTTCTGTGGTGATCAGGTCGGGGACGTAAATTGACAGACCGGCAAAGTCGGTTGTGCTCATGGACGTCGAGCCAGCCGCATCATCGCCGTAGACGGCTTCTTGCATCGCGGCAAAGTTGCTGGCCGACGGTCCGCCATTCGCCACGGTTGCTTCCTGCAGCTCGACTGTTTGCGTCGTCGTGCCATCGCCATCGCCTTCGGCCTCATCTGGCATCCAACCAAATGTTTTCCGCACGAAGTTGACCGGGACCATCAGCAAGTCGAAGAATGCTCCAAACATCAACTATTCCTTTTACGTTCAGAGATTTAAGGCCACTCCCCGCGGACCTACGTCAGCGTCCTTGTTATACCCCAGAATGCGGCAACGCTAAGGCGAAGAGTCTGATAAA
>CAJQLX010000043.1 GCA_905479265.1 uncultured Alphaproteobacteria bacterium
AACTCGAAAACGGCCAGCGCTTCATCGCGAACGAAGGCCAGTACATCATCGAAGGCAACCAGATTTCTGTTTCCCAGGAACTGGTCACCATCGTTGGTGGCTCAGGGATCAACCCAACGGTCATCGCTGTCGGCGTCGCGGGCGCAGCCTTGCTGGTCGGCGCACTCATCCTGCTGAACAGCGATGACTCCTCCGACAGCACCGCCACCACCACCGGCACCACCACCACAACGACCACGCCTACGTTCACGGTCACAAGTGATGCTGCTACGACGGCGACGGGAACAACCGGGGACGATACCTTTACAGTCACCAATCAGACCTACTCGCCGGGCCTCACAGTAGACGGTGACGATGGGTCGGATGAAGTGACCCTCAGCGGGGCGGCGACGACGGCTGCTGGTATCGATCTGAGTTCACAGAATATTCAGCTTACGGATGTTGAGTCTTTGGTCGTCAGCGCAAACGGTGGCGCGGCAACGACGGACACGACAACGGTAAATATCGCGGGCGAAGTCTCGAGCCTGACAGTTGAAGTCACGGGCGATGGTCAAATCGACGTTGATAATCTTGGTACCGCTGCTGCAACCGAAGCATCGGTTTATTTCAACAATCTGGACGCTGCTCAAGAAGGTGATGTTGAATTTTCTAACAGCGTGGTGAAAGGGACTGTCGGTTTGCAGTCTGCTGGAACCGCTGGGTCTGGCTCAGCAAAATTGACAGTCGCTGGGGCGGCTATCACTGAGCTAACCATTGCTTCTAACACGTCTGCGAACAAGCTAGAGTTCGACTCACTAGCGGCCGCCATAACAACTTTGAAAATTTCGGGTGATGCTGACTTCGATATCGCGACCGCCAACACGGTCGGCGTGGCACCGATGAATAACATTGATACGATCGACGCCTCTACCGCCTCTGGTGACTTAACCTTTAAGTTCAATCCTACTGTGACCACAGACATCACGCTGGGCAGTGGGAATGACACTGTCACGGCCACCACAGATTTAGCCGGAGGCACTCTGGATGGAGGTCTAGGTGGTGATACGCTGATACTCAATGATGTTTCGGTTTCCGGAGGAACAATCACGGATATTGAGACGGTCAATCTGACTGCTACTGGCACCAAATCGATTGATTACGCGGCCTTTGATGGCGATTTGCTCGACCTAAATATCGATGCATCGACAACTTCATTTGCCGTTGAAATTAAGAATTTCGACTCTGGTGGAATTGATATCGCCTCTACAGTGGCAAGTCTGAGTTTCGCAGGTACCGCAGGCGCCAGCTCTGTCGATATCGATGCGCCTTCTGCAACTACCCTCGCGCTCGCGGTTACGGGCGGTGCTCTCCAGACAAGTTTTGACGTTGATTTTGAGGGGGTCGGCGCTTCTGCTACGATTGATGTGGGCGCAGGTGTAGAATCGTTAACGCTGCGCGCGAACGCTTCAACGGAGGTCACTGTTGACGCTAGTACCGCTTCGGCTTTGACGTCTATTCGCTTAACCAGTGTTAATTCCAACCCAAATGTAACGGCGATCGCGTCTGACGTTGCAAACTACGATGGGTCATCCCAGATCGATACCGTGAACCTCAAGTTGGCTGCTGGTGCAGACATCGATCTTGGTGCCGGTGATGATCAGCTGACAGTAACGTTAGTGACTGGTGCTAGTGCTGTAATCTCTGGTGACGCTGGTATTGATACCATCGTGCTTTCTTCGGGCAGTGTGGTTGAGATTATCGAGATTTCCTCACTTTCCGACTTAGGCACGCTGCGAACTGTCGCCTTGGACGGAAGCTCTCTAACAAACGAAGTCATTACAAATTTTGACTCCGGTAGTGACCTAATCGACTTGGTGGGCGGGCTACCTTCGGACATTGAGGTACAAACAACCACCACGCCAAATTCCACTGACTTCGCCACTGCATACGCAATGCTGGATGCAACGGGAACGGACGTTGTAATTGTGGATGATACCGAAGACTCAGATACGGACTACATGCTGATTGGTAACAGTGATGGGTATTATATCCTCGAGTTCTCCGATGGCACCGACAGCACTGGTACGGCTAGCACAACAGTTGCCGATTACTTTATGTAAGTCGATAGCACTGCTTCTTTATAAAACCGCCGCTGAGTTTTGGCTCAGCGGCGGTTTTTGCGTTTTTGGGGTGTAGCGCTGGCGTTGGTCTTCTTTGCCGGTTTTCCCCCATCGTTTTTCCCCATCCTCACGCCGCCCAAATCTCGCCGCGCTGGACCTTGGACCGGGGGAGGGATATGAACGCGGGACGAAGTGCGAGTCCTCAGATCGGAGAGCGAAATGGACCTAGGGTTGAGCGGGAAAACCGCGATTGTGTGTGCGTCATCTAAAGGTTTGGGCCTGGGCTGTGCGCTGGCCTTGGCGGAGGAGGGGGCGCACGTTGTGCTCAATGGCCGAAACGCCGATAGCCTCGCCGCCGCCGAAACCGCCGTGCGCGCCTTGGGCGCGTCGGGGACCATCACCACCGTCGCCGCCGATGTCACCACGCCAGAGGGGCGCGACGCCTTGCTCGCCGCCGCGCCTGCGCCGGATATCCTCGTCAACAACGCCGCCGGTCCCCCGCCGGGTGATTTCCGTGACTGGAGTCAGGACGATTGGATGAAGGCGCTGAACGCCAATCTCTACTCCCCCGTCGCGCTGATCGAAGCGACCATCGACGGCATGATCGAGCGCAAGTTTGGCCGGATCATCAACATCACCTCCGCCGCGGTGAAGGCACCCATTCCGCATTTGGGCCTGTCCAACGCCGCGCGCACGGGCTTGACGGGCTTTGTCGCGGGCTTGGCGCGGCAGGTTGCAGCGCATAACGTGACGATAAACAATCTGCTCCCCGGTCAGCATGACACCGAGCGGTTGGTCCAAAACTATGCCCATATCGCGAAAAACAGCGGTCAACCCTTTGAAGAGGCGTGGAACGCTGGCGCGGCCCGGAACCCGGCGAAGCGGTTCGGCACGGCAGAGGAGTTCGGCCATGCGTGTGCGTTCTTTTGCTCTGCCCGTGCGGGCTATATAACCGGACAGAACCTTGTGCTGGATGGCGGCGGCTATCCCGGCACGCTTTGATGGCATTCACTGCGTAAAAAACGAGATGAGACAGGTTGATGGCTGAAGAAAAGAAAACCCCGGTTGCTGGCGCGAAAAATCCCTTCGCCAAGCAGAAGCTGCCCACGAACCGTATTTCGTGGATTCAGTCCTACCCCCGGTCCGGCAACAGCTGGATTCGCGCGTTCCTGCACACCTACATGGCGCAGTTGGACGAAGTAAACCTGGCCAACATGAGCCGCGCTTTCGCGCACGACAGCAACGCCGGCATCTTTGAAGCGCTGATGCGCGAAGAGGTTTCCAAGCTCAAGCCCGCCGACATTGGTGAAAAGCGTCCTGAGTTCCTGATGCGCGCCTGTGCGCAGTCCAAGGGCGATTTGGTCATGCGCTCGCACCTGATGCAGACGGACTGGACCGGAAAAGCGACCTTCCACCCCAATTTCTCTCGTGCTGCTGTTGTCGTTATCCGTGACCCGCGCGACATCGCCATCTCGCTGGCCGCTGATATGGGCATGCCGGTTGATGCTGCGATTGCCAACATGAACCAGCCGCAGTTTGCCCTGCTGGCCAAGGGCACCACGCCGCAGCCCATCGGCTCATGGACCCGCAATGTTGTGTCCTGGGCGATGCGTCCGTCCATGCCGCGCCTGTTTGTCCGGTTTGAGGACTTGGTCGAGAACCCCCGCCGGGAAATGCTGCGTGTGGTGCAGTTCCTGAACCTGAACCTCGACTTTGCGCAGTTTGACAAGGCTTTGGCCGCGACCACCTTCGAAAAGCTCGCTGAGGCGGAAAAGAACGGCGGGGGCGCGAACCCTCGCCCTGACGATCGTCCGTTCTTCCGCAATGGCGGCGCGGGTCAGTGGCGCGAAGGCGGTTTGACGCTGAAGCAGATTGTGGAGATCGAGAAAGCCAATGCGCAAGCCATGCTGATTATGGGCTACGATTTGGAAACCGTTGAGGTCATCAGCCAAGACGAAGCGCAAGCCCGTCGCGATGCAGCAGCGGCTGAAGCCGCCGCCGGTGAAATCGTCATCGAATAATCACAAGAAGGGTCGGCGTCAGCCGTCCGTTTGGTCGATTTATGAGTCCCGCCTTTGTTTGCATAAAGGCGGGATTTTTTTTGGCGCGGGTTTAGCCGATTTCAACACCAAATTCCGCGCCAGCGTCCAGCAGCCATTGCGCCGCTGACGCCGCAAACGAGCGGCCAAAGTACAGATCAAAGCCATGTTCCGAGCGCCGATAGTAGGCGCAAGCGATGTGCAGGAAGTGGCTTGCCTGTGCGCCGCCAATCGGCCACGCCCTCAGGTCGAGCGGGCAGGCTTTGGCCAGCAAATCCGCGACCGCAGGCCCATCAATCGACACGCGCACCCGCCCCGACGATTGATCCACCGCCATCGCCAAATCGCCCACCGCCGCTTTCACAGCCTGAACGTCATGACCGACGAGCAAATAGTGCCCCGGCCCGGTGCAGACCGCGTTTTCAGCCGAATGGGCCGGCTGTCCATCGCCCAATGTCATACCAAAGCCAGCCTCAAGCGCCGCGCGCAGGGGTTGGGCTTGACCGGGCAGGGCAGCGACTTCGACAATTGTAAGACCGGCGGCGTGGGTCGCGCGGATACCCGCCTCGCCCTCAGCCTGTCCGTGCCGTCCGGCGGTCCAGTGCGCACCCAAAGGGTTGCTCAAGACGATGGTGCTCATCAGCTCATCACCTTTTCATTCTTGGGATCATAGAAATGCGGGCTTTCGGCGTGAACTTCCATGATCGATTTGCCGTGTACGTGGCTGACGACATAGAGCGTCTTGCCGTGCCAATCGCTGGCATTCTTGATAAAGGCCAGCGCGATCGAGCGATCTTTCAGCGGGGAATACTGCGCCACCGACGTGACGTAGCCGAGCATGGTGGTGTGGTCGAAGGGGCCGTCTGCGCTGGCAAACAGGATGCCGCCGCCAATGATCTTGTCGTCCGGCTTTGCGGCGACCAGTCCGACCATTTTTGCCCGATCCGGATCGGCAAAAGCCGCGCGTTGGGACATGGCGCGCCCCACGAAGTCTTTCTTCGTCGAAACCATTTTGCCCAAGCCGACGTCATCCATCGACACGCGCCCATCCAGCTCGGCACCCGTCACGTGGCCTTTTTCAATGCGCATGATATTGAGCGCTTCCAGACCGTAGGGTGTGATGTCCCATTCAGCCCCGACGCGCAGGGCTTCGAGCCAGAATGCTTCGAAAACATCGGCTGGAACCGCAACCTCGTAGGCCAATTCGCCAGAGAACGAGATGCGGAAAATGCGGGCGGTGAAGCCGTTCCATTGGGTTTCCAGCACGCCCATAAACGGTAAGCCGTCGTTGGTGACGTCCAAGTCCGGGAACAGCTTTGCCAAGCACGCCCGCGCCTGTGGTCCAGCCAGCGCCAAGCCCCCCCACTGGTCCGTCACCGAGCCAAAAGCGACCCGCAGATCCGGCCAAGCGGATTGGTGCATGAACTCCATATGCGCCATCACGCCGGCTGCGTGTGCGGTGGTGGTGGTCATGTAGAAATGGTTGTCGGCCAGTCGCGAGGTCGTGCCATCGTCAAACACCAGCCCGTCTTCGCGCAGCATCAGGCCGTAGCGCGCCTTACCCACAGGCAGGGTTTTCCAGCCGTTGGTGTACAGGCGGTTGAGGAACTCGGCTGCATCCGGGCCTTGGATGTCGATTTTACCCAGTGTCGAAACATCGGTGATGCCCAAGGAGTCTCGCGTCGCCTTGGTTTCACGCACCGCGCTGTCGAGCCAGGTTTTGTCACCGGGCCGGGTGTAGTACGCCGGACGCATCCACAGACCCGCTTCCATAAACGTCGCACCGTTCGCTTCGGCCCACGCATGGATCGGCGAGTACCGGAACGGCTCGTAGTCGCGCTGGCGATGGTGACCGGCCAGTGCGCCGACGGGAATGGGTGTGTAGGGCGGGCGGAACGTGGTCGTGCCGACTTGAGCGATATCGCGCCCGGTCGCCGCCGCCAACAGCGCAAGGCCCGTGACGTTGGCTGTTTTGCCCTGATCAGTCGCCATACCGAGGGTGGTGTAGCGCTTCATATGTTCGACGGACTTGAAGCCTTCTTGGGCGGAAAGTTTGATGTCCTTGACCGTCGCATCGTTTTGCATGTCGAGGAAGGCGGCGTCGCCAGCGCCGGGAACGGCCCACATCTCCATGGGTTTGGAGACCGGTAGCGCGCTTGCAACGGTGGGTAAGGCAACGGCCTTGCCGCCCAGTTTCTTGCCCGCAGCTTGCGCGGAGGTCAGGCAATCTGCGGTGCTCATGGCGCCGGTAACAGAACCCGCAGCCGCTTCGGTTTCGACCAATTCCGGCGGCAGGAAAGCCAGCATTTCTGGATCATAAACCGGCTTGGACTGACGCCGATCGGTGGTGTGCGAGGTTAAGTGCACCGCCGGGTTCCAACCCCCAGCCACCAGCAGTGAATCCGTATCCAGCGACCCGTTGGATGCGCCATCATAGTCCACACGACGCAGACCCATGCGGCCATGGGCTTGCTTGGCGTAGACGCCCTTGATGACCGTGACTCCGTCGATGACTACGTTCGCCTCAGCGCGGGCGTCGAGAACGGTGACAGCCGCACCAGCCTGCGCCAGCGCCGCTGCGGTGCCGTATCCGCCGTCGTGTGTGGTAAAGACGGTCGCTCGCTCGCCCACTCGCACGCCGTATTTGCCAAGGAACGTATGGCCGGCGCTGGCAAGCATCACGCCGGGGCGGTCATTGCCCTTGAAGCCGACGGAGCGTTCGATCGCGCCGGTGGCGTAGACGATGTTGCGGGCTTGGATGCGGTGGTATTTCATACGGGCCGTGTGGGGCCGACGATCGGCTTTGGCGAGGTGGTCATGACATCGCTCAACAGCGCCAAATGTGCCTGCATCGTAGACGCCAAACACCGTTGTGCGCGGCAGGACACGTCCGCCAGCAGCCTCGATCTCCGCGCATAAATGGTTCACGTAGTCTGCGCCGGATTGCCCGTCAAAGGTCTCACCCTGCCACAGCGCAGATCCGCCCATGCGGTCGCGTTCTTCGCAGACCACCACCGACTGACCGGCCTTGGCCAGCGACAGCGCCGTCGTCAGGCCCGCGATACCGCCGCCGACGATCAACGTATCAGCGTGGGTGTAAATCTTCTCGTAGTGATGGGGGTCAGCGGCCAGCGGTGGACGGCCCAAACCCGCAGCGCGACGAATGATCGGCTCATACAGCCGATACCACGCCTGTAACCCCCCGAAAAAGAACGTCTTGTAATAAAAACCAGCGGGCAGGAAGCGGCTGATCAGGTCGTTGACCTCCATCACATCCATGCCCAGGGGGCCAAAATGGTTCTGGGAGAACGTCTCAAGCCCTTCGTAGATTTCCAGCATGGTTGCGCGGTGATTTGGGTCGCGCTCTGCCGGGCCATGATCGACCTCGACCAGCGCGTTTGGCTCTTCGGGGCCAGCGCCCAAGATGCCGCGTGGCCGATGATACTTGAACGAGCGGCCAAACAGCTTCACGCCATTGGCGAGCAAGGCTGAGGCGAGGGAATCGCCCTCAAACCCCTGATACACGCGGCGGTCAAAGGTGAAGATAACGGGGCGGTCGCGGTTGATGATCCCGCCACTTTCCAGCCGGTTGGGTTGGGGGAGGCGTGCGCTCATTGACCCGTCTCCTGCTCTGGCTGCTGGTTTTTCTGCGCCCAGAACTCAGATGCCATGGTCGCGCCGTAGACTTCGTGGGTCAGCGTGTTGCGATGAACCACCACCCACGACCGACAGCCCAATGCGTGATGAAAGTATTCGTCCGTATCGCCAGCGCGGTTTGTGCGCGTATGCAGGTAGTCTTGCCACGTCGCGTCTTCCGGGAGGTCGGCACCACCGATCACGGGGCGGGGCGCTTCGGCGAGGCCTTTGGGGGTGAATTCTTCGGATGGGCGCAGGCCGCAGTGGGGGCAGGGGATCAGCATGATGTGTCTTTCCCTTAATGCAAGTTGTGCTGCGCACCAGCGCCAAGCTCGTCAATGACATAACCGGTCTTGAACCGATCAAGCCGCAGTTGTTCGATGTGGTGGGTGGGCTTGTCCGCGATCAAATGGCTAAAGCACCAGCCCGAGCCCGGTGTCGCCTTGAACCCGCCGTAGCACCAACCCGCGTTGAGATACAGGCCGTCGATCGGGGTTTTGTCGATGATGGGGGAGCCATCGGGGCTCATGTCCATCACGCCGCCCCACGACCGCAACAGCCGAACTTTCGACATGGCCGGGACAAAGGAAACGCCAGCTTCCATCACGTGCTCGATCAGGGGCAGGTTTCCGCGCTGGGCGTAGGTGTTGTAACCGTCCAGACTCGCGCCAAAGACCAACCCACCCTTGTCCGATTGCGAGATATAGAAATGCCCCGCGCCAAAGGTGATGACGTTGTGCAGCATGGGCTTGATGCCCTCGGTGACAAAGGCTTGCAGCACGTGGCTCTCGATGGGCAAGCGCAGGCCCGCCAGCGCACCAACGCGCGACGTGCTGCCGGCAACGGCCATCCCAACCTTTTTGGCGCGGATCGGCCCGCGTGAGGTCTGGACGCCCGTCACGCGACCGTCTTCGATGTCGATTCCGGTGACTTCGCAGTTTTGGATCAGGTCCACGCCGCGCTGGTCCGCGCCCCGAGCAAAGCCCCACGCGACCGCATCGTGCCGCGCTGTTCCCGCGCGCCGTTGCATCAGGCCGCCATAGATGGGGAAGCGCGGATTATCCACGTCGATCAGCGGCGCTTCGCGGCGCACGCCTTCCTTGTCCAACAGAACAGCATCCGCACCGTGCAGAATCATCTGATTGCCGCGCCGTGCCTCCGCATCACGCTGCCCGTCGGTGTGGAAACAGTTGATGATCGAGCGCGGGGAAAACATGACGTTGTAGTCGAGATCAGCCGACAGGCCTTCCCACAACTGTAACGATTTCTCGTAGAAGAGCTCGTTGCCCGTATGCAGGTAGTTCGAGCGAACGATCGTCGTATTCCGCCCAACATTGCCCCCGCCGAGATAGCCCTTTTCCAACACAGCAACATTGGTAATGCCGTGGACTTTGGCGAGATAGTACGCCGTCGCAAGGCCATGCCCCCCGCCACCGATGATGATGACATCGTATTCAGCCTTGGGCGCTGGATCGCGCCAGGCGGGCCCCCATCCGGTGTGCCCACGCAATCCTTCGCGCAGCAGTCGCCAAAAGCCATAACGGTCGGCCATGTTCGAGCCTCTTCTTCAGACAAAGTCGCATTTGCTTGTTCGATAGATCACACGCGATGAAAGCTCAGGTCAACCAGCGACAGCGACGCGACCCCTCATGACAGCGGCGCGACGAATCAGCGGCGTTGACCGGGCAGCGGGATCCATTTGTTCAGGACCGCGAGTCCAAGGGCGATCAACGCCATGCCAGCCCATTGAGCCAGCGTGATTGTTTCCCAAAACGCCAGCGTTCCTTGCCGGATCGTGGCGTTGAACAGAATCGCCCAAACGGGGATCAGCAGCGTGACCAGTGAAACATTGGTCGCGCCGGCGGTGCGCAAGATGCGGAAGAACAGGACATAAGCCAGCGCGGTCGCGAAAATGCCCAAGCCAGCGATCGCCAGCCACGATGAAAGCGGCACGGACGCGCTGTATGTCCATGGCTTATCGAGCAGGAATACAGGCAGGACCAGCCACGCCGTTGCCGAAATCTGCTGTCCCGCCGCGATCTGCATCGGCGGAACGCCGCCAAACCGCCGCGCCCAGACGCCAGCGACGCCGTATGAAAACGCCGCCATTAAAACAAAGGAACCGCCAATCAAAAGGCTGCCTTGACCGGTAAATGCGTCGCGCGCCAGCATCACCGTAACGCCCAACATACCCAACAGAATGCCAGCGATTTTCGGTATCGTGATCTTTTCGTCGGCCAGGAAGAACTGTGCGATGATGACCGTAAACAGCGGGACGGTGGAATTGAAAATGGACGACATGCCACCGTGAAAACCCGGCTGGGACTGTCCGTTGACGATCAGGAAGAACGGCAGTGCGTTATTGAGCAATCCCATGACGGCCAACGCCATCCACAGCTTTGGATCACGCGGCAGCCGAACGCCCGTTGCGCGCAACATGACCAAAAGGAACAGGGCCGCGACACCGCACCGGCCAAAGACGACAGCCAGCGGTGAAAGACCATCCAGCGCCATATCATAAAACAGGAATGACAAGCCCCACAGGAACGATAAAACACCCAAGTCCAGCCAGGAACGAGGGGTCATGCCCAAAGGGGCAGCGGTTGATGTCATGAAAATTCCAACTGTTTTGCAAGGCGTCGAGGGCATTAGCCACAGGACATGGGAACCGTCTATCTGTTTCTTGCAGCTTAATGGGTCGCAGAACATCACGATTAGGCTCGTATTGCTTCTCCCTTTTTGGCGATTTGATTATAACCTTTTCAAACCTACGCAGAATTCTGCTGATCAAATAAGGAGCCGCCCTTGTTATATTTGGGCATCACCGGCGCCGTGCGCTGTGTCCGCACCACCGCCACCGCCTTGCTGTTTCTGACGTGCACCGTTCCCGCCGCTTGGGGGCAGAACTATCAGGCCGGCATCGCAGCGGTGGATGCGGGCGACATGGCGCGTGCGGTTGAGATTTGGCAGGATGTGATCGACAGCAATGCGTCGGACCGTCCGCGCGCTGAATACGCGCTGGCACTGCTTTATGAGACCGGGCGCGCCGTACCGTGGGATGAAGCGCGGGCTGCTGAGCTTTACGCAGCATCTGGCCTGCCCGAAGCCCTGACCAATCTTGGATTGATGCACGCCGAAGGGCGGGGCGTTCCTTTTGATCCCGCTAAAGCGGCTGAGCTATGGCAGCAGGCGTCGGACCAAGGCCACTCTTTCGCCAGCTTCAATCTCGGACTGGCCTATTACGGCGGTGATGGCGTGCCAAAGAATGCCGTCCGTGCGCTTGAGTTGATATACGAAGCGGGCGAGGGCGGTTTGGCGGAGGCGCAATGGGCGGTCTGTCAGTTCTATGAACGCGGCGTTGGGGTTCCGGCGGATGTTGATAAGGCCATCGAATGGTGCGCCCTTGCCGCCGAACAAGGCCAACTGCAAGCCGTGGACGCTGTTCAACGCCTGTCCACGCTCAAGCGTGAGGGCGATGTGCCCGCCGCTGCTGCGCCTTCGGACGGCGCACGCAGCGCGTCTGCAAACGAAAACTCGGACAATGTTGATCTGACGCCGCAACCGCAACCGCAACCAGAGCCGCAACCGGAACCACCGATCAGCAGCACCGATCCCGCCAATGAATTTGTCACTGAAATGCCAACGGAGCAGGCCAGTGCGACCGACGCGGACTCTCCTGCCGCACCACTTATTGCGGAGACCCCAACTCAAACAAATGAGGACCGCCAAGCCATCGATCCGCTGCTTTTGTTCGGTTCTGAATTCGAAGAATTTGCCGACTTGCTGGCTCCGGTGGAGGAGGGCGCAGATCCGTCTGCGACCGTTCAATCTGCTTTGGAACAATCCGACTTGAGCCTACTGTCCAAGGACGCTGACGAGATTGCCGCGCTGATTGATTCGGCAAGCGTGCCGAGCGCAGAGTTGCCAGAGCTCACGATCATCGAGCAGCCAGAGTTGGCTGATCCTCAGCCCGGACCCGAGCAGCCCGAAAATGCCGTTGTGCCGCTGAACCTGCAAGAACTGGTCGACGGGACGGCGGCTGTCGCTGCTGCTGCTGCTGCTGCTGGGCCGCCAGTGCTGGACGTGCCGCCACTGCCCAATAACCGCCCCAAGCTCATCTATGCCATTCCGCCCATTCTCGACGGTCCAGTGTACGCCGTTTGGCTGGGTACGGGTGAAAATGCGGACGAGGCGCGGGCGCTCTATGACCGCGTGCTCACGATTGCGCCAGATGTGCTTGGGATCATGCAAGCCGCCTATCAGAACGATGTTCTAACGCGGGAAGATACAGGCTCAGGTAAGGATCAGGCGGTTGTCCGACTTCTTTTCGGGCCTTTGCCCGGTCAGGACTATGCTTGGCAAATCTGTAATCTTTTGAAGCTCAAGCAGCCTTCGACCTTCTGTTATCCGGTCGAGGTGGAGGGCTGATCACCAGCCCTCCCGTCAATTTAGCAGTGCGACGACCGCTGCTTTAGATTTCGGTCGGCTGGTCGATCAATTCTTCGATCTTGTCGGGGTCGGTATCAATTTCGGTAACGTCCGCAAGTTCGAGGATGTAGTCGATGGCCTTGTCTTCCATCATTGGAGCAATCAGCGCCTGACGTGCATTCGGGTCGGTGGTGTAGCGGGTGTAAATTTCCGCTTCCTGACCCGGGTTCATCGCCATTTCACGCTGGATCGCAGCGTTGAACTCTTCGGGGCTAACGTCCAGCTTGTTGGTGGTCGCAACTTCGGAAAGCACGAGGCCCAAGCGCACGCGACGCTCAGCGATGGAACGGTACTCTTCGCGCAGCTCATCTTCCTTCTTACCGCGATCTTCCGCGTCAACACGGCCCGCCTTGGCTTCGGCCATGATCTGTTCCCAGATGGCGTTGAATTCGTTTTCAACCAAACCTGCTGGCAGTGGGAAGTCGTGGGTATCCATCAACTTGTCCATGACTTCACGCTTCATCAAAAAGCGAGCAGAGCGGCGGTGGATGTTATCCAGCTCCTGCTTGACCTGCAGCTTGAGGTCGTTCAGGTCGTCGCGGCCAAACCGCTTGGCGAACTCTTCGTCAACTTCAGGGGCATTGAGCTTTTTGATCGATTTGATGGCCACTTTGAAGTTTGCTTCGATCCCGCGCAGCTCTTCGCTGTTGTAGTCCTCAGGGAAGGTGATGTCGAAATCGAACGCATCGCCGACTTTCTTACCAACCAAGTGCTCTTCAAAGCCCGGGATGAACATTTTGGAGCCGACCTGAACCATCACGTCGTCGCCCTTCATGCCGTCCTTTTCTTCGCCATCGACGGAGCCTTGGAAGTCGATCACGGCAATCTCGTCTGTCGCAATCTTGTGCTTCTTGTCGTCGATGTCGACCGGCTGTGCGCCACGGCGGGAGAGAACCTTCAGTGCCTCATCAAGGTGGCGGTCTTCGATGACGGGGTTCATGCGGTCGAACGTCAACTTCGAGAAATCCGTCAGCTCAATGCTGGGCATGATGTCGATCGAGAAGCTGAACTGGATGTCTTCGCCTTCGTCGAAAGGCTTGATTTCCGTAACATTGGCCGGCGCAGCAGCGCTCAGCTCGTGCTCGTTCAGTGCGCTGCGGACAGCTTCTTGCACGGTTTCATTCATCACCTCTTCCATAATGGAAGCGCGGTAACGATGGCGGATCACAGCCTGTGGCACCTTACCCGGACGGAAGCCCGGAAGTTTCAGGTCCTTGGCGAAACCAGCAAGGTTGGTATCGACCCGCGTTTCGAAATCCGTAGCGGGGACAGTGACGTCAAACCCTCGGTTCAAACCTTCTTCGGAGACGAGTTGAATCTGCATGGTCATTCCTGTTCTTTTATCTCTTTGGTGCCGTGCGTTGAACAACGCGACCGTCCTGTCTGGCCGCGCGAGGCGGCGTGGTGCGGATGAAGGGACTCGAACCCCCACGACCAAAGTCACTGGAACCTAAATCCAGCGCGTCTACCAATTTCGCCACATCCGCACGGCCAACAGGGCGACGCAAAGCCTACGCCACCGTATTTCAGACGGTCGCTATACGATTGCGACACCCACTGTGCAAGCAGCAACAAGGACAGTTCAGGGCGCATCAGCTAATGCCCTGCTGCAAAGCGACACTTTGGCCTATGCATTGAAACCTGCGTAAACACCCCCAAATAGAGCTTAGAACTTACCCCCAGCACAGATGCCGGGCCGCTATTGAGCATGCGGCTTGGAACCGTTAAGGGGTGAGATATATGCAGTCAGTTGAACGATTCCATCGGCAAGATGGTTGCTTGAGATAAAAAGGCGGGAGGCCGCTTTGTTCAGGCATTTTAATTGCAATGGATCGCTGATCCACCACCAGCACCCAGCTGACGCGAGGTGAAAGGACGCTAAAAAAAATGAGTACTAGCCGCTCTTCAAACTATCCGGTTCTGCCCCTCAAGGACGTCGTTGTCTTTCCGCACATGGTCATTCCGCTGTTTGTCGGACGTGATAAGTCGGTCGCCGCGCTTGAGACAGTGATGCAGGGTGACAAGCAAATCCTGCTTGTTACGCAAAAAGACGCACAAGAAGACAGCCCGTCCCCTGATGATCTTTACGGCCTTGGTACCATCGCAACGGTGCTGCAGCTGCTGAAACTGCCCGACGGTACGGTAAAGGTGCTGGTCGAAGGCCAGTCGCGCGCCACGTTGATGGACGTTGAGGACAATGGCAATTTCTTCGAAGCCAGCGCTGCGCCCGTGCAGGAGCGCGATATGGTGGGTGAGGACGTCGAAGCGTTGATGCGCACGGTCGTTTCGCAGTTTGAGCAGTACATCAAACTGAACCAGCGCGTCCCGCCGGAGGCTTTGGTCACCGTTTCTCGGATCGAAGAGCCTGCGAAGCTCGCCGATAGCATTTCAAGTCACTTGAACCTTAAGATTTCCGAAAAGCAGGATCTGCTGGAAACCTTCAACGTCGCCGATCGCCTGGAAAAGGTCTACGGCTACATGGAAGGCGAAATCGGCGTCATGAAGGTCGAGAAGCGCATCCGGAGTCGCGTTAAGCGTCAGATGGAAAAAACGCAACGCGAATATTACCTGAATGAGCAGATGAAGGCGATCCAGAAGGAGCTGGGCGAGTCCGAAGACGGACACAACGAGCTGACTGAGATTGAAGAACGCGCCGCTAACGTCAAGATGACCAAAGAGGCGAAGGAAAAGTTCGACGCGGAACTGAAAAAGCTCAAAATGATGAGCCCAATGTCTGCGGAAGCGACGGTGATTCGCAATTACCTCGATGTGATGCTGTCGCTGCCATGGCGGAAGTACTCCAAGGTCAAAAAAGACCTCAAGCGCGCTGAGACGATCTTGAACGAAGACCACTACGGTCTGGAAAAGGTTAAAGAGCGTATTCTCGAATACTTAGCGGTCCAGAACCGGGTTCGCGACCTGAAGGGTCCGATTCTGTGTCTTGTGGGCCCACCGGGTGTTGGCAAAACGTCGCTGGGTAAGTCCATCGCACGCGCCACAAACCGTAATTTCGTTCGCGTTTCGCTGGGCGGTGTCCGGGATGAAAGTGAAATTCGGGGCCACCGACGGACCTATATCGGCTCTATGCCGGGCAAGGTCGTGCAGTCGCTGAAAAAGGCGAAGACGTCGAACCCGCTGTTCCTGCTCGATGAGATTGACAAGATTGGTATGGACTGGCGCGGCGACCCGGCTTCGGCTTTGCTCGAAGTGCTGGATCCAGCGCAGAACTCCACGTTCTCCGACCACTATCTTGAACTCGACTACGATTTGTCGAAAACGATGTTCCTGTGTACCGCAAACTCGACGCGGATGCCGGGCCCATTGTTGGACCGGATGGAGCTGATCCGCATCTCTGGTTACACCGAAGATGAGAAAGTCGAGATTGCCAAGCAGCACCTGATCCCACGCCAGTTGAAAGACAACGGCCTGAAAGAAGGCGAGCTTGAGATCACGCCGGACGCCCTGCGCGACCTGTGCCGCTACTACACCCGCGAAGCCGGTGTGCGGTCCTTGGAGCGTGAAATCGCAAACCTGTGTCGGAAGTCTGTCAAGGCGATCGATATGAAGGAGCGCGACGGTGCTTTTGCGATCGATGCAGACAATCTGGGCGAGTTTGCTGGCGTGCGGAAATTCCGCTACGGGCTGGCCGAAGAAGACAACCAAGTGGGCGCGGTAACCGGGCTGGCTTGGACGGAAGTTGGTGGTGATCTGCTGCAGATTGAATCTGTGACGGTCAACGGCAAGGGCCGGGCCGTGTTTACGGGCCAGCTTGGCGACGTGATGAAAGAGTCGATTCAGACCGCAGAAAGCTTCGTGAAGTCTCGCGCGGCCGACTTTGGTATCAAGCCTGATTTATTCTCCAAGCGCGATATCCACGTGCACGTCCCCGAAGGCGCAACGCCGAAAGACGGGCCGTCCGCCGGTATTGCGATGGTAACCTCAATCGTGTCGGTCCTAACCGGTGTTTCAGTGCGAAATACGGTTGCGATGACCGGTGAAGTGACCCTGCGCGGCAAAGTCTTGCCGATTGGTGGCCTGAAAGAAAAACTGCTCGCAGCCTTGCGCGGCGGTATCAAGAAGGTGCTGATCCCTGCGGATAATGAAAAAGACCTCGCAGAGATCCCTGACAATGTGAAGGAAGCGCTGGAAATCGTGCCAGTGACCGACGTGGATCAGGTTCTCGAACATGCTTTGGCGGAAAAATTGAGCCCGCTGTCAGCCGAACAAATCGCTGAGTTCGAGGCCAGATTGGCCAAAGTCGAAGGCAGTGCGAACGCGGTCGTCACGCACTAAGCCAACCATAAAAAGCCCCTCTTCGGAGGGGCTTTTTTTATGCTTGGGTCAGGTCTGCATCGACGGGCGTTGCACGGATAGCGCGCACTGTTTAGTGAAGGCGCAGATGACATAATTGTTACGCGAACATTCGCGTGAAATTGTGCCGCACAACTCGTCCAGTAGCTTACCTTCCAGCAAGGCCAAGGCACTTATGACCCGTGATGCTCGCGACTCCGCTTCCCCCACTGACCGTTCTTCGGGCGGCAAGCTGAGCTACGCCGACGCTGGCGTTGATATCGACGCTGGTGAAGCCTTTGTTGAGGCGATTAAACCCAATATTGCAAAAACCAAACGACCGGGCGTCATGGGCGCTATTGGTGGTTTTGGGGCTTTGTTTGATCTGGCGGAAACGGGGTTGTCCGATCCGGTTTTGGTCAGTGGCACAGACGGGGTTGGCTCAAAGCTCTTGCTGGCTCGGGAGCCGGGCGATTACGCCGGTTTGGGCCAAGATCTTGTGGCCATGTGTACCAACGACATTCTGTGTCAGGGCGCGAAGCCGCTGTTCTTCCTCGACTACCTCGCCGCGGGTCGGTTGTCCGGTGCGCGTGATGCGGAATTGGTCGGCGGTATCGCTGCCGCGTGCGCAGCCGAAGGCGCGGCGTTGGTGGGGGGCGAGACAGCCGAACTGCCGGGCTTGTACGCCGAGGGGCATTTTGACCTCGCCGGGTTCGCTGTGGGCGCGGTGGAGCGGTCAGAGATCCTGCCGCGGTATGACGATTTAAAGCCCGGTGATGTGCTGATCGGCATGGCGTCCAGCGGCATCCACTCGAACGGCTTTTCGCTGGTTCGGCGGTTGATTGCTGATTTGGATATCGACATCGATCAACCGGCACCGTTTGACGCTTCGCAAACCCTGCGCCAAGCGCTGCTGGCGCCCACCGTGCTGTATGGCGCGTCGGTGCATCGGGCTTTGCAGCAGGTGCCGGGCGCGATCAAGGCGCTGTGTCATGTCACTGGCGGTGGCCTGCCGGGTAATCTGAACCGTGTCCTGCGCGAAGACCTCGCTGCACACGTGGATCCAGGCCGATGGCAAGCCGCGCCGATCTTTGGCTGGCTGGAAAGCCTCGATCGCGTCGAGGCGATGGAGCTTTACCGGACCTTCAATATGGGTCTGGGGATGGTGCTGGCAGTTGATGCGGAGCAGGCAGGGTCGGTGATGGCCCAGTTGGCGGGCGATGCCCCCGTTTTTGAGATTGGCACGCTGACGGAGCGGGCCTCAGCCGAGGCAGTCCACGTTCAAATCGCGGGAGTCACCGCATGACTCTGAACCGCAAGCGGGGCGCTATTCTGATTTCGGGGCGGGGGTCCAACATGGTCTCCCTGCTGCGTGCGGCACAGCTCGACGATTTTCCGGTCGAGTTCACGATGGTCATCAGCGACAAAATCGAAGCGCCGGGCTTGGGCATTGCGACCAGTGCGGGGGTGAAGACGCACGCGTTGCGGCACTGCCGCGATGGGCGAGAAGCGTGGGAAGACGAACTTCACCAACTGCTCACCGACGGCGAGATTGATCTGATTTGTCTGGCTGGTTTCATGCGTCTGTTGAGTGCAGAATTCGTGGGGCGCTGGGCAGAGAAAATTCTGAATATTCACCCGTCCTTGCTGCCGGACTTTCCGGGGTTGGAGGCGCAGGCACAGGCGCTCGACGCCGGTGTGTCAGAGGCGGGGTGCACCGTCCACGTTGTAACCGCTGAAATGGACGCTGGGCCGATCCTTGGACAGGCCAAAGTGCCGGTCAATGCCGGGGACTCCGTCGATGCGCTGTCCAAACGTATTCTGGCCGAAGAACACCAACTTTACCCGGCCTTGGTCGCCAAATATGTCCAGGATCACTGGACCACAGAGGAACCCGTCCATGCCGGCTGAGGGCTTAAAAGAAGAGTGCGGCTTGTTTGCCGTCTATGGTTTGGATGATGCAGCGCTCCACACCGCGCTTGCGCTGCACGCCCAGCAACATCGGGGGCAGGAAGGGGCAGGGATCGTTTCCTTCTACGATGGTCAATTTGAAACCCACAAGGCACCGGGTTTGGTGTCTGACCACTTTTCTGCCGATGCGGGCGGTATCAATCTGCCCGGTGACCGAGCGGTTGGCCATGTGCGCTACTCCACCGCTGGAGGGCCGGGGACGGAAAACATTCAGCCCCTGACGCTTGATACGCGGTTTGGCCCCGTCGCCTTGGCGCACAACGGCACGCTGACCAATGCGAACACGCTGCGCCGGGAATTGTTGGATCAGGGGCAGACCTTTACCACCAAGATCGACACGGAAGTCATCCTGCACCTGTTGGCGCGTTCCAAGGCGGAAAGCTTTCATGACGCGCTAAAGGAAGCGCTGGCGCGGGTGACGGGCGCCTTTTCGCTCATCCTGATGACCACAGACGCGATTTACGCCGTGCGCGATCCGAACGGGATGCGGCCTTTGGTTATGGGGCGGTTGGGTTCGGCGACGATGCTGGCCTCGGAAACCTGTGCGTTTGACACCTTGGGCGCGCGTTGGGTTCGGGATATTGAGCCCGGCGAGATCATCAAGATCGACAAGAACGGTCTGTCGCAGCAGGAGCTGGCGAAAAAAGGCCCAGAGCGGTTCTGCGTGTTTGAGTATCTTTACTTCATGCGGGCCTCGACCGTGTTCAACAGCCGCGCCGTTGCGGACGTTCGGGCGCGGGTTGGTAAGGAGCTGGCGGACGAAGCACCGTGCAAGGCGGACGTGGTACTTGGGGTTCCAGAGTCCGGAATCGCAGCCGCCGAAGGCTTTGCCATGGCGATGAATGTTCCCATGCGCGCCGGTTTGATGCGTTCGCCCTATGTGGGCCGTACCTTCATCGAGCCAAGCCAGAAAATCCGCTCGCTGGGCGTTCGGCTCAAGCTGTCGATCAACCGTATGATCGTCGATGGCCGCCGCGTGGTTTTGGTCGATGACTCGATTGTGCGTTCGACCACCATGTCAAAGCTGGTTGCTTTGGTGCGGGAAGCCGGTGCGACGGAAGTTCATGTGCGCATCGCCAGTCCGATGATCCGGTTTCCGTGTTTTTACGGCATCGATACGCCCAATCGCTCTGAGCTGGTGGCGGCCAATCATTCGGTGGAGGAGATCGGCAGTCTCATTGGCGCGGATAGCCTCGCCTTTGTCTCGCTGGATGGTCTCGCCAAAGCCGTGAACCCGCCCCAAGGCGTCTCGCGCAATGGGGGCCGCGATTACTGCGATGCCTGTTTCTCCGGCGTCTATGACGTGGCCTTGCCCGACGAAGAGTTGCAGCAGGAAATCGCGGGCGCGGGTGCGTTTCTGATGGGGAAGCCGGTCGCATGAGGGTTTTGATTATCGGCAGCGGTGGCCGAGAGCACGCCTTTGCCCACGCTATTCGCCAATCCGACAGGCTCAGCGCCCTGTTCGTTGCGCCGGGAAATGCCGGCATTTTACAGCTCGCCGACAGCGCCCCGGTTGATGTCGCAGACCACAGCGCCGTTGGGCATTTTTGCGAAGCTGAGCGGATTGATCTGGTCATTGTTGGCCCGGAAGCGCCCTTGGTTGATGGCTTGGCCGACAGCTTGCGGGCGAGAGGGGTCGCCGTTCTTGGCCCGTCACAGGCGGCAGCGGAGCTGGAAGGCTCGAAGGCATTTGTGAAGCAGCTGGCCTTCGCAAACGACGTTCCGACCGCAGACTCCCAGACCCATGATCAGGTTGATACGGCGCTGGCGGCGTTGGATGATTTTGCTCTGCCGGTGGTGGTAAAAGCCGACGGCTTGGCGGCGGGGAAGGGTGTCATCATCGCGGAGACCAAAGCCCAAGCCGAAGACGCTGTTCGTGCTTGTTTTGACGGTGCGTTTGGCGCTGCGGGATCGCGGGTGGTGATTGAAGAATTCTTGAGCGGCGAGGAAATCAGCTGTTTCGCCCTGTGCGATGGCACCGATTACCGCTGGCTGGGCAGTGCGCAAGACCATAAGCGCGTGGGCGAAGGCGACACGGGGCCGAACACAGGTGGCATGGGCGCCTATACCCCCGCGCCGTGCCTGACCCCCACGCTGGAAGCACAGGTGCGCCGGGATATCATTGAGCCAAGCCTACGCGCGATGGTGAATGCCGGCACACCGTTTCAGGGGATTTTGTTCGCAGGCATTATGTTGACGCAAAGCGGACCGAAATTGCTCGAATATAACGTGCGCTTTGGCGACCCAGAGGCGCAGGTGATTCTACCCCGGCTGGGCGCGCGCGCGCTGGATCTGTTCCATGCTGCGGCGACGGGCGGCTTGGGGGCGTTGGATGCTGACGTTGTCTTGGACGACCGTCACGCGCTGACGGTTGTGATGGCGACCACGGGCTATCCCGGCAGCTACGCCAAGGGCTCAGAGATCACCTTGCCAGCGGAGACCGATCCACAGGTCATCATTTTCCATGCTGGCACGCAACACAGCGACAATCGCTTGCTGGCCAATGGTGGCCGCGTGCTGACCGTTACCGGCCTTGGCACCAGCCTCATCGAAGCGCGAGATCGTGCTTATCAGGCTGTCGATTCAATTCAGTGGTCGGAAGGGTTCTTCCGCCGCGATATCGGTTGGCGCGCTTTGACGCCCAACACTGACTAAAAGGAAAGAAGACCGCCCATGACGACCTTTGCGGAAGGCAAAACCAAACGCATCATCGAAGGCCCACAGCCCCACACTGTGCTGCTGCAAGCTGTGAACCGCCTGACGGGTGGAGATGCGGCGCGCGTTGCCGAAATCGATGAAATTGGCGTGTTCAAAACCGAGCAAGCCGCCAACTGCTTTGAGCTGTTAACCAAAGCAGGCATTCCGACGGCTTTTGTCGGTCGGCATTCTGATCACGAGCTGCTGTGCCGGAATTGCGACATGCTGCCGATCGAGTTTGTCGTGCGCCGCTACGCTTTTGGCTCGTACCTCAAGCGTGCGCCCCAGTTCAAAACAGACGGCACGCCGCACCGCTTTGACGCGCTGGTGCTGGAGCAGTTCCACAAGATGTCTGTCGTGGCTGCACCCGCGTCGGACACGGCGATTCTGATGACCGAGAACGATGCGCGGGACAAGTACCTCGCGGATGGCGCTTGGGCAGAGGGTGTGTACACCGACCCGTTTATCGTAACCGGCGACGACGCTTGGCAGCTCTATTCCGCCAAGGCACCGGTGGAGGGCGAGGCGTTGACCTCGATCAAGCCGGAGCTGTCGGGTGAAGACCTGCAGACCATCCTCGACACCATCGTCCGCCCTACCTTTGACGTGTTGGAGCAGGCATGGGCGAAGATTGAGACGATCCACGGCCCCGTCACTCTGGTTGATGCCAAGTTCGAAATCGGCGTGGACCGTGAAACCGGCGCCTACGTGCTGTCTGATGTTGTTGATAACGACAGCTGGCGCATCTGGCCCGGTGGCGACCCGTCCAAGCAACTGGACAAGCAAGCCTTTCGCGATGGCCAAGCAGAGTCGCTTGTTACTGAAAACTACAAACTTGTAGCGGCACTCACCAGCCGCTTTCTGGAGGACTGAGAACCATGTCAGCAACCGAACCTAAAGTCGCCGTCCTGATGGGCTCCAAGAACGACTGGAACATCATGCAAGCCGCTTGCGACCAGCTTACTGCGCTGGGTATTGCGAACGAAGCCCGCGTGATTTCCGCCCACCGTACCCCCCAGCGGCACCACGATTTTGTCACCGAGCAAGCACCGGCTGAGGGCGTGAAGGTCTTTATCTGTGGCGCAGGCATGGCGGCGCACCTCGCGGGTGTGACGGCGGCGCTGACCAGCGCGCCTGTGATCGGTGTTCCGCTGGAAAGCGGCGGCATGGGCGGCATGGACTCCCTGCTCTCAACCGTTCAGATGCCGGGCGGTATGCCGGTTGCGACGGTGGCTGTTGGCAAGGCTGGCGCGAAGAACGCGGCCATTCTCGCAGCGCAAATGCTGGGTCTGGCGCATCCGGAAATCGCGGATCGCGTCAAGGATATGCGGGCCAAGCAAACCGCAGGCGTTCCGGACTTCCCGGAATAAGCCACGCCCCAAGCACCAAAGCCCCACAAGCCTAAACAAAGCGCGGCGGAGATAAAATGAGCCAAGCCTGGTCCGAAATCGTGATCCTTCCTTCCGAAGGGCAAGCTGGGCCGGGCTTACGGCTGACTGTCCCGGCCTTGGCTGACGAAGCTGCCGCGCTGAATGCTTTGGGGGCTTTTGTGGACCCGGTGACGGAAACCGGGGCTGTGTTTTCCGCGTGGGGAACCGTCGCGCGGGAGGAAACGCTCACCGCCCGCACCGTGCTCTCCGTTGGCCCTTTGCCGGGTGTAACGGATCCGATCGCCAAAACAGCGCTGGAAGTTCTGGCCGATTTGGGCTTGGTCCCGACCGACGCCCAAGGCTACGCCGAACGGCTGCGGGTTGAGGACAGCGCCGTTGGTGCGCCGGCGAAGCTCGCGCGTTTGTTTAACCCGCTGATCGAACGCGGTTCGGTCACCACAACGACGGCGCTTTGGCGTTTTGTCGGTGCAGAACCGCCGAAAGTTCGCCTGACCGGTGAAGAAGTCGGCTTGGTGCTGGAGGTTGATCTTCCTGATAGCGACGAGGCCTTAATCGCCTTCTCCCGCCACGGTATTCCGGGTCCAGATGGCAAGGGTCGGGGACCGCTGGGGCTGCAACTCAGCGACTTGCGCGCCATTCGCGAGCACTACGCCGCCTTGGGCCGAAAACCAACGGACATCGAAATTGAAACGCTCGCACAAACGTGGTCCGAGCACTGCAAACACCGCCTGTTCAATGCAGACCTTGAAGGCGCAGATGGCGGGTTGTTCAAGACCTTTATCGCTGGCGCGACGAAAACGGTGCGCGCCGCCCGCGGAAAGGATGACATCTGCTTGTCCGTGTTCTCCGACAACGCTGGCGGGATCGTCTTTGACGACGACTATTTGGTTTGTGACAAAGTCGAAACCCACAACTCACCCAGCGCGCTGGATCCATACGGCGGCGCGATGACAGGTGTGGTTGGTGTGAACCGCGACTGCTTGGGCTTTGGTCAGGGCGCGCAGCCGATCCTGAACCGCTATGGCTTTTGCTTGCCGCGCTATGACGATACGTCCGTGCTTTACCGCGACAAGGACGGAACGTCTGCCTTACCCAGCGCGCGTCGGCTGATCGATGGCGTCATCAAGGGCATTGAGGACGGCGGCAACCAATCCGGCATTCCAACGCCCCAAGGCTTTATCATGTTCGATGAGCGCTATCGCGGGAAGCCGCTGGTGTTCGCGGGCACCGTTGGCCTGATGCCGCGCCGGCTGCCCGATGGCCGTGACGCCACCATAAAGGGCACTCAGCCCGGCGATGCGATTGTCATGGTCGGTGGCCGCGTGGGAAAGGACGGCATCCACGGCGCAACATTCTCATCGGTTGCACTGGACGAAAGCTCGCCCGCAACGGCGGTGCAGATCGGGGATCCCATCACGCAAAAACGCCTATCCGACGCGCTGATCTTTGAATTGCGAGATCAAGGGCTGATCCGCGCCCTGACCGATAATGGCGCAGGCGGCTTGTCGTCGTCTATTGGCGAAATGGCCGAAGAAACTGGCGGTGCGGAAATCTGGTTGGATCGCGTACCGTTGAAGTATCCGGGCCTCAGCCCTTGGGAAATTTGGATTTCCGAAGCGCAGGAACGCATGAGCCTCGCGGTCAAGCCCGAGAACGTGCAAGCCGTCATCGATCACTTTGCCACGCGCGGTGTCGAAGCCACTGAAATCGGCTGTTTCACAGATACAGGCACGCTGGTCGCCACCTATGAAGACCGGCAGGCAATGGCCTTGGACATGGAATTCCTGCATGAAGCGCCGCGTCTGTCGCTGCCGGTGGCCGCAGCGCCTTTGGCTCAATCCCGCTCGAATGCGCCGGCATTGCCCGGTGTTGCCGAGTGCCTGACGACCTTGATGGCGCAGCCCAACATGCGGGGGCGCACACCACTGATCCGGCGCTATGATCATGAAGTGCAGGCCAACGCCGTGCTCAAGCCGTTGCAGGGTGTGAATGCTTTGCACGCTGATGCAACCGCCGTTCGGCCCGTGCTGGATCGTCCCGGCGCGGTTGCTGTGACGCAATCGCTTTTCCCACGCATGACCGAGCGCGACCCCTATGCGGCGGCGGTGAATGCCGTGGATCTGTCGCTGCGTCAGTTGGTGGCGATGGGTGCGACTTTGGACCGGGCGGCTTTGCTCGATAACTTCTGCTGGTGCTCCGCCGATCAGCCTGAGCGGCTTTACCAACTGCGCGAGGCCGCGCGCGGGTGCCACGATACGGCTGTTCAGCACCTTGTCCCCTTTGTTTCGGGCAAGGATTCCATGTTCAACGACTTCAAGGGCTTTGACGCCGACGGTACGCCGCTGGCCGTTTCTGCGCTGCCGACCTTGCTGATTTCCGCGCTGGCGGTTTTGCCGGACTGGAAGCGTGCTGTGTCCATGGATTTCAAAGCGGCAGGAGACGCGATTTTCTGGGTTGGGCCTGCGCCGGAAGACGCGCTGGGACGCTCTGAGCTTGCTTTGGGCCTTGGCCTCAACGACGACGACCTGAGGACGCCAAAGGCTCGGGTCGAAGCCGACTATGCCAGCTTTGAAGCCGCAACCGCGCAGGGGCTTGTTGCTTCTGCCATTGCCGCCGGTTGGGGCGGTGCAGCGGCGGCGCTGACGCGTTCGGCGCTCGCAGGCGGGCTTTCAGCCAACGTCAAAGCGGGCTGGACGACAGCACAATGGTTTTCTGAGAGCGCGGGCGGCATGCTCGTTACCACCGCAGACAGCGATGCTGATGCGTTTTCCAGCACGGTTGCGCAGGCCACGCGCATTGGCACGGTGACCGATACCGAAACCATGATGCTTGATGGCGAAGCGGTCAGCACCACGGCTGTTCTAAACGCCTACCGAACCGACGAAAGCGGGGAGATCAGCCGATGACTCAACCACGTGCGATTATCCTCGCCGGCCACGGTCTGAACTGCGAACGCGAAACCGCCTTTGCCCTGCAGCAAGCAGGCGCCCGGACGGAAATTCACCACATCAACGACTTGGCAAGCAACGCGGCGGCTTTGTCCGATGCGCAGATTCTTGCGGTGCCGGGGGGGTTCTCCTTTGGTGACCATTTGGGTGCGGGCAAGGCTTTTGCCTCCGCCCTGAATGCGCGGCTGGATGATGGCATAAATGCGCTCGTTGACCGGGGCGGGATGGCCTTGGGCATCTGCAACGGCGCGCAAATTTTGCTGAAGACAACCTTGTTTGCCGGTGCTGGCGTGACCTTGGCCCCCAATGCCGGTGGCGCGTACTTGTGCCAGTGGGAGACCCTGCGCGTAACAGCGGCGTCGCCGTGGCTTGAGGGGCTGTCCAGCTTCGATTGTCCTATTGCCCATGGCGAGGGCCGTTTTGCCTTTGCGCCGCAGGCTCTGGACCGTCTGAAAGCCGCCGGTGGGGACGTGTTGCGGTATGAAGGCGACCGTGCGCCCAATGGGGCAGAAGACGCGCTGGCGGGGATTACAGCGCATCAGGGGCGGGTTCTGGCCATGATGCCCCATCCCGAACGCGCCCTGCTTTCGCACCACCATCCAGATTTTCACCGCCAGTCCGTTCTGGCCAAGCGCGACGGTCGCGACTTGCCCGAGTTTGGTCCGACGCTTAAGCTGTTTGAAAACGCAGTGGCGGCTTTATGAACGATCAACAAGAGTTAGAGTTCTTCCCCCGCATGCGAATGGCGGGCTTGAGTGCCGGTGTGATGCTGGTGCTGTTTTGCGTCCTTGCGGCGTTAAACCTTGATAAAGGCATCATCCGCATGTTGGTGATTTTCACCATCGGCGCGATCATCGCTGCTGGTTTCGCTGCGCCCTATCTGCTGCGACGGAAACCGTCCATGAGCATCGATGGCGCAGGGATCACACTGATCCCGACCTTTGCGCGGCGGGTGTATATCCCGTGGAAGTGCCTTGCCTCTGCGCGCACGGCCATTCGGGCCAAGCACCATTTACGGCTTGAAGTCGATTGGACCAAGCTATCGGGTGAGGATACCGACCCGACCGGCGCCAGCCTTCCGCATCCGCGTTCCGCGCCGCTGGAGCTTCACGGACTGCGCCGCATCGATCTCGATGCAAACGTGCATGAGGTTCTGCTGATCTTGCAGCAGTACAAAGACCGCGCTGCGGCTTAGGCCAACCTAAGCCGTCATTTCGCTGAGTTCGATCCACCGCCGCTCGACCATCGATTTCTGTGCCGCCAGACCCATTTGAACAGACATCCGACCGTCGCGGGCATCTACCTTTGCCGGCGTGCCGTCCTGCATGGCTTTTTGGAAGTCCAAATGCTGGAAATACGATGATCCAAAGTGTGACCCAGCGGCCAAAACGGCGTCGTCAATCTCGACGGTTTCTTTGACCGGGTTTTTGGGACGGCGCGGCATAAAGGTTATGACGCCATCGGGGATTTTGACTTCCAGCTTTGCCGTATCGCCAATCAGAGTGATTTCTTCTTGGTTTTCTGAACCCTCGGCAAACATGCACAGGTCCAGCTGGGCCTTGGCCCCACTCTCAAACTCAACCGCCACATAGCCGTGGTCAAAAATGTCAGGCTTCTCGCCGTTGTAGGCTTCGTTTTGGTGGTTCACGGCCTGACCGCCCATCCCCATGACGGCAACGGGGTCTTCTTGCAGGATGAACCGCATCAGATCAAAGAAATGGCAGCACTTTTCGACAAAGGTTCCGCCAGAGTTTTTGTTGAATCGGTTCCAGTTGCCAACTTTGGGCAGGAAGGGGAAGCGGTGCTCGCGGATCGACAGCATTTTCATGGCGCCAACATCCCCGGCGTGCGCGCGCTCGATCATGCGCGCAACGGGCGGCATGTAGCGGTATTCCAGTCCAACCCAGAACACCGGATCAAAGCTCTTCACCCGCTCTTCAATCTCCAGCGCGTCTTCCATCGTCGTACACATCGGCTTTTCAACCAAATGGGCGAGGTCGGTTTGCATGGTATCGCGCAGAATATCGATGTGGGTGAAGTTGGGGGAAGCGATGATGATGGCGTCGAGGTCGGCTTTGGCCAGCATGTCGCGGTGATCGGTGAAATACTGCACCGCATCAGCGTTCGCGCCATCAATGGACCGCATGGTCGATTCCGCCCACGTCAGGGAGCTGCGCACTGGGTCACAAACGGCTGTAACGGCGGCATCATCCAACAGGTAGATGTTCTGGATGTGCTCCTGCGCCATCATTCCGGCACCAATGATGCCATAGCGTGTGGTGTTAGACATGAAATGCTCCTCCCCATCGGTATCAATCCGATATCGCACAGCGATGCCCCACGGACACGGGCCATGCAAGCGCTATTGCTTGAGTTCTGTATTTTGCCCAAGGGCCGTCTAGGGGCGTGCCGAGAGCCGGCGGGCGAGAATAATCACGGGGAGCACGCCTAAAACCACGATGATCAAGCAGGCGACACCGGTTTCCTCCACCCGTGCACGGCTGGCGTAATCATAAATATAGGTGGATAGGGTGCGCATCCCAAAAGGGCGAAGGAAGATGGTCGCAGACAGTTCTTTCAGCGCGTCGATGAACACCAGCAAAGCGGCTGCTGACAAGGCTGGCCACAGGGTAGGGATATGAACGCGCGCCAAGGTCATCCACGCCCCTTGACCCATGGTCCGGCTCGCGTCATCGCGGGCAAGGGGGATGTTGCGGAAACCGCTATCGAGGTTGCCTTCTGCGATGGCGAGGAAGCGGATTAAATAGGCGATCAGGATCAGCGCGCCCGATCCGGTGATGGCCAAGCCAAAGGACCATCCGAACCAACCGTTTGCCCGGTCGATCATCCAGTTGTCAAAACTCGCCATAGGGACGAACAGACCCAGCGCCAGAATGGTTCCCGGTATGGCGTAACCAACACTCGAAATTCGCACCAAGAACCGCAACCAGCCCGCGCCGCTGCGCAGCCGCAGGGTGTAAACCATAATGAGCCCCGCCAGCACCGTCAGCGCAGAAGCGGAAAAGGCGATTTTCAGGCTGGTGACGAGGGCTTGGTGCAGCCGTGCATCGCCAAGCGTGTCCAAGCGTTCGACCGCATAGCCACCCAAGATCAGCAGCGGCACACCAAAGCCCAGCACGATGGGCAAAGCGCACCAGATCGTGGCCAGCGCGCTCCACACGCCGGTCAATTCCTGCTGCGTTGGGACCGTCGGGCGCTTACCGGCCAGTGCATCGTTCTGTCGATTGCGCGCCCACCGTTCTGCCAGAACCAGCGCAAACACCAGCAACAGCAAGGCCAGCGTCATTTGTGCCGCGCCTTGGGCGTCTCGGCGGGTCAACCACGTGTCGAAAATGGTGAACGTGATGGTCTCCACGCCCAGAAACTCAACCGCGCCAATATCGTTCAGCGTCTCCATAAGCGCCAGAACCACCCCCGCCGCAATGGCCGGGCGCAGCAACGGCAGCAAAACGCCCCACAACGTCCCCAGCGGCCCCTTGCCCAACGCGCGAGAGGCTTCGACCAGCCGGTTTCCTTGCAGTTTCAGCAGCGCCACACAGGCGAGGTAGACATAAGGGTAAAACACCAGCGACAGGATCAGCGCCGCGCCGCCCGTATTTCGAACGCTAGGGAACCAGTAATCCCGCGCGCTTTCAAAACCCATGATGCCGCGCAACAGCGTTTGCGGTGGTCCGGTAAACGACAGAAATTCGACAAAGGCGTAAGCCCCCAAATAGCTCGGGATGGCCAGCGGCAGAACCAGCGCCCAGAGAAAAAAGCGCCGGCCAGGAAACCGGAACGTCATCACCAACCAAGCGCTGATGGTGCCAATCACGCCCGTTCCAACCACCACGCCCATCATCAAAACCGCCGTTGTCGAGAGGGTGCGCGGCAGCACATAGCGGATCACGTGCGTCAGGCTTTCCGCGCCACCACCCAGCGCCATGAGCACCAAAGTCGCCAGCGGAAACAGAACCACCACGGCAATCACCAACGTCAGCGCCACAAAGCCCAGCCCACGCCGGTTGCCAAAGAAGGCAACAGGGAAAGGTTTTTTTGAATTGGGGCTTAAGGTTTGCGTCATGAGGCTCATATACGGTTACAGCAACAGCGTGTCGTGACTTTATTCGCTTTCGGTCACGCCGATAAGTCGCCGAAAACGCACACCACTTACACCCGCCACAGAACTCTGGCTCAACCAAGGACTCCCCGCATGCGCTCTAGGATGATTTGGTTCGCTTTCTTTGTCGTCGTCATCGACGCCATGGGGATCGGGCTGCTGATGCCCGTGTTGCCGGACATCCTTGAGGAGCTGACAGGCGGCGATATTTCCCAAACGGCGCAGGTCGCAATGGCGTTGACCGTCGTTTATGCGGGCATGCAGTTCCTGTTCGGACCGCTGATCGGCAGTCTGTCGGACCGGTTTGGCCGTCGGCCTGTGCTGTTGCTGTCGATTGGCGCGCTGGGGCTGGATTACATTCTGCTCGCTATTGCACCAACGGTTTTCTTGCTGTTCATCGGCCGAATTATCGCGGGAATTGCGGGCGCGACGCAGTCCACTGCTGTCGCGGTTGCCGCCGATTTAAGTGATGGGGAAAACCGCGCCAAGACCATGGGATTGGTGTTCGCAGGCTTTGGTTTGGGCTTCATCATTGGGCCCGCTTTGGGCGGTTTGCTCGGGTGGCTTGGGACCGAACAGCCGGCATTCTTGGGGCCGCAGTTGCAGGCGTTCTTTGGTCAGTTGGGCAACCGCGCGCCCATGTACATGGCGGCCTTGCTGTCTTTGGCCAACTTCGCCTTTGGCTTCTTCGTGTTCAAAGAAAGCCTACCGCTGAAGAACCGCCGTCCGTTCAGCCTGCTGCGGGCAAACCCGCTGGGTGCAATCTTGTCGATCCGGCACTTGCGCGGGATTTTCCTGCTGCTCGCCGTGATCTTTTTGTTTGGTGTCGCACAGGTGGTTTACCCGGCGGTATGGAGCTTTTTTGCCCGCGCCGCGGTTGGATGGAACGTTGGCCAAGTTGGGCTGTCGCTGACCATCGTCGGGATCGGCTTTTTCGTCGTTCAAGCCGTTTTGGTGGGGCCATTGACCAAGCGCTTTGGTGAAGGCGGTGTGCTCATGATCGGCTTAGGCTTCAACCTTATTGCCTTTACGGTGCTGACATTTGCCCGGCAAGATTGGCTGATTTGGGCCGGAATCCCGATTTCCGCTTTGGGCATTCTGGTGGGTCCAGCGGCGTCGGCTCTGCTGTCAAAATCTGTGGATGAGACGCGGCAGGGCGAGGTGCAGGGGATATCTGCGTCGCTCAATGCCATCGCCATTCTGATTGGCCCGATTATCCTGACCAACACCTTTTCGTTTTACACAGGCAGCGACGCGCCCGTGTTTTGGCCCGGCGCGCCGTTTGGCATTGCGGCCTTGATCGTGGTCGTCTGCATTCCGCTGATGATCCTGTTCCTTCGCGGTCGGCAAGCCTCATCAGCGGTGGAAGAGCACGCGGCCTAGATTTTCCCGTCGAAGACCATTGCGATGGCTCTGGCCTGCGCCATGATCTCAGTGCGCGGCACCGACCATTCTTCCAGCCCGAGGATTGCCCGGTTCATGGCTTCGACCTCCAGCTCGTATTGATCCACGTTTTCGATCTCAATGCGCTGTCCGTGCCCATCGCCCAAGCCCGTGCCCTCAAAAAGGTAAAGCTCGGGTTCGGCCAAGCCGGGGTAGGGGTTAAAGGGCACTTTAACTTCAATCCGCCCCGTGGTGCCCTGAACAACCACGCGCTGATGCAAGGCCAACTGGGTTGAACACATGAAGCTCAGATGCCGATTGTCGGGGAACTCCATGATCCCCGTGCATTGAACGTCCGTACCAAAGTCAGCCTGCTCCATGATCACGCTCGCCGCTTTGATGGGTTCTGTGCCCCAAACATAGCGGGCGGAGAATATCGGATAGCACCCGATGTCCAGGATACCGCCGCCGCCCATATTGGGCTGGTTCCGCACATTCTGGGGATCGACGTTGTAAAAGCTGAATTGACCATTGATCGCCCGAGCCTCACCAATCGCCCCGCTCTGCACCAATTCCCGGACTTTGACCCACTGCGGATGAAACCGCACCATGAAAGCCTCGCTGAGGATCAAATCAGGCCGCACATCCAACAGCGGTTCCAACGCCTCTGGCGTCAGCGTGATCGATTTTTCGCACAGCACATGCTTGCCCGCCTCTAGCGCCTTGCGGGACCATTCTACGTGCAGATGATTGGGCAGGGGGATGTAGACGGCATCGATGTCATCGCGCGCCAACAAAGCCTCATAGCTCAAGTCGCCCGATCGGCTGGCCACGGCCACCAATTCGCCATGCGCGCTGCCTTCGATGGCGGGTTGCAGCCGCTCGCGGCCAATCTTTGCGTTTCCAATGACGCCCCATCGAACTGTGCTCATGCTGATTTCTTTCGTGTTTGCTGTGTTGCGTGCCAGCCTAAAGCCGTCATCGCTGTCTGACCAGATGATCATCATCGGTGCTGGACAAAACTGGTGAAGTGCAGGATTTCTAGGGTCCGTCATACACCTCGCCAAAAGGCTCGACATGTCAGAGACTCTCGATCTCAGTCACGACCAGATCAATGCTTTTCTCAAGCAATATGAAATCTTTGAACCCGTCATCGCCGTGGACAGCGGCGCCTTTGGCAACGTCAACGCGAATTACGCCATTGAAACCCAGACGCGCCGATTGATGCTGCAACGGGTTGGGCGGAAAAAGAATTTGGATCAGCTGCGCCTGTCGAGCCACGTCTCCAACATGCTCTATGCCCGCGACTTTCTGACGCCAAACTTTCACCTGACGGTCGAGGGCGATCCGTTTATTGAGCTCGATGGGGAGCAATTCCGGCTCATGTCTTACGTGTCCGAACCCGTGATGGAAAGCCGCCCCAGCGTTTCAGACGCCTTGCGGATTGTGGCTTTGGCCGAAGACCTGCACGGGACGCTTAATCGCTATTTCCGCTTTGTTGACGAAGGCGACCGGCGCTACATGACGGCCTATCAGGATCAGCCGGATTTGATCATCAAAGCGGCCTTTGAGCGGACAGATCTTTCCCCCGAAACGGTCAAGCGCAACGACAGCGTGCGCGGCTTTCTGACCCCTGAATTCGATAAGCAAACCAGCGTCCGCCACTGCCACGGCGATATCAAATTCGGCAACGTCATCGTGACGCCGCGCCGGATTGGGCTGTTGGATTTTGAGAACTACAACGTTCAGGAATGGGGCTGGGAAATCGGGGACGCACTGCGGTCTTGGTTCAGCGACCAACGGGACGACGTCACGTGGTCCATTCGTGCAGAGGCCCTTGAAGCCTTCCTCGAACAACAGACGTGGTTCACGAAGCGCGATGCGGTCCTGCATACGTTGCGCACAACGGCGAAGCTGCTGGTGCATCTCTATACGGACCGCGAAGACGGGCGCTATTACTTTTCCAGCGAACCTGAAGCTGACCGCTTGGTCAAAGTCGATGTGCTGATCAGCCGGCACGAAACCTTCATGCCGGCTTTGCTCAGTTTCGCGCGCACGCGGGGCTATCTGGACTAGGGCAGGCCAACGCCGCGCCACGCAACCACAATCGCGTAGTACTCGTCACGCGTCATTTCGACGTCCAGCGCTTGATTGGCTTCCGCAATGCGTTTCACGCGCTGGGTGCCAATGATCGGCACGATGTCGGGGTTTGAGATCATCGTGAAGGCCAAAGCCGCCGCTCCACGATCCACGCCATTGCGCGTGGCAACCGCATCCAGCGCTGCTGCAACCGCGCCTGCGGTGCTGTCTTCGCTGGCGTCTTGGGTCATCAGCTCACCGCCACCCAAGGGCGACCACGCGACCAGTGTGCTGTCGTATTGCTGGCATTGATCCAACGTACCATCCCAAACAGGATCCTGACGCAGTGGGGAGAATTCGACTTGATTGGCGATCAGTGGACGGTCCAGTTTTGACTGCAGCGCCGCAAACATGCTTGGCGTGTAGTTGGAAACTGCAATCTCCCGCGCTTTTCCGCTTTCCACGACCCGCATCAGCCCTTCGGCCACATCGGCGTGGGGGGTCAGCATGTCGGGACGGTGGATGTAGAACACATCAATCACGTCCGTATTCATCCGCCGCAGCGAGTCTTCGCAGGTTTTGACGATCATGTCGGGGGTGCAATCATAGGGCGTCGGCGGGTAAATCCCGGCTTTGGTGGCCAGTACCATGCGATCCCGCAGCGAAGGTTCGGCCTTCAACGCCTCACCCAACAGCGCCTCAGCCTCGCCAAAGGCTGGATAGCCATAGATGGAGGCTGTATCGATCATCGACATGCCGGCATCCAGCGCAGCGCGGGTTTTGTCGCCGGCTTCTGCGGCTGTGCCCTCGGACAGTCGCCAATGGCCGTAAGAGATCGGCCCGACCATCAATTCGCTTTTTCCAAGACGCTTCTGGCTACGGTCTGGTTTCAACACAGACGTTCTCCCTGTTTTTGAATGTGGCCAAACCCTACAATGTCTCGGCGAGGATTGAAGGGTTTAGTGCGTTTTATCCGAAATTATGCGGGGCGTCCGAGGCTTCTGTAATCCCAACCGGCGTCTTTCATGGCTTTTGGGTCAAAGACATTCCGCAAATCCACAAAGCGCGGGGCGGTGAGCGCGGCTTTGACCGTGCCAAGATCGATCGATGCAAACTCCGGCCAGTGCGTCACCAGACATAGGCCGTCCGCGCCCGTGACGGCAGCCAGTGCAGAAGGTTGGAAATCGACGTTCTCGAAGAGCGCGGCTGCGTCTTCCATCCCTTGTGGGTCAAAGGCCCGAACCTTAATCCCGGCGTTCTGCAAGGCTGGGATAATCGCGATGCTTGGGCTGTCGCGTAAATCGTCGGTATTGGGTTTGAAGGTCAGCCCCCAAATCGCAACGGTTTTCCCGCGTGCGCGGTCTGGTCCGCCAAGGGACTCAATCACCTTGTCCGCCATTTCCTGCTTTCGCGCCTCATTGACGTCAATCACGGCTTCGAGGATGCGAACGGGGGAGCCTTCGACCTGTGCGGTATCAACCAAGGCCAGCGTATCCTTGGGGAAGCAAGATCCGCCATAGCCCGGACCTGTCGCCAAAAAGTCGGGACCAATGCGTTGGTCCAAGCCGATCCCGTGCGCAACGTCCTCGACATTGGCGCCAACGCGCTCACACAGGCTGGCGACTTCGTTGATAAAGGTGATCTTGGTGGCCAGAAAAGCGTTGGCCGCGTACTTGATCATTTCCGCGCTCGACGCCGAAACTTCGACGTAAGCCACGTCACGATCGATAAAGATGTGGTTTAACTGGCGCAGTGCGCTGGCCGCAACGTCGTCTCGGGGGCCGACAACGATCCGATCGGGGTTCATGAAATCCTTGATCGCGGCGCCTTCGCGCAAGAATTCTGGGTTCGACGCCAAATGGATCGATGCGCCCGCGGGGTGCTGTTCTTGCAAGGCGTGCAGCCGGTCATTGGTCCCAATGGGGACCGTGGACTTCACCACAACCGTCAGCGTGCTGCTGTGGTGGTCTAAAATCGACGTGAACGCGGCTTCGACAAAGGATGTGTTGGCTTTGCTGCCGCCAGCTTCTGTTGGCGTGCCCACCGCAATAATGGCGATCTGAGCGTCTTTCAGGGCGCTGCTGTAGTCGGTGGTAAAGTGCAGTTTTCCCGCGTCCACCGCTTGGGCCATGCGCTCCTCAAGGCCCGGCTCAAAGATGGGGCTTTGACCCGCGTTTAACCGCGCGATTTTGTCTGCATCAATGTCTAAGCAAACGACATCGTGACCCAGGCTGGCGTAACAAACGCCCGTGACCAGTCCAACGTAGCCGGTTCCAATCGCAACGACCTTCATACTTGTCCCAGTGCTGAGCAAATTGTTCCTGCTTGCTAGATGAGTAGGTTCGAGGAATCATTCAACCCGCCTTTGCGCTCAGCAGCCGCGTTTTTTGCGTCCAAACGGGGCAAAGCGCGGGGTGCTTTCGGCGCTCAACGCGTGTTGGTTAGGGACGAAACGCAAGGGCATGTTTGATAAGGGACGCATTAGTTGTTAAATCCACAAGATACCGTGCGTCCCTACATTCAATATTGAACCAGCAGACCGATCAATTTGACCATCGAAAAACGCCCCTATCATGCCGTTTACTTCGGCCCGTACCCCGGGCTGGACTACCGCGCAGCGCGTCCATTCGAGCGGTGGCAAGCCCCCCATCTCATCCGCTCGATGAAGGAGTGGTTGACGCAAAACCCGCCTCGGTTGGAACTGGCGACCTTGGCGCTCGAAGAATTGCGACTGCGGGACTCAAAGGTCTTGAACGCGGAAATGGTGTTCGCTGATTGCGATTTGACCCCGATCGAATGGCTTGAGCCTGCGCGTCGCGCTGTCGTCCAAGCCTTTCCCAAGTCGTGGGACGGGTGGGCGCAGGTTAAGCGGTCTGGCGGCTCGGTTTACGTCATCCTTCGCGATGGCTATTCGACGGAGAACGGCACCTATGGCGCCTATGTCGGTTCAACCAAGCTGACGCTGGAAAAGCGCTTTATGGAGCATCGGCAATCGTCGCGGGCAGGGCGCGGTCTGCAAGCCCACGGCATCGAACCGCTGTTTTCCCTGTGCATGCCGTTTTTGCGCAAGGCACCCTTGGCGCGTGCCTCGCTGCTCGACTGGGAAACCCGCTTGCACCACGCCCTTGCCGAGGTCATCCCAAAGGTTGGCGGCGACGTGGTGAGCTAGGGCAGGTCCAAGGCGCGGAGGATTAACCCCGCGCGCGGCCAAATGGCATGTCGGTTGAGATCAGCTCGATGTCGGAAAAAGTCTCAACCGCGCTGTCACCCCGATCGACGTAAGCATGCTCTGCGGAGAAATCGATGGTGACTTTCTTGTCGCCTTCGACCTGACGCAAAATCAGCAAATCGCGCTGACGAAACGCTGTGACAAAAGTCCCGCCTGAGATTTCGCCCTGCTCATCGGCAAACTGGAGATCCCACAGATCGGCAATCGTGCCGAACATTGAAGGGTCGCTGCTGCGCTGGGTCAGAACCATGGTGGTGTCTGCGTCCATGTTGATGATGACCTGATCCGTCATCGCGCGTTCGTCGGACCATCGTGCTTCGCCAAAGGCAAGCTGTCCGGCAAACAGCGCGCCGGCGATCATGGGAATGAAGACGGGCTTGCTTAGAATTTTGCGTTTGGTCGTCATTGTTGGATTTCTCCTTACACCATTGTGATGTTTGCTTGGCCTCTGGGGGTCCGCTGAAAAAGCGCTCTGCCCATCGGCTCCACGGCTCAAGCTGCCAAGCGTGGGCCAAGGTGCCGCTCTGGGCGTATAATCGCCTCAGAATCATGCTTGAGTACGTCATAACCTATGGAAAAGCCGGGCAAATTCGCCATTATACGCTGTCTCGCCACGGTTGAGGCAACCTCACCATGAGCCCGGTGATCCTGAGACCAAGGAGCCTTAATGCGCGAAACTGCAAACTGGATACTCGCAGAGCGGTTGTCCCAATCTGAGACGCAAGGTGTTTCCGAGGAAACAACCAGAAATCGCCTTTTGGCGGGTAAAAGGCAGCAGCAGCGAGATTATATCGCTCAGGACGGCACCAAAGAGCGTTCGGTCGAGGAGCTGGGGGCGCAGTGGACGCACCATGCGGATACCAGCTTGGATCAGGCTTTGGCCGCCAGTTGGCGTGAAACCAAGCAAGCAGCCCGCTTTGTTCCTGCTGACTTGGACGACACAGCGTCCGTGCCGGGTTTGTTTGTGTTGGGCTTGGGTAAGCTCGGCGGGGGTGATTTGAACTTTTCCAGCGACGTTGACCTTGTCGCCTACTACGACGCGGGGCTTGTGCCCGTGCCGGAGTTTGTGGGCCGCGCTGACATTACCGCCCGCGTGCTGCGCACCTTTACCCAGATGATCGATGGCCACAAAGCCGGGGCATTTGTCTGGCGTACGGATTGGCGCTTGCGGCCCGATCCGTCGGTGACAGATTTGTCGATGTCCACCGAGGCGGGCGAGGATTACCATTTTTACCGCGCTGCGCCGTGGCGCCGGCTCGCGATGATTAAGGCGCGTGTGGTTGCCGGCGACATGCAGGCCGGACAGCGCTTTCTGCGCAGTTTGCACCCCTATCTGTGGCGGCGGCATTTGGATTTCTCGATGATTCAGGAAATCGCGCATCTGAAATCGCGGATCCGGCGGGAGCACCCTGACCTGGCGCAAGAGCGAAAGAACGAGACCCCTTTGGAGCAAACGGCGGGGTTCCATCTGAAACTCGGCAGCGGCGGCATTCGCGATATTGAGTTTTTCGTCAACGCGCAGCAGTTGCTGTGGGGCGGTCGCCATCCGCACCTGCAAACCCCGTCAACCATGACAGCGCTGAGAGGCTTGGCCCAAGAAGGCATCGTCGAGCCTGATACAGCGGCAGAAATGGAACGGTGTTACTGGTTGCTGCGCGGGCTTGAAAACCGGGTGCAGTATTGGTCTGACGGACATACGCACTTTGTCCCGGACGACTCAGAACAGCAAGAATGGCTGGCCGCGCGAAGCGGGTTTGGTTCGTGGGCTGAGCTGGGGCGGGAAATCGCGGGCGTTCGGCAGTTCGTCGATCAAACCGTTGCGCCCTTGTTTGCCGATGTCGAGCGGCCTGCGCGTGCGACGGTACCAGACAGCGTGGATGCTGAAGACGATGAATTCGTCAAAGATCGCTTGCAAACATGGGAACTGGAAGCGGGTTCGGGTCAAGCGCCGGGATGGATTTGGCAGCATGCGAGCCAGACCTCCGACCCGTTGACCAGTATGAAAGCAGCCGACGGCCTGTTCCGGCGATTGGGCAATCGGGGCCAGTATCTGAAGTTACTGAGCAACGATCCCAAGCTGTTTGAAGCCGTTGTCCCCCCCTTGTTCCAAGCCCCGGCGATGGCGTCCTTGCTCGAACAATCCGCCCACGTTGTTGACGGCCTGCTAGGACGGGCGAGCGCTTTGCCCCTTGGCCCGGAATTGGACCAAGGCCGCGCGATGATTGCCGCGGCCGGTAGCTATGAGGGCAAACTAGAGGCTGCGCGCGCATGGGTGAATGAGCAGCTCTATTTGACCTATTTGTCCGTTTTTAGCGGCAGCGCGACCATCCAAAGTGCTGAGTTGCACCTGACTCAACTGGCCGAAGCCGCTTTGACGCTGGTTGCGGAGATGGTGATGGAAGATTTGGGGTTGGAAACCTTTCCGCTGTGTATTTTGGGCATGGGAAAAATGGGGATGCGGGCCATGGCGCCGCATTCTGATCTGGATCTGATTTTTGTGGTGGAAGAAGGTTGGGAGCTTGAAGAAGCGAACATCGTCGCAGCGCGCTTCAACACAGCCTTTAACGCCCAAATGCGCGAAGGGCGGGTGTGGGAAGTGGATACCCGCTTGCGGCCCTCTGGCCGCTCTGGACCGCCGACAATCAGCCTTGCTTCGTTCGAAACCCACCATCTGGAACGCGCGAAGACATGGGAGCATATCGCTCAAGTCCCAATGCGGCCTTTGTCCGGTTCTGACGCCCTGCGCCAGCGTGTTACGGCGGTTAAGCAGCGTGTGCTTCGGCGGCCTCGCGACCTGCAGCAACTGACCGCTGACGCGTATCGCATGTTGCTGCGACTGCGGGATCAGCGGATCTTTGACCGCCCCGATGACCCCGGTGAAGTCAAGCTGCGGCCCGGCGGCCTGATGGAGCTGGAATACTTGCTGGCCGTGGAAACGCTGCGCGGCGGTGCGGCGCGTCCGGAAGCGGCTGGGGTGGATCACGACGACCTTGCTGGGCTGTGGGGCAAGGTGCATCCGGCATTGGCAACGGCAGACACGGACTTGCGCCGATTGCGGGATTGGTTCTTTGCGGGGCGGCTGTTTGGACCAAAGTGGATGCAGCGCCTTGGCGTCGAGGTTGATGAGATTGAGTCCGTCGCGCACCGAGTATCAAACGCCGTCAACCAGCATCTGGACAGCCAAGCCCAAGCGCTGGATCTCGAATGGGTCGAATATCAGGAGCAGGCGGTCCGCTGGACGGGCGAGGGTTAGCGGACCAGAATCCCGGCTTTCGTGGTTTGGCCCGGTTCGATGATCAGAGGGCCAACCGTTGAGCGGCGGTCTTTCATCCGGCCCTGAACAATATAGGTGCCCGGTGGCAGCAACAGGGTTTGCGACCACGGACCCCGAACGCGCAGGTCGAGGCTGGGGTTTTCCGGTCCTCGTTCGAAGCGGAAGGCATAGACGTCCATGACCTCATCATTGGCAACGGTGATGTCCAAAGCCCCAAGATTCAGGGTGATGACATGCTGTTTGGGCAGGGTATCAGTGACGGAAAAACCGAAGTTATAGCGGACGTTTTCGGCGCTCAGCACCACGGAATAATCGCCAATAGGCAGTTCAAAGACCGGTTGCTGTGCTGTGCTGATCACCACCTGCCGACCCCGAGACTGCCCACGGCGTTCGTAAACCGTCCATGTGGGTTGGTCGAAGGTAAATGTGGGCTCCAACCCCTCTGCCAAGCTAATGGCAAAGCTGGTGCGTGCGCCACCAAAGGCAAAAACGGTCGTATTGGGGTTCGTGCCAAGCCCGCTGGGCTGCTCATTTATGGACTGGGCGATCGTCTCACGGACGCGTTCTGTCAGAATGCGAGCGGGGTCTGTCATACTGACGTCATCGCCTGGTGGGACCGCGGCTTGTATCGCGCGGGAGGGCGGGTTGACCGGTTCGCGGGGGCGTTCACGCTCATTAAGAAACTTGCGCAGGCGACGGGAGGGCTGCGCTGCGGGGCGTCTGGATGATGCCGCCGCAACATCCTGCGCAACCAGTGTCGCAACCTCGCTCATTGAGCGCACCAGTTCCTGTTGCGTGTCAGCCGCAAAGAAAGTGCCGCCGGTTTGGTCGCTCAAGCACGTCAGGCTGTCGCGTGCGGTTGGCTCAACCTTGAAGCCAACCACATGCACGCGGAAATCTGTGCGGTAGGACTTGAGCGTAGAGGCCACTTCACAGGGGTCACGCTGACAGGTTTCAGCCCCGTCGGTTAGCAGGATCAGGGTTGGATTCTGCACATTTTCCATCATCAGCGCCCGACTGGCCGTCAGCAGGGAGTCCGTAAGGGGCGTTCGGCCTTGGGGTGTTACTTGCTGAACGGCGCGGCGGATTTGCCCAAAGGTTGCGCCGGGCTCAGCGAGTATTTCGATATCCTGACAGGAACGCGCATCGCGGTGGCCATAGGCCAGCAGGCCGAGGGGCTCGACTGGATTCCAGTCGTCGAGCAGGGTATTTACAGCGTCCTTGGCAATATCGATCTTAGCCACACGATCAATTTCGCCCCACATGGAGTTCGAGCCGTCAAAGACCAGCATGGTCTCGGCCTGAACCGTTGCGCTGCAAAACAAAGCGCAAAAAAGGGCGGCGAAGCGCTGCAATTCGTGTGTTCCCATTCCTTCGACGACGCTTTTGCGAGAAAAAGGTTCTTATGTTTGAACCCTTAGTCGTCGTGCTATCAATTGGGAAAGCAAATTCTATGCAACACTCAACAGTTTTAAGAACTGTTCAGATTTTCTTATCGTAACGATGGGAGGAGGGCGAGGGCGGCACAGCACCGGCCCTCGCCATCAATGGCCGGGGAGGTTAGGCCAGAGCCGTACTTAGTGGCGTGAAATCAAGCCCTTGGGCCTGTGCAACGGGCTCGTTGGTGATCTTGCCGTCCCAAACGTTCAGACCGTTCGCAAGGTGCGCGTCGTCGCGAAGGGCTTGTTTCCAGCCTTTGTCAGCGAGCGCTAAACCGAATGGCAAAGTCGCATTGTTTAGCGCATAAGCCGACGTGCGCGCGTAAGCGCCGGGCATGTTGGCGACGCAGTAGTGAACGACGCCGTTGACGTCGTAGACCGGATCGTCGTGCGTCGTCGCCTTGGAGGTCTCGAAACAGCCGCCTTGGTCGATCGCCACGTCAACAACAACGCTGCCGGGCTTCATGCTGTTGATCATATCCCGCGTCACCAGCTTTGGTGCATTTGCGCCGGGGATGAGAACGGCGCCAATGACCAAATCGGCTTGTTCAACCGCAGACGCTACTGCTGCGGTGGTAGAGTAGATCGCGCGAGCCTGGGCACCAAAGTGGTGATTGATCCGCTCAAGCGTCAGCAGGTTACGGTCGAGGATGGTCACGTTCGCCTGTAAGCCAACGGCCATTTCTGCAGCGTTAAAACCCACAACACCGCCGCCAATAACAACCACGTTAGCCGGGGCAACACCGGGTACGCCGCTGACCAGAACGCCGGCGCCATTGGTCGCCTTTTGCAAGTAATGCGCGCCCGCAAGAACCGACATGCGGCCTGCGACTTCGGACATGGGCTTGAGCAGCGGCAGACCGCCACCGTTGGCCGTCACGGTTTCGTACGCGATGCAGGTCGCGCCAGACTTGATGAGGTCTTGGGTCTGCGGCGCATCCGGGGCCAAGTGGAGGTAGGTGTAGAGCAGGTGATGCGGCTTGAGCATGGCGCGTTCAACGGCTTGCGGCTCTTTCACCTTCACGATCATTTCAGCGGTTTCGAAGACTTCTGCTGCGGTCGTGAGGATGGTGGCGCCTGCGGCTGTGTATTCCGCGTCCGTTGCACCAACACCCATGCCAGCGGCTGTCTCAACAACGACTTTATGGCCGTGGGCCACGAACTCGCTGACGCTGTCCGGGGTCAGGCCAACGCGGTATTCACGGTTTTTGATTTCTTTTGGAACGCCAACGATCATGGGTCTCATCCTTTTTGTAACGTGAAAGAATGATAGCGGGTCTTCGCAGGCAAAACTTACGAAGTTTTATGGGAAATATTCAAAATATCGGGATGGAATTTCAATTACAGTCCGAATTGGGGGACTATTATCCTCAGAAACGGCCTGTGGACTGTTTTTATCCCGTGATCTGCCGTCTGGTATGGATCCAAAGCGCAGCACTGCCGCATGCGCCGATGAGGCCGAATAGGCTCAAGGTCCAGGGTAAGCCGATTATCGAAGCGATAATCCCGCTTGCGACACCGCCAAACCCCATGCCGCCAAAGGCGACCGCGCCCCAAAGGGCCATGATGCGTGTTTGGAACGCCTTTGGTGCTGTTTGCAGGATGGTTGACTGACTGCCAACGAGCGTCAGACTGCCCGCTGCGCCAGAAATCAGCGAAAGCGGCAACAGCACCCAGACAGAGTGAGCGAAAGCCATGCCGCAGACGGCGAGGCCGCCGATGATGCCGCCGCCGAACAAGTACCCCAGCATTTGCTGTGTGTTGCTGCGTCGGGTGGCAAGCCACAAGCCCATCAAAATCGCGCCGGCGCCTGCGGCGGATGTCAGGTAACCCAGCGTTTGAGCGCTGCCGTTGGTAATCAGTGCTCCGTTGATCGCAGGCATCAACTCAACCACCGAGCGGCCAAAGAAGCCGGAGAACATGGTTGCGGCCATGGCGAGCGCCACAATTGGGATGGCGCGGGCTTGCCGGATGCCACCGAGTAAACGATCGAGAAACGAACCGCGCGGACGGTCCTTTTTAACGTGTTGCGTGCGCAGAAACAGCACGGCGAAAAAGAAGAAGGCATACAGCAGAAAGCCGGCGAAGAACGCCAGCACTACGCCGCCAAACGCAATCGCCCAAGCCGCCAGAGCTGGCCCAATGATGCGCGCGGTGTTGAACAGCGTCGAATTGATCGCGACGGCAGAGCCCAGAGCGTGATCTGACACCAACAAGGTTGGCAACACCAAGCGCGCCGGTTGCCAGATGGCGATGACCATACCCGTTGCGCCCGAGGCGATCAGGTACGGAACGGCCGATTCTGTGCCGACGTAGGCAATGATCGCGAGCGCCAAATAGACGCCAAGATTGAGGAATTGGACCCAGACGATGACGCGCTTTGGATCCAGATTCTCGATCCAAACACCAAAGAACGGCCCGAGTATTCCGGGCATGGCAAGGATCAGGAACGCCGTTAAGCCCGTCAGCGCAGGCGACTGCGTGAGTTCCCACACCACATAGCCGAGCGTGAGGCGTGTCATCCACAGTCCAACGGCCCCAATGACAAAGCCAATGGTCCAGTGAACGTACAACGGATGCCGGAGGGCGTTGGATGATGTTGGGTCAAAACGAACCATAGACCTACCCTTGCGCACTATCGGCGGAGCGCGCCATGAAAGTTTGCGCAGACCCGCCATACCTCGACAGCGCAAAGTGTCGGTGTTTGGGTGAGGTCATGAATGACACGCTACCCCGTTCCGCCCTGTTCATGCCGGGCAGCAATACCCGCGCGATCGAGAAGGCCCGCACGTTGGACTGCGACGCTGTGATTCTCGATCTAGAGGACTCCGTAGCCCCAGATGCGAAAGCGAGCGCGCGCGCTCATGTTCAGCAAGCCTTGGACGAGGGCGGCTTTGGCAGGCGGCTGGTGGCCGTTCGAACCAACGGCCTCGATACGTCCGAAATTGCCCAAGATTGGCCGATCGCGCAGCAAGCTGACGTGGTCGTGGTGCCCAAGGTATCGACACTGGACGAGCTTGCGGGCTGTCAGGCGGGCTTAGGGGAATCACAAGCGGACCTTTGGGTGATGATTGAAACCCCCCAAGCTATTCTGAACATTCGCGACCTTGCGCGCCAAGCCCACGCAATCGCCCCTTCGCTGACAGCCTTTGTGATTGGCGCCAATGATCTCGCCAAGGACAGTGGCGTTCGGCAAGTGGAAGGTCGCTGGAACATGGTGCCTTGGTTCAGCGAAGTTGTGCTTGCCGCCAGCGCAGCCGGACTGGGTGTGCTGGATAGCGTATCCAACAATTTCCGAGCGCTGGACGGGTTTTCAGCGGAATGCGCGCAAGGGGCAGATTTGGGGATGGGGGGCAAAACCCTGATCCATCCCGCGCAAATTGAGCCCTGTAATCGTGCCTTCGGCCCGACCGCCGCAGACATCGAACGGGCGCAAGCGATCATTTCCACCTTTGCGGAACCCGCCAATACCGATAAGGGTGCCATTCAAATCAATGGCGAAATGGTTGAGCGGCTGCACATTGCCGGCGCGCAAGAAATCCTTCGCCGGGCCACAGCGCTCAACCTGCTTCAGGGATAGGTAAAGTCATGTTTCGCGATATTCTTCGACTGCCCATCGGCGTTTTAGTGCTTTCCCTGTGCATGGGGTTGGGGACCAGTGCGGCGACCGTTGCCGTGGCCGTTACGTCGCTGGCCGGTGAACAACTTGCGCCGGACCGGTCGCTGGCGACGGTGCCCTATGGCTTGCAGTTTGTGGCGCTTATGGGATCGGCTGTACCGCTGACGATGCTCATGGCGCGCGTTGGCCGGAAGCCAGTGAACATTTTGGCCAGTTTCTTTGGCGTGGGGGCAGGGCTGGTTTCTGCTTTGGCGGTCGCGATGGAGAGCTTTGTGCTGCTGTGTGCGGGTCACATGATGCTGGGTATTTTCCTCGCTGGGTTGGCGTCGCTCCGCTTCGCGGCGATTGACCGTTCACCCTCTGACCTGCGGGAGATGGCGGTTTCGCTGGCGCTGTTTGGTGGTGTTTTGGCTGGTTTTCTGGGGCCAACGCTGGCGCGGTCTGCGGGCGTGGTCTTCCCGTTCGAAGGCTTTATCGCGCCCTACCTGATGCTTGGGTTCGTGTGCGGTATCGTTGCGGTGATTCTGGTCTTTCTACCCTTTCCCAATGACGCAGAAACCGTTCGCGAAGCGCAGGCAGCGAAACAGCAGGCGCGGGATGAGGGGCGGAACGTCAAAACGGAGGTGCTCTCCAACCCCCTCTATTGGTTTGCCGTCTTTGGCGGCGCTGTCGGCTATGGGGTGATGACGTTGCTCATGGTTGCCTCTTCGCTGGAAATGCGGTCGGCGGGCTATGCTTTTGAGATCAACACCTACGTGATTCAAGTCCACGTCCTGGCCATGTTCGCACCATCGCTGTTCAGTGGCGTGTTGGTGCGTTGGCTGCGTCGCGACCGCTTCATCGCGGTTGGGATGGCATTTATGGTCGGCGCGGCGATTGTTGCGATGTTGGCGCCGGCGCTGTGGGCGTTTTTGATCGCGCTAATGTTGCTGGGTTTTGGCTGGAATTTCCTCTACGTCGGCGGCGCTATTATGGTGGCATCCTTGGCGACCTCGTCGGAAAAGCTCAGGGCTCAGGGCGTGAACGACATGATTGTTTCCAGCTTTTCCGCCGTTGCGGCGCTAACCTCCGGAGCGTGTTTGGTGCTGTTTGGTTGGTTGGGGCTGCAGATTTTTGCGCTGATCGTTCTGGTGCCGCTGATCGTTTTCGGCGTGATTGTTCGCTTTGGCGGTATTCCAACACCAACCCCTGCGCCAGCACCAGCAGCAGCCGGGTGAGTCCATGTGCAGCGATAAAGGTTAGAGCGTGACTGGAAAGAAATTTCGCAAGATCGAGCACACCCGTGTGGCGCAGGCTGTCGTGGATCAGTTTGAGCAAATGATCCTGCACGGCACGTTGCGGGATGGTGAAAAGTTGCCCAGTGAGCGGGAATTGTCCGAGCAGCTCGAAGTCTCCCGCCAAACGCTGCGCGAGGCGTTCAAGACGCTGGAAATGCACGGCTTGATCGAAGCCAAACAGGGCGGGGGAACCTATGTTGCTGACATTGTTGGCTCCGCTGTATCAAAGCCGCTCATCGGTCTGTTTGCCCGGCATGAAGAAGCATACATCGATTACATGGAATTTCGCGTGCTGCTGGAATCCAAGGCTGCAGGTTTGGCCGCAGAGCGAGCAACGGAGTACGATCGGCAGATCATTCGATCCAAGTTCGACGCCATGGCAGCCAGCCATGACGAAGATGACCCAAACGTCGAAGCTGAACTGGACGCCGATTTCCATCACTCGATCGCCGAAGCCACCCACAACCCCATGATGATCTTTTCCTTGCGCTCTATTTTCGAGCTGATCCGGCAGGGCGTTTTCTATAATCGCTACGTGGTCTATCTGGAATCAGGCGGCAAAGATCGGCTGTTGGAACAGCATCGCACCATCTGTGACGCCATTGTCGCCGGAGACGTCAGCGCAGCAGAGAAAGCGATGAGCGATCATCTTAAATTTATCATCGACTTTTTCAGTGATGCCATGCGCCTTCGCCAACGCTTTGAAACAGCACGATTAAGAGCCGAAAATTACGGCTTTGATGCTGGCTGAGTGCAAAGTGGTCTTGTTTACAGACCAATTTTAAGGTTAGATTTCAGCAGATAAACACTGAGACTTGTTGAATTGGTCTGTTTCTATGCTGAATATGCCAAGCCCTTCCGCCGACGTTCTGGCGCGACGTGACACCATCGCGCGCGACTTGCGTGAACTGTTGGGGGATGAAGAGCTGCTCATCACCTCCTCAAACGAACTCAAGGGCTATGAGACCGACGGGCTTGCGTGCTACCGCACCGTCCCCATGCTGGTGGCTTTGGCGGAAACGACGGAGCAGGTTGCTGCGGTCCTCAAATACTGCAACGACAATGGTGTTCCCGTGATGGCGCGGGGCGCAGGAACGTCCTTGGCGGGCGGAGCGTTGCCGCAGTTGGATACGGTCGTTCTCGGGCTGTCCAAGATGAACGAAATCTTAGACGTGAATACGGAGAACCAAACAGCTCGGGTCCAAGCGGGGGTGACGAATAAGAACATTTCCGTTGCCGTAGACGACCTTGGCCTGTTCTACGCGCCAGACCCAAGCAGCCAGATTGCCTGTACCATCGGCGGTAACGTCGCGATGAATTCTGGCGGGGCGCATTGTTTGAAATATGGGGTCACGACCAACCATATCCTTGGTGTGAAATTTGTGACCATGCAGGGTGAGATCATCGATATCGGCGGCGAAGCCTTTGACCTGCCCAGCTATGATTTGCTCGGCATGATTGTGGGGGCCGAAGGGCAGTTGGGTGTGGTGACAGAAGTCACCGTTCGGCTGATGGAGAAACCAGAAGACGCACGGCCTCTGCTGGCTGGTTTTGATTCAGCCCTCGACGCGGGGGCTTGTGTCGCTGCGATTATGGCCACGGGCCGAACCCCGGTCGCCATCGAGTTCATGGACCGCCCCGCGATTATCGCCTGTGAGAGGTTTACCGGCGCAGGCTATCCGGTCGAGGCGCAGGCGTTGCTGATCATCGAGGTCGAAGGCAACGAAGAAGAAATCCGCGAAGAGCTTGAGTTTGTCGAGGGCATGGCGCGAGCGCACGGCGCGGTGTCGATCCGCGTCGCTGAAGACTTCGCTTCGGCTGAAAACATCTGGAAGGGGCGCAAGAGTGCCTTTGGCGCCGTCGGGCAGATTTCGCCCGATTACCTGTGCATGGACGGCACCATTCCCGTCACGAAACTGCCTGAAGTGCTGGAGCAGGTCTACGCCATCGGCGAGCGCTACGGCTTTGAGATTGCGAACATTTTCCACGCTGGCGATGGCAACATGCACCCGCTGATTATGTACGATAGCCACCAGCCCGGTGTGTTGGATGAGGTTGAGGCCTGTGGCGCTGAAATCCTCAAGGCCTGTGTCGATGCCGGTGGCTGTATCACCGGTGAACACGGTGTGGGCATTGAAAAGCGCGATCACATGCCGCTGATGTTCACCCCGGCTGAGCTGGACCAAATGAAAGCGGTAAAGCGCCAGTTTGACCCGCAATGGCTGCTGAACGGCGGTAAGGTCTTCCCCTTGGACGAAGTGGGCATCCCCGCTGGGCAAATCGCACCCCGGGCGGTCGCAGCGTAATGACGCAGACCGACGCGCTGACTTTCGACACGCCCGAGGCTATGGCTGCCTTTATCCGCGATCTCGACCATCCTATCGCCGTAGAAGGCGCGGGGACCAAAGCTGGCATTGGTTTTCCCGTGGATGCGCCGCGCCTGAGCACCACCGGGCTTACCGGGATCACCTATTTCGAACCCAAGGAGTTTGTTTTGGGGGCCATGGCCGGGACGCGGCTTTCTGTATTGGAAGCGGCCCTTGCGGAGCATGACTTGATTCTGCCGTTTGACCCGCCTCGCTTTGGCGCAGATCCGACGCTGGGCGGTGTCATGGCAACGAACATAGGCGGGGCAGAGCGCGAAAGCATGGGCGCGCCTCGCGATAACCTGCTGGGCGCACAGTATATCAACGGCAAGGGCGAGCTGCTCAAAGCCGGGGGGCGCGTGGTCAAGAACGTCTCGGGCTATGACATCCCGCGTGGGCTCAGTGGTTCATGGGGGACGTTGGCCGTTTTCACGGAGCTGACCGTCAAAGTCCTGCCTAAAGCCCGCGCGGTCGATCAACACGCGGATGGTTTGGAGCCCGTGTGGGCGCAAGACTTTGTGTGGCGGGTGAGTCTTCCCCGCGACCAAGCCAAAGCCCTGACGCAAGCATGGACAGGCTTAGCCGCGCAGCAATGGGACGGCGCTTTGCTGTGGCTTGGGGCTGACGCGCCGCAGGATGTTCACGCGATGGCCGCGCGCGCCGGGGGGCATGCTTTGCTGGTCCAAAGTCCGGCGAGCCATCGCGCGACGGACGGCTGCTTTCAGCCCTTGGACGCGGGAAATATCACGCTGCACCGGCTGCTCAAGAACGCCTTCGATCCCGACCGCCGCTTTAATCCAGAACGCCTGTATAGGGGGCTATGATCCATGCAGACATTCTTCAAAGAAGGGATGGTCAAAGACGCTGAAACCCAGCGGTCTGAGGCTATTTTCCGCAACTGTGTTCACTGTGGCCTGTGCACCGGAACCTGTCCGACCTATCAACTGCTGGGCGATGAATTGGACAGCCCGCGCGGGCGGATTTATCTGCTCAAAGACATGCTGGAAAATGGCCGCAAGCCGACAAAGGACGTGGTTGACCATCTGGATCGCTGTTTGAGCTGTTTGGCCTGCACAACCACCTGTCCTTCTGGCGTCGATTACATGCATCTGATCGATCACGGGCGAAAGGTCATTGAGCGGGACTATCAGCGACCGCTGTTCGAGCGCGCTTATCGCTGGTTCTTGGCGCAAGTGCTGCCGCGTCCGGCGTTGTTCCGGTGGTTGCTGCGGCTTGCGCCTTTGGGCGGGGTTTTGCAGCCTGTGATGCCTAAGCCGCTCAAGGCTGCACTGGCCCTGACGCCCGATCACCTGCCTGCGCCAGCCGCGACAGACCGGCCCCACGTGCATCCGGCAGCCACCGATCAGCGGCGCGGGCGAGTGGCACTGTTTCCCGGTTGTGCGCAGCAGGTTTTGGAGCCGGAAATCAACGCGGCAACGATCCGCTTGCTGACGCGCCTTGGCTATGAGGTCGAGGTGGTCTCGGCCCCGTGTTGTGGTGCGCTGACCCATCACATGGGAAAAACGTCCCAAGCCGACGCAACCGCAATGCGGATGATTGATGCGGTCTTGGCGGCTGATGACCGCGACGGCCTCGATGCGCTGGTGATTACGGCGTCCGGCTGCGGGACGACGGTGAAGGACTACGGTGCCATGTTTCAGGACGACCCAGAAGCAGCGACCCGCGCGGGCAAGGTTGCGGCACTGGCGCGCGACATCACCGAATTCGTCACCGTCGAAGACCTTGCCGCGGGCAAAGATGCGCTGTCTGAGGTCAAAATCACCTATCACAGCGCCTGTTCCATGCAACATGGTCAGAAGATCACCACCAAGCCCAAAACGCTGCTGAAGGCGCTGGGCGCGGCGGTGCGAGAGCCGGCAGAAGGGCATCTGTGCTGCGGCTCGGCGGGGACATACAACCTGTTACAGCCGGAAATCTCGGGGCAACTCAAGGACCGCAAGCTGCGCAACATCGCCAAAACCCAGCCACAGCTTGTGGCGACGGGCAACATTGGCTGTATGAAGCAGTTGGAGAAGGGCGTGGGTGTCCCATTGGTCCACACCGCGCAGTTGCTGGATTGGGCAACCGGTGGGCCAAAGCCGCATCAGCTGGACTAGGCTGCAAAAGACAAAAAGCCCGGCGAAACAACCGCCGGGCTTTGGGATGCAAAACCGCAGGAAAGGGCGGTGTGCGTTTAGAATGAAAGCCGAATGTCGGCCTTGCCTTCGTGCGTGTGAACCGCCTCTGGCAGTGCCTCATCTTCCAACCGGGAGAACTCATAGCCGACCTCTAAGTCAACACCGGTGGAGATCCCGATGACCATGTCGGTGGTGATGGAGGACGTGCTGACGTTTTCATCGTGGGACCGTCTGTGCTGTCCAGCCACGCCATAGGTGTAGCGGCCCGATTTGTTCGATACGCCGATGTCATAGATCGACTGAGTTTCGATCCGTGTTGTGCCGTCGTAGAACGCTTCGAGCCCGGCGCTGGCGCCAAAGGTCAGGCGTCCATATTCCATCATCGCGCCAGCCCGGCCACCGTACAGCTGACCTTCACCGGTCGCCAGCCCACCGGTCAGCGGCGTGCCTGCGAAATCGAAACTACCGTCACGGATGACTTCGATGCCATAGGCCGGGGTTACGGTCCGCACGGGGCGTCGCCACAAAACGCCGCCATATTGGCGATTGTCTTGGTCGGCTGCGGCGACAAGCTCCCACGGCCCTTGCCGGGTGCCAACGGAACCCGCAAAATTGCCCCCGACGCCGCTTGAGAATGCTGCTGTTGTTGGCTCTATCACGCCATTCAACGCGCCAGCGCCAGTGGTAACGATGGTGCCCGGGGTAAATCGGCCAGCCATAACGTCCAGGGTTGGCGAGTCGATAAAGGCGTAGGCCTCGATACCGTCTGCTGAGATGTTTGCGGTAAACGGATCCGTGGCGTCATAGACGTAGGTGGCATCGCCCGTCGCGGAAAGCGTCGCGCCAAATGTCCAGCCTTGCGGCGAGGTTTGGCGGATTGTACCCGCGACCGAGCCTTCGACGAACCCGCCGTACTGGTCCAATTCATCGGCCCGAACATAGGTTCCACCGACGGCGAAATCACCGTTGAGCTGGAACGAGCTATGAGCGCCAAGATTAAAGATCTTGGGCTTAACGAACAGGTGGGGGGCGAAACCTTGGTATTGGCCGTAGTTGCCGCCGTTCCCAATCAATTCGGCGTTGCGAATGACTTGAGCGCTGACCGGGGCGGCGCACATGGACGCGCCCAGTGCCGCTCCCCCGAGGAGAGTAAGGAGTTTTTTCATTTTTTATGTCCTTAGCGTGCGACAGGAAGGAAGTGGTTTTCGAAGATTTCATCCGCGATCCGCCCACCTGCGCTCATGGCTTGGTCGTGGTCAAAGGTCCAATGCACACCGCCCCAAATGCGGCTCAGACCATTTTCAACGGCTGTTTCCCAAACAGAAGTATAGTGTCGTTCAGTCCCAATCAGCTGATCCGGCCACCAGGCCAGATCCACCGGACGAAGCTTGAACTTAACCCGGTCTGTGCCCATCAGATGCTGAATCATCCGAGCGCCCGCAGCGCCAAACGTGGAGTGACCGGACGTGTAAGCAGGGAAGGGAGGCGTGAGGATCAGTGATGACCAACTCGCGTCCATATCCATGCCGGATTCCTTGTAGCCCGGGATGGTGTAAGCCCGGCGGCGAATAACGGTTTCGGGCCTTACGATGTCGTAGGTGTATTTGCTGTCCCACGCTGAGATTCCAGCATCGCCACTGGCCATACCCATCAGCGCCATGGCGCGGGCCATGTCATAGGTATCAACACGACCTTGCAGCAGTTGCGCACCAATGATGATGAAGTGACCACCCGGGGTCGCGCCCCGTGGCCCGTCTTCCCAGAAAAAGGCGATGTGAGCTTCATCATCGGTGCGGTTTTGCGATTTGGTTCCGCCAAGCTCCTGAATCAGCTTCACGTCGTCCCAAAACACATTCGACCGTGGGTCCGGGAACCGCTCTGCGCGGAACTTTTTGATGTCCTGAACGCCAATTGGATCCACCATGCCCCAGCTCGGCAGCAGAGGGCGGATGAACGGGTCAATTCGGGGGCCAATGCCGGACTCGTAAACCGGCAATGTTGGCTCCCAGGCCAGCACGTGGTTCCGCTTCTGCATTACGTCGCGGTAGTAGGGGGCTTTGGTGGATTCTGAACCATCACGCGCCCGGCGCGCCGCAATCTTCTGCCCGACATGCTTGCCCCAACGCATACCCAGCGTTTTGGCTTCACCGTTTGGAATCTTGTTCAGCATACGGTTTCGGAAGCCACGGAACGAGCGTTGCATGGCCGTTGTAAGCGCGATCTCTGTCGCGACATGATAGGCGGCAAGCATATCGCCGTTTTCCGGACCTCGGCCAAACCCCATGGAGTCATTGTAACGACCACCAATCCCGTTCATGGCAACAAAACCCGCCATCATACCAATGCCGAAAACACGGCTGGCTTCGGGGGGCGCCAAGCCATGGTCTCGCACGGCGAGCAGCATGGTATCGGTCCACCGGAGCACGTCATCCATATTCTCTGGCGCGACGGTTTCTTCGATGTAAGATTTGCCGAAGTACTGAGCATGAGCGTGGGGGGCCAATGCTGCTGTCGCAATGCTACCGCCAACCGCAGCGGCACTTCCTTGCAAAACTGAACGGCGATCAATTGCCTTCATGGTTGTCCTCTTTATCAACAAGCACACCGGTACGTGGCCTGTAAATTCCATTACCCAATAATAAGTCTGACCGGATTTTAAAAATTGAAATGCGATCGAGAAAAACTATTCAGGGGAGACCAATAGCAGGAACTGGGCCGACTCTCCCGGTGGCAATAAGAATTCGAAAAAACTTCAATTTTTAGGAAGATAACCCCAGTTTTCGGGAGGGATTTGGAGTAGAAAATGGCGCATGAACGCATAATTATTGTTTGGGTTTGACGAACTGAAAAAATGAGACGGCTTGCGTCGCTATATTGCTGATTTTAGGCGCATAAGGGCTGCTGACATGCCGTATTGATAAAGCGCGCATAATCTTTCAGGTCAGAAATCAGAAATGCTTTCATGGCTTTGGGTTCGGCAAAATGCCGCAAAACAGGGAGATTTTGTCGAATGAGTTGCATTCCAAACAATAGCGGTGGTTTCGAACGCTATAATTTGTTGTTTTGCCCCCTTTGTTGATCAGTTGCCAAAATCCTTTTTGACGTCGATCGGTCTGGCTTACGCTTTGCTCTGACAGGGGGGAACACACCGAGGCCTTTTGTTATTTCGCAGAAAGCCTGAGCCGTAAGTAGATTTGATGTCCTCGAAACACGCTAAATTCACACGCGAACAAGCGCCCTTGGTGGGCAGCAGCCTAAGGGCTTGGCTGTGCTGTTGTTCTGCGTTCGTGATACTGGGTGTTTCCCCGGAAGCGCAGGGGCAACTTTCGCAGTCTTTGAGCTATAATTTCAGCGCATCGACCTTCGACAGTTCATTGAACGTCGATCACGGCTTGCGGGGGATCGAGCTGGGCGTGCTGGATTTTAGCCTCAGCCAATCGACCTCTTACAGTTTGGATACGGGCTTGCTGGGTGACTACCAAGTCGGTGTCGATGTGAACGACGAGGAAAATTTCTTCGGTAACTTCAGTGGAACCTTGGGCTCGGACCTAAGGTCAATCGGCGGTTTTGCCGACAACCGCTTTGCGCGCGACAATTTTTCTGTTGGCGTATCGGCAAGCGGCAGTCTGGAATACACCAAGAGTACCGTGTTTGATGAAGGGTTGCTCGATCCTGATTTCGACTTCTTCGATTTTACCGATGAGGAGCTGGAAGCCATCGTATGGGTTCCTTCGCACTTCGCCGAAGGCGCGGCTGCGCTAGAGGTGAATCGATTTTCGATTGGTCGGCTTAAAGTAAGGCCGAAGGCCGATGGCACCATAGGCCATTCTGATTTCGGTGGCTTGACCTACAGCCTTGCCGCAGCGACGGGCTTTTCGATCGGCAGCAAAGATGGCGACGACGAATTCGACTTCTTCTTCGAAGAAAGTAACCTGAGCGCAAACGTGCCTGGTGGTGGTTACGGCGCCGGTGATGGCGAATTGGTTTTGGCGGCGGGCTATGATTCTGATGGCGTGGCCAAGCTGGCCGCGATTATCTTTAAAGGCTGGTCCCCGACCGACAAATTTGACCTTTCATTCGATGCCGAGGGCGGCGTGCAGTACCTGAGCGAAGAGGGCGTGGCCTTTGATGAAGGTTCGGTCCGGTTGGGCGCTGGTTTTCGGCCGGCGGAGAATTGGAACATCGATACCTCGCTAACAGTCGGCGCGTCAGAGGAGCTGATCCCCAGTTATTCCTTTGACGCCTCTTTGGATTATTCGAAGTTCCTGAGCTTCAGCCCTTTTGTGCGGTTCTCGGCTTTCTACTCGGAAGGGCAGGGTGACTATTCCCTGCCTGTCGGAGTCAACGCCACGGTTTATGACAAACTGCTGCTTTCTGCTGAAGTCACGCCGAGCTATGCGACGTTTGATGAGTCCTTTGAAGTCCGTGCATCAGGCAACGTGACCCTGCTGGGCCCACCCTTGTTAAAAGACGGAGCAAGCAGCGAATTTTCGCTCTCTGCCAGTGCTGCCCTGTACAGCCAAGAGCGCAGTGTTTCGGTCAATGGCCGTTTCAGCTTCTAAGCGCTAGAAATTCAATTGAACTTTTTCTGTGCCTGTTGACTGGCCCCCTATACGGGTCAGCAGGGGGCTTCTCGTGGGCTTTGCTAGCACCTTCGGAGAGGACGAATCGCGAGCAGAAATCGGACTGAAAAACAGCACTTAGTCGCATAAAGTCGGAGTCTTACGAATTTTACAAGGTCGTTGAAAATCTAATATTTTCATTTAGTTAGCGGTTTAGATAGCAAATTTGAAAAGGGTTTTTGCAAACTAGATCAAAAATTGAAAGGCGCAGGGTGAAATTTCTCAAAATGCGTACGTAATGTTCAATTTTTGAGTTCATGCCAGAGTTTATAAAGGAAAGTTTAGTTCTTCGGTATGTAACTAACATTCCTTCGCATTGTTACCCATCGCCAAGGCCGATAGGACGCAGCACAACGCAAAATGTTGAAAAATTAGGTTTATTCGTTGAATCCAACACCGTCAGAGAGCGGTGACGTTGAAATGAACCAAGCTGACTTTTGCTCGTGAATTCGTAGATATTGGAAAGATGAGTAATGCGATATTTTCTCATGATTTTGGCCATTATGGTGGCCAGTTTGGGGATAAACCAAACAGCTTCTGCGCAGGCGTGTACGGGCTTTGCACTCTTGCAGGATGGCGATCAGTATACAGATTTAGGCGGCGGCCGAGCATTGCTCGACAACCGATGTTATCAACGCGCCCTGTGTATTGGTGGGACAATTTCAAACCTTGGCAGCAACCTCTATGGCTGTTTCGTTGAGCCAGGCTGTGAGGGCACCAAGAGTTTGCCGTTGAACGGTGTCGCGGCGAAAAATGCGGACGAAAGCTGGTCCGTTGGTGGCACCACAAGGGTCTACTGTAACGTCATTTGTCCCGTTGGAGCGACTTTGACCAAGCAGGCCGGTAACACGTATTACTGTAAGGCTGAAGCGCCAGCGTGTAACGGGGTCGGCCAGCTGGAACTGGGCGACAAAATCTGGAAGCGCGCGGCGAACATGTGGAAGACCGAAGACGGTCGGAACACCTACTGTTCGGTTCAGTGCCCGGCGGGCTCGACGTTGACGCACCAATCTGGCGATACGCACTACTGTAAGCCGAATGCGCCGGTGTGTAATGGCGTTGGGCAGTTGAAGTCCGGTGATGAGATCTGGAAGCGTGCTTCGAACATGTGGAAGACCAAAGACGGATCGAAAACGTACTGTTCGGTGAAGTGTGAGAACGGCACGACGCTGACCAAAACGAATGGTGACACGCACGTTTGTAAGCCTAACGCGCCAGTGTGTAATGGCGTTGGTCAGTTGAAGTCCGGCGACAAAATCTGGAAGCGCGCAGCGAACATGTGGAAGACCAGAGACGGTCAGAACACCTATTGTTCGGTAAAGTGTGAAAGCGGCACGACGCTGACCCACGTCAAAGGCGACACGCACATCTGTAAGCCGAACCCCCTGACCTGTCAGCAGATGTCTGACCGGTATGGCGTGAGCCATTTCAGCACTTGGGGCACCGCAACAGCGGCAATCAAGGCCGATTGGCAGGCGCAGAAATGCGCGACCTGTAAGCCCGGCCACGTTAAGGACGCCGAAGGCAAGTGTGGAAACCCTGCACCTGTTTGTAATGGCGTTGG
>CAJQLX010000044.1 GCA_905479265.1 uncultured Alphaproteobacteria bacterium
GGTCGCCGATCTGCTTGCGCGTGACGCCTGCGACGTCCGCGAAGCGGACGAGAAGGCGGCGCGCCACAAAGGCCTAAAACCGAATCACCTTGTTTTCTGTGAGATCACTGGTCTCATTTTTTGGCAGTTTTGCTGGTTTTTGCGGCGTGGCACCGGTCAGCTTTGCTCAAACGGAAGAGCAAATCGCCTCAGTGGTCCGTGAACAGACCGAAATTGTTGAATTTCCGTCATATTGATGAACGCTGGTATAAAAACCTGTCGCGCAACCGGGGGGCATGTCTTAGTTTCCTGTGCAGATTGAGAAGGGGCGCAGACCGACGATGAACCATCAACCAAAAATCGAGACCTCACCCAAGGTCTCAGACGAGGTTCGCAAAACCACCTGCTACATGTGCGCCTGTCGCTGCGGCATTGACGTTCACATGCGCGATGGTGAGGTTTCCTATATCGAGGGCAACCGTGACCACCCGGTGAATCAGGGTGTTCTCTGTGCCAAGGGCAGTGCTGGCATCATGCAGCACAAGTCTCCCGCCCGCTTGCGCGCGCCTTTGCTGCGCACCGGCCCTCGGGGTTCTGGTGAGTTTAAAGAAATTACGTGGGACGAGGCGCTGGACATGGCGGCGGGTTGGCTCAAGCCGATCCGGGACGAAAACCCTGAAAAGCTGGCCTTCTTCACGGGACGCGACCAGTCCCAGTCCTTTACTGGCCTTTGGGCGCAACAGTTTGGCACGCCAAACTATGCCGCACACGGCGGATTTTGTTCGGTGAATATGGCCGCAGCGGGCATTTACACCATGGGTGGTGCCTTTTGGGAATTTGGTCAACCCGATTGGGAACGCACCAAAATGTTCATGATTTTTGGCGTTGCTGAGGATCACGATTCCAACCCGATTAAAATGGGCTTGGGCCGCTTGAAAGAGCGCGGTGCTAAAGTCGTTGGCGTGAACCCTGTACGCTCGGGCTACAATGCGATCGCAGACGAATGGGTTGGTATTACGCCGGGCACCGATGGCTTGTTCATCCTCGCCCTGATCCACGAGTTGCTCAAAGCGGGAAAAGTCGATCTGGGTTATCTCAGCCGCTACACCAACGCGGGCTACTTGGTGCAATCAGACCCAAGCAACAGCGAATTTGGCCTGTTCCTGCGAGATGCCGACGGGGAGCCGCTGGTGCTGGATCGTGCCTCTGGCCAGCCGGTGGCGTGGAATGCGCAGGGCGTCAAGCCAGAGCTTGGTAAGGCGTGGACCGGCGAAGACGGCGTTGCCCACAAGTCGGTATTTATGCTGCTCGCTGAGCGTTACCTGTCCACCGATTACGCCCCTGACGCCGTTGCAGCGCAAACCGGTGTCAGCGCGGCCACCATCCGCCGCTTGGCGGCCGAGCTGGCGCACACCGCGTTTGAAGAAGAGATCACCATTGATCAGCCGTGGACCGATTTCCGGGGCCAGCGCCATGAGAAAATGATTGGCCGCCCGGTTGCTTTCCACGCCATGCGCGGGATTTCCGCGCACTCCAACGGTTTCCAAACCTGTCGCGCGCTGCATGTTTTGCAAATCCTGCTTGGCTCGGTCGAGGTTCCCGGTGGTTTCCGCTTCAAGCCGCCCTATCCCAAGCCCATGGAAGCCCATCCTGCGCCGCACGCCGGAGTGACGCCGGGAGCGCCGCTTAACGGCCCCCATTTGGGCTTTGTGCGTGGTCCCGAGCAGCTGGCGTTGAAAGAAGACGGCAGCGCGGCGCGGATCGATAAAGCCTTTACATGGGAAAACCCCATGTCGGCCCACGGCATGATGCACATGGTGATCTCCAACGCGCACGCGGGTGACCCGTACAAGATCGATACGCTGTTCATGTACATGGCAAACATGGCGTGGAATTCGTCCATGAACACGCGTGGCGTGATGGAAATGCTGACTGATAAGGACGAGGAAACCGGCGAGTACGTCATTCCGCACATCATTTACTCCGATAGCTACAGCTCGGAAATGGTCGCTTTTGCCGATTTGGTGCTGCCCGATACGACCTACCTCGAACGGCATGACTGTATTTCTCTGCTCGATCGTCCGATTTGCGAGGCTGACGCCGTTGCGGACAGCATCCGCTGGCCTGTTGTGGAGCCCGATCGCGACGTGCGCGGTTTCCAGTCCGCGCTGGTGCAGTTGGGGGCCAAACTTGGCTTGCCGGGCTTTGTGAACGAAGACGGCTCGGCCAAGTACGAAGATTACGCCGATTACATCGTCAACCACGAGCGCCGTCCCGGTGTAGGGCCGCTGGCAGGTTGGCGCGGTGAAGACGAGCAGGGCGGGGGCCGGGGTGCTCCGAACCCCAAGCAGCTCGAGCGCTATATTGAGAACGGCGGCTTCTGGATGGAGCATATTCCCGATGAAGCGCTGTTCTTCAAGCCATGGAACCAGGCCTATCAGGATTGGGCAGTTGAGAAATCCTTCTTTGACAAGCCACAGCCCTATGTTTTCTCGCTCTATGTTGAGACCATGGCCAAGTTCCAGCGCGCCGCGCGCGGACATGGCGAACACCAACCGCCCGAGCACCTGCGCGAACGCCTGCTGGAAACGCTTGACCCGCTGCCTGTGTGGTGGGAACCGCTGGAAGAGCAGCAGGTCAGTCACGAAGACTATCCCCTGCATGCCCTGACCCAACGGCCAGCAGCGATGTACCACTCATGGGGCTCGCAAAACGCGTGGCTGCGCCAGATTCACGGCCATAACCCGCTGTACATCCCAACCGCTGTTTGGAAAGCTCAGGGCTTTGCTGAAGGCGATTGGGCGCGCGTGACCTCTCCGCACGGGGAAATCACGGTGCCGGTGGCACGCATGGACGCGCTCAATCCCAACACGGTTTGGACGTGGAACGCCATTGGCAAGCGCAAGGGCGCGTGGGCGCTCGACCCCGAGGCTCCCGAAGCCAAGAAAGGCTTTTTGCTGAACCATTTGATCCATGAACTGCTGCCGCCCAAGGGCGATGGCCTGCGCTGGTCCAACTCGGATCCAGTGACCGGCCAAGCGGCTTGGTACGACCTGCGGGTGCGCGTTGAGCGGACCGAAAACCCGCTGCCGGCAAGCCTGCCGGACACGGGGACACAGAAATCACCCGTCGGGCAAGGCCCGGAAACTGTCCGTTTCGGTGAGGAGTAAGAGCCATGACAACTTTACCTGAAACCACCGAGAAAAAGCTCGGTTTGGTGATCGATCTCGATACCTGCGTGGGCTGCCACGCGTGTGTCATCAGCTGTAAAGAGTGGAATACGTCCAATTACGGCGCGCCGCTGGCGGATACCAACGCTTACGGCGCCGACCCGGTTGGTTCCTTCCTCAACCGCGTGCACACGTTTGAAGTCTCGCCCGCGGTGACCGAAGCCGATCGGCAAGTCATCGGCGAAACACCCATTGCCCAGGTGGTGCATTTCCCAAAATCCTGCTTGCACTGCGAAGACGCGCCGTGCGTGACGGTCTGTCCGACCGGCGCGTCCTACAAGCGGACTGAAGATGGCATTGTCTTGGTCAACGAGGACGACTGTATCGGCTGTGGGCTCTGTGCTTGGGCCTGCCCTTATGGCGCGCGGGAGATGGATCCGGTTGAGCAGGTGATGAAGAAATGCACCCTGTGTGTTGATCGGATTTATAACGAAAACCTGCCCGAAGAAGATCGCGAGCCCGCCTGTGTTCGGACTTGTCCTGCGGGCGCCCGTCACTTTGGCGATTTTGCCGATCCCCAGTCCAACGTCAGCACGCTTGTCGCGGAACGCGGTGGGATCAGCCTGATGGAAGAACAGGGCACCAAGCCGGTGAACCAGTACTTGCCGCCGCGCCAAAAAACGCTGGCCGATATGGCCGCTAAGAACAGCAGCTTCCAAGGCGGTTGCGGGACAGCGTTGGAGGCTGAGGCCAAAGACGCGCCGGGCTTCTTTGGCTGGCTCGATAAAGCCCTCGATACGCTTTAAGCGGCACGGAAAGGAACGTAGACCATGCATCCTGCACCATCGATTATCCTTTTCACGTCCCTGTCGGGCCTTGGCTTTGGCCTGCTGATCTGGCTGGGTTTGGGCGTGCCCGATGTTGAGGGCTGGAGCGCCTTTTTCGCTTTTGGGCTGGCTTATGGCCTGTCGATCGTGGGATTGGTTGCGTCCACGCTGCATTTGGGCCACCCCGAGCGCGCGCTCAAGGCGTTTTCCCAGTGGCGGTCCAGTTGGTTGAGCCGCGAAGGCGTGGTCTCTGTTGGTGCGCTGCTTGTGCTGGCACCTTTTGCCTTTGGCCGGGTGTTTCTGGGCATTGATTTAGCGATCCTGGGGTGGATTGGTGCGGGCCTGTCGCTGCTGACCGTGCTGTGTACGTCCATGATCTACGCGCAGCTTAAGACCGTCCCGCGCTGGAATATGGCGCTGGTGCCGCCGCTGTTCATGCTGTTTTCCATTGGTGGCAGCGGGATTTTGGTGATGGAACGTTGGGGACTGGTGATGATGCTTGTCGTGCTGACGGTATTGCAGGTGGCTTACTGGTTGTTGGGTGATCGAAAGTTTGCTCAGGCGGGCCATACCATGGAAACCGCAACCGGGCTGGGCCGGATCGGCTCCGTCCGCTTGCTCGAAAGCCCGCATACGGGGACAAACTACCTGCTCAAAGAAATGGCCTATTCCGTGGGCCGCAAGCACCAGCAACGCTTGCGCGTGATCGCTGTGGTTCTGGTTGGTTTGGTGCCTGCGCTGGTTGCTGTGGTGGTGCCGGATCTGACGGGTCGCTTGGTCGCGCTGGGGCTGCATACGGTGGGGCTGCTGGCGTCACGCTGGCTGTTTTTTGCCGAGGCTGAGCACGTCGTGGGGCTGTATTACGGCAAACGCTAGCGGGGAATGCGGTGGCGCGCCGGGTTCTCTCCCGCTTCGCGGGATTCGAACCCGTCACGCGCAAGCAGATCGTCGGCTGCGCCGCCGGTCGGCTGTCGCCTCCGTCTTTGCGCTGTGAGTTCTTCGTTGGTTGATTTTTGGCTTCACGCGAGCGGCTCGGCGACCCTGTCGCCGGTCGGCTGTCGCCTCCGTCTTTGCGCTGTGAGTGCTTCGTTGGTTGATTTTTGACTTCACGCAAGCGGCTCGGCGACCCTGTCGCCGGTCGGCTGTCGCCTCCGGTCCCTTGGCGCTGATCCGCGCTGAAAACGGCGTATCTGCCTTGCGAGGGCGGGAAGGGGCTTGTCCCCTGTGCCTGTCATCCCCCATTCTCTGCGTCAGTGTTTCGTTTTTGCAGGAGAGTTGCCATGCCTAAAGCTTACTGGGTCGCCAACGTTGAAGTCACCGATGCCGAGGTGTACGGCTCGTACGCCAAAATCGCCAAGGACGCCATCGAATCCCACGGCGGCACGTTCGTCGCGCGCGGCGGTCGGCACGTTCAGTGCGAAGGCCGCGATCGGGCCCGCAACGTCGTCGTCGAGTTCCCGTCGCTGGACGCTGCGGTCGCGTGCTACAACTCCGACATCTATAAAGAGGCTCTGGCTTTCTCCGCCAAGTCGTCCGTCCGTGACGTGGTCCTGATCGAGGGCGTCGAATAGGCGAAGCGGCGTGAAGCCGTTTGATTTTGTCCTGTACGGCTTTGTTGTCATCGGATGGTCGTCGAGCTGGCTGCCGCTGAAATGGCAGGTCGGCACGGTCGCCCCTGAAGTCTCGCTGATCTGGCGCTTTTTGATCGCCGGAAGCCTCATGTTCTTCATCGGCTGGCTCACCAAGCGCCGCTTGGCCCTGCCGCTGTGGGGGCATGGGGTGGCGATGGCACTGGGCGTATTTCTGTTTTCCACCAACTTTGCCCTGTTCTACTACGCCAGCCAGTCACTGGCTTCGGGGCTGCTGGCTGTGGTTTTTGCCAGTGCGTCGCTGGTGAATCTGTTCTACGGCGCGGTCCTGTTTCGCACGCCCATCCGCCGGCTGGGGCTGCTTGCCGCCATTCTCGGCTTTGGCGGCATTTTGCTGCTGTATTGGCCGGAAATCGAGAGTTCGCGCGGGGCAATCGGGGCTTTGGCGCTATGCCTGTGCGGTACGTTTAGCTTCTGCACCGGCAATATGATCTCCAGCGCCGCACAGCGCCGCGACCTGCCGGTTATCGGTTCGACCGCGTGGGGCATGCTCTATGGCGCAGGGTTCATGCTGATCGTCAGTTTGCTGCGCGGGCATGAGCTGACCATCGAACTGAGTTGGCGGTACATTGGCGGCGGCATGTGGTTGGCCGTCTTCTCCAGCGTTTTGGCGTTCAGCGCCTACTTGACGCTGCTGGGACGGATCGGGGCGAGCCGGGCGGCCTATGCTACGGTGATTTTTCCACCGTTTGCGCTGCTCATCTCGACGTTTGTTGAGGGCTACGCTTGGACCAGCTTCGCGTTGATCGGCTTGCCGCTGGTTCTGTTGGGTATCATCACCATCAATCTGCGGGGCGCGCGAGGCTAGGACGCAACGTATTATGACCTATGCCGTGGGGGGCAAAACCATGACAAATCCACCGTGGTTGGACGAATTAGGGCCGGTTGTGGAGCATCCCGCGTGGAAGCGACCCCAGCCGCAGGTCATGATAGGCCGATATTGTCGCCTTGAGCCGCTGAATTTAGACCGCCACGGACACGATTTGTGGGAACAAATGGGGGTCGCAGATCCAGAGCACCGCCAATGGATGTTTCTGGCCGGGCATGGCCCCTTCGCCACCAAAGAAGACTTTATCCGCGACTGGAACAGCTTCGACAAAGCCGTCGATAACCTGACGTATGCGGTCATTCCAACCGACGGGGCAGGCGACGTGCCGCCCGTTGCGACGGGCCAATTCAGCTTTTTACGCATCCGCCCCGAGGCCGGATCAGTCGAGGTTGGCTTTGTCCGATTTCCCCCGCAAATGGCCCGCACACGCACCTCAACCGAAGCGCAATTCCTGCTGATGCAGCACGTGTTCGATGATTTGCAATATCGGAGATACGAATGGAAGTGCAACGCGGACAACCAGCCCTCCATGGCCACGGCGCGGCGGCTGGGCTTCACCTACGAGGGCACGTTTCGGCAGGACCAAATCAACCACGGTCGAAACCGCGATACAGCGTGGTGGAGTGTGTTGGATACAGAATGGCCGCGCCTGAAACAGGCGTATAACGCGTGGCTATCTGATGGCAATTTTGACAGCAATGGTCGCCAAAAACGGCCTCTGCGCAGCTTTTTCTAGGCATTTCGAGAATGCAAATCGCTGTTGCAAAATGAAAGATTATGAGGTCGGCGGATAATCACGCAAACGTGGCAGTATTATTAAAATTCGGCCGATCTTTGCCGCAATGAACCATTAAAAGTACTAAAATTACACTAAATTTACTAAAAAAGCCTTACACACCTACGATGGTATAAATCAAGCAACGCGAGACCCGATTCTTTATGTGGGTCTCGGATGTCGAGACTCTAATTTCTTCGGGAGTTTCGCAGTGAAATTCGTAAAAATCCTTGCAGCACTCACAGGATTTGTAGCCGGCGTCACAGCAACCAGCGCGCATTCGCAGGTTACTGTTACCAAAACAGGGTCTGCCCAATCGACGGGCAGTACGACGACCGTTTCCGAGAGCGACGTCATTGACTGGGTCATCACCATCGAAAACGATGGTTCGGATGACCTTTCGACTGTCAATGTGACGGATACTTTGGAGAACAGTCAGGCCCTGATTCCAGGCACGTTTGAGTTCCCCTCTTTGTTCGCCATCGATCAGACGGCGCTGACATCCTCATCGACCTCGTTCTCCGCAACGTCAGACAGCTTGCAGGCCAGCAATTACAGTTTGGTGAACGCTCTAGAAAAAGAACTGGAAGTTTCTTCCCTGGATCTGCCGACGGGTAATGGTGACGGTTGGAAAGTTGTCTTCCACCCGTCCACGGACCGGATCTTCTTTACGGCTCACCACTGGTCGACGTTCAGTACCAACTGTTTCGACCTTGGGTCTGAGGAATCATGTGCCGGATACCCGAAAGCCTTTACCGTTGATGGGGGCAAACATGTCTCCACGCCGGGTAACGGGTCCAATTACGAAATTTTCGGTAACAACTACTATTTCACGGGACGCGCCGTTGGCACCAATGATTATGGTGTTGGTTGTTGGAACGTTGTTACTGAAAACGAGTGTGGGTGGACCGTCATGGGTGACGTTTCAACCGGTACAGCGATCCCGCACGACA
>CAJQLX010000045.1 GCA_905479265.1 uncultured Alphaproteobacteria bacterium
ACGCATTCGTAATGCGTGGGTCGGGTGTTCGAGTCACCTTACCAGCACCACTTCTTCACGGCATCTCACGGTTAAATCACTGATCTCTCGCGGTATTCTTGATGATTGCTGTGGGAAGGGTAGACCGTGTGGGCGACCAACGAAGCCTCTTATCTGTCTAAGCAGATTGATCTACTGAGCCAATCCTAACTCAAAACATGGAACACTTTTTCTACAAAAAAGAATGGCGGAAGGACGCCGGGTCGTATTTGGAAACTCGATGGTTCTCATTGAGTTATTGCGGGTCAAATGTGCTTTGATTGCAGTAATGCAGCCCCTCCGACAGATTAATTCTATCGGCTTTGCAGCGGTGTGACGGGTTCGGTCTAAGACATCATTTGGCTCGAGACGCCGGACGCTGTTTCGATATCTGCGGCGCGGGGTGCAGGAGCAAACCAGTCCACTGCAGGCCTCGCTGATGAATAACCGCATTCTGATCCTCGTCGCTATCCTCTTCTCCGCCTTTCTTGGCTTGAGCATCCTCCAGAGCTCTGGGGTGCACGGCCCGGCGCGGTACCAGAGTGCTGATACAGTTTTCAACGGTTTCCCGGTCTCTAAAACGGCAATCGCAAGCCATTTTGAAAAAGGCTTCAACACCCCCATTGCAATCCGCCTTGCCGAAGCGGATGCAGGCCGGGGACCAGCCACAGCTGCGAGGTGTCGCACGTGTCACAGCTTTGAGCAGGATGGCGGGCACAGGATTGGTCCTGTGCTCTGGAATGTTGTCGGGCGTGATATTGCAACGGGCGAAGGCTACCGGTACTCGGGCGCGTTCAAAGATATTGAGGGCAATTGGACGGCTGAGGCGCTCGATGAATTTCTGCTGCGGCCTCGGATCTGGGCACCTGGAACCAAGATGGGCTTCGCTGGGTTGGGGGATGAAGCTGAACGTGCGGACCTCATCGCCTGGATGTATCAGCAAGCCGATGCACCTCTGGCTTTACCAGAGCCCTCTGCCGATGATCTTGCTGCGTTCGAAGCCCATAAGGGGCAAGGAGCCCACGCGGACTGACGCGGACCCAAACCAGCCACACAGTTGCGCCTCTCGGAGGCCTCTTTCCGGTTTGGTGTGACCTTGGGCGCGTTCACCGTTTGATTCGGGCGATTGCTCCGGAGTTGGGATTGTATCCGCGCGCCGCAAGCAGAAAAGCGATAGCGGCGCAGGTCAAGACAACGGCTGCGGACAGAGTGTTGAACTGGCCATAGGCTGCAAATCGGATGAGCTCAACCGCGTGAGTAAAGGGGTTGAATTGGGCCAACCAAAACAGGATATCCGCACCAGATTCTCGCAGTTTCCAGAGGGGGTAGAGTGCCGAAGACATGAAGAACATCGGGAATATGACGAAGTTCATCATGCCGGCAAAATTTTCGATCTGGCGCGTGTACACGGTGATCAACAGGCCGATTGAACCCAGCATGATCCCGGCTGCGAGAATTGCAGGAATGATGAAGATCATCCCCATCAGCGGCATGTAAAAGCCGAAAACGGCTGCAAGGCCGAGGAAGAAATAGACTTGAAGCACAGCCAACAAAGTGGCCCCGAAGATCCGAGCAAACAACAGAAAGTGCCGGGGCAGTGGGGACACCAACATGACCCGCATCACGCCGGCTTCTCTGTCGTACACCAAAGACAAGGCGGCTTGCATGCATTGGAACAGCACGATGATACCCGCTAGACCCGGCAAAATGTATTCTTGGTAAGGCGTGTACGTTTGGTATGGCTCGATGATGGAAATCCCAAGCAGGTTTTGCAATCCCGACGCAAAAATGAACAGCCACAGCGATGGCCTTACGATCGAGGAAAGCAGCCGCTCCCGTTGGCGGAAAAACTTCAGGATCTCCCGTTCCGTGACGGCGTAGATCCCTAGCAGATAATTGCTTCGATTGTAGCGCTGCCCATCAGTCACAGGCGAACTCTCTTTCATCGTAACCCAAGGCATCAAGCGTACTTGTTTGATGTAGGAAGCCCTCGAGTGGTGCCACGGCTATAATCGCGTTGTGGGTTGAAAGCAGGATCGGCATCCGCAATTGGCTGCTCCAGGGACGAAAGCTCATCTGCGCCCCTTTTGAACCGTCAAGCCGCAACTTGGCGGCGCGCAACAGCGCATTGGCATCCGCTAACTCGTCGCCTCGCGCTTTTGCGAAGGCTGTCAAAACCGCCCGGGTGGCAATCCACGCGGACCAATCCTGCCACGCCATACGACGGGCATCTTTGGATTGGTCTTCAAAACGCGAGTTTACTTGCGGCGCTCCGTAGCGTTCAAATGCCCAGTGCCATTCGGCGGCAACCAGTCCTGTCGCCCCTATTACCGGGCGGGGAAGGGCGGTCTGATAGGGTACATATCGTGCGAATTCGCCGATCTCGTCCGCCATGAAAATAGCGTCATAGTCGCGGCTTCCGCCGGTGATCAGCGCGATATTGTTTTGTTCCCGCATGGAAGGATTTGTCGATAGGTCGAATTCACGATCCGCGACGATCCGCAGTCTAAAGCGCGCAGCCGCCTCCATAAACGCATCGGTGCGCGTCCCATCACGCTCAGTTTTCCCCCGCAACACCAGAATATTTTTCCATTTTTGACTCACGGCGTGCTGAACCAGCGTATCTGCGATCATCCGGTCACTCGCGGCTGTGTGCAGTAAGTTGGCGTGGCACTTACTTCTCAGCCAATCATCGGGCGCTGTGGTGTTTAGGACCGTCACTTGCGTGTCAGCCAGCACGGTTGCGACCGCATCTACTTGAGCCGCCGGAAGGTCAACGATCAAGTGAGTCACGCCGGCAGACGCGAGTTCACTGGCAACCGTGGTTAAGTCAGTCTCGTCGGCCAACGCCTGCGACAAAACGGTGGTCAGACCCCGAGCGTCCGTTAGGATCTTCATATCCGAAATTGCCATCTGAACGGCTGTACTCACATCGCCAAGGGGACGAAGTTGGATCCGCGCGTATGCCATGTCTTCGTCGTAACGCGGATCCTGTTCGAGCCGTAAAAGGCCGATCCTAAGCGTATCAGCCTTGGCTGTATTTGCGAGTGCAAGTGCGATTGCCAGCACAGAGGTGAGAAAGAGCTTCAATCGTCAATCACCACCGTATGAGGCACGCGCCCTGCTGGAATTGACCGGATGGGCCGATAGGTCTGCATGTCGATCAGCGTTATGTCATCGGATAGACCGTTAGCAACGACAGCGATCTTTTCATCACGGCTCAGTGCCACTGACCACGCACGCCGTCCCACCAGCACATAGGAAAGCAGCTCCTTGGACCGGGCGTCGATGATGGCGACATGGTTAGCGCGACCCAAGCTTATCAGGCCGATTCCGCCATCTCGGGTTAGGGCCATGCCCACCGGTGTCACGTCTTCTGGCCGGAAACCGGGGGGAAGAAACTCCAGGATTTCTGTGATTTCTTCGCTTGTGCGATCAATCACGTATATCTCGCTAGAAAGCTCAGCCGAGACCCAAAGTTCATTCGTATCGGGTGTGATCACGAAACGACGGGGTCGCGTCCCGACAATGATATTGTTGGTCACAACGCCTTTGTCCCGGTCCACAACGTGCACCATGTCAGCGACTTCAGAGGTTACGTAAAGCTTGTTACTCCCCGCCGGCGCGATGACACCTTCTGGCTCTGCGCCTGTGGGCACGTCATGAACTGTAATTCGCGCCAATAAATCGATGATCTCAAGCATCGAATCCTCTTCGTTGGACACATAGATTTGTGACTCATCTGGCGAAAATTCGAAGACTTCTGGGCTTGGACCGGTGGGTATTCCATCGACGATTTCGAGTGTTTCGACATCGATCACATCAATAATATCATCATCACCACAAGCCACGTACAGGAGCGTTCGCGCCGCGTTTAACTTCATGTCGCGAGGACGTTGTGACGTCTCTATTTGTTTGATCAGATTAAAGTCGGCGTCATAGACATAAATGTCGTGGCTTTTTTCGTTGCTGACGAAAATTCGTCCCGTGTTGAGCGCGCTTGACGTCGCCGGCGCAAAAACCAGGAAAATGGCAAGAAGAATAAACCGCATCATCGTACCTCGAATTTGCCGGCTAGGCCGCGGTTTTCGTATCCGTCAATCCAGAACTCAAAATCGCCAGGGCGGATAGGGACAAACCAGACATCTATCGTGCCTTCGTCATCAAATTCGATCGCATAGAGGCCCATTGGCTGTACTTCCAAATCTGCGACAACGACCTGATCAATCCAGCTGTTTCGGAAAAGATCGGGTGCCATAATTTGGAATTCTTCACCCCCGTCGTGAACAATGCGCCAGCGATAGTATTTGCCGGTTTCTAATTGGAAATTCGAGATTGAGAGGCTCAATTCGGCGCTGTCGATCGCCATGTCTGGCAATCTTGTGGCTCGAGAAGCGAGATTGCCTTCAGCATAGCTCGCAGTTGCCAAAGAAAATACGAAGAATACAGATAAGTATTTAATTACATTGATATTCAACACTAAACTTCCCCATGAAGAACATGATTTATCTAGGGACGTAGAATATCAGTAGGACTCATTAGTTTTTTAAATGATCCCTATTATCTTAAGGCCCAGAGGCCGATGTTAATCTTGCTCAATCTGGAAAAAATGAATGGGCACAGGATCATGAAACGGCGCGAACTGCTGAAGGTATGTTTAGGGGGGGTCGTATCGGCCTCTGCATTATCGACGCCTGCATTGTCATTCTCACCGACAAGTAAGACCGTCAGGGTGGGGGTTATGATCAACGGTACTGCAAGTTGGGAAATGAAGGTCATAAAAGACCTGAAGCTGGACGAGAAAAACGGGTTCGAACTCGAACTGAAGGACGTTTCCGGCAAAAGCGCCAGCCACGTTGCCCTGATGTCGAATGACGTAGATATCGTTCTGTCTGACTTTGTTTGGGTGGCGGCGCTGCGGTCGGCTGGCGATACATTCACCTCCGTTCCTCATTCCTATGCTGTTGGGGGAATGATCGTTGATCCGGCTGGGCCGATCACGGAAATCACTGACCTGCCGGGCAAAACAATCGGCGTCGCAGGCGGCCCAGTAGACAAAAGTTGGGTCATTCTTCAAGCCTACTACAAGGGGCTGACGGGTGAGACGCTGGCGGACAAAGTGGAAGCCCGCTTTGGTCCTCCGCCGCTGATCAACGAACTGCTCAGCGAGGGGCACATCGATGCGTCTCTAAACTTCTGGCACTTCAATGCGCGAGCCAAAGCTGCAGGCGGTAAAGAGCTTATCTCTGTCAAAGACATGATGTCTGGCATGGGCATCACAAGCGCGCCACCTCTGCTGGCTTGGGTATTCCGCGATCAAACAGCGGAAGAAAAAGGCGAGGAAGTTTCAGCATTCTTGGATGCATCATTTGCGGCTAAGGACATCTTGCTCAACGATGATGCAGTCTGGGAAACGCTGCGTGCAAAGATGCGTGCGACCGACAATGACACGCTGTTTACAACGCTCCGCAACGACTATCGAGCCGGTATCCTGCGCGAGTTCAACGACGGTACAATTGAAGCTGCTGCAGCGAGCTTTGAGATCATGTCTGCGGTTGGAGGCTCCAAGTTGGTTGGGGACAGCACTGTGATGGATCCGGGTACATTCTGGTCAGGCTACCGAACCTAAACGAGGCCTGCAGATGGCAGGGTCTAGAACACCAAAACGTCAGGGCAAAATAGGACTCGAATGGTTTTCGATCCTATTATTGCTCGCGCTTTGGCAAGTTATCAGCATGTTGGTGCAGCACCGTCTGTTTCCCTCGCCGATCGTGGTTTTCATCGAAGTTTACGATCTCGCACGGGAAGGATTACTGTTCCCAGACCTTGCCAAGACCCTTAGCCGCGCCGCTGCTGCCTTTGTCGTTGCAATGGTCGCAGGCATTGTGATCGGCAGCGTCCTTGGACGCTTTCGCTCACTCGATGGACTATTCGGGAACTGGGTTCTAATCGGCCTGAACATTCCTGCAATCGTCGTCGCGATCACCTTCTATATCTGGTTCGGACTGACTGAGTTTGCGCTTATTATCGCTGTGGTCGTCAACAAAGCTCCGTTGGTATCTGTTGCCATGCGCGAGGGGGTCCGCGACCTGGATTATGGCCTGTCTGAGTTGGCGCACGTGTATCGGGTATCGTTTTGGCAGCGGGTGCAAAAATTCATTGTACCCCAACTGATGCCCTATGTCCTGACAGCCGCCCGAACCGGACTTTCGTTGATTTGGAAAATTGTTTTGGTGTTTGAGGTGCTAGGCAGTGATGGCGGTGTTGGTTTCCGCATTGGGCTGTTCTTCCAGCACTTCGATATGAAAGGCATCTTAGCGTACACGGTGGCCTTCATGGCCGTGGTGATCCTTTTCGAATATGGCGTCCTGCGCCGCTTAGAACATAGGGTACTGGGATGGCGACCGGCGCAAAGCTAATAGCGGACATCAAAGAGAAAAGTTTCGGTGAAGAGGCCTTGTTTGACGGCCTGCGTTTTGAGGTGCCAGCGGGACAAGTCGTTGCCCTAATCGGTCCGTCAGGGGTCGGAAAGTCCACGCTGCTGCGGATGATTGGCGGCATTGATCCCGACTACGAGGGCGATATTCTGATTGATGATTTGGTCCCTGCAGATGCCGAAGTTCCGGGCTTTGTTTTCCAAGATCCGCGGCTCCTACCTTGGGAAACAGCGCTGGGAAACTTGCTAGCCGTGAAGCCAGACCTCGCGGATGACGAGGGTCGACAACTCTTGGTTAATGTTGGTCTTGATGCGGCTGAAAATCTAAGACCGGGTGAGTTGTCTGGCGGCATGCAGCGGCGCGTAGCCCTTGCGCGCGCGTTGGCCGTTTCTTCCCGGCTCCTGTTGTTGGATGAGCCCTTTGTCTCGATTGATCGTAAACTGGCTCGGGAGCTACAAGCTTTGGTGGCGAGCGTGGTCGATCGGCTGGGGCTGACCGTTCTATTGGTGACGCATGATCCTTACGACGCCGCTGTTCTGGCGGACCGCGTGATCACCCTACGGGGAAGGCCCGTGCGTGTGGTCGATGACATGGCGCTGGACACGCCGCGCGCCGCGCGGAATGCCGATCATGTTGCAGCGATCGTAAGCGAGCTGGATAGGGGGATGCGCGAATGAGCCAATCTGACCCCATAATGACGTTGTCGAGTGTCTCGAAATCCTACGGCAAGATCGACGCCTTAAAGGACATCAACTTTGAAATCAAAGCAGGTGAATTCGTCGGACTTCTTGGTCCAAACGGTGCCGGAAAGTCCACCATGTTCCAGATCATTTCTGGCTTGTTCGCCCCCAATGAAGGGACCGTCACGATCTTTGGGCGGCATTATAGCGATGATTCTTCGGCGATCTTAAGCCGCCTTGGCGTGGTCTTTCAGGATCGCTCGGCTGATTTGGATTTGACCATCAAAGCCAACCTTGCCTTTCATGGACGGCTATTTGGTTTGTCGGGTCAGCGGCTGCAGGAGCGGATTTTGGAGCAAACGCAGCGGTTCGATATGGGTGAGATGATCAATCGCAGGGTTCGACAGCTGTCTGGCGGTCAGCAACGCAAAGTCGAAATTGCCAGAGCGCTCATGAATCATCCTAGTCTTTTGATAATGGATGAAGCCACAGCAGGACTGGACTCGCTTTCGCGGGCCGCCTTGGTGCAGGACATTCACAACCTGGCAAAGGTGGATGGCGTTTCGATCCTTTGGGCAACTCACCTGGTCGATGAAGTTGCACAGGCAGACCGTGTTATCCTCTTGCAGTCTGGGGGCATCGTGGCGGACACGACACCAGAGGGAATGTGCGCCATGGCCAATACGGATGATTTGACGGCGGCTTATGCCACGCTGGTTAAGTCAGGCGTGCCGAAACAGCCGCAGGCTTAACGACACTGGTCGAGCCATAGCCTGACCAATCACTTATCGGATTCGTCGGTAGCCGGCTTGGAGTTGGGTGAACGCGGAAAGGGCCAGGCTGGACAGACCAAACATCAATATTCCAGAGAGGAGCGCTGCTACCAACCACCGGGACCAGCGTAGCGCCTCAAGATCTGAGCCAAACCATCCCTGTGACCCCCATAGCATCACCCGACCTCGCGCGCCCGCCTTGGCCCCAACACGCATGACCCGGCCCAAATCCTGTCCCAAGGCCTCTTCCCCCAGCCAGACTTTAACCTGACGCACTTGACCGGCTGAGAGATCGCCCAGGGTTAGGGCGGTTAGTCCTGTTGACGTATTGGTAAGCTTTAACTTCTCACCATCAACTTCAGCAAACAGCGCACCGGGGACGGTCAGGGCAACATCTTTTACAGCCGTGGATGAGGAAACCTGCCCCGTAACCGTGCGCCGAATTGCGCCAAGCTCAAGCATCGCAGAAAGTTCGGGGATTTCTTTCATCATTGCCTCAACAACGACGACATTCATCAGCCTTGGGATGACAATCTCCTTAACGGATTTGCGAGCATCCGGCTTGAGCGTCAAGCGCAGAGCAATGTCGTCGTCCAGACGCTGGGTCAACCGCTCCGCCATGAAGCTAGCGACCATGTTTGGATCAACACCAAAGCCTTCTGGAATGGGATATTCCTGAACCACCAGCCTCGCCTCCAGCGAAGGTGCTGCTAAATTTCTCGCACTGCCTGACAGGACGAGCAGGCCAAGGCTGGATGCCAGAACAAGGCTCAACGAAATCAATAACTTCCACAATCCCACGGTCTCCCCCTCATGGACTGAGACAGTCTAGCGAGAGCCGATATTGGAATAACCGATGGCTGGAATTAAGAGTCCGGTGTGGACGGCACGCTGGAAGACCGCTGATCTGACCGAGAATTGGGAGGTTTGTTATGCCAGCTTATCGATATCTGCTTATGCTGTTGGTTTCCTGGGTAATCGTTTTGGGCTTCGCAGGGCCGGTTGCGGCGCAACACATGCGGGACATTTCTGTACCCGTGCGAGGTCAGCCCAATTATGAGAAATCCAGGCTTCTGGGTCATTGGTTTGAGGTTGCCCGAAGCAAAAGTCGGTTTGAGTACGATTGTCATGGGGTGACCGCAGACGTTGAGTTGCGTGATGACAGTCGTCTGACCCTGAAGATTGACTGTCACAAGGGGAGGGTTTCCGGACCCGTTCTGGATATCGACAGCATTTTGGTTGAGGTTGCCCCCGCCATCTTTGAGATGCGCTTTGTGCGCTTTCGAGCCTTTGGTCACCAAACCGCAGTTGTGCTGTGGCAAGCAGAGGACGACAGCTTGGCCGTGCTGGGTTCACCGAGCGGAGAGTTTGGCTGGGTCTGGTCAAAATCGGCAATCATCGATCAGGCGAGCCTAGATCTGGGGCGGGAAAAGCTGGTTGCGGCGGGCTATCTGAAGCACGGAATCCGCCCGGTAAAACACTAGGCTTTACAAGGTGGTTGCGACCAGCCTTTGCCCAGTGGGCTCTTAATCTGGCTTTGCGGGCGTTATGGGAGCGGCGGCCGTGCCAAAGTTCAGCATGGATGGATCGAAGTTAGAAATTCGTTCACCGACACTCGTGGCACCACCGGGACGCATTTCGCCTGTTTCAGCTTCGATTTCTAAAGCTAACTCTTCTGCCGTGACATCGGGCAGAGCCTCGGTCGCATCGACTGTCCCTTGAATTTGCTCACCTTGGGAAATCATGGCCAGAGCTTCGTTGACCTTCATCACAAGGTCTTCGGAATAAGGAAGTTGGAATGCGCGCGGCGGACCCACGGGATAGTGCTCCGTATCCAAGGTTTGTAGCCACAGGTACACGTGGCCCTTTTCTCCCTGAAGCGTGTTGGGCTCGATCATCTGGGCCCAAAGCATGCGAAAGCTAGGGGGAATAGCTCCATCTGAAGGCAGCCCCCGCAACTCACCTACACCCCAATAGGTCAACGGAATTGCCGCAACCGTGGCCGCGGTGGCTAAAAACTTCATCACCCAGTGGATGCGTGTGTAGAGCAAAAGGTACACGATGAGAGCCACCACTAGGGAGTAAGACGCCGTCAAAGCGATAATCACATTTGTCATGCTCATGGCCTCGACACCGTGCTGCCAGTGGTCGCATCAATGAAGCCGGGGCTTTCACTGCTGCCACCTGTTGTTCCACGCCCTTTACTGCCGCTCCGCGTCAATTGGACGAGACTTATCGGCACATTGTTCACGTTGATTACCTCGTCGCCTTTCAGCGTAAACCGAACCGCCGTTCGTTCATCACCAGAGCCAGACAGGCTGAGCGTCTGGTAGAAAACTACCTTCACAGTGGGATTGAGTTTCTCCACCTTGACCGAGACCGGCAAAGGGGCGCCGCCATTGGCGATGTAGTGAACGATATTGACGACGTATTCACCGTCTTCCAGTCCGCGAAAGCTAACGATTTCCTGGTTCAGAGGGTTGGTCACTTCGTTGCCGTTAAACAGAACCACGTCCTTGAACATTCCGCGGTCATCCCTGTCCAAATGCATAAGTCCGCCTTCGCGCTGGGTGTACCAAACCACGTTCCCGGCGGGGTCCATCACGTAAGTATCCACGTCATCCGGGTTGTTATCTTCCCAGCTGACCGTGATTAACATTTCAGCCTTTGGATCCACTTTCCCTTCGTCAGCTGGCTTGTTGATCATGGCAAAGCTAATGAAAAACATGAAGGTAATGGCTTTTAGGGAATTGAAGAGCAGGGCCGAGAAGATCTCGAACTCTGGCTCTTGTTCCTCTTCAAAGAGCATTCTCGCCTCCAGGCTCTTTTTGAGCGAGTAACGGCAAGAGCGATACTTCGGTGAACGAAACGGCGGTTTGGCTAATGTCTGTCACCAGAGCATCCGCAATGTTGTATTCCAGCCTGAGCAGAATACCGCCGATAAGCCCCGCAATCGTGGTCAGAAGCGAGACCGCCATACCGGCGATCATTTTCTGCAGCGCGCCGCGGAGGGTATCGACATCAAAGTTTGATAAGTCACCCATGGAGTTCAGCATCATTACGAAGCCGACCATCGTTCCAAGCATGCCGAGCTTGTACAGCAAGTCCGCCCCATAGGTGCCGACCTTTGCTCTACGCCTGAGCGATGCGCCCAAACTCATCATGAGGAGGTGGGCATTGCCTTCGACATCGCTCTTTTGCTCCCGCGAGCGAATCAAATCGGCAAGATACCTGTCGATCAATCCTTTGCCCTTGGGAATATCTGGGACTGTAGTTGTCGTCGCCAGTAGTGCCTGAACCTCAAGCGCACGCCGGTATTCTCGGCCAAGTTCCACCAATATCCACAAGCAGTGCATCGAGAAACCCACGTACAAAACTGCAATCAGTACGGTGATGCGGGATTCGTCAGCGGCGAACAGATAGGTCAGCAGTCCATATTCATAAGACACTGCCGCGCCCAACGTGATGAGCGCCATCAACAGGACCCATTTGAGCACGGAATCGAAAGCAATATTGCGACCCGAGGCGAAGACCGCGTCAGCCAGTTTTGTCATATCTTTCTTCCCTATCTGTGCCCGCTTGGATTCTCACGCCGTCGAAAGTTCCAAGGCTCTTCGAACAAGACGCCGGCCTGCCACAGGCCCACCCCCTCGGTAATCGCGTCGACCATTTGCAGCATGTAGTCGTCTGTCTGTTCATCGAATGCCAGTGCCAGCCCTGAGGTCACCATTTTCGCATTCAGATCCTCGCCGCCACTGCTGCAAACGCCGAAACGGCGGCCAAAGGGGTCAGGTTCTCCGACATAAGTGCAGCGCACCTCGCCTCGACCCGCCAGAAATTGCAGCTGGCGTTTTGCTGTGTCGTAACAGCCCCAAAAGGTTCCGTTCAATTGACACCTCTGGGGCCGCTCCGGCGCGTCAATGCCCCACAAGATCACGCGCTGTTGCCCAAATTTCAGGATGTCGGCATCGATCACGTCAGGGAAACCGCGAATTTCAGTTTCCGCCGATTGGGCTTGGGCTGGACTGGACACCAAAGAAAGGACGAGGAGCCCTATTGAAAAGGCCAATGTCCTTAATTCGCGCAAGCCGAGGGCAGGCCGTATATCAACGAACATAGTTAAAACCTCTTAAAGTTGGGAGTAACCAAGGATGCGCACCGTATTCGCTGCATTCCTGACTCTGATGGTCGCCGTTCCTGTGTCCGCGGATCAGGTCGCGGAACTGATTTCTGGAGCAATCACGGAATGCCGAGCCTGCGATTTGAAGGACGCAAACTTCAAAAAAGCTGATTTGTCGGGCGTTGACCTGACGGGTGCAAATTTGACCAATGCGACCTTCCATCGCGCAAATCTGCGCAAGGCGAACTTGTCGGGCGTCGTGGCGCTGGGCGCAAATTTCAATCTGGCTGACTTGACCTTGGCTCAGATGGAGGAAGGCGACTTCTCGCGCGCTATGTTTTACGCCGCTGAGATGTCTGGGGTTAATCTCAGAGGGGCCAACCTGAGCGAAGCGAGGCTGCAAACGGCTCGGCTGACCTCCGCCAAAATGGCTGACACGATACTGGACCGAGCGCTGCTCCGCGATACGGTGGCGAATAACGCTGATTTTCGAAATGCTTCGATGCTGGAGACCAACCTGAACGGCGCGCACATGGGACGCAGCGTCTTTGACGGAGCATCGATCAGCTATGCCGGATTTGTTCAAGCCGAATTGAGCCGGGCACGTTTTCTCGACGCGACGATTTCGCGGACAGACTTTTACGGATCCGACATGCGACGCGCTCAAGTTTCAGGTGCCACTTTGATCGGCAACCGGTTCACAACAGCGGCAACCCGGCAGGTGGATTTTGAAAATGCCACGATGAAAGGGAATTTCATGGCCGATGGGCGGTTGCAAAACTAAGGTCATCGGCTGACCTCCTGAGCATAGGGGGTCAGTAATTCCTCAAATCGGGTCTGGCTTTCGAAGTAGCCTGTGTTGACCTGCTGAGTTTCGAGATTCAGCCCGCGCTGTCCTTTCTTGCGTAGAAAGCTGGCTTCAATCACGATTGAGCTGGTTCCATCTGGCGACTGCCCAGAACACCGTTCATGAAAGAACTGATTACCGACCGGCTGCTCGCCTTCTTGCATCGGTATTTCATCGCAGGCCAGCGACCAATTGCTGAACCGTGCTTTGAAGTTCCTGATCAAGGTGAAGGCCGTTCGACGCTCATAGTCGCTGATGCGATCATCCGTGAAAATGCGACGACCTTGGGCGACACCATGTTGGTCGATCAGCATGGATACGATCACGGGGTGGGCAAACACAGAAGTGCCACCCTGCAGAACCCTGTATTCGGACTCAAGTGCCCGGGCGATGTAATCCTGCTCGTCATCGTAACTGAACGCGACTTCGCGTAAGCCAGTTTCTTCAGGGTTGCAGTCTAGAAAATCCTGAAATGACGTCAGAACCCGACCCATCGGCCCACCGGACGTGCCGCATGCAATATCGCTCACTTTAGCATCTGATACTTGAGTGACAGGCACGCCGAGACGGACTTCCCATATGGAATAGACGGGATCGACCCGAATCTGAGCAAAGGCGTTGGTGGCCGGAAAAACAAACCATAGAATGAGAAGGAAGGTGTTTCTGAACATTACGGCCCCATTTGAGAATTTCGCCCGCGCTGGCATTCGGGTTGTCAAAGAAGTCGCCCAAGCCTTCAAAATTCGGAGTTTTGAAGCCAATGGCGTTTGGCCTCAGACCGGCGGCGACAATCGCAGTCCCGCCCCTACGGCCCTGGCGCTGGTCATTGGCATCTGGGTGCCCTCGGTGCGGCGGCAGGCAGGCAAGGTCTTAAGAGACGAAGAAGCCGGGCAGCCGAAGCTGCCCGGCACCAATGGTGATGCTTTGATTAGAGCCCGAAGATCCAAAGCATGTTGGCCGGCTGGATGGCACTCAACTCAGGGTGCCCCATGGCTGCGATACCGATGCCACCACCGCCAATTGCGATGTATTGCTTGCCACCAGCGGTGAAGGTAATCGGTGGAGCTTGGAACGAGGTACCCACGTTCAAAGCCCACTTTTCCTCCAGTGTCGTGGCGTCATAGGCGGCAATGGTGCCGTCTGTGTGGCCTGCCCAAAGGAGGTCAGGTGTGGACAGCACTCCGCTGTACATCGGATAGGTCGTCGCCCGATTTGCCGTCACCTCACCAGAGGAGACGTTGACTGCATTGATAGCACCAGTCTGAACACCGCTGTTCACACCAGAGCCGCCAATGAAGATCTCGCCCGGCATCACGTCAGCCGGATCAATCGCCCGAACGGCAAGGTCCGAACAACCCTCAATCCCCACGGCATACGCTGTCCCATTTTCTGGGTTGTAGGCGGTTGGGAAGAAGTTCGTGCCCCCCTGAATGTTCGGACAGGTTGTGGCGGTTGCACCGGCGCGATCAATTGCCCCGATTGCATATGTTTGCAAAGCGACGTTTGGATCATATTCCACGGGCATACCGGTCTTAGGATCAATGCCCTCAGTCCAGTTCAAGTTGCTGACATAGGTCGCTGAGTTGATGTAAGCGCCAGTGGTACGGTCAAGCGTGTAGAAGATACCGTTCCGCCCAAAGTGAGCGAGTACTTTGCGATCTTCCCCGTCGATTTCTGTATCGAGCAACAGCTGAATTCCGACTTCATCGTAATCCATGTAGTCACCTGGCGTGTACTGGAAGTGCCACTTCAGCTCGCCGGTATCGGCGTCCAGCGCAACTGTTGAGTTGGTGTAGAGGTTATCACCCGGACGATATTCCGGGTCATACATTGGAACCGGGTTACCCGTGCCCCAATAGAGTGTGTTCGAGGCCGGATCGAAGGAGCCAGCCACCCAGGCTGCACCGCCACCTGTCTTCCAGCAATCGGGGTTGCCGGTTTCTTCGCAAAGCCAAGTTTCCGACCCAGGCTGACCCGGCTCAGGAACAACATAGAAGCGCCAAAGCTCCTTGCCATTGTCTGGGTTAAGCGCGGCGATCCAGCCCCGAGTTGCCCAGTCACCAAAGGACTGACCCACGATGAGTTTGTCGCCGATAAACTGCGCGGAGTTGGTGAAGCCTTCACCGACATCCGTAGCGACCTGCCTGTCCCACACGATGTCACCGGTATCGTTGTCACATGCAATGACGCGGCCATCGTTCAGAACAGAAATGACATTGTCGCCCGCCAAGGAGAGTCCCCGGTGCGCAATCAAGACCGGACGGCTGGGGTCTTTATCGATACCCGTATCACATACCCAGACGGGCTTTGCTGAAACGCCATCCGAGACATCGAACTTGTACGGCGTGCCCCAAGGATCTGAGATATAGACAAAGCCATTATCAGCGAGCGGCGTTGCCTCCATCGATCCGACGCCAAAGCCGCCTGGCTCCGTTCCGCCGAGTGTGGCCGCCGTGATGAGGCGAAGATTACCCACGTTGGAACCATTAATCTCATTCAATGTGGAGTAACGGTTGGAATCGTGTGTTTTGTGAACTGTAAGCCAGTTACCCATTTCAGCTTCTGTTCCCGCTGCCAACAAGCGCTCTGCTGTGACGGCTTCTCCATTAGCTAAACTTGCCGAACCTGCAGCTGAAACAACTGCCAGTCCAACCATCCAATACTTCAACTTCATTTTCCTTACCCCTCCAGTTAAAAATTTATGGATATGGTATGGATTACGTTGCCATTGAAAAATTAAGGATGTTCCAATAGGTCGTATTGGTCTTTTATTAGCGCTTACAGGAGTCGATATTCGTTGAAATGCCTATATTACGAATATCAGACTTTAGTAATAACAGTAACAATTCACGGCTGGGAAAAATTTTATTTAATGGGGGGTCATGATCATTACTCAAAAAAATCGCCACTCGAGTATCATCGACCTAGGTTTCAGCACTCGAGCGGCGTAAATTCACGTCTCTGCACGTGAGATCTGGGGAGTATCAGATCATGAAGAAGTCAGTCTACTATTGCCCTTTGGCTCTGCGGTAAAACAGGATGCGCAGACCTGCGAGAACGACGAACACAATCCCAGAATAAAGAGCTCGCCAATAGCCGGGTTGGAGATAGGCTTCCATTTTCATCTTGCGATGAGACATGGGGTCCATGAATTCAGACTTACCGGTGAAACTGACGTCCATTCCAGCCGCTCTCAGCGTGCCAATCCCGTAAGCTAGGCCAACAGTCATTAAGTATGACAAGCCGACCAACAGGATCAGAACGGTTGCTACGGGCACTTTGATCGGGCCCAAAGGAATCTTCCAGTTCACAAATAAGCTGGCTGCAAGGGCCAACATAGACGCGCCGAAGTAGGCCCAAGTGAAGGGAGTGAAAAACGCTGGCATCGAATACAGAGCCGGATCAGCCTGAACTCTAACCTGGCGCACGACCTCCGCCCCCCAAGGGTGCAGAATAATGTCGTTTGTACCCTTGATCACAACAACGTCTGCAATCCACCATGGCTGAAACCAAGTATAGGCCATGAAAGCCGCTGCAGCGACGACCAGGATACGGAAGAGCCATGCAAGCACTTCACCAAATTTTATCTGTCCAATTTTGGATTCTGCCACGATGACTCCCCCGCAAGTAAACCCAAAGGGAAGTGATGACTTCCTTTTCAGTGGTAATGCTAGAAAGTTATATTTTTCGGGGCCATAGCTATTAGATAATCTGGAACATAGGTAATTCCTATGCGTGGTAATGAGGGCGAAGTTCATTAGATAAATTAGGAATACAGAGAAAAGCCCCATGGCAATTCTTAATTTGTCAGCAAATTATGTTTTATTGAGAATGAACTGTATCAACTCTTATGGCACAGCGTATATTTTCGCAGGTCTGAGTAATTCAGAAATCGAGAAAACTTCAATTTGATCCATATTTGGAACGTAAATATCGCGGCAAAATGCGGCGGTTTGCTCAAAAACACTCCGATAGTAAGGGTGCGACTGCAAATGTTTCCGCATGGCGAGGACCCCAACCCGTTCGCGCCCTTCAATCTTGAACAGCCGGATATTCTTTAAGACATATTCACTCAGGTTTGGCAGCAAAGAGCGGACGATATTGGCCGTTCCCAGACCGGCGGCTACAAACTCGGCCGCCGCCGCGAAGGTCGGCGCACGCACGGTTGGCACTGCAGTCGGCAAGTTCGCTCTATACCATGCTGACGTGGCCTCACTCGATGCCATGCCCGCATCTGGTTCTATGAAATGGGACAGCAACGGGTTGATCCCCTTCGGATCAGCATTGCTCAAGGCGATCCGCAGTTCATCGTCGGTCAGGTGCGCTGGAACGGCCCAAAGGAAGTCTTCGGTCCACAACTGGCTGATACTATAAGACGATTTCTCTGTTATCAGACACTCCTCCGCAATCACTGCCATATCAATCTGATGCGAGCGCAGCTGCTCCACCAATCGTGGCGAGTTCAAGTCATAGACCACCTCGAAGCGCGAGAACGTCGAGTTCGATCGTGAGATGCCGGCAACGGCGGACAAGAAGGGTCCACGAATGACTGGCGTAACACCAAACCTCAACACCAAATTTGAGGATCGGAATGCGTGATTATGTTCATTGGTAATGACGTCTAAGCGATCAATCAGCTCAAGGGTCGAGCGATACCAGTACTCACCTGCAGGGGTTAGCGATATCATTCCCACGCGCTCGCGGTTGATTAACCGAACCCCAAGCGTTTCCTCAAGTTTAGCAAGTTGTTGACTGATTGAGGGTTGAGACAAATTAATTCTACGGCACGCCTTTGTAATCGATCCCGAAACGACTACTGCGCGAAATATTTTAAGCTGACGTAGTGTAAAATCCATGACATTTACTCTTTTGGATTCGCTATAGCCAATGCCGAATATAGTAATTTACAATCCTTTCCGTGAGAAAAAACGTTATAGTATTCTCACCTTTCCGTGAGAAAAAACGTTATAGTATTCTCAATTAACATCATTATATTTTCCTATTCAATATTTGTCTTTTATTGGATACTTAATGGGATTTAGTGACAATTTTATTTTACACCATACTTCCATTGGTCCAGACCGAAGCCGATCGCCGCTCCAATCGTTATTATTGAATGGTGGATTAGCGAGTACGAAGTCCACTTTCAGCTTCTCATATGCCGCGCCAAACGCATTGGAGATGAACTTGAGGAACAGTGGGATATGCCGCGTCTTATTCACCTTGAGGATCGCGTAGGTAACAACAGGTTCGAAGTTTCCGTCAGTCAGCGTCCCGTGGTGGTCAATACCACTCCACTGCTTAACAAAGCCGCTAATACGTATCATCGACATAGGCACCGGTCGCGTTGGACTGCTCCCGAAAAAGTGGTCCATGTTTTGAGTTAGGATTGGCTCCTTAGAGAAGGAGCAGGACGATGGCTAAACGAGCCAAGCCAGAAGAGATCATTGCAAAACTGAGAGAAGTGGAGGTGCGACTGAGCCAAGGCGAAAGCGTTGGCATG
>CAJQLX010000046.1 GCA_905479265.1 uncultured Alphaproteobacteria bacterium
TTCTGACAAGCGCCCGCAGATTTCATCCAAGCGGCCCAGCTCGTGACGGAAGAAATAGGCCGCCGCGAGTGTTTTGCCCTCGGCATACTCAGCAGACACGTTCGGGCTGTTGCGCGCTGCAACAACGCATTTCGCGTGCATCCAACCCATGACGATCAGGCCAAAGGCATCGAGGTAGAGCGTCGCTTGTGCCATGGTTTTGCGGGGTCCGTCGGACTGCATTTTGCCGCCCAAGGCCGCCGTCGCCGCGCCAAAGGTGGCCATGGCCTTGCCCAACTGTGCCGCAAGATCAGCGTCGAACCCGTGGCCAACGGCCTCTCGCAAGTCGTCGCTGACAAGGGTTGAAAAGGCCGTCAAAGCCGTACCGCCGTCGCGCATCACTTTGCGGCCAAGCAGGTCCATGCCCTGAATGCCATTCGTGCCTTCGTGGATGGGATTGAGGCGGTTGTCGCGGTAAATTTGCTCGACCTGAAAATCTCGCGTGTAGCCGTAGCCGCCGTGAATCTGGATCGCCTCGTGATTGGCGCGCAGCGTGGCATCACTGACCCAGCCTTTGACCACAGGGGTCAGCAGGTCCAGAATCGTGTGCGCTTTGGTACGCTCGTCCTCGTCGGGGTGGAATTTCTCGATATCGACCAGCTTGGCGGCATAGAAGGTGAGGGTGAGCGCAGGCTCGCACAGTGCCTTTTGCGCCATCAGCATGCGACGAACGTCGGCGTGTTCGATGATCATGACAGGTTTGGTGGATGGGTCGCGCTCGTCTGGGTGGCGCCCTTGGGGGCGTTCTTCGGCGTAGCGCAGGCTTTCGGCGTAACCAGCCAGACCCAAGCAAGCCGCGCCCAGACCGACACCAATCCGCGCTTCGTTCATCATGTGGAACATGTAGGCGAGCCCGTGACCCGCTTCGCCGATCAATTCACCAACACAGCTGTCGTCTTCGCCAAAGGCAAGGATGGTGTTCGTGGTGCCACGGTAGCCCATTTTGTGGTTCAGGCTGATCAGGCGCACGTCGTTGGATGCCCCCACGTCACCCTGAGCATCAACGCGGCGCTTTGGGACGATAAAGATGGAGATGCCTTTGGTGCCCGATGGCGCGCCGTCAATCCGGCCCAGCACGAGGTGCACAATGTTGTCACCAAGCTCGTGATCGCCTGCTGAAATCCACATCTTTTGGCCTTTGAGCCGGTATTTACCCGGTTCGTTCTCAAGGGGGTAAGCGGTGGTTTTAATGTCGGCCAAACCCGAGCCGGCTTGGGGTTCAGACAGGCACATGGTGCCAAAGAAGTCACCGGCGAGCATCGGCGGCAGCCATTTTGCTTTCTGTTCCGCCGACGCGTGGGCCTTGATCAAGTTGGCCGCGCCGACCGTCAGGAAAGGGTATCCAGCCGTTGAGACGTTCGCCGCTTGAAAAAAGGCTGACGACGCCTGCGCGACGGTCCACGGAATTTGCAGCCCGCCGTCTTCCTCGTCGTGGTGAGCCGAGAAAAAGCCGGCGTCGCGGTAGGCTTCCATCGCTTCTTTGACTTCAGGGATCAGTTCCACCACGCCGTTAACCACACGCGGCTCGTTGAGGTCGCCCTTGCGGTTGTGTGGCGCAAAGAAGTCTGAGGACACCTTGAGCGCGGTTTCCAGAACCGCCTCGTAAACGTCGCGGTTGTGGTCCTGATAACGTGGGATCGACGCCAAATCGTCAACGCCAACCACGTCAAACAAGGAAAACGCGATCTCACGCGCCATGAGTTCTGAAATCTGCACTTGAGTGCCTCCGTGCTGTCTGCTGGCCGATGGTTGAACCCGCGGGGGTGGTGTTGGCAAGGAAAACAGTGCCGGTTGTGGTCTGTTTGCTGTGTTCTGAGACCCGCGCCAAGGCGCAGGCTATCCGTGCGTTACCAAGGCGGTAAAGAAGGCTAAGACCGCTCGGCCAAAATCGCCGCTCGAACCGTCTTTTTATCGATCTTCTCCGTTGCACCGCGGGGCAAGGGCGCGTCTGCGAACAGGATCTCAGCGGGCACTTTGTACCGCGCCAGCGTTTGCCCGGCGTAAGCCTGAATATCCTCAGCGCTTGCACCCTGACCATCGGGACGTAAGTAGACCATGGCCGTCACCACTTCGCCCAAGCGTTCATCGGGCAGGCCGAAAACCGTGACGTCGCGCACCTGGGGGTGCGCATGGATGCAGGCTTCGACTTCGAGGCAGGAGATGTTTTCGCCGCCCCGCACGATGATATCTTTGGCGCGATCAACAAGGAACAAGAAGCCGTCCTCGTCCAAATAGCCAAGGTCGCCGCTGTCAAACCATCCGCCCGGACTGATGGCCTTTGCGGTATCATCCTCGCGGTTGAAATAGCCGATCATGATCGACGGCCCTCGGAAGCAAACGCGGCCAACTTCGCCGGTGGCAAGGGGTGTGTCGCTGTCTTCGGCGTGGACTTCCAACTCCATAACCGGTCCGGTGACGGGGCCGGTGCTGCCCGGTTTGACGACGTAAGACGGTCCGCCATTAATGGCACCGAGTGCGTTGGTTTCTGTCAGTCCATAGCCGATGCGCGGTGTTGCATGGTCAAAAGCGCTTTGGATCGCGCCGACGTGCTCGGCTGGTCGGGCTGACCCGCCACCGGCCAATTCGATCAGGCTGGTGAGGTTGTAGGACTCCCGCTTGGGGTGGCGCAGGATTTCGAAGGACTGGGTCGGGACACCGAGAAAGTGGCTGACGCTGTGTTCTTCGATCAACTGCAACGACTGCTCAGCATCCCATTTGTCCATCATCACCAGCTTTCGCCCGGTCCCGAAGCAGCCCAGCATCGAGGCGTGACACCCCGTGACATGGAACAGGGGAACCGGCAGCAAAATGACTTCCTGACCATCTTTGAGATCGGGCAAAGCCGTCATCAGACCGCCAATCGCCCGCGCCATCAGCGCCCATGAATAGAGCGCGGAAATCACCCCGCGATGGGAGCTGAGAACGCCCTTTGGATACCCGGTTGATCCACTGGTGTAGAGAATGGTCGCAGGATCATCGGCGACGCGGTGGGAGGGGAGGGCCGGTTGGCCGCGATAGGTGTTGATCAGCGTCTGGTAGGCCTCTGACGGGTCGAAACGGTGACGTATGCACAGACGCTGGATTCCGTTCGCCGCGCAGTAGTCCGCCGCCTGTGCTTCGCGCTCGCTGTCGCACAGCAGCAGCTTTGCGCCACTGTCTTTCAGCCCGTACGCCAATTCGTCAGCCGTCCACCACGAGTTCAGCAACACAGCAACCCCGCCGCACAACTGCACCGCCATAAAGCTGATCACCCACTCCGGTGAGTTGCGGGCGCAGAGGCCGACTTTGTCGCCGGGTTTGACGTTGAATTCGGTCTGCAGGGCACGGGCCAGCCAGTTGGCTTCGGCGCGCGCTTCGGCATAGGTGTGAACGCGATTCCCGAGCACAAGAAACGAGCGGCTGGGGAAGGCATCGGCACGGGCAAACCACTCTGGCAGGGTTTGGGGGGCGCGGGCGAAGACCGTCATCTCCCCCTGCTGTCCCACCACCTCGCGTCGCACTTCAAAGGCGGGGTCGTCGTTTGTCATGGCCTGCATGCGATCGCTCAAGCGATCCATGCTTGGCAGGGTGGATACAAAGCGGTTGTACTCCGGCGACGACGACATGCTGGCTCTCTCCTCAAAGCGCGACAGAAGGGATTGCGCCAAGGCCAGCTCCTCCTCCGGCTATGGCGCACGTCCTATGGCGTGAGACTGCACCGTAAATCTGCGCAAAGGCAACTCGAATTTAGGGGGCGCTCAGCACCAATCAAGCCGCGTTCATGGTTCAGGAGGGGGCGGGGTCGCGCGGTGATTCTGCTGTGCTAACAGCGCGTTAAGGGCAGGGAGGTCGTCAGGGACCAATGAAGATCCGGCTGATACGGCGCAAAGGCCGCTGCGCCGGATGTTCGTTCGGTTTTAGGTGCACTGACCGTTTCAGTCGGATTCAGTGCTGTGTCCTCATCCTCAAAAGGCGGCGGTTCCTGATGGTGAGGGACCAGAGCGCGACGGGTTTGGGAAGGGGGCATTCTCACCACATGCGAGGAAAGCTGTTGGCGAATTCGTGGCGACTTTTCGCAATAATGATAGCCGCTTGAGATTATGAGCCTTTAGTGATGCAGTAATGTCGATTTAGAAACATTAAAACCAATTTAACTTTTTTGGACTCCCGTTGGCGAAACGGAGCTGACAGGTTGCACGCATAAGAACAAGAAGCCGCGTCCTCCCGATAAAAGTAAAACGGCCAAGGGGACAGCGAGCTGCGAGAGGGACAAAAGACGATGAAAATGAAGGTGTTGGGCCTCAGTGTAATCGCGTTGGCGTTGTTTGCCATCACTGGGCGCTCGGTCGCTCACCCGGTACAGGGGGCAGCGGTTCAGCGTACGGTGATCGCGAACTATCCGATAAACCCGCAGTCTCCGGTGCTGACGGGGCAAACGGTCATCGCAAACTATCCAATCAACGGTGTGAGCGCCTATCCTATGGCGGCGCCAACCATGGCGACCTATGCGCCGACACACTATCAAGCGGTGCAAGTCCCGATTCAAGCGCCGCTTCCGGTGCCCATGCCAGCGCAAGTGCCGGTTCAGGTTCAATACCTGCAGCAGCAAGCCTCGACGCAAGTGATCCCGGCCCCGGTTTCCTATGCCGTGGCTCAGCCCTTGCCGACTCCGACGGTGTCGCACCCAATCGCTCCTTCGGTGCCGGTTCAGGCGCTGCGTCCCTCCGACTGCATTTGCGCGACCTCTCGAACAGGCGCCAAGGTCAACGTCTTTAACACTGCTGCCCGCTGGCAAGCGGCTCCGACCACGCAGGTCGGCGGCGGTAAGACGACTGTTGATGTGCGTGGTTTTCACCAGGGCTACTGGCGCGTTTCCTACCGCAACAAAAGTGGCGGCGTGAAGTATGGCTGGGTGCGAGAGCAGGACTTGGTGTGCAAGGAAACCCGGTTGCGCGTGGGGTATTGAGGCTTTTCGCGGTCTGCGCTTTTTTTGATAGTGGACTTCTGTGAAGTTTGAGGATGATGTGCATAATAAATCTGCGCGTATCCAGTTGAACTGTATTCCCAGTCATGGTGTAACGCGGCGTTTGGGTGCGTGATCGCGGGAAGGGGAAAGCATGTCGTCCTATGTCTTCACATCGGAATCAGTTTCAGAGGGTCATCCGGACAAGGTCTGTGATCAAATCTCTGACTCGATCGTCGATATTTTTTTGTCGCGGGAGCCGGAAGCGCGCGTGGCCGTCGAAACCATGGCGACAACCAACAAGGTTGTGCTCGCTGGTGAGGTTCGAGGCAACGTCACCCACGAGGAGATGATTGCTTCGGCGCGGGATGTGATCAAGAAAATCGGTTACGAGCAGGAAGGCTTCCACTGGAAGCACGCCAGCATCGATTGCTACGTCCACGGACAATCGTCGGACATTGCACAGGGCGTTGACGAAGGCGAGGGCGACTTCACCGAAGAAGGCGCCGGTGATCAGGGGATCATGTTCGGCTATGCCTGTCGCGAAACCCCGTCGCTGATGCCTGCGCCGATCCAATACGCGCACCAGATCATGTCAAAGCTGGCCGAGCTGCGTCATGGCGGCGAAACCCGTTTGGGGCCGGATGCAAAATCACAGGTGACGCTGGCTTACGAAGATGGCCGGCCCGTTGCCACCACCAACGTGGTGGTTTCAACCCAGCATGCGGCGGAGGCAACAAAGCAGCAGGTGCGCGATATCGTTAGCGCCGTCGTAGCGGATGTTTTGCCCCAAGGCTGGATGCCGAGCGCCGACCAACTGTACTGCAACCCAACCGGACAGTTCATCATCGGCGGCCCCGATGGTGATGCAGGCCTCACGGGCCGGAAGATTATCGTGGACACCTACGGCGGCGCTGCGCCGCACGGGGGCGGGGCTTTTTCGGGCAAGGATCCCACCAAGGTGGACCGCTCTGCGGCCTATGCTGCGCGCTATCTTGCCAAGAACATTGTAGCCGCTGATCTGGCTGAAAAATGCACGATCCAGCTGTCTTATGCCATTGGCGTCGCCCAGCCTTTGTCGATTTTCGTCAATACGTACGGAACCGGTAAAATTGCTGAGCCGCGTATTTCTGAAGCGGTTGGCAAGGTTATGGATCTGCGACCCAAGGGGATCCGCACGCACTTGGGCCTGAACCGTCCGATTTACAGCCGCACGGCGGCCTACGGTCACTTTGGCCGGGATCCAGAGGCTGACGGTGGCTTTTCGTGGGAGAAGATTGACCTTGTCGAAGCGCTAAAGGCCGAATTGTCCTGATGAAAAACCGCGGTAATCCTGAAACGGCCTCCATCGACGTGACATCCATGGGGAACGCCATCATCGACGTTCTGTGGCAAGGCCCGGAATCGTGCATCCAAGACTATGACTTGAACAAGGGCGCGATGACGCTCATCGACGAAGATCGCGCAGAGTTCCTGACGGGCGTTATGGATGAGAGCAAGCTGATGGTCTCCGGCGGTTCGGCTGGGAATACGGCTGTTGGGCTGGCCGGGTTGGGCGCACGCTCGGCCTATGTTGGCAAAGTGAAGAATGACGCGCTGGGTCAGGCGTTTAAAGACAGCATCACTCAAACCGGCGCGCAGTTCGATGTTGCGTTCAGCACCGAAGGCCCGGCGACGGCGCGCAGCCTGATTTTCGTGACGCCCGATGGGCAGCGGACCATGAACACCTTTTTGGGCGCAAGCACGCGTCTTGCCCCGTCGGATATCGACGAAGCGCTGATTGCATCGTCGGCTGTGACGTACATGGAAGGCTACTTGTGGGACCAACCCGAAGCCAAGGACGCGTTCCGGCTGGCGGTCCAAATTGCGCATAACAATGGCCGCTTAATCGCGCTGTCGCTGTCCGACCCCTTCTGTGTGGATCGGTGGCGCTCAGAATTTCTGGCGATGATCGAAGCGGGCATGATCGACATCATTTTTGCCAATCAGGACGAGCTCAAGAGCCTGTACCAGACCGATGATCTGGTCGAAGCGCGGAACCGGGCGCGGGCTGACAACGTGCAGATGGTGGCGCTAACGATGGGCTATGAAGGCTCCCTCATCATTGTTTCTGGCGCCGAAGACATCTGTGTGCCGGTGGTTGAGGTCGTTAAGCGCGTTGATACCACCGGTGCCGGCGATCTCTATGCGGCGGGCTTCCTTTATGGCTTTACGCAGGGGGAAACGCTTGAGACCTGCGGGCATTACGGTTCGCGCGCAGCGGCAGCGGTCATCCAGCGTGTTGGCGCTCGAATGGAAAAAGATGACCTGCGAGCGGTGCGAGCCGCATAACCTTATCTAAATTTTGACGATTTCTCTCCAATTCCGCCCAAGACGTGTTATAACAAGGGTAATTGCAATTCTCAGGATTGGTCCTGAGAACGATGTGCTTGTGCTTGGAGAGCGCTGAATTGCCATGCCGCGATGGGGGCGAGGCGGGACATTCAGTGCTCATAATGGAGTGAATTATGGTGCGGACTTTCGTTCGTCGTTTCGATCTTGGGATTCTAACGTCGTTGGCGCTTGTCGCCTCATTGGTAGTAGGGCAGGGCGCTTCAGCACAGGAAGCGGCATTTAAAGGACCGGATACCCCGGTCGCGTTCATCATGGACGCCTCCCGTTCCATGTTGGGACAGGTCGAAGGGCGCCGTCGTATGGATGTTGCGCGCGATGCCATGCTTCAACTCGCGCCCGGTCCGCTGCAAGAGGGGCGGGCCTCCATGGTCAGCTTCGGCGACGACCGCGTGAACGAATGTAACAACATTCCGCTCGTCCACGCCTTTGGCTCTGATGCTGTCAACGCGACCATCGCCGCCATCCAAACGATTGAACCCGCCCAGCCCGGACCGGGTGAGCAGTCATTGATTGGCTCGCCGCTTTACCGATCCATCGAAGTGGCTTTGACCACCCTGCCGCGCGATGCGCAAAGCGGGTCGATTGTGATGGTGACAGACGGTGTTGACGCCTGTGATCGCAACATTTGTGATCTGGTGCCCGTGCTCAACGAGCGGAATATCTCGGTGGACATTCTCGCCATCGACGTGAACCCCGATTTGCTCAACCAGCTCGCGTGTGTTCCTGCGGGAACCGGTGGCGCGCTGCTGCCGTCGGACAACTTGCCGACCATCGAAAGCTACGCCCGCTTGCTGAGTCGCGCCGCCGCGCCGGAGCAGATTGATGTCCAACCTTATCTCGACGAAATTGGCCGTCTGACGGCTGAACTCGCGGCGATGAAGCGTGAGCGCGACAATCTCGAAAACCTCCGCCGCCAGCTTGACGCTGATCTCGTCAAGGTTTTCAGCGAATTGGACGCCGCCAACCAGCGGATTATCCAGCTTGAAGCCGCTTTGGCTGACGCCCTTGCCAAAGGTCGCGATGCCGACGCCCTGCGCGCGCAGTTGGCGAAAGCCCGCGTGACCATCCAACAGCTCCAAGACCGCATCATCGCGCTCGACGCAGGTGTGCGCCGGTGTGAAGAAGAATTGCGCCTCGCGCTTCTGCGGATCAACGAACTTGAGTCGGCAGAACCCGCAGAAGTCGTGCGTGAAGTCGTTGTTACCGAAGTGGTGCAAGACCCCCAGGTCGTTGCAGACTTAAAAGCAGCAAAGGAAACGCTCTTCGCGCTGGGTTGTCCGTTTGACGAAATGGATGCCTGCGAGCCGGGTGGTTCGCAAGACGCCTCTCTGCTGGCTGAGTTGGACCGCTTGCGGGCGCAGCTGAACGACAGCCGCGCAACGGCGAACAGCCTCCGTCAGGAACGCGATCGCGCTCTGGCGGGTGAAGCGGCAGTGGATAAAACCGTCCAGCGCATGATCGATGGTCTGGCGCTGACGGCTTCAACCTACGAAAACAGCGTGGGTGAGGGCTACAACTGGGCCGATGCTGTGGCGGCCCACGCTGACGCTGGTATGGGACCAGACAGCGTGCGTGCAAACCGCGGCCTGATGTCGTTGGTCTCCCGCAGCCAGTCGATCCAGATTATTGAAACCGATACCTCTGGTTTGCAGGGCGAAGTTGCTGCGCTGAACGCGCAGAATCAGGCACTTTCCGCCAATCTGCAGGACGCAAACGCTGACAACGCCGCACTCCGTCGGCAGTTGAACATGGCCTTTGCCGAGCGCGATTCAGTCGCGCAGGAACGCGACGACCTTGCCGCGCAAGTGGCGCTGCTGGTTGAGCGGGCGTCCTTGTTGGGTGATGAGCGCGACGCGGCTGTTGTTTTGGCCGACGACCGCTTGGCCGAAATCGTCCGTCTTTCCACGGATCTGCAGATGCTCGGTGACGAGCTTGGCACGGTTGCCGGACAGTATAACGAAGCTGAAGGTGATCGTGGGACGCTTCGGACAGAATTGGACCGCACCTTGATCCTCATCACGGCGCGTGACGAAACCATCGTCGATCTGACCAATGAGGTTGAGCGCCTGTCCGCTGCTTTGGCACAGGCAACGGAACAAAGCCGTCAAGCCATCGCGGATCGTGATCTGCTGCTGGAAGAAATCGCCAAGTTGGACAACACGGTCGAAACGCTGCTCAACAAGAACCGCGAGCTTCAGGCGCTGATGGACGAGATTTCCGCCCAAGCCGCAACCGACCGGAGCGACGCGACCAGCGCCGCTGATGAGGCCGGCGCGCTCCGCCTCGAACTGCGTCAAACCCAAGACGCTTTGGCAAGTGCGCAGGACCGCGTGCGAGTGTTGGAATCGCGCCTGTCTGAACTGACGGTGATCATCAATCAAGTCGATGGCGAGTTGAACGATGCGCGCAATGTCAGCTCGGCTGTGAACGAAGAAAACAAGTCTCTCGTCCTCGTATTAAATGAGCTCCGCGACGACATTGGCACCAAGCAGCAGGCGGTTGATGACGCCACGGTGACGATCAACCAGCTCAATATTCAGATTTCGGAGTTGGAAGCCATTGGTTTGGACAATGAAGCCTTCTTCGATGTTCTGATCACCCAGTGTACGGCCTTGCTTGGTTTGGAAGGCGATACGGGCAACGCGCTTGACCGTGAAACTCTGGCCTTTGAGTGTGCCGCTGCTTTCGAAAGCGCCCAGCGCTGGCGGGCGGATCTGACCCAAATGGTCGAATTGCGGGATCGCAGTCTGCAGGCTTGTGAAGCACGCTACGCTTCGCTCGATACGCGGGCCAAATCATTGGCCGCTGGGGTTTGCCCCAACTAGAGCCTACGCCCGCATGCAGGGGTAAAAAGAAAGGGCCTCCCGGCGACGGGACGCCCTTTTTTTGCTTGAATCGTCCACCGCGTTTCTGACGCGAACCGCCAATCGATAACGTCGGCGAACAGCGCCACTTGGAAAAGAGCCGCGAGAGCCCCCGCTGAGGCGGGTTAGGCAAGAGTGCAGGAGTTCTCGCGGAGTTGCGGCTTGTGAACACCAGCGGTTGGCGAACCAGCCGCCGGTGTCAGTCTCTGCGCAGCAACCCCTGTGCTAACCTGACAAAAACCGCAAAAACTGCGCAAATCGCAGTAAAATTGGGCTCATGCGCCGGTTATGCGGGACAGATTTTCAATTTGATGCGAAATGCGAAACCGGCACGCACGTTATACGGCATGTTGCGCCCAGAATGGATAAACGCCTTTGCGGGGCGCTAGCGGCTCTGAAGCTCTTTGATTTGCGCCTGCAAGGCACTGCGCTCCTGCTCCCACGCGGCTTCCCGGGCGTTCATGTGTCGGGAAAAGATGTTGAGTGTGACGTGGGACGTGTCGCTGCCACTGCGCTCAAGCAAATGGAACAGCAGCAGCTTGTCGCCGCCCACGTCCACCACGGGACCAAGTTGGCATTTTGCGGTCTGCGCATTGGTCTGCGCGTGGGCGGGCAGCGTGGCTTCTTCGCGAACAAAGGGCTCGTGAGCTGCCGTAAACGCTGAGGGAAGCTCTGGGGCCAGCGCTCGAACCGCCAAACTGCGTTCCAAACCATGCTCCACAAGCAAGCGCTCCATCGCTGGATTCACCCAAATCAAGCGCATGGTGTTGGGATCACAGAACCCCGCTGCTGTAAGCATGGAAGCAAGGGTGTCTCGGATGCTCATGCCGCCGTCTCAGTGATTTCAACAATCACATCGCGGGTGGAGGCAACGACCTCCATCAACGTGTCGCGATCGTGGGCGCTCAGGCCATTGTCGTCCAGCGTAGACGCCAGAATCTCAGCGACTTCGTTGAAGTGTTCATTCTTGATTTTCAGGTGCGCGTGGGCGCGGCGCAGGGCTTCGACATCCAGACTGTAGGGACCGCCCATAACCGCACCGATGGTTTCGATTTGGTGCGAGATAAGCTGCTCCATATCGATTTTTTCGAAGTAGCCGACTAAACTTTGCGAGAGCAGGACACGCGCATAGAAATCATCCACGGCTTTGGCTACAAAACTGTAACCACCATATCGGTCCCATATTGTGTTCGCCATCCGGCCTCCGAATACTCTCGTGTGTCTGTTGGATGGTTTGCATTTTCGACGCCAAATGCCAAGTTCTGTGGAAGTTATTATCGCACGTGTGAAAGCAAACGTTTTCAGAGTGTTAGAGAGTATTTAAAACGAAATAGAATTATCTTTTGCATATCTGTGTATTGAAAGCCTTGTCAAAAAGGCGTTTTTATCTTTTTGACAGTCTTAGAGAGAAAAAGTGAAGGAATGTCCGCGTGGATGTATCGATTTTCAAGGCCTACGACGTAAGAGGCGTCGTGCCGACACAACTGAACGAAGCCGCCGCTGCGAGGATCGCCTGTGGTGTTTTGGCCGTCACCAAAGGGAAGACCTTTGTGGTCGGTCAGGATGTTCGCGAGCATAGCCGCGGTTTGGTTGAATCGATGATCGAACGGCTGTTGGCCGCTGGCGTAGACGTTTTGGATGTTGGCTTGTGTGGGACCGAAGAAGTGTACTTCTGGACCGGCCACACCGAAGCCGATGCAGGGTTGATGGTCACAGCGAGCCATAACCCGGCAGAATACAATGGCGTGAAATTCGTCGGCAAGTCGGCTGAACCCCTGAGTAAAGAAGGCATGGAGGGTGTTCGCGACTGGGCGGGATCGGATGCGCCGCTGCCGGTTTCCGACACCCCCGGCACACTGACGCGGGTCACAGACCGCAGACCCTATATTGACCGCTTGATGGGGTTTGTTGATTTGAGCCAAACCCGGCCTTTGCATATCGTGTTGAACGCTGGCAACGGCTGCGCAGGACCGACGGTTGAGGCTTTGGCGGCGCGCATGCCGTCGCATATCACGTTGACCAGCGTGCATGGCGAGCCCGATGGGTCTTTCCCCAATGGCATTCCAAACCCCTTGCTGCCGGAAAAACGACAAAGCACGACGGATGCGGTGCTGGCGCACGGGGCCGATTTTGGCGTTGCCTTTGACGGTGATTTTGACCGCTGTTTCTTCTTTGACGGCGAGGGCAACTTTATCGAGGGCTATTACGTCGTGGGCCTGCTGGCGCGTGCCATGCTTCAGGACGCAGCAGACGAGACGGCCATTGTCTATGACAACCGCATGACCTGGGCCACGCTTGCCGCGATCGAAGAGGCCAAGGGCAAGGCGGTCGTGTCACGAACCGGACATATCTTTCTCAAACGCTTGGTGCGCGAGCACCGCGCGCCCTATGGCGGAGAAATGAGCGCGCACCATTATTTCTATGACTTCTTTTCCTGTGACAGTGGCATGATCCCGTGGCTGCTGATGGCGCAGTTGGTGGGGATGTCCGGGCAATCGCTGAGCGCGCTGGTTGCGGATGCGCAGCGGGCCTTTCCGTGTTCCGGCGAGATCAATTTTCGGGTCGATGACGCAAAAGCCGTGATTGCGCGACTGGAGCATGCCTATGCGGGGCAGGGCGATCGGATCGAGATTGACGGCCTGACCTATGAATTCGACGATTGGCGGTTCAACGTACGCTCGTCCAACACGGAGCCTCTGCTGCGACTGAACGTGGAAACACGAGGCGATGCAGATTTGCTGGTGGAGAAAACCGCAGCCTTGAAAGCGTTGATTGAGGCCGGCTAACCCCCCGCGGCAGCGGCCTGTTGAGCCTTTTCGGCGCGCTTAACCGCGTTCCACGCAGCGCTGAGTTCGCTGAAGTCTCGGCGGTCCCAGTTATAGTCCAGAGCCGCCTCGACCGCGTTAAAGCGCCGAACAAACTTGGCGTTGGCGCGGTGCAGGGCGCGCTCGGGGTCGATGTTCAAGCGGCGACCGACGGCTGCAGCGACAAACAGCAAGTCGCCAACTTCCATTTCCAGTGCGCTGTGGTTGAGCGGAACCAGATCCGCCTCCTCTTTGACCTCGGCCAGTTCCTCTTCAACTTTGCCGTAGATTTGGTGCATTTCCGGGTGGTCAAAGCCCACCATGGCTGCTTTCCGCTGGATCTTGTCCGTGGCGGTGAGCGCGGGGAAGGCGGTTGGCACGTCGCGCAGCGTGCCGCGAGGGTCGCCGCTTTCAACCGGTAGGCCGGCGGCCACTTTCGCCGCGTGCTTGGCGGCCTTTTCCTCGCTCTTGATCCGATGCCAATCGGCGCGTTGTTCGTCACTATCGGCATAGACTTTGTCGCCAAAGACATGGGGGTGGCGGTGGATCATCTTGTCCGCGATGGTTTGGGCGACATCGTCAAAGGTGAACAATCCGGCCTCTTCAGCCATTTGCGCGTGGAAGACGACTTGCAACAGCAGATCGCCAAGCTCCTCACACAGGTCCACCGTATCCTTCCGCTCAATCGCGTCAGCAACTTCATAGGCTTCTTCGATGGTGAAGGGGACGATGGTTTCGAACGTTTGCTCGACATCCCACGGGCAGCCGTCTTCCGTGTCGCGCAGTTGGCGCATGACGTTGAGGATGCGGTCCAGACCGTTGCCGGGGGCAAGTGTGGGGATGGCGTGCTTCATGGCGTGCTTGGCTTTCCAGTCCGAGTAAGAAGAAAGCATAACGTCCCGTATTTTCAGGCAGGGGTCACTGTGGAAATCCGCCGATTCCGCGATTTCTGCGCAGGGCTAAGAACTCGGTGGTGGCGCGGTGCTTTCACGAACGACCAAGGTGACGTCCAATTGAGACGTCTGCTCCACGACGTTACTCTCGCCGTCGTTTTTTATCAGGTCAAACAGCTTGGTGGCTGCAACGCGGCCAATTTCAACGCGCGGTTGGGAAATGGTGGTCAGAGCTGGCACGAAGTAGCCTGACACCTCAATATCGTCAAAGCCAATGACAGAAACGTCGTGAGGAACGCGGACGCCGTCTTTGGACAAACGTGAGATAAAGCCAAAAGCCTCTCGATCACTGGCACAGAACATTGCTGTAGGACGATCTGCCATGCGGAGCCACTTTTCTGCGGCTTCATAGCCAGATTCGAGGCTGAACCCGCCTTCTAAGATAAATTCATCCCGGTATTCCAAACCGCTGGCTTCGATTCCTTTTTTGAAACCTTGGATCCGCGTTTCTGTCAGGATATTCCCGTCAGGGCCGGTGATGTGCCCGATATTGGTATGACCAAGTGCGGCAAAGTGTTTGACGGCCTCGACCGCGCCACCGACGTTATCCACAATCACCGAGGGGGTAATCGAGCCCGCTTTCCACTCACAGGCGGCGATGATGGGAGCGCGCTGACCGGAGCGACCGCGTGCCTTGAGCAGGGAGTGATCCAGCATGCCATCAAGCACGATGAATCCATCGACTCGCGCAGCAGCCATCAAGTTCACAATCCGTGTTTTATCGTTTTGACTCAGTCCACTTTCCGTAACAAAGACGCCATAACCCATCGGTCCGCTAATTTGTTCGATGCCTGAAATAATAAAAGAAAAGAAGGGGTTGGAGAGATCTGGCGCTATCACACAGATTGAATTTGACTTCTGCTGACGCAAATTTCTCGCCATTTCGTTGGCGACGTAGCCGGTTTCGGCGACGGCTTCCAAGACAATATGACGGGTCCGCTCACTCACCCGATTGGGCGCGCTCAAAGCTCGGCTGACAGTCGCCGTCGAGACGCCGGCGGCGCGCGCCACATCTTGAATTGTTGGAGCTTCAGATCGCATGGGTTGTGGTCATATCCGCCTTAATTAGAAATTCATGAAAAGCCTTAGACTTAAAAAAAATCTTGGCAAGGGGCCGTTTCAGGGGTTGACGGCTAAGCAATCAATCGTGCCTTTTAAGGCATGTAATCGTTTACAAATGATTTCGTGGGAAGAATGTAATCGTTTTCCGGTTGGAATCGCTAAAAATGTAATCGTTTGCAGACTGGGCTAGGAGGGCCTGAAAAATTCACGAGGAGAAGCGTGGCTTCTCCATTGGGAGGAATACAAATGTTCAACATTAAGACTGCCGCCGTTGCAGCGGCTGCTCTTGTTGCGTCCGCTGGCGTTGCTGGTGCGGAAAAAATCGAAGTTACACACTGGTGGACTTCTGGTGGTGAAGCTGCGGCTGTTGGCGTATTCGCTGACGCCGTAAACGCTTCTGGCCACGAGTGGGTTGACGGCGCAATCGCAGGCGGCGGTAACGCTCGTCCGGTGATCTTGTCCCGTATCGCTGGTGGTGACCCAATGGGTGCTACACAGCTGAACACGGGTCGCGACGCTGAAGATCTGGTTCAGGCTGGTCTGATGACTGACCTGACCGATTTGGCTGAAGCTGAGGGCTGGGCTGACTTCATTCGTCCATCCAAGTTGCTGGACTCCTGTACATACGAAGGCCGCATCTACTGCGTGCCAGTTAACATTCACTCTTTCCAGTGGATGTGGCTGAACCGCGGCGCTTACGCGACCGCTGGTGTTGCCGTACCAACCAACTGGTCCGAGTTTGAAGCTGCTGCGCCTGCACTGCGCGACGCTGGCATCACGCCATTGGCTGTTGGTGGTGAAGCTTGGCAGATCTCCGGCATGTCCGGCGTATTCCAGGTTGCTCTTGGTGGTCTCGACCTCTACCGCGCAATCAACGTGGACAAGTCCCCAGAAGCGGCTGCTTCTGCTGACATGACCAAAGTGTTCGAAGCAATCGCTGCTGCACGTAGCATGGTTGACGATGGTTACGTAGGCCGCGCATGGAACGATGCTACCGCTATGGTAATCACCGGCAAAGCTGGCGCACAGATCATGGGTGACTGGGCACAGGGCGAATTTGGCGTTGCAGGTCAGACTGCTGGCGACGAGTACGACTGTCTGCCAGGTCTGGGTGTATACCCCGTACTGGACACCGGTGGTGACGCTTTCTACTTCCCGAAGCCAACCAAGAACGCAGACGCGATGACAGCTGCACAGCTGGAAATGGCTTCTCTGCTGGTTTCCAAGCAGGTTCAGGTTGACTTCAACCTTGCTAAGGGCTCCCTGCCAATCCGTGGCGACATCGATCTGTCCGCTGCTAACGATTGCATGCAGAAGGGTCTGGCGATCCTTGAGAACCCAGACAACGTACTGCCATCTTCTGAGCAGGCGTTTACGGGTGACACGCAGGGTCAGTTCGAAGACCTCTGGGTTTCCTTCTTCAACGATCCAAGCATCTCAGTTGAAGACGCTCAGGCACGTTACGTTGAAATCGTAGCAAACGCTGACTAATCCTGACTTTTCAGGCTTAGGTGTTCTGGGTGGCTCTCTGTGGCCACCCAGACTTCTTTTCATGACTTACCAAATTTAAGAGACCACGCGCCTCGTTCCCGAGCGTGCTGTGGCACGGGAGGACGTGATGACAACCGCCAAGCAACGGCGCTGGTGGCATGGATTGTTCCGCAATCTGAATGCTAAAATAGCTGCAATTCCGATGATCTTTGCCACGATGGTTATTTTTGTCGGCTGTTCATTGTGGACCATTCTCTACTCCTTCACGAAATCCAAGCTGCTGCCGGTTAAGCTGTTCACGCCACCGGTCGAGTTCCAGTTTCCAATCAGCCTGTTTAACCGCAGCGAAGATGGTTGGTTCACGTGGGTGGGCTTTGCTTACCAATGGAATGGGTTTGAAAAACTCATCGTGACCAAGAACTTCGTGGGTTTGGCGCAGTACGACCGCTTGCTTGATGCAACGCGGAACGCGCGCTGGGCTGACTCGGTCGAAAACATCCTTTTTTACGGTGTGTTCTCGCTCACGTTCTCGTTCACCGTTGGCTTTATTCTCGCGGCTCTGATCGATCAGAAAGTCCGCTTTGAGAACGCCTTTCGGTCGATCTATCTGTACCCTTTCGCGCTGTCCTTTGTTGTAACGGGCGTGGTTTGGCAGTGGATGCTGAGCCCCGACGGGATCCAGGACGCGATTAACCAGTTTGGCGCTTGGGCGCACATCGGGTTCCTCGAAACGCTGCCGTTCAAGCTTATGGCGAGCGGTGACACGGTGATCTTTGCGCTGTTGCTCGCGGGTTTGTGGCAGGGCACGGGCTTTACGATGGTCCTGATGCTCGCGGGGATGCGCGGCATTGATGGTGAAATCTGGAAGGCTGCGCGCGTTGACGGCATTCCCAAGTGGAAGACCTATATTTTCGTGGTGATCCCGATGATGCGTGGGGTCTTCATCACAACGCTGGTGATCGCGGCCTCTGGCATTGTCCGGCTCTACGATCTGGTGGTGGTGCTGACGGCCGGTGGTCCGGGCTTCGCCTCGGAAGTGCCAGCGAAATACGTCTACGACTACATGTTTGCCCGCTCCAATCTGGGCCAAGCACTGGCGGCATCGTCGATGATGCTGCTGACCGTCGTCATTATTCTTATTCCGTGGATGTACCTTGAGTACGGCCGGAAGAAACAACGCTAGAGGAGGATCAGAGTATGACAAAGTCCATCGTGACCCCTCGCGGTCAAAAACCCAATCGGATCAGTGCGGGTCGGATTATTCTATATAGCGTCCTCGTCGTCGCGGCGGTTTACTACCTGTTGCCGCTGTACGTGATGGTTGCAACCTCGCTGAAAGACCTCGATCAGGTCCGCGAAGGTAACATCTTTGCCATCCCGCTGCGGGCGAGTTTTGATGCGTGGGTCAAGGCGTGGGACACGGCCTGCACGGGCCTGTACTGCGAAGGCTTGAAGGTCGGGTTCTGGAAGTCGGTACAGATTACCGTGCCGTCAGTGCTGGCGTCGATTGCGATTGCTTCCGTCAATGGCTACGCGCTGTCTTACTGGCGCTTTCGTGGGTCGGAGGTGTTCTTCACGATCCTGATCATTGGCTCGTTCATTCCTTACCAAGTGATGCTGTACCCGCTGGTGATCATCACCCGCGAAATGGGTATTTTTGGCACCTTGCCGGGCGTGATTTTCATTCACTCCATCTTTGGTATGCCGATCCTGACGCTGCTGTTCCGAAACTACTTCGCCGCGCTGCCGGTTGAGTTGTTTAAGGCTGCGCGCGTGGATGGGGCTGGCTTCTGGGGGATTTTCTTCCAAATCATGCTGCCGATGTCGATCCCGATCCTCGTGGTCGCTGTGATCTTGCAGGTGACGGGCATTTGGAATGACTTCCTGTTCGGAGTGATTTTTGCGGGAACGAAGAACTGGCCGATGACGGTGCAGCTCAACAACATCGTGAACACGACCCAAGGGGTCAAAGAGCACAACGTCAATATGGCTGCGACCATTCTGACAGGCTTGGTGCCGCTCACGATTTACTTTGTCTCCGGACGCTATTTTGTGCGCGGCATCGCTGCCGGCGCGGTGAAGGGTTAACCCCATGAGTGACAATAATTCTATTGAGATCAAAGACCTGAAGGTCGCCTACGGCGAAGTTGTGGTCTTGGAAAACATGAACCTCGAAATCGGCGAAGGCGAGTTTCTGGTCCTGCTCGGGGCATCGGGGTGTGGTAAGTCCACGCTGCTGAACTGCATCGCGGGTCTGCTGGATGTCAAAGATGGCGAGATCCACATCAAGGGCAAAAACGTAACGTGGGAAGAGCCCAAGGATCGCGGCATCGGCATGGTGTTCCAGTCCTACGCGCTTTACCCGCAAATGAGCGTGAAGGGGAACTTGTCCTTTGGTCTGCGGAACGCGGGCGTGAAGAAGGATGAGGTTGAGCGCCGCGTGGCACAGGCTTCTGAAATCCTGCAAATCGAGCCCTTGCTGAACCGCCGTCCAGCGGAGCTTTCCGGTGGTCAGCGGCAGCGGGTGGCGATTGGCCGGGCGCTGGTCCGTGACGTGGATGTCTTTTTGTTCGACGAGCCCCTGTCCAACCTCGACGCCAAACTCCGCGCCGACCTGCGGGTTGAAATCAAGCGCCTGCACCAGCGGCTTGAGAACACCATGATCTACGTGACCCACGATCAGATCGAAGCCATGACGCTCGCCGACCGGATTGCGATCATGCGGGGCGGTCTGATTCAGCAGTTGGACACGCCGTACAACATTTACAACAACCCGGTGAACAAGTACGTCGCAGGCTTCATTGGTTCGCCTGCAATGAACTTCCTCGAAGGAACGCTGACGCCGGGCGAAGCACCCGTTTTCACCAGCGGTGATCTGTCCATTCCGATGGCGGGCTACGGCCTGACCCAAACCTTGGGAACGGCACCGATGCAGGGCGTCACGCTGGGCATTCGTCCTGAGCACGTTCTGTTTGGTGATTCGGCTTCTTCTGCGCCGTTCAGCCGTGAAGTTGTGGTCGAGGTTGTTGAGCCTATGGGCGCCGATACGCTGGTTTGGGCGATGATCGGTGACTTGTCCTTCCGCTTCCGCGTTGAAGGCCAGCTGCAACTGCGCAGTGGCGACAAAGTAACGATTGGTTTCGATCCCGCTCGCGGGTCGATGTTTGATGCCGAAGAAAACCGTATTTAAAGGGGCCAAAGCGTATGAATCTGTCTTATCAACTCTACTCGTCGCGCGAAGATTCTGACTTAGCGGGCGTGTTGAAGCATCTCGCGGATACCGGTTACACTCAAGTCGAAGGCTTTGGTGGTGTCATGGGCGATCCTGCTGGCCTGCGGGCGATGATGGATCCGCTGGGTCTGACCATGCCATCAGCGCACTTTGCGATTGATGATTTGGAGGCCAAGCCAGACGAAATGCTGGCGCTGGCCAAGACGCTGGGCGTGCAATCCATGTACGCGCCTTTCCTGCACCCGAACGACCGCCCAACGGATGTTGCGGGTTGGACGGCCTTTGCTGAACGCCTTGCTGCGGCGGGTAAAGTTGTCACTGCAGCAGGTTACAATTTCGGCTGGCATAACCATGATTTTGAGTTCGTTACGCTCGAAGATGGCTCTACGCCCATGGAACTCATTTTAAAAATCGCGGTTGATTTAGAGTGGGAGGCTGATCTGGCTTGGGTTGTGCGCGGTGGTGCTGATCCGTTCGAGTGGATCGATCGTTACGCGGGGCGGATCACTTCAGTGCATCTGAAAGATATTGCACCAGAGGGCGAATGCATGGACGAAGATGGATGGGCCGATGTGGGCGAGGGGGTTATGCCTTGGGCCGACCTGCTTCACGCTGTTCGGACCAAAACGCCGGCACGGACCTTCGTGATGGAGCATGACAAGCCCGCTGACCCGCGCCGCTTTGCCGAGCGCGCCTTTGCTAACGTTCAGAAGATGAGTGCCTAGACTATGAGTGAAGTTATGGGCGTCGGCATCATTGGATGCGGCAATATTTCCAGTGCTTATTTGCGTTTGTCGAAGATGTTCAAGGGCATCGAGATGCGGGCTTGTGCTGATCTGAACATGGATACAGCGCGGGCGCAGGCTGAAACCTACGGGGTGCGGGCGCACACCGTGGATGAGATTTTGGCCGCAGATGATATCGACATCATCGTGAACTTGACCATCCCGGCTGCGCACTTTGAGGTGTCACGGCGGGTATTGGAGGCGGGTAAGCACGTTTTCTCCGAAAAGCCGTTTGTGCTGAGCGTTGAAGAGGGCCACGCGCTGCTGGATCTGGCGGCGAGCAAGGGGCTGCGTGTCGGTTCTGCGCCGGATACGTTCTTGGGCGGCGCGCATCAGCAGGCACGAGCGCTGGTGGACAGTGGCGAGCTGGGTGAAATCACCGGCGGCATGGCGAGCGTCATGGGGCGCGGCATGGAGATGTGGCATCCGAACCCGGATTTCTTCTTCAAGCCCGGCGGCGGTCCGGTTTTGGATATTGGCCCTTATTACATCACCAACTTGGTGCAGCTGATTGGTCCGGTGAAGCGGGTTGCCTGCTTCGCGACGACACCGCGCACCAAGCGTGAGATCACCAGCGAACCGCGCAAGGGCGAGTTCGTGACGGTGGAAACGCCAACATCCATGCGCGCGATCCTCGAATTTAACAGCGGGGCGACAGTGACGCTGAACACATCTTGGGACGTGCACAGCCACGGCATGTCACCGATCGAGCTGTATGGGGAAAAGGGATCGATTTACATTCCTGACCCGAACTTCTTTGGTGGTGAAGTCCGCGCGACAGAAGGGTCTGAAGACCGCGATCTTGGGGCTTTTGACCATCCCTTTGGCGTGCCGAACGAAGAGCACAACCAAGGCAAAATGGCGAACTATCGGACCGCTGGCTTGGCTGATATGGCCGCTGCAATCGGCGAAGGGCGGCCCCACCGTTGTGGGCAGGATCTGTGCCTGCACGTGATGGAGGTGCTGCTGGCTCTGCACGAAGCCGGAGAAATCGGTGAAGTGGTGAGCTTGTCCACAACGTGTGAGCGGCCTGCGGCGATGACGGCTGCGGATGCAAAAGCACTGATGGCTTAGGCCAGAAACACGAACACGAACAAGAAGACGATAACAGAAAGGGGAGTGATAGCATGAAAGGACCAGCGATTTTTCTGGCGCAGTTCATGTCGGATCAGGCGCCCTTCAACACGCTGCCATCCATCGCAGGATGGGCGGCGGGTCACGGGTACAAGGGCATTCAACTGCCGACAGTAGATGCGGCTTACATCGACCTGAAAAAGGCGGCGGAGAGCAAGGAATATTGTCAGGAGCTGCAAGGCATTTGCGCGG
>CAJQLX010000047.1 GCA_905479265.1 uncultured Alphaproteobacteria bacterium
GCTCGCATCACCCACGCGCCATCGCCCAAGAGCGCAACGAAGGGCGCGAGCAGCCAGCCGGTTAGAAAGGGTTGGTCGTAGTATCCAAAGTCGAGCTCTTGGCTCCAAGACCAATAGTAAGCCTCATCATGCAAAGGCCCGGTCCCGAACATGATGGCAAACCGGACAAGCATCATCACCAGCAGCGCCAGCCAAATCAGCAGCGGCAAACTCAGAAACGTTGTTCGCATGGCCTTAACCCTCTTGAAGCCGACGCTGCAAGCGCTGAAGCAGCAAGGCGCGCTGCGGCGGAAGGGTCCAGTTGTGGACGTTAAAAACGCGCTTTTCTAGAAAATGGCCGGACAGCAACAGCCCTTCAATAATCGCAGCATCGCTTGCCTCCGCTCCACCGGTCAAAAAGGCAGGCAGCGGCAATAAACGGTCGAGGTAAGGCGCTGCTGCTGTCGCCGAAACGGCGCGCCCTGATTTTGGTGACACGTGGGTCAGGCCTTCGGTTTCACCTGTGACCGCGCAAGACGACAAATCCAATCCAAAGCCCACGATCTCCAGCAGTCCCAATTCAATGCGCACCAGCAACGCCGCCCAATGTTCAGAGTCCAGTTGATCCAACCACAGGTTCATTGCTGCATATAACCCCGGCGCAGGCTCCCGCTCTGGCAAGGCGGTATCGATAACAGCGCACAGGCTGGACAGCGCCGACAGGCGATCCGCATCGTGCATGATCGCTGCCGCTGGACTGTTGATCACGTCCGCGCGAAAGGTGCCTAGATGCTCATTCAACCGGGCCGCCCAAGAAAACTCCAGCCGATTACCGATTTCATAATTTGCTCGATTGCGCTTGGATCCGCCGCCATGCACCAACCCGGCGTGCCGCCCCATATCCTCGGTCAGGGCATTCACCACCAGATCCCCTTCGCCATAGCGACGAGCGGAAAGCACAATACCGGGCATACGCCACTCAACCATATCTTCGTTTTCCTACGGCTCGCCGCGCCACGCTTGTCGCCGGCGGCCTCGCGTGCCTGTGGCGGCACATTGCACAGCTCATCTCGGGCATTTCAAGCACAAGGATTCTGCCAGAAATGTTCGCTTCTGTTCTCCTAAGTGAGTCTTCCGAGTCACAGCACGATAAGGTGATGCAAAAATGCCTCATAATGTTGCTTGCATCCGAGTCGGTTGATGGCGTATCACTAATGTACAGTTCTGGGGCAGAGAGAATATACACCGTACCGGCATTTGATTTTCGGTTTATTTTCAAAGCATTACCACTTCCTGTATGCAGAATTTGGGGTGCGAGCAGGGAAGCTAAGTGTGGCCGAGGGCTGATAGAGAGATGTGGCGGCAACTTGTCGTCGGATTTCGACATTCTGGGTGAAATAACGCTCTAAAAAAGCGGGTGGGTTGCTAATTGCTTACTTTTTTCAAAGTTTTTAGCGGAAACATCTAATACGAGCATAAAAATGCTCAAAACAGGCGAGAGAAGAGTCGTTCAAATCTGATCGTGCTCTTAATTACGTGGGCTGCCATTTGTTTGATCGCTGATCGGCAAATGGCAGTTTTCACGATCTATTTTTGATTTTTTGGCATTGCCGCGAAAATGCCGTTTTCTATACGCGCCTAAGTCCCCTAAAAGAGGGCGATATTGGTCGCATAAAATTTGAAAGGCGAGTTGCATGACCGCAGCCGCACAAAAACGAAACCGTGGATCTGGCGCTCCAAATCCGGCGCGTAAAGCGCTGAATAGCGCGTCTGTCGGTTTTTGGGCAATCCTTCTCACCTCTGTCTTTACCAACATGTTGCTGCTCGTCAGCCCGATCTTCATGTTGCAGGTTTATGATCGCGTGATCCCGTCACAGTCAGAGCCAACGCTCTATGCCCTGATGGGGATCGCGATAGGACTGATTGCTTTGCTTGCAATGCTCGAAGCCGCGCGCTCCAGAATTCTGGCAAACGTGGGTCGATACGTGGATCGTGAGTTGTCGGGCCAGGTCTTTGGGTCGCTGTTCCGTGTCCGCGCAGCCTTTGGCGCGCGGCCGGGCGATTCCGGAACCCAGCCCTTGCGCGATTTGGACCAACTCCGCAACTTCCTGTCGTCGAACTCGGTCTTGGCCTTTTTCGATGCGCCCTTTGCGCCGTTCTTCATTGGCCTGCTTTGGTTCCTTCATCCATGGCTGTTCTGGATGTCCCTGATCGGGGCCGTCATTATTTTTGTTCTGGCGTTGATCGCCGAAATCTCGACCCGTGGCTTGTTCCGCGAAGCAGGGCGCTATGGCGTGCAGGCGAGCGCGTTTTCCGAAAGCTCGCTTAAAAACGCAGGTTCACTGGAAGCAATGGGCATGCTGACGCGCTTGTTGACCCGCTGGATGAACAAGCACGACCCGTCAGTTTACTACTCCTCCCGCGCTGTAAGCCGCCTTGGTGCTATTCAGGGCACAACAAAAGCCATTCGTTTGGGGCTTCAAATCGGCGTTTTGGGCATTGGCGCCTACTTGGCCATTCAGCCCGGCGCGACCTTTACTGCCGGAATGATGATTGCCGCGTCGATCATCATGGGCCGAGGCCTCGCACCGGTTGAGCAAGCCATTGGCGCTTGGCGTGGTGCGATTCAGGCACGCCAGTCCTATATCCGGTTGGTGGGCTTGTTGGACGACGTGCCCAAGCGCGCTGAGGCGATGGAGTTGCCACAGCCAAAAGCATCGTTGGTTGTCCGTGATCTGGTAGCCCAGCCGCCCGGTACGCAAAAGCCCGTCATTCGCGGCTTGTCGCTGGACGTTCAGCCGGGCGAATTCATGTGTGTTCTTGGCCCGTCTGGTGTCGGGAAATCCACCCTTGTTCAGTGTATTACCGGCGTTTGGCCGGCGCGGGGCGGTACGGTTCGCCTCGACAATATTGACGTTTACACGTGGAACTCAGCGGACCGGGGCAAGTACTTGGGGTATTTGCCACAGTCGATCGACTTGTTCGACGGCAACGTCGCTGAGAACATTTCTCGTTTTGAAGAAATCGATAGCCAAAAGGTCGTCTCCGCCGCGCAGCAAGCACACTGTCATTCTCTGATTCTCAACCTCGCACGCGGTTATGAAACCGCATTGGGGGAGAGTGGAGCCGGGCTATCCGGTGGACAGCGTCAGCGTTTGGGGCTGGCGAGGGCCATGTACAATGACCCGGTTCTGGTTGTGTTGGATGAGCCGAATTCGAACCTGGATCAGGAGGGCGAGGAAGCACTTGCCCGTGCCATTCTGGGCCTCAAGCGCCGGAATGCTGCGATCATTGCTGTGACGCACAACCGCAACCTCGTGGGCATCGCGGATAAGCTGTGCATCATGCGGCCTGATCGGGCCATCGTGGGACCAAAGTCTGTGGTCCTCGAAGCGGTCAAGAAAGAGCAGGAAGAGGCTGCGGCGTCCCAAGCGAAGCAGAAGAAAGCAGCCGAGAACGATGCTGTTGCTCAAGCCGCAGCGGCCAAGCCTGCTGCGCCGAAAACCCAGCAACCCAGCCAACCGTCCGCAGATGGTGATAACGAATGAGTGATTCGAAAAAAGAAACCGCGGGCCAGCCAGAAGCCGACCCAAACGCAGCGCAGCCGGAAACCGGCCGCGCCAATGCCGAACAACGCGCTCTAGAGGCGATTTATCTGCCGGCACGTACAGAAGACAAAAGCGAACTGGCGCTGATTGAAAAATCAGACCGGCCCGTCACCATTGTTCGGGATTGGACCGTGCTGTGGGCGTTTATGGCGCTGTTCATCGGGTTTGGTGGCTTTGTCGCTTGGGCGTCGCTGGTGAAATTGTCTCAAGGTGTGTTTGCCCAAGGGCAAGTGGCGGTCGACAGTCAACGCAAGACCGTTCAGCACCTTGAGGGCGGTATTATCGAGAGTATCTACATCCGCGAAGGCGATACGGTTGAGCAAGGTCAGGTTCTGATCGAGCTTGAAGGCGTGCAGTCCCGTTCACGGCGAGACCAGATTGTGAAGCGCTTGGGCGCTTTGACCACAACGCTGGACCGGCTGAAGGCGGAGCAGCTGAATAACGGTTCTCTGTCGTTTTCCGATCTGACCCAAATGGGCCTAAGCAATGCGGACGAGGCCGAAATCTACGCGCAGCAGCGGGAGCTTTACATCGACCGCCTCGACCAGTTGCAGGGCGCGAAAGACCTGTTGGTCAAACGTATGGCCCGGTTTGAGGAAGATATTTCCGGTCGTTTGGCGCAAATACGCGCGCTTGAAAACGAGCGCAACATTATCCAGCAGGAGCTGGAAAACCTGCGCAGTTTGCTCAGTCGGAATCTGACACAGCGCGACAAAGTGGTCGCGCAGCAGCGGGCGTTGGCGGAGAACGAATTTCAAATCGCACAGCAGCGCTCGGCCATTGGTCAGCTTGGCGTGCAGATCGAGGAAACCAAGGCAGAATCAAGCCAGTTAGACCGTGACCGTCGGCGCGAGATTTCTGAAGAAATTGCCAAGACTCAGAATGCCATTCTGGAGATTCAGGAAGAGTTGCTGGGCTTGCGTGATGTCGTGTTGCGGACCCAGATTACGGCACCCCAAAATGGCCGAGTTCTGAACCTGTCGTTCGCGACCGTTGGTGGGGTCATTCCACCGTCCGAACCAATCATGCAAATCGTCCCCGAAGACGATGACTTGGTGGTCGAAGCCAGATTGCGCACGATTGACCGCGATTCCGTGCGAAAGGGCGCAGACGTCAATGCACGCTTTACCGCCTTTCCAACACGGGGAACGCCTGAGTTGATTGGGCAAGTGGAGAGCATTTCGGCGGACGTTGTGACGGATCCAAACACGGGTGAGCCGTACTATAACCTGCGTGTGACCTTCACGGAGGACGAGTACCGTCGCTTGAATGAGGCCTTGGCCCTGCAAGCCGCTGACTCCCGCCGTGACCTCAAGTTGACCCCCGGCATGCCGGTAGATATTTTTGTTGATAATGGCGAGCCGCGTCGTCCGATTGATATTTTCTTTGAGCCCCTCGAAGAAGTCATCGACAAGGCCTTGCGAGGGAGCTGACCATGACGGCCCAACCCCATGATTTAGGATCTGCGTCTTTGTTACCAACAGGGATCAAAACGGCGCTGTCTGGCTTCGTCTTTGTGGTTGGGCTGGCATTTGCAGCCCCCGCTGCGGTGGCGCAAACGGCACCTTACCCTGTTATTTCGGCGATTTCTGATGCGCTGAACCGTGATGCGCGGATTGGCGCGGCACAGGCCCAGGCCGATGGTGCGCGCTATACGATCAATCAGGCGAAAGCCGGCCGTTACCCAACGGTTCGCTCGGTCTCTGATTTTTCGGGCAATCCGTTTACGATGGATTCCACACAAGTGGTGGGTGTTGCGGTTGATCAACCTTTGTTTGATTGGGGCAAGACCCGCGCGGAAGTGCAGGCTGCGCGCCGCCTAGCCGAGGCTGAACTGGCGTTGGTCGATGCAACGCGTTTGGACATCGCCGAAGAAGTAACAACCGCCTACGTCACGTTAGTGCGGGAAAAGGAAGCGCTGAATATTCTCCGACGCCAACTGTCGGATCTGCAAGAGCAAGTCGGCGGCCTGCAAGCGCAGGTGTCGGCAGGTGTGGCGACACGGGTTGATCTGCGCAAGGTGGAGACGGAAATCTCGCTGACGCGCTCTGAAATCGCCCGTGGGGATTACCAAGTCGTACGTGCGGAACAGCAGTTGCAGCGTCTGACCGGCTCTGGACAGGCGGCAAGTGTCAGTCAGGAGCAGCTGGAAAACTTCTATTTTGCCTTTCGCTCTTCGACGCTTGAAGAAGCGCAAACGCGGGCGCAGTTGAACCATCCTGAAATCATCGCTTTCTCACGTCGGCTTGCAGCAAAGCAAGCTGAGGTGCTGGCGGCCAAGCGAGGACGGTATCCGGGTATCAATCTGCGTGCGCAGCTTGCCGGTGGTTGGCGGAACGGTAGCTTTGGGGATGAGTCGGGCCTCTCGCTCAACCTGTCTGCACCGCTGTATCAAGGGAACCGGCTGTTCGCAGGGCAGAAGCGAGTTGAAGAAGAACTCAAAGGGCTGCAGCAGGAATACGTATTCGAGCTGGAGCGCTTGGTTGAAAACGTCACCTTCGGCTGGAACAACATTTCTTCTCTCGAACGGTCAGTCGCGCAGCTTCAGCAACAAGTGAGGCAGAACCAGTCGCGCGTTTCCGACGTCGAAGAAGAACGGCGTGCCGGTCTTGCGACCACGGGCGATGTGATTGACGCCAAAAAGGCGTGGTTCCGCAGTCAGGAATTGGTGGTCGATGAGATGAGCCGGTTGAATGAAGCCCGGACGATGCATCTGCTCGATATGGGCACCGTTCAATAACAATCACGATTACTGCCCGCTTTGGTTAGCTGAGCAAAAGGTGCTGCACTTTTGGGTGTCACCTTCCACTAAACGCGGGTGCAAAGGTTTTCGACAACGGCCTTTTACAGCATATGGTGTGGGTTCCATTGAATAAGTATTAAAGGCCGTCATGTCACGATTATCACCCGCGGATATTCGCGCGTCAAAAGGCGAGCGAAAGCTTGTCACTTTGTCCTTGGGCATCGCACCCATGGCGAAAATGGCCGATGAGCATTGTGATTTGATTTTGGTCGGCGACTCCCTCGCTATGTCGCTTTACGGGCAAAATTCCACCGTGCAAATCCCACTCGACGTTATGGCGTGGCATGGTAAAGCCGTCGTCGATAGCACGAGCAAAGCGTGCGTCATTGTTGACCTCCCGTTTGGCTCCTACGAGCAATCGCCACAGCAAGCCTTTGAGTCCGCTGCCCGGATTCTGAAAGAGACGGGTGCGCAGGGGGTTAAGATGGAAGGCGGGTCGCTCATGGCCCCAACGGTCGAGTTTCTAACCCAACGCGGCATTCCTGTTCTGGGGCATGTTGGCTTGTTTCCTCAGCACGTGAATATGGTTGGTGGGTTCAAGAAGGAGCGGGACGGCCAACGCGTCTTGGGTGACGCGATGGCGCATCAAGCAGCCGGTGCGTTTGCCTGTGTCATTGAGGCGGTGCCCGCTGACGTGGCGACGCCGTTGAAAGAGCAACTGGATATTCCGACCATTGGCATCGCGGCAGGACCAGATTGCGACGGTCAGATTTTGGTGATTGACGATCTGATCGGGTTGAACCCTGATTACGTGCCGCCCTTTGTTAAGCCAAAAGCGCAAACCGCAGTGGCCATCAAGGACGCCATCCAAGCCTACGCCGCCGAAGTGCGCGCCGGATCGTCTGTCTGATAAGCCCTTGGGCCAAGGCTGTACGACCTCGAATCATCGGGCAAGCACAGTGGCGGAACGAGACAAATGTTCAGCTTACGCAGGGAATCGAGGGTGTATTGGGCTGGTTCTTCTCCGTTTTCGGATCAGCTCATTTCGTAATTGAGCCGACGGATCGTCGCAGACGGCGCAACAATCTTGCGCAGCAGGGCCATAAATCCGAACAAACCGCGCCTATCAGCCGCAGTAACACGTAACATTAAGTTTGCGCATAGCAGTTAGACGAGCGGAAACTGGTTCTCTTGTGCTAAAAGCGAATAAATAGGTCAGCAATGCAGACATAAATTTGGGTCGTCGTGTGGAAGCATGATGGCCCTTTAGTGTCCCAAGGGCGCTATAATCGAGAGGAAACGGATTTGCAGGCTCAGCAGACAGATACGCACGCGGTCAGCTTGCTCGATTTCGCAGAAGATCACTCCAGCTGTGGAGTAGGCTTTATCACGCGCAAATCGGGTACTTTCTCACATGACATCATCGAAAAGGTGCATGAAGCCCTTTGCTCGGTCCCACACCGGGGCGGCATGGGTGCGGATGGTACAGGCGATGGTGCTGGGATTTGCGTGGATTTGTCGCCGAAATTCTTTTCCAAGATTTCGGGTGAAGAGGGTCTGGAATTTGGCAAGTTTGCTGTTGGAAACTTTTTCCTGCCTGTGCAGACAGAAATGCACGGCAAGGCCATTAGCATCATCAACAAAGCGCTAAAGCATTACGACTTCCACGTGATCAGTCAGCGCCGCGTGCCGGTGAACAAAGGCGCTCTGCTGGATGCCTCGATTGGGGCGCAGTTGGACATGCACCAATGGGTGTTTGTGCCAGACGATGACACGCTGACGACCAAGCAAATCGATCAGGCGGCCTATGACATTCTGCTGGAAATCGAAGAACAGGCGTATTCGCAGGACGAGCTGGCTGGGTTCTACCCCGTCTCCCTGTCGTCAAAGACGCAGGTGCTGAAAGGGCAGCTGAATTCTTGGGAGGTCGTGCCGTACTTCCTTGACCTGCAAGACACCGATTACGAAGCGCGCTCGCTGTTCTTCCATACACGCTTCTCGACCAACACAGACAGTCAGCCGGCCATGGCGCAACCGTTCCGTCAAATGGCCCACAATGGTGAGTTGAACACCGACAAGAAAAACCGCTTGTCTGAGGCGGCTATCGCCCGGACCAAGAACCGCAGCATTATTTCGCCTGTTGGCCAGTCGGATTCTGCGCGCTTGGACCAGACCTTGTCTCGCCGCATCCATGAAGACGAACTCGATATGATTGAGGCCGTCGTCGCGATGATGCCGCCCGCGTGGGAAAATGACCCATCGGTGCCGCAGAACGTGCGGGACATGCTGGAATACTTTTCCCTGTACGAGGAAAAGAACGATGGCCCTGCGGCGCTGATTTTTGGCGATGGCGAGGTTGTTGGCGCACGCCTGGATCGCCTGGGCTTGCGTCCATTGCGCTCGATTGAAACCGACGAATATCTGTGTGCGATGTCCGAAGCGGGGCAGATTGATTTTCCGGCTGATACGGTGATTTCTCGTGACCGGGTAAAATCGGGCGGAACGCTGTATTACGACCACACGCGCGGGCGGTCGTTTAACACCGCTGAGACGCTGGAAGACTTGGCGGGTCGCAAAGACTACGCGGCGATGCTGAAAGAAGCGCGGATCAATCTGGCGGACATTCCAGTGCCAACCGGTGGTGACGCTGGCGCGGATTCTGACTTGAACGTGCATCAGCGCATGGTTGCTTACAGCCTCAATCAAGAAAGCCTGAAGCTGCTCATGGATCCCATGTTGCAGAACGGCGCGGAAAAGGTTTCCGCGATGGGCTACGGCTACGCGATCAACAGCCTGACCGATGAAGAAGGGGGCATGGCAAAGTACTTCAGCCAGCGCTTTGCCCAAGTGACCAACCCGCCGTTGGATTCCATCCGTGAGGCGGACGGCATGACCTTGCGCGTTGCATTGGGCTCGCGCCCTATGTTTACCGCAGACCGGACCAAGCAGATTGTGATCCCTTCGCCGATTTTGACGCCCAAGGAAATGGCGCAGTTGGAAGCGCAGGCTGAAGCGCCGGTCAAGCGCTTTGATATGCTGTTCGATCACGGGGAAACCGTGGATGCGGCTGCCCTTGAAGGGGCGTTGGCGACGCTTTGTGATGCGGTTGAGGCCACCGTGCGGGCGCAGGGTGGGATCATCATTGTGTCCGACCGGAATGTAAGCAAAACCCGCGCGGCTTTGCCGCTTATTTTGGCTGTTGCAGCGCTGAACCAGCGTTTGATCGCCGAGGGGTTGCGGTTTAACGCATCGATCATCGTGGAGAGCGGACAAATCGCGTCCTCCCACCACGTCTCAACCGCTTTGGGCTTTGGCGCGTCGGCGGTGATGCCGCTGTCAGTGGTTGCTCGCGCGCAAGATAAGTACGCGTCGGCCGAAGATCAGGCGGCAGCGATTAAGAAGTACGTCAAAGGCTGCGAAAAGGCGCTGATGAAAACGATGGGGAAGGTTGGTCTGTGTACCGCTGAATCCTACATCGGCGGTGAGTTCTTTGAACCAAACTTCTTTGATACCAACAGCGGCAAGTTGGCGGACTTCTTTCCGAACATGAACGCGCCTGTTGGCGGTGTTGGCTTTGAAACGGTGGTCAAGAGCGCCTTTGACTGGCACACGCACGCGCTGTCGGTGGCTGAAGAAGGCGATATTCCGTTGTTGGGCTTGTTTAAAGAGCGGAACGATGGTGCTGGACACTCTTATGGCTTGGTTGCTGTTCGCGGGTTCGAAGATCTGACCGCTGAACCGATCAAGCTGGCGTCGAAAGGCACAGCAAAGGCCAATGATATCGAATTGAGCGACGAAGACATGTCGCTGAACACAGTAAGCCGCTTGTTTGATGCCTTTGGTGTTGATGATCGTGCCTACGTGGACACGAGTTTCGACCGTCGCACACCGGACGAGATCAATGGTTTTGAGATGACACCGGGCTACCGCGCCTTCATCGAAATGATGGGGAAGGAGCGGACACGGCGTCCGGCGGCTTTGCGCGACGTGCTGTCTTTCCCACTGGATATGAGCGACTGCAAGGATGCGGACGCAATCCGGGGCAAGTTGGCGCTGTTTGACTGGCGCGGCAACATTTCGCTGGCTGTTCAGGGCGTGGCTGCGGACACGATCGAAGCGGCCGTTGCTGGTACGGCAGCGGAAGGCAAGGTGCAGGTCATCGATGCAGCGCTCGATCTATCGCAAGTGCAGTCAGCCTCCGAAATCTGTGAGGCCTTTGCTGGCGGTGCGATGTCGCATGGGGCTTTGGTGGCTTCGGCCCACGAAGCGGTGGCGCACGGCATTAACATGGTCGGCGGTTTTTCGAATTCGGGCGAGGGCGGGGAGCACTTCTCCCGCTACGGTACGCTGCGCGCTAGTCGCATCAAGCAGATCGCTTCTGGGCGATTTGGGGTGTGGACGGGCTATCTTGCGGATCCGAACCTGGAAGAGTTGGAAATCAAAATCGCTCAGGGTGCAAAACCGGGCGAGGGCGGGCAGCTGCCCGGCGCGAAAGTCACGGTTGAAATTGCTGCGGCGCGTGGCGGTACACCGGGGGTCGAGCTGGTCTCCCCTCCGCCGCATCACGATACCTATTCCATCGAAGATTTGGCCCAGTTGATCCACGACTGTAAGGCTGCTCGCGTGCGGGTGATCGTAAAGTTGGTGTCCTCGGAGGGCATTGGTACGATTGCTGTTGGCGTCGCCAAGGCAGGTGCGGACTTGATCAACATTGCGGGTAATACCGGCGGTACAGGTGCCGCGCAGGTAACCTCGCTGAAGAATACCGGACGGGCTGCGGAAATCGGTTTGGCGGAAGTCCATCAGGCGCTCTGTCGCACGGGATTGCGCAAGAAGGTACGGCTCCGCTGCTCCGGCGCGCATCAAACCGGGTCCGACGTGGTTAAATCCGCACTGTTGGGCGGTGATAGTTTTGAATTCGGCACGACTGCTTTGATGATGCTCAAGTGCGTGATGGCGAAGAATTGTAACATCAAATGTCCCGCTGGCCTGACGACCAACGCGGAAGCCTTTGAAGGCGATCCACGGGCACTGGCGCAGTACCTGATCAACGTGGCGCATGAGGTTCGGGAGATTCTGGCGTCTCTGGGGCTGTCGTCCTTGCAGGAGGCGCGGGGCCGGACGGATCTGCTGCAGCTCTTGGACCACGAGAACAATGTCGGTCAGATGGATATGAACCGGATGCTGGCCATTCTGCCGGAGCGGAAAATCGATGATCCGGTGTATTTGGAAGCGAACTTTGAGGTTGATGATGCCCTTTGGGATCAAGTGCGCCCACAGCTGCTGAGCGCTGAGGCCGAAAGCATCACCATTGATTACGACAAGCGCCTCAGCAACCGGAACAAGACCACCGGTGGACAGCTGGCCATCGATGTCGAGCGCTTGCTTCAGCACGAAATGGACGACGTCACAGCCCAGAAATCGCCGATGATTGGTGCGGATGATCGTGGTCATCGCGCGCTGCTGCCGCAGTCGCTACGCATCAACACGCACGGTGCGGCTGGGCAGTCCTACGGGGCGTTCTGTAACGCGGGTATGGTGATGCACCATCGGGGTACGGCCAACGATGGCGTTGGCAAGAGCCAGTCCGGCGGTATCGTTGCGATTGTTTCGCCCGGTGGCGGTGAGCTTGAAAACGCCCTGATCGGCAATTTTGCATTGTTTGGCGCAACCGGCGGCGAGCTGTTCGTCGAAGGCGCGGCTGGCGATCGCTTCTGCGTTCGAAATTCCGGCGCAACGGCTGTTATCGAAGGCGTTGGTGATTTTGGGTGCGAATACATGACCAACGGTGCGGTGCTGAACCTTGGGCGCTTTGGCTATGGATTCTGCAACGGCATGTCGGGCGGTGTGGCTTATCAGTATGACCCCAAAGGCCTGCTGGACATGTTCTACTCCCGCGATTCTGTTTCACTGACAGATTTGGCGGCGGATGACCCGTTGTCGGGCCATCATCGGGATGCTGCTCGCGCCATGCTGGAACGGCATGTGGCGCACACGGGCTCTCAACGGGGTGCTGCGATCTTGGAGAATTGGGATGCGGAGGTGAAGCACTTCCGTTACGCAACCCCGCTTGCGCTGGAAGATTACCAAAACTACCAGCACATCGTCGCGAAGAAGTCTCGCAAGGATTTGGCGGACGAAATGGCCTTTGCGATGGTCACCCATCAGCTGACAAAGCTCAAGCGTGCCATTAAGGACCGTGAGCCACTGATGGGCGGCGCTGTACCCAACCCGCAGGCACCGGACTTTGAGCCCGCGCGCATGTACGAGTTGGTCAACACCTCAGCGGTGCTGGCAATCGCGCAAAACGTTGCGCGGGATCGTTTGGCGAAGTCGCTGGGGAAGGATGCCGTCGTGGCGCCCTTGTCTTTGGATATTGCAGCGCAGAAACTGATTTTGACCGAAGATTTCACGGTTCTCTCGAAGCTGTCGGCCTTTGCTAAATCTGCACTGACGACATACAGCGACGAAGAACTGGCGGTGCTTATTTCCGATAAGCGGATGCGCGATTACAAGCGCGCGCTGGATTTGCGGAACGTGCGTCTGGCAGACGGCTTTGGCACGTTTGCTTGGATCGAGCACCAGGACCAAGTCAACCGTGACCGCTTGGGCGCTATTCCAAGTCTGGATGAACTGTTCGCCAAGGCGTCCAGTGCTGAAATCGTTAAGCTGGCGTCTTAGGGAAAGGGTAAAGGAATGATGTCGATGAAACCAATTCTTACCATCCCTGACTTTATGCCTCTGTCCGCAGAACAGCGGGCTTGGTTGCAGGGCTATTACGCCGGTATGGCGATGCAGGCTGAAATGTCGGTATCCACGGGCAGCGGCGTGTCGTCTTTTGCGGTGGATATTCTGATTGGCACCCAGACTGGTAACGCGGAAGGGCTGGCCGAAGAGATGGCCTTGTCGCTGGGCGGTGCTGGTGCGCAGGCCCGGATGCATCAACTCGACGATGTCGAAATGGATGCCTTGGCCGAGATGGAAAACGTCCTGATCATCGCCTCGACCTATGGCGAAGGTGAAATGCCGGACAACGGGCACATGTTCTGGGAAGCGCTGGAAAGCGATACCGCTCCGCGCTTGGAAGCGACCAAGTTCGCGGTTTTGGGCTTGGGTGATACGGCGTACGACGAATTCTGTGCGGCAGGTAAAATGCTGGACAAGCGTTTCGAGCAACTGGGCGCACAGCGGATTGTGGGCCGGGTTGATTGTGACGTGGATTATGAAGACCTGGCCGCGGAATGGTCGGCTGGTGTGATGGATGTTTTCGCACCCATGATCGCTGAAGCGGCCCCCGCCAGTGGCGGGGCGGTGCCGACTGCGCCTGCTGCGAGCACGAAGTCAAAATGGACGCGCAAAAACCCCTACAGCTCGACTTTGACCGTCAACCGACGCTTGTCTGGTCCCGGGTCCAAGAAGGACATCCGGCACTACGAAGTTGCTCTGCCCGGTGACGACGCACCCACCTATGAAGCGGGCGATGCTGTCAACGTGCTGCCGGTTAACGATCCGGCTTTGGTAGACTTATGGCTTGAGCGTCTGAGCATGAAACCCGATACCGCCGTGCCCGGGCAGGACCGCCCTTTGGCCGAACTCATGCTGCGGGATTGGGAGATTTCCACGCCATCGAAAGACTTCCTGAAGATGGTTGCGATGAAGTCGGGCGATGATGAGCTGGCGCACGTCCTAGAGCACAACGATAAGCAAACGCTGGAAGATTACGTTTGGAACAAAGATTCGCTGGATCTGTTGCTGGATTTTCCAAAGATCGAATTGGATCTGAATGAAGTCAGCACGCTGTTCCGCCCTTTGCAGCACCGCGCGTACTCGATTTCTTCCTCCTCTAAAGTGCACGAGGACAGCGTGCACATGACGATCTCAACCGTGCAGTACCACCAAAACAAGCGCCTGCATCAAGGTGTGGCGTCGGGGTATTTAGCAGATCGGGTGGGGGATGCGGATCGCGTTCAAGTCTTCATGTCGCCCAACAAGAACTTTCGCGTCCCAGAGAAGGGCGATGTGCCGATCATTATGGTTGGACCGGGCACAGGCGTTGCGCCATTCAGAGCCTTCTTGCAAGAGCGTCAGGCGACCGGTGCCAGTGGCGGTAATTGGTTGTTCTTTGGCGATCAAACGCGGGCTGACGATTACATCTATGAAGATGAACTCGAAGCCATGAGCAAAGACGGGCTGCTGTCGCGTTTGGACTTGGCCTTTAGCCGTGATCAAGAGGCAAAAATTTACGTGCAGCACCGGATGCGTGAGAACGGCAAAGAAATGTTCGATTGGCTGGAGCAGGGCGCACACTTTTACGTCTGTGGCGACGCAACGCGCATGGCCAAAGACGTCGATGAGGCCTTACATGCACTTATCGCCGAACACGCTGGCATCGATGAAGCGGGTGCTCGTGATTACGTCAATGCCATGAAAAAGGCCAAGCGCTACGCGCGGGACGTGTACTGACGTTTAAATCCTGAGACAGGCGGGCTTGGCCGATGGCGGCCAAGTCGGCTGTCGCCTCGGTCTTCGCTTAAGGCATCAGGGGACTTTGTCCCCTCCCGCCGTCAAGGCCAAGCCGCCTGTCGGCGGTGTCGCTGCGCGCCAGCCCTGACAGCTCCACCCCTACGTTCGCCACGTGGCAGAGGTTCAGGACGAAGCCTGAACCTCGCTGTAAATAGGGCGTTTCAGGGCTGAAGCGGATTGCCTTCCGTGGAGCCATTTCGTCTCTCTTGCAGCCGTTTGACGTCCGATATTGTCTTGAAAATCGTTAAACCGCGATCAGCGCAGGTGAGACTTGCTGACGATTTTTCTTGGGAAACACCGTTTTCCGTGGTTTATCGAATTCACGTACGGCGCTTCCGGTGTCGGCGGCCGGCAGTTTTCTTGAGTGATCGTTGCCCTTTTTGTTTCGGCGAGCAGTGCCCGCCGGTGTTTTGCAACCTTTACCTTGTCTGCCAACGCCCCGCTCTACCACGCGGGCCAAATGAAAGATTCCCCAGCTTTTGACGAATTTTGAAGACCTCGGCTTGAACGAGGCTGTTCTTCGCGGTGTAACCACGCAAGGTTTCACCACCCCGACGCCCATCCAAAGCGCGCTTATCCCCGCTGCTATGGAAGGTCGTGATTGCGTGGGTCTGTCACAGACAGGCTCAGGCAAAACCGCAGCATTTGTGCTGCCCTTGCTCCACAAGATTGCCGAAGAGGAGCAATCAGCAGGTCCGCGCCACTGCCGGGCTTTGATTGTTGCACCAACGCGCGAACTGGCGATGCAGATCCTCGACAACACGCGGGCTCTGTCAAAGTTCAGTAAAGCAAATTCCGCTTTGTTGATTGGCGGCACCAGCTACACCACGCAGATCCGCGCCATGGACCGCGGTGCTGATTTGGTCGTCGCGACACCGGGTCGCTTGATTGACCATATCGAAAGCGGCTACTTGGCCCTGCACCGCACACACGCGATTGTGCTGGATGAAGCGGATCAGATGATGGACATGGGCTTCATGCCTTCGATCCAGAAGATCATGGAATACATGCCGCAGAGCCGGCAGACGATTCTGCTGTCAGCGACCATGCCAAAGCCCATTCGCAAGCTTGCCAATGACTTTCTACGCAAGCCGTTTGAGACGGAAGTCAGCCCGCAGTCTAAGCCGGTTGAACGCATTCAGCAGCATGCCTTTTCCATCAAAGCCCGAGACCGTCGCCGGTCCTTGCTCGCGCTGGTTAAGCAAAACGCTGTTGAGCGCGGTATCATCTTTACGCGGACCAAGCGAACCGCAGACGATGTTGAAATGCTGCTGCGTAAAGCGGGCATTCAGACTTTTGCCTTGCATGGTGACAAGACCAAGGGCGAGCGGAACCGCGCTTTGACGTCCTTTAAAAAGGGTCAAATCCCGGTTTTGGTTGCCACTGATATTGCGGCGCGAGGGATCGATGTTGATGACGTATCGCACGTGATCAACTATGAAATGCCAAACGTGCCAGAAGCTTACGTTCACCGTGTGGGCCGAACCGCTCGAGCGGGTAAAGAAGGCATTGCTTATTCCTTGGTGGCCCCGGCGGAGCAGAAGTTGCTGAACGACGTTCAGCGGTTGACCGGGATCAAGCTCAAGATGGAGCAACTCAACATTCGCGATGTTGAGATGCCAGACAAGGACGCCGTTGCCATTGAACCACCAGAGGACGAGCGCCGTCGCGCTGGTCGTGAGGGTGGTGGACCGCGCGGTCAAAACCGCCGGGGTGCTCAGGGTTCGGGTGAGCGCAGAACGGAAAACCGTCGCGCCCGTCCAGAGTCTAAGCCGCGTCAGGAGTTTAAGAAGCCCGCGCGGCCATCAAAGCCAAATCGCCGGGATGATGCTGAGGCTCGTCCGCCAAAGCGCGACCCCGATGCACCGGTTTGGAATCCAATCCGGGCCCGCGTAGACGCTGAAAGCGATGATCGCGAGCGTTTCGCCCGTGAAGAGACTGTTCGTCCAAAGAAGAAGGGCTCGCCGAAGAAACGGCCGAAGCCTGGCAATCACCGCAAGGGGCAGCCGCGTGCTGCTTCTGCTGCGGAGGGCAAGAACAAGGGCCAGCGCCAAAACGCTGCGCCTGCAAACAACCCGCGGTCTGACCGCGGTTCACCGAGCAAAGCCAAGAGGCCGAGCGAGGCTGCTGCCTGAGGTAGGCGCAGTCATTCTTAAGACTATGAAGGAATACCCACATGGAAACCGGTACCGTTAAATGGTTCAATGAAACCAAAGGCTATGGCTTTATCGAGCCAGGCGCAGGCGGCCAGGACGTTTTTGTTCACATCTCCGAAGTTCAGCGCTCCGGCTTGTCTGGCCTCAAAGATGGTCAGTCAATCTCTTACGAGCTGAAGGTCGATAGCGCACGGGGCAAGACCTCCGCTGTAAACCTGCAGGTTGAACAGTAAGTTCATAATCGTGGGTTTGGGGCGGTTTTATTTCCGCCCCGAATACCCCTCGGTTATAGCCCTCTAGACCTGTTCGTCGGGCTTAGAGGTAAATCGCCACCAACTGTCGGCCGGCGATAACTGGGCGCAAGTCTGCGCCCCAGACGATCATGTCTTGGCTTGAATAGCCCTGAGACGCATGCTCTGCGCGTGACTGCAGCAGCCACCACCCGTCTTTGTAGGGTTGGGGGTTTTCCTGCAGCATATTCACCATCCACGTCAGCGATGAGATTGGCTTGGGCTTGGTGAACTTTGGCATCATGGCAGGCGGCGGCATATCAGCCAGCGCCAACAAAGACACCATCGACGCGTCAAGATTTTCAGCAAATCGCACCCAAATATAATGGTTCGTTTGATCCGACCCGCTGCGTGGCAATCCGCCGGCGGCAAGTTTTGAGTCGAAAAACTGTGTGAAGGAAGGCCGGCCCGGACCGGCAAAGTAGTCCTCGGCAGCATCGGGTTCGGGCAAGTCGGGTGTTGGCAGATGCGTTTCGTCAAACACGCTTTCTCGGCCAACGCCAAACGAAAATGTCGACCGTGTTGCAAGGCCTTTTTCAGCCATCACATCCGCCTGCGCGACCGTCATTGATCGTCCTTGGCGGATCATCTCAGGCTGTACGGTCAAAACGCCGCCCGCGGCACCGACGAAATTGACCATTGCGGAGCGCAGCGGCGGCAAGTCCGTGTAGGTTCGCAGGACCGACTCTAAACCCAGCGCGGTGGTTAGTCCGCCATAGGTCGATTGTCCCTGCGCCCAACCTTCGGGGATTTCAACGCGAAACGTTTGGTCGTCGGTGGCGGTCATGCTGCTGATAAGATCGGTAAATGGCTTGGTCATGCGTGTCTAAAATCTCTTCGTTTTGTATGGCAAGCGAGTGTGGGGCGGACATGCCGCTAGGGCAAGATTTAGCAGGGTTTGGTCAGTGCTGCTGTTTGATCTGGCAATCGAATGAAAATGGTCCAATTTGCATGGATACGATCCTTGCACGATGCAGTCGAAACGGGAGCTTGCTGATGAGGCTGAATACAGTGATGAAAACGACGGCTGCGGCATTTCTTGGGGCGGTTCTGGCCCTGTGTGCCGCGGCCAACGCTGAAGAATTGCGGCGGGTAAGCCCGATGTTGGAAAACCCGTGGGGGATGAGCTTCGTTGATGAAGAGCATCTGCTCGTCTCGGAACGGCCGGGGGGACTGAGTTTGGTGAACGTGGTCCAAGGCACAGCCCAGCGTGTTCGTGGCGCGCCGGACGTGGTTGCTGGCGGGCAGGGCGGGATGCTCGACGTTTTGTACGATCGCGGGGAGGTCTTTGTTTGCTACAGCGGCGAAGCCTCGCTTGGGCGGTCGGCCACGACTTTGGGCAAGGGTCGGTTGGCAGGCGCTGCGTTGATGGATTTTAGCGTGCTGTTTCAGTCCTCAAACCCCAGCTATGGCTTCCATCATTTTGGTTGCCGCATTGGAATCGATCCTGAAGGGTTCGTTTATCTCAGCTTGGGCGATCGGTTGGAGGAGAAGAGCGCACAGGACGTTGATACCCACTTGGGGGCCGTGATCCGATTGAACCGCGATGGGAGTATTCCAGCGGATAATCCTTTTGTTGGGCAGGAAAGTGCGCGCGCAGAAATCTTTACCTTTGGCCATCGCAACCCTCAAGGCATGGCCATTCATCCCGATACGGGCGCGGTTTGGACCAATGAGCATGGCCCGCAGGGCGGCGACGAGATCAACATCCTTTCTGCGGGTGAGAATTACGGATGGCCGCTGCTGACCTATGGCGAGCAATATGGGGGTGGCGAAATTGGGATAGGCACCCGCGCACCGGGCTTTGCCGATAGTGTTTGGCATTGGACGCCATCGATCGCGCCCAGTGACATGACCTTCGTTCCAACCGGTTCGCAGTTTCCGGCGTACGAGGGCGATTTGCTGGTTACCTCGCTGAAGTTCAAGCAACTGTACCATGTGGAGGTCGAGGGCAACCAAGTCGTGGGCGAGCAGGTTATTCTTGATCGTCGCTTGGGCCGATTGCGCGATGTGGAGGTTGGGCCAGATGGCGCGATCTATCTTCTGAACGATGAGACCCGTGGCGGTGTTTATCGTTGGAGCCAGTGACGATCTGTTCGCTTCAAGTCTGTCGCAACCTGTCCTAAGCTGCGGATGAACTTGTAAAGAATTGAGCGCCGCTGATGGATATCGCTATTTTTCCCATTCTTGTGGAATGGCTTGAGACTGCCTTTCGTATTGCGCACGTCACGACGGCAATCGCATGGGTGGGATCGTCGTTCTATTTCATCGCACTGGACCTTGGCTTGCGACGGGATGGCCCTTTGCCGGAGAAGGTGAACGGCGAAGAATGGCAAGTGCATGGCGGCGGCTTCTATCACGTTCAAAAGTACAACGTCGCGCCGCCAAACCTGCCTGAGCATTTGACGTGGTTCAAATGGGAAAGCTACAGCACATGGTTGACGGGTTTCGCCATGCTGGTGCTGATCTACTACTTGGGGGCGGACCTGTATTTGGTTGATCCGAACGTGTTGGATATTCCGATTTGGGTCGGCATTCTGATTTCGCTTGGATCGATTATCCTCGGCTGGGTCTTTTACGATCGACTGTGTAAGAGCCGGTTTGGGAACGACAACACGCGGTTGATGATCTTTCTATTTCTTGTGCTCGTCGCGCTGGCGTGGGGCTATACGCAAGTGTTCAGTGGCCGCGCGGCCATGCTGCATTTGGGGGCAGCGACGGCGACGATTATGTCGGCCAACGTGTTCATGGTCATCATTCCGAACCAGAAAATCGTGACCGCAGACTTGCGGGCTGGTCGGGCGCCGGATCCCAAGTATGGGGTCATTGCCAAGCAACGTTCGACCCACAACAACTATCTAACCCTGCCTGTGCTGTTTCTGATGCTGAGCAACCACTACCCGCTGGTGTTTGCCAGTAAGTACAATTGGTTGATTGCGTCGCTGGTGTTCTTGATCGGTGTGTGTATTCGCCATTTCTTCAACACCCGAGATGCGCGCAAGGGCAACCCCATGTGGACGTGGAGCGCGGCGTTTGTGCTGTTTGCGATTGTGATTGCTCTGTCGGTTTGGCCGTTTGTGTTCAAAGGCGACCGGGGCGAGGCGCAGGCTTCTTCGCTCAGCCCACAGCAGGCACGGTTGATGTCGGCTGCGGAGTTCGACGGCGTGCACACCATCATCACCAACCGCTGCACGGTCTGTCACGCTGAGCAACCGGCTTGGCCCAGCCTCTATGGTGCGCCGAAAGGGGTGGCGTTAGAGGTGCCGGCCGATACGGCGCTGCATGCCAAGCGGATCTATATGCAGTCGGCGATCAGCGGTGCGATGCCCCCGGCGAACAAGTCGAATATGCTGCCGGAGGAGCGTTTGCTGATCAAGGAATGGTACGAGGACAACCGTTAGGTAGAGCCGCAGTCAGCGCCTGAGCGACACCGCCACACCCACCAGCACCAAAGCTGCAGAGGCGATAAACGTGATCGTCAAGCCTTCGCCCAACAGCAAAATACCGCCCAGCGCCGCGATGATCGGCACGGTGACTTGCGTAAGTGCGGCGGTCGTGGTGCGCAGTTGGGGCAGGATGGCGTACCACAGGGCATACCCCATCCCCGACGTCACGATCCCTGACAGCAACGCAAGACCGACCCCTTGAGGTGTCAGCGCTGTGGTTGGCGGGATAAAGGCCCAGACCAACAATGCCGCTGGTGCGGCGCAGAGGAAGTTTGCGGCTGTGCTGGCCAGCGGGTCTGTCGCGTTTTTTCCCACGAGCGAATAAACGCCCCAAGCAATCGCACTGACAACCATCATCGCCGCAAACACGGGCGAGGGCGCGACGGTGCCGGGTAGCAGCAGCAGGACCAGTCCACCAAAGGCGACAGCGGTCCCGAACCAACGAGCGCTGCTGATTGTTTCTTGGCGTTGGATTAAGGCTGCGGCGAACATGGTGATTTGCACCACGCCAAACAGCAACAAAGCCCCCAAGCCCGCATCGATGCGCAGATAGCCAAAGGAAAAGCCAATGGCATAGACGCCCAGTGCCGTGGCGCCGATGATTGAGCCTTTGCCCAGCCATCGCGTGTTTCCTTGGTGAAGACTGACCATGAGGCCCAAGGCCAACGCGCCGCTGGTCAGCCGAATGGCGGCGAAGGCTTCAGGGGAAATCAGCGCTTCGGCCAGCGCCATTCGGTTCAGAATGGAGTTTCCTGCAAATGCAATGAGTGTCAGGACCGTAAGCAGCCCGCGTTGAATCACTGACCGCTGATCACGGGGAACCAGTCTTCGCGCAGCCGCTGTCCGGCCATCATATCGTGACCGGGAAAGGGGGGTGAGGTTGGGCCGGGACGTTCGACATAGCGGGCATCATCCCCAACAAAGCGCAGTGAAAATGCGCGACGGCGCTGTGTGGCAGTGTTTCCGCGCGCGCCGTGCAAGGTTTTGAAGTTAAAAGCAACGGCATCGCCGGGCTCCAAATGCCATTCCAACACCTTCATGCCTTCTGCATCCGGATCAGGGACGGGGATATAGTCTTCTTCGTTGGGGTAGAACTTGTCTTCTTTGAGCCAGCGTGTGGGCAGCACGGGTTTGGGCCAGTGGTGGGAGCCGGCAACACAGCGCAAGGTCGCGTTGGTGACGGGTTCGACGGTGGTCCAGAAGCTGACGGTTTGCTCACCTTCAACGAAGTAATAGGGGCTATCCTGATGCCAAGGGGTGGCTTTTGCGGTGCCGGGTTCTTTGACGAGCACGTGATCGTGGAAGAACTGCGCCTGCTTGCTTGCCATCAACTGCGCAGCGACAGCGCCAGCCTGTGAGCGTCGAATGACTTGCTCAAACGGGGAGATCCGCGTCCAGTTACAATAGTCGTCAAAGAAGCGGCCCCGCTCACCGTCTTGAAGGTTCTCAGCGGCATAAGGACCGGGTTCGGCCATGTTTTGCTCGATGCCTTGGGCGATTTCGTCGATCCAGTCAGCGAACAAGCCTCGGACCACCACGGCGCCATCGCGCTGAAACGCATCAACAAGGGTCGGGTCGATCTTCATCACAAAGCCTCATGAACCGTGGGAAATCACACAGGTTGATTAGAGGGATAGTCGCGACGTTGGTCAATAAGGTTGAGTTTGATCAGCAAGGGCTTGAAGACAACCAACGCCGCAATGCCCGCGAGGATTCCCAGTGCAGACGCCAGCATCTCGTTCGCGAGCAAAAGCAATGAGTACCGCTCCAGCCCAATCGAAGACGCGAGGTAAGCGAAAAAGAGGTTGTCTGGCTGATAAAACGCGATGGTGGATGCAATGGTATCGAACGCAAATGCCACTAGCAGCAAGAGAAACGCCGACTGGATCAGGCTTCGGCGGCGGACAAATTGCAAATAAAGTTCTGTGGGTATGAAAAGGCCGGCGATGAAAAAGCTTGTGTAGAATTTGCAGAAAACAGATGAAATTCTGAAGCTATCCTGAATGACGGCGTAGAAAAAAGTGGAATAAATGAAAAACGCAGACGCAATCGCCAGCGCAGTCATAGAGCTAACGCAAATAAAAATAAGTGTGAATTGAGATGTGGATTTTCTGAAATCCGTTTGCGTTTTAGATGCGGTAACCATGACATTACATTTTTAATTTGTTATTTTATTGCGATTAATCGTTTAGCACAAAGTGTACGAACCGAATGAAATATTGTCCGACAACCAATAACAATCATATTTTATTTGAAATAGAAGCGCCTTATGGAAACTTTTGTTTCGTTTTAGGGGGTTAGTTTCGACAAGCTGTCGATGGGCGGGCTTTTTTGATGGTTGGCAAACAGGACACCCAAGCCCCTGGACTGCTAGCGTCCCACCGCTTTTTACCCCACCGGCTGTTGAAACCGACCAGCTCTCATCTAGCTCAGGGGGTAGATGGTGTGAAAGAGTTTACCGAATGGCTTTAAATCGACGCAAAGCGCTGCATCTTGCAGCGGGGTTTGGAACAGCACTGGCGTTAGCCGGGCCTTTGGAAGTTGGGGCAACGGGTGACGCCGACGGGGTTAATGCCGCGCCGGATACGTTGGTCATTGATGACTTTGCATCCGCGCCCGATGCAACGATTGGTGGCCGGTGGTCTTACACCTCCGACCGCGTTATGGGCGGCGTTTCCAACGGGGGCGGCGCCTATGAAATGGTCGATGAGCGCGTCGCTATCCGCCTTTATGGTGACGTCAGCACCGCGCAGAACGGTGGATTTATTCAAGTAAGCCTGCGCATTGATGGTCGGCGGATTGATGCAGAGCAATATTCTGGCATTGAAGTTGACGTGCTGGGCAATGGTGAGGATTACAACATCCATGTCACCACAACCCGCAGCTTCCCCCCGTGGCGGTTCTACAAGCACACTTTTGCAACGACTGACACGTGGACGCGCATTCGGTTGCCGTGGTCTGATTTCACCAGCGAATCCTTTCGCCAGCCGCTGGATCCCTCAACCATTAACCGCTTGAACGTTACGGCCTACGCTCGTGATTTCGAAGCTGACCTTGCCGTGAGCCGGATTGCCCTCTATCGCTAGGGAACATGCGCGGTCTGGCTCTTTCGGGACACAAAACTGCGTCTTTGTTGAGTGCGGATAGAAAGAGTCAATCACACTGGTGAAGTCAGAAGCAAAAACCCCGCCCATCGTCGTGATCGGCGGTGCGAACATGGACCTTTCGGGACAAGCCGCCGTCGCCATGCGCAGCGGTGATTCTCTTCCCGGAACGGTGCGGGCCAGCGCGGGCGGTGTTGGTCGCAACATTGCGGAAGCTTTGGCGCGCCTGGGCCGCTTGACCAAGCTGATCGCCGCGCTGGGTGATGACGGCTTCGCTGAAGACATCGTTCGGCAAACGTCGGTTGCCGGTGTGGATCTCCGCGCTACGCTTCGTGTGCCCGAGCAAACAACCTCAACCTATTTGTCCGTTCTAGATTCCGCCGGTGAGATGCAGTTGGCGATCAACGATATGGATTTGGTCAACGCACTGACGCCAAAGGTACTGGCCGAGCGAATGCGGGATCTCGAAGACGCCAAAGCTTGGGTTGTTGATGCAAATCTCAGTGAAGATGCCTTGGCGTTTATCTTCTCCAACACCCAATCCAATATCCCTGTTTTTGCGGAGCCGGTGAGCGTCACAAAAGCTGTGAAACTGCTCCCGTGGTTGAGCCGGATCACATTGCTGAAGCCAAACCGCATCGAGGCAGCAGCCTTGACGGGGCGGTCTGAAGACAGCCCGGTTGAGGATCTTTCCCGTGCCTTGCACGACTTGGGTGTCAAGCGCGTGGTGATTTCGCAAGGTCGGGACGGCGTTTGGGGCAGTGACGCTGATGGCGACGTTTTTGCCCAACCCATTTTTCCGGTTTCCATCCAATCCGTAACCGGCGCAGGCGATACGTTGATGGCAGCGCTGGTCGATACGTACCTTGCTGGATTGCCGCTGTCCGAGGCTTTGCCGTGGGCGCAGGCGGCGGCGAGCTTGTCGCTGCAATCGTCGCGCGCCATTCACCCCGGCCTATGCGAGGCTGCGGTCCGTTCCGAACAAGAGGCCCATAAGCCATGACCCACCCCATGATCGAAACCTCAGACTCCGTCCGAGCGGCGCTGGAGGCGGGCAAACCCGTTGTTGCGCTTGAATCGACGATTATCAGCCACGGCATGCCCTATCCCCGCAACGTCGAAACGGCCCTATCGGTCGAACAGCACGTGCGGGATAACGGGGCCGTTCCTGCGACGATTGCTGTGATAGGCGGAAAGCCCACCGTGGGACTAACGCCAGATCAAATCGAGTATTTGGGCAAGAAAGGCCTGAACGTCACGAAAATCAGCCGCCGCGACCTGCCGCAAATCATGGCGACGGGCCAGGATGGTGCCACGACGGTGGCATCGACGATGATCCTTGCCGACCGCGCAGGGATCCGCGTGTTTGCCACCGGCGGGATCGGCGGTGTGCATCGCGGGGCTGAGCGGTCGATGGACGTTTCTGCGGACCTGCAGGAATTGGCACAAACGGATGTCGCGGTGGTGTGCGCAGGGGCAAAGGCCATTCTTGACCTGCCTAAAACGCTGGAATACCTCGAAACCCACGGCGTTCCGGTACTGGGTTATGGCACCGATGATCTGCCTGGTTTCTATACCCCGGACACGGGTTTACAGGTTGATCACCGGGTCGACAGTCCAGCTGAAATCGCACGGTTGCTGCAGGCGAAATGGGGCTTTGGACTGCGGGGCGGCGTGCTGGTTACCAACCCGGTCCCCGCCGAGTTCGCCATGCCCCGCACCCGCATTGACAGCGCGGTCGAGCAAGCGCTGGCCGAAGCAGAGGCGCAGGGGGTGGCGGGGAAGGAGTCCACGCCTTTCTTGCTGGCGCGTGTCACGGAACTGACGGGCGGCGACAGTCTCGCCACCAATATCCGTTTGGTTGAAAATAATGCGAGGTTGGCCGCGCTAATTGCGTGCGAAATCGCGGAACTCGGTGCCTAACTCCGCTGGCGCTTGATCCATGGAATAGGTGTCGAAGCTGATGTCACCCAACCACGACCACAGCGCAAGCAGCGGCTGATCGAGCGTCTTGGTGGCGTGATCTTCATTGGATTGGTGCAGCACAAAGCTGTCAGGCGGACGCGGCACCCATTCCTCGCTGACGTGCTGCCAAAGGGCAGTGCCGGAAACAACGTGATACAACTCCACCGCTTCGTGCCGATGGCGCGGATAAAACGTGTGGCGATCGTGCCAATAGACCCCCAGCCGTATCTCGTCCGTCTGCAACATGCCGTCGGGCCCAAGCAGCTCGACATAGGCTCGATTGGTGGCGCTGCTATCTGTGAACACGCCGCGCGTATTCCAGGCAAGAAACGGTGAAAGTCGCTCAAGCGCTTCGACCAAAGGGTCGCGATCCATCGCGGCTAGCGTACCAGCCAGCACAACATCATGAGCATGAAGCTGCCAGTGAGGGCGCCGATTGGCGTGCGCCTGAAGCAGTTTTGCGGTCTCCAGCCCTTCTCCCGTCGCCGTCGCAGCAACGCGCTGGGCGAACTGATCGAATACCGTGCTCCAAGCACGGTCTAACGTGGAGAAATCGAGCATCGCGATTGCGCCTATACACCAGAACCAATGGGGTAACGGTGTATCGGGATCGCTCCTCACATCGCGCGAGAACGCGTCATCAGGATGGCGTTTTTTCTGCAATCGCAGTGCCGCAGGCCCAGCCCGATGACCACGCCCACTGGAAGTTATAGCCGCCCAGCCACCCGGTTACATCGACAACTTCACCAATGAAATAGAGGCCCGGAACGGTGCGCGCTTCCATGGTCTTGGACTCAAGGCCAGCGGTATCGACCCCTCCCAAGGTGACTTCGGCGGTGCGGTAGCCTTCCGAGCCGGTCGGCATGACTTCCCACCGGTTGATCCGTTCGGCCAAGCGGTTCAGGGTCTTGTCCGACTGGTCGCCCACACGCGCCTGTGCCAATTGCGGGCCAAGGATCGATTGCACCAATCGATTGGGCAGGATGTCTGCGAGCAGGGTCGAAAGGTTGCGCTTGCCCGCGTCCACCCGCCAGCGTTTCAGCGCCGCTTCCGCATTCCAGCCGGGGGCCAGATTGACCTCGATGGCGCTGCTTTCCCGCCAATAGCTGGAAATCTGCAAAACAGCCGGACCGGACAAGCCGCGATGCGTGAACAAAATCGCTTCTTCAAACGCTGTTTTTCCGTGGTGGACGACCGTATCTGCTGCGACCCCAGCCAGCGCCTTGCACTCGTCGAGCAGGGTGTCCGTGAACGTTAGCGGGACCAGCGCTGGTCTGGTTTCCGTCAGCGCCAGCCCAAACTGTTGGGCCAGCTGATAGCCATAGCCGCTGGCGCCCATCTTCGGAATTGATTTCCCGCCACAGGCGACAACCACGTTTGCGGCGGTCAAGGCATGCTCCTGACCTTCGCGCTCAACCCGTATGGAAAAGCCGGTTTCCGACTTGGACAGCGACAGCACCTTGGTCCGCAACCACAACGTTGCCCCGACCTGCGCCATCTCGTCGAGCAGCATGTCGATGATGTCCTTAGCGCTGTTGTCACAGAACAGCTGACCGAGCGTCTTTTCGTGATAGGCGATGCCATGCTGGACCACCAGATCGAGGAAATCCCATTGCGTGTAGCGCTTCAGCGCCGATTTGGCGAAGTGAGGGTTTTGGGACAGAAAGTTCTTTGGCTCAGCGCCCATGTTCGTGAAGTTACACCGACCACCGCCGGAAATACGGATCTTCTCGCCCGGGGCTTTGGCGTGATCGATGACCAAGGCGGAACCCCCACGCGCAGCGGCAAAAGCCGCCGCTTGCATCCCCGCTGCGCCAGCGCCAATGATCAGAGTGTCATAGTGTGAGCTTTTGGTCATGCTTGTTTACTCAAGAAGTCTGAGGGACCGGTCCTGTATTTCTACCCCATTGAGGCCGGTGAAACACGTTCGGAACGCAAGCAACAGCGTCGCATGGTCTAACGTCCTGTAATCCTGCTTGGCGCGCAATGGCGCTAATTTGAATACCGGGTCGCGAAGTCGCATGACGCGCCCGGCTCAGGCGGTTAACCAAGCGCACAGCGAACAAGAAAGGTGTCCTATGTCAGCGGTTCAGGAACTCTATAAAAACTACATTAACGGCCATTGGGTTGACGGCGGGGCGGGCGCGATTGCGGTTGATAATCCCAACACCGGCGAAGCGCTCGCCTTGCAAGCAGCAGCCGATGCCGCTGACGTCGATCGGGCGGTGCAAGCGGCGGTGGCTGTGCGCGAAAATCGCTCATTGGCGGACTTGCGGCCTGTTGAGCGCGCGAGAATGATACAAAAGATGTCGGCCCATATCAGCGCGAATAAAGACCGCGTGGCCACTTTGCTGACACTGGAAAGCGGCAAGCCGTTGTGGGAGTCTGAGATTGAGGTGGATAGCGCCGCGCGCTTCCTTGAATTTTACGGCAACCAAGCAGAGAGCGTTGAAGGCAAGTCGATCCCGCTGGGTGCGTCATACTTCGATTTCACCACCTATGAGCCTTATGGGGTGTCCGGGCAGATCATTCCTTGGAACTTCCCGCTTGAAATTACGGCGCGCGGGATTGGTCCTGCGCTGGCAACCGGGAATGCTGTTGTTGTCAAAACGCCCGAACTTGATCCGCTGTCGCACTTTATCTTTGGAGAAGCGGCTGAGGCGGCGGGTTTTCCGGCAGGCGCGGTCAACGTTCTTTGCGGTCATGGTGCCGAGGCGGGGGCGGCGCTGACGGCGCATCCAGACGTGGGGCAGGTGGTGTTCACCGGTTCCGTGCAAACCGGGACGGCTGTGGCGGTTGCGGCGGCGCGGCGGGTGGTGCCTTGTGTGTTGGAACTGGGGGGTAAGTCTGCGGGGATCGTCTACCCTGATGCGGACCGGGCAAAGGTGCTCGATAGCGTGCGCTGGGGCATATATTTTAATGCGGGCCAGGTGTGTTCCGCATTTTCCCGCATTTTGGTGCACGAGAGCATTCACGATGAAATGGTTGAGCGGGTTAGTGAATTGGCCAAAAGCCTTTCTGTCGGACACGGGATGGAGCGCCCGATTTTTGGCGCAAATATGGGGGCGATGGTGTCGGAGGCGCAGCGCGCGCGCGCCGAGGGACTTTGCCAGCGCGCCCAAAGCGAAGGCGCTCGCGCCGTGACAGGCGGGCGAAAGCTGAACCAGCCGGGGTATTTCTTTGAGCCAACGGTGTTTGATGGCGTGACACCCGAGATGAATATCGCGCAGGAAGAGGTCTTTGGCCCGGTGATTTCCGTGATGACGTTCAGCGACGATGACGAAGCCATTCGCATGGCCAACAACACCGATTATGGTCTGGTCGCTGGCGTCTTTACCAAAGACCTAGACCGCGCAACCGCTGCTGCTCAACGGCTTCGGGCCGGGCAAATCTATGTCAACGAATGGTACGCTGGCGGCGTCGAAACGCCTTTTGGCGGCTTCGGTAAATCGGGTTATGGCCGGGAAAAGGGGCGTGAAGCGCTCTATAACTACGTTCAAACCAAGAACATTGGCATCGCCCTTGGGTAACGCCTTAAGTAGCGGGGTTTGATCGACGTCCTGCACGCAAAAAAAAGGGTGGTCTGACTGCGCCCGATTGGGCACGGGAAAACCACCCGGTATGGTTCAGGCCTGTGGCTTGCTTTACTTGGGCAAGCCCATGAGGACATCACTGGTCATCGGCGTCATCACGGTTGTTTCAACCAAGGCACCGGCGTCGATGCGGGCTTGGGTCAGCTCTGCATCATTGCGGAACGACGCAATGCTTTCGGGGCCATCAAAATCGATGAGAACCAACAGTTTGTTGTCATCATCTGCCTCTGTCCCGGCATAGACCAATTTCATGCCGTAGGCTTTCATCTTCTCTTGATTGGCCAAAGCCATATCTCGCCAGGGTGCAAAACCGCGGGCAAGATCTTGGGTTAGTCTCACGATCATTTTTTGGTTCCTTACTATCCAATAAATCCTAACAGGTACTGAATAGATATTGACGCAAATGGCTTGGAATGACCTAGTAAATATGATCTAGAAAAACAAATTTATCAAAAATAGTATTTTGTTAGGACGGCTCGATCCGGCGGCGCCAGTAGGGTCAGGCAACGCCGAAAAACATCCCCTTACCGCCGCCACCGCATGGGGTTTAGTCCATCAATCGGGCGTCCCACGGATAGTCTGAAAGCAGTTCAATGCCGTCTTCGGTTATCAAGACTTGCTGTTCCAATTTCACACCGTCTCGCTCGCCGACAGCACCGCAATAGGATTCTACACAAACGACCATTCCGGCTTCGAATGTGCCGTCGTAGACTTGGGTACGCCAAGGGTGTTTGACTTGCGGGTATTCATCACACATGCCGACACCATGCAGAAGGCAGCTGTAGGCGTTGTCCTGAAAACTTGGATCCATGGGCTTACACAAATCGCGGAAGGCGTGCAGGCCCAAACCGGGCTTGAGCAGGGCCATGTTGTGTTCAACTTCCTCGACCGCCATACGGTACAATTGGCGCTGGCGTCGGGTGGGCG
>CAJQLX010000048.1 GCA_905479265.1 uncultured Alphaproteobacteria bacterium
GGGTACTGTGAGAGCTTTGATAGCAAACTTCGAGATGAACTACTGGCCAGGGAGATCTTCTATGATCTGCGTGAAGCCAAAGTGCTCATCGAAGGCTGGAGGATCCACTACAACACCTACAGACCTCATTCTTCGCTTCGCTATATGCCTCCAGCTCCAGTGACCGTCTTGCCCGCTTCGTTCATTCCGCCCTATAGAGGAAGGGCGGCATGACGCCGCTCGAAACCGAAGCCAATCCTAACATTCGGGTTGGACCACTTCGATGGGGCAGGCCAAGTAGCTAGCGGTACACGGAGTCGTCTTAGCAGGCGGCCCCAACGCTGCGGTCGTGGACGCGGTGGACGCCCATTTCCATTGTCGTTTTTGGCGGTAACAGCGGTTTTGTAGAACCTGTTCTCAAAAATCGGCGTACATAGAAGCGTCCACGGCGTCCACGAGACCGCAAAATAGCAGCTACCCCCTGCGTTCTGACGTGACAGAGGGGCAGCCGTAAGTCCGCGCGTTGGCTCCACACCGCCGCCACGCCACATCGCCCAAACCGATCGGCATGACAGGCTGGGCACTGTGCCGGGCTGGGGCTAACGCGCGGGGTGGAACTTGGAGCGGTGAAGATCGGTTTCGTTCAATCCGAGCGGTGTTATGTGCCCATTAGTCTGCTTGGTTGGCAAAGAAGGCGTCACGGATATCCTGCGGTGCAATTGTCCTCCATATCGACTGGTACTGCTCCAGCACCGTTGCGCGATTGATCGGGACACCGGGGATCGCGATCCACTCTGGTATTTTGTGGCCAAGCAGTTGGCTGATGGTGGTTCGGGCCGCTGCGACACCCTGCTTAAACGGGTGCTGGCCCGCGATGCCGACGATCGATCCGCCGCTGGCCAGCGACTTTGCTGAGAACTTTCCCAGATCAACGGTTGTCATGGGGATCTTCAGCTCGGACAGCTCACTGAGAACGCTCTCTGCTGGCGTATCCCATACGACAAACAGGCCGGCCATATCTGAGTGCTCCAGCAGCAGTCGGCGTCCGACAGCCCCGGCATCTTCAACCGTTTCAAAACGCGTTGAGACCAGTTCGATATCCGGTCGGTTGCGCTCCATCCAGCGCGAAAACGCCAGTTCCCGCTGGTTGGTGGCGAAAAAGTCCGCCTGAAAGCCCAAGAGGCCGACTTGGGCACCTGGCGCGACGAATTGGCTTAAGGACTTGGCCGCCATTAGGCCGAGGCCAAAGTTATCAGCAGAGATCAAGCCGCCATAGTCTTTGCCCGGAATCAAAGCCGCTGGTGCGTTTTCTAGCAACATCAGCTCGATCCCATAGGCACTTATGTCCTTGTGCGCCTGTGCCACCGGCGCGTTAGCCACGGGAAGTGAAATCAACACCGAGAGTTCTTGCTTACTCAGGCGCTCAAGCGCCTCGATCTGGCGGTCAGGCGAGAACTTGCAATCGATGATTTCGGTAACAACGACACCGCTTTCACCAAAGGTGCCTATCATCCCGTTGAGCAGTAGCCGTGACCAGTCGCCTTCAAGCGTGTGCATGGCGATGCCGACCCGGAAGTCGCGTTCCTTGGCTCGCCGAATGTCTTCGGGGAGTAGGACCACGCGTTCTGGCGGTGACGGAGATTCGCCATGAGGTCCAAGACCTGAAATAGACATGTTCATCGCTCCTGTTCGTCTCGGCCTGCGAGTGTGGCTGCAGGGGTGCTGTCAGGGTTATCGGCAAAAATCGGGTGGAGTACCGGCGAACCAAGATCGACCCACTGCCTCAGCGTTTGCAGTTCAAACAGCGCCTCAACCGCAATTTGTCCTGCACCGATCAATGATGCTGAGCCCCCCATTTGAGAGCGGGTTATATGCAGGTCTCTGGTCGCTAGCGGGTGCGCAGCCCGATACAGTCTCTCGCGCACTGCTGCCAGCAGAATGTCGTTAGATTGCGCTAGATCGCCAGAAAGGACCACCAGTTCTGGGTTTAGCATATTGGTAAGCGTGGCGATGGTCTCGCCGATCCGATGGCCACTCTTGCTGATGATGTCGATGCTGGGGATATCACCCATCTGAGCTGATTGGCAGACGTCGTTAACGGTAATGACGCCCGTGCGGTCGAATATCTCCCTCAATCTGGGACTGGAGCCAGCCTCCGCCGCCTTTTGCCCTTCGCGAAGCACCATTTCGGTTCCAGCCAATCCATCAAGCGTCCCTACTGGTTCGCTGGCGACGGGCAAATGACCAATCAAACCCACGGCACCAATGGCACCACGATACAATTGCCCGTTGGAAACCAGTCCTGCTCCGATCTGTCGGCCAAGTTTGACAAACAGCATGTTTTTCACGTCGCCTTCGACCCCACGCGTGTATTCACCCATGGTCATCGTTTCGACGCTTGAGCGCAGCCAGATGGGTACGCGGTGCGCTTGGAAAAGCGTCTTTAATGCGTCCGCGTTCACCAGCGTGGGCTCGACAATCTGGTTCTGACCTTCAAACGGAGACGATGACAAGCCGATTACTGGCCCTGGCAGAGCGATTGAGATGCCCCAGATTTCCCGTCCTTCAGGCTGTCGACTCATGGTCCAGTCAACCAGGCGCAGGATGCGATCCACAATATCGTCTGGTCGCTCCGACAAATCCGCTGTTTCATGGTGCTCGGTCACCAGGTTTCCGCAAAGGTCTACCAACCCCGCGCCGATGGAGTTCGAGCCAAGCGTTGCAACGAAGATCAGCGCCCGGTCAGCACAGAACTGAACCAGTCGCGGCGCACGTCCGCGTGTGGATTCCCCTGCATCGTTTTCGTGAACAAGGCCCAGTTCGGTCAGGGTCGCCAGCCGGTCGGCAACGATAGCTCTGCCGTATTCGCTGGACCCTTCAATGGCGAGGCGCGTGTTCGCGCGACCGAGCCGAATCAACGTCAGGATTTCGGCCAGACTGGCTACGACCGACTCCTTGGATCGTACTCTTTGACGTTTGTTTTTTTGCACCGACTCTCTCGCGTTATTCGCCGAATCCCGCCCGGCAGACTCCAGTTAGGATGATCTATCGCGACAATTTCAGCATTTCAAGCTCCTTATTTTGCAGAAAAACTGCAAATATAATGTGTAAATGCACAAAATGGTGTTGCTTTTGCGCAAAACACCGTTATGTACGCTTTAAAACGGCGGAATAGAGGTCTGTCTGAGCTGATGAAAGGAATCAGTTCAATCCGCGGTTACGGAAAATTGAGGAGGATGAAGATGAACTGGAAGTTTGCGTATCAAGCTAATTGCTGGGGCGACCTGGGCGGTAACGCAGAGGGTGTGACGTCGATCACAAAGCTCCACTACCGCACTTTCGGAGACATGGATCGCGCTTTCGCTGAGATCGCTGCGGCTGGCTACGAAGGGGTCGAACTCTTCGATGGTAACCTTCTCGACTACTCTGCCTCTGAGATGCGGAAAATGTTGGCCGACAACGGTTTGAGCCTCGTTGCAGCTTATGCTGGTGCCAACTTCATCTTTGACGACGTATTGCCCGAAGAGCTGCAGCGCATTGTGCAGTCCGCCGACCGACTTGCGGAATTGGGCGGGGAGCACCTGGTCGTTGGCGGTGGCGCCAAGCGCTACAACGGCACGGTTGATACAGACTACTACCGCCTCGGCGCGGCGCTCGACCGGGTTAACGATATCGGCAATAGCCGAGGTATCGAGGCCCACTATCACCCGCACTTGTCGACCATTGTCGAAGGGCCGGACGATGTCAGCCGGATCTTCAAGCTGACATCGATCAATTTCTGTCCTGACACCGCGCACCTGGCGGCAGCAGGGGGTTCTCCCAGCGATCTAATCCGGGAGCACGCCAGCAGAATCACCTACGTCCACCTCAAAGGGCTACAGCGCGACCCCTTTGCCTTCACGCCGCTGGATCGGGGTGACGTTCCAACTGATGAAATTCTCACAGCAATGCGTGAGGTCCAGTTCTCAGGCTGGGTCTGCACCGAGCTGGATGCCTGGGATGACCCGGCAGAAGGCGCTCGGCTCAGCATGAGTTATTTGCGGAACCATTAAGTTACGACCCACGGGCGCTTGAGCCCAAAACATTCCTTGGGAGGAAAACATGAAAACGAAGTCTACGATGGCACTCTTTGGTGCTCTCATTACCACGCTGGCTATGAGCGGGACGCTCTATGCTGATCCCGCAGAAAAGCTGAGCAGTCTGCAATCCTCGGTCCTGTCCAAAGGACCAAACGGTGAAGACCCTGCTTCAGCTGCCGATATCACCCTGACGGATGATGAACTGGCCAAGATTAAGGGCATGAACGCCACCGCAGCAATTGTGATGCACTACGGCGGCAATGACTGGAGCCAGGCGCAGATCAACGGACTGGAGACCCAGTTTGCTGCCATGGGTATCGACGTTATTGCGGTAACCGATGCTGGCTTTAAGCCAGAAAAGCAGGTGGCAGATATTGAAACCGTGCTGGCGCAGAAGCCAGATATCATTGTCTCCATTCCAACCGATCCGGTCGCCACAGCAGGTGCATTCCGCGCAGCGTCTGAGGCCGGGGTACAGCTGGTGTTCATGGACAATGTTCCTGCAAACTTTGTCGCAGGTCAGGACTATGTTGCTTCTGTCTCTGCGGACAACTACGGCAATGGTGTAGCGGCAGCGCACCTGATGGCTCAGGCCCTCGACGGTGAAGGTGAAATCGGCATCGTGTTCCACGCGGCAGACTTCTTCGTCACGCGTCAGCGCTATGACGCCTTCAAATCTACGATCGAAAGCGACTACCCGGGCATCAACATTGTTGCTGAGCAAGGTATCGGAGGCCCGGACTTCTCGGGCGATGCTGACAAGGCTGCTTCGGCCATGATCGTATCCAACCGCAACATCGACGGCATCTGGGCAGTCTGGGACGTTCCGGCAGAAGGTGTAATTGCCGCCGCGCGCTCTGCGGGCAAGGACAATCTGGTCATCACAACGATCGACCTTGGTGAAAACGTTGCCATTTCCATGGCTCGTGGTGGCTACGTCTACGGCCTAGGAGCACAGCGACCCTTCAACCAAGGTGTAACCGAAGCCATGCTCGCCGGTTACGGATTGCTAGGCAAGGAAGCGCCGGCCTTTGTTGCCCTGCCAGCCCTGCCTGTAACCAAGGAGAACCTGCTGGATGCTTGGGAGACAGTCTACAGCGTTGAGGCCACCAAGAACATCAAGAACAGCATGAACTAATCCAAGTCTCCCTCCGTAGGTAACCCGCTCCATGCGGCGGTTTACTCACCTGAGAAACGGGGATCGCGGTCTACAGTCGCATCCCCGTTTTTTGGAAACTCAAGAGTTAAGAACAATGACCAAAAAACTAAACATCGCCATGATTGGTGGCGGATTCATGGGAAAAGCTCACGCCATGGCCTATGCTGCCATGCCCATGTTTTTCTGGCCTGCACCTGCGCTTCCGGTGCGCAAAGTCGTCGTGGATGTCTCACAGGAACTGGCCGACGACGCACGTGACCGCTTTGGCTTTGAGGAAGCCTCAACCGACTGGCTGAGTGTTGTTCAACGAGATGATATCGACGTCGTGGATATCTGCACGCCGAACAACATGCACGCCGAAATGGCGATTGCTGCTGCCAAGGCAGGCAAACACATCCTATGCGAAAAGCCTTTGTCCAACACTCTGGAAGACGCCGAGCGCATGGCCACTGCGGTCCGTGAGTCTGGGGTCATTTCCATGGCGGCGTTCAACTATCGCAGAACGCCCGCTATTGCGCTTGCCAAGAAGCTAATCTCCGAAGGCAAGATCGGTGAAATTCGCAATTTCCGAGGCACCTATCTGCAGGACTGGTCCGCCGACCCTGACGGCCCGCTGTCTTGGCGCTTCCAGAAGTCGGTTGCAGGTTCGGGGGCTCTGGGGGATATCGGTACCCACGTTATTGACCTTGCCCACCATCTGGTTGGCCCAATATCGTCCACAATGGCAATGACAAAGACTTACATTGCGGATCGTCCGATCCAGGACAGTGGCTTCGATGCTCTTGGGGCCTCGGAAAAGAAATCAGACGCACCGCGGGCACCTGTGGACGTGGACGATGAGGTTTCTGCGCTGCTCAGGTTCGAAAACGGGGCGATTGGCAGTCTTGAAGCCTCGCGCAATGCCTTTGGTCGCAACAACTTCATCACGCTTGAAATTCACGGCACTCAGGGCTCGATCCACTTCAATTATGAACGCCGTGACGAACTGCAGGTGATGTTCGCCGATGATCCGGCGGACACGCGGGGTTTCAGGACCATCTACACCGGTCCCGCGCATCCTTACGGTGAGGGGCTCTGGCCGATCCCGGCGCTGGGCATCGGGTACTCTGAAACCAAGATTGTGGAATGCTTCGATCTGATTTCAGCAATTGCCAACAACGAGCAGCCAAGTCCAAACTTTGACGAGGCGCTGCGAGTTGAGCGGGTCGCTCACGCCATCGCCCAGTCAGCTGAGACTGACCGGTGGGAGAGCCTTTAGTGAGTGTCGCGCCTGAACAGAGCCAAGCTGTCGAGATGCATGGAATTTCCATGCACTTCGGCAGTCTAGTTGCCCTCGACAATGTCGATCTATCGGTACGAGCCGGAGAGGTCCATGCATTGTTGGGCGGTAACGGCGCGGGAAAATCAACCCTGCTGAAGATCCTGAACGGCGTGCACCAACAGACTGCCGGTGACGTGGCGGTCTTCGGCACGCCGTTTCAGGGCAACAGTCCGGAATTGGCGCGTGCGGCCGGCGTAGCCATGAATTTTCAGGAGATGAGCCTGATACCATCGCTAACGGTGGCGCAGAACATCTTCCTAAACCACGAATTCATCCGCAACGGCTTGATTAATGAAGCGGTGGCGGTCGAGCGGGCGCGCGATCTGTTCGAGCAACTCAACGTCGAGGTCGATCCGAGGATGCTGGTGTCTGATCTCAGTCCGGGGCAGCGGCAGCTGACCGAAATTGCGAAATCGATCAGCCACGATGCTCGTGTCTGGATACTGGACGAACCGTCGACCGCTCTGTCCGTGACTGATGTCGAGCGCTTGTTCGAGAGTATTCGGGCGCACACAGCGCAGGGTAACGCTGTGATCTACGTCAGCCACCGAATGGATGAAATCGCTAAGATTTCCGACCGTTTGACCATCCTGCGCGATGGCAGAAAGGTGACCACGGCAGAGACCCGGGCCACTTCGGTCAGTCAGATGATCGAACATATTGTGGGCAAGAAAGCGCGGGACTTCAGTAATCTTTCCCTAGAGCGCAAAACGCTCGGCGCGCCAGTGCTGGAGCTGGATGCACTGCAGGATACATACAAGCTGCGCCCTGTTTCCCTGAGCATTCGCGAGGGCGAGGTCGTAGGGCTGGCAGGGCTGCTCGGGTCCGGTCGTTCGTCACTGATCAAGCTAATCGCTGGGGTTGATGCGAAAGCCAGCGGGTCGATCAGAGTCGCGGGCAAGCCGGTTGAGTTTCGCGGGCCTGCTGATGCCATGGCGGAGGGGATAGCGCATGTGCCTGAGTCTCGCGCCACTCAGGGGATCATCGGGTCACACGCAACCAGCGATAACCTCACGCTTAGCATTCTTGACCGGATCTCGGTGAGAGGACTGATCCGTCAACAGCGGGTCAGGGCGTTGTCGCAGAAGCAGATCGACGACTTCAACATCAAGGTTGAGAGCCAGAGTACACCGGTGCTGAATCTCTCCGGGGGTAACCAGCAAAAGGTGGTGCTGGGTAAGAATTTTGGCATTCAGCCAAAGATCCTGCTGCTCGACGAGCCCACCGCAGGGATCGATATCGGCGCAAAGACAGAAATCATTGATGCCATTCACAGCAAGGCGAGCGAGGGCATGGCAGTGCTTGTCGCTTCATCGGAACTCTCGGAACTGGCGGTGGCGTGCGACCGCTTTCTGATCCTCGCGGACGGCGTAATCTGTGAGGACGTCAGCAGCGACGACATCGCCGCCGAAAATCCATCGGGCGTCAACATGGTGCCCTTTATCCAACGCGTTCTTGAAGAGAAAATTCAAGATGCAAACAAAACCCTCAAAACCGAAAGTTTTGGTGAGAAGCAATGATCCATTTTGCACTCAAGAACTGGCGTCAGAACATCATCTACATCGGCTTTGTACTGATCTTCCTGCTGTTTGCGCTGACCCTGAATGACCGGGGCTTCCTTAACCCCAATAACCTGCTCAATATCTTTCGCCAGACGGCGATGATAGCGATCATGGCCATTGCCATGACTTACGTTCTATCAGCAGGCGAAATAGACCTTTCTGTGGGCGCTGTCGCAGGATTGACGACGGTTACCGTGGCTCTGACGATATCGGTCGCCGGACCACTGGCCGGGGTTGCGGTCGGACTGCTAACCGGTATCGCGGTTGGTGTATGCAATGGCTGGCTTACAACTCGGGTCGGGATTCCGTCCTTCCTGACCACGCTCGCCATGATGGGCATCGCCAAAGGCGTTGCCATGTGGATTTCTGGTACTTCCGCGGTGCCGATCCTTTCGCGCTCCTTTGCCTGGTTCTTTGGGGGTGGTTCCTTGGGCATCGTGCCTATCCTGTTTTTCTGGATCCTCATCTTTGGCGTATGGGGCCATATCCAGCTCAAGCACACGGGCTTCGGACGGCGGGTACTTGCCACGGGCGGGGGCGAGACTGCCGCACGCTACACTGGGATCAACGTCAAAAACGTCAAGTTCCAGGTTCTGGTCGTCTCGGGTACGGCTGCTGCAATCGCCGGTATGCTCTATGCGGGTCGATTGCAGTCGGGAAGGTTCCAGCTGGGCGAGGGCGACGAGTTGTCTGTGATTGCTGCCGCCGTGCTTGGCGGAACCAGCCTGTTCGGTGGAAAGGGGACCGTGATCGGCACCATCGTGGGCGCTCTGATGATCGGCATGATTAACAATGGCCTGATCCTGATGGGGCTGGAGTACAGCCAGCAACTCATTGCGCGCGGTGGGATTATCATCCTCGCGGTTGCCCTTTCCCAAAGGCAATGAATGAGTTCCCACCTGCCAACCATCACCGATGTTGCTCGTCGCGCAGGGGTGTCGACGGCATCGGTCAGCCGCGTGCTCAATTCTTCGGATCGGGTCAGCGAGGGACTACGAGCAGCGGTGCAGAACGCTATTCTTGACGTTGGATATGTACCCAATGCAGCAGCGCGCAGTCTTCGGATAGCAAGTGCAGCCATCCCTTTGGCAGCCTCTCAAGGAGCTGCGTCTCCGGACCCTAAGAGCGGTAGCGCCAAAGGCTGGAGCGGCAAGTTTGACCGAACAAGGAAAGAAGAGGGAACCATGAAAGGACCAGCAATTTTTCTGGCGCAGTTCATGTCTGACAAAGCGCCCTTTAACACGCTGCCATCGATTGCAGGATGGGCGGCGGGTCACGGGTACAAGGGCATTCAACTGCCGACAGTAGATGCGGCTTACATCGACCTGAAAAAGGCGGCGGAGAGCAAGGAATATTGTCAGGAGCTGCAAGGCATTTGCGCGG
>CAJQLX010000049.1 GCA_905479265.1 uncultured Alphaproteobacteria bacterium
AATCGACACAGGGCCGTTGGAGTCAGTAATGATTGGAGGTGTCTGTTGGGCTATAGACGCGAAACACGCCCCAATGAATGCGCTGTTTGCGTGTGGGAAACACCATAGAAACGGAGACCAGCCGTTTGGGGCGATCTTACTCGGTGTCTTCTGCCGGAAAAGCGAGATCGATTGATACAGAATCAGTGAGGCCATTCCCATCTGATACCGTTATGTCCCAAGTCCAGGTATCGGACTCGATAGCAGCACTACTGCTAGAACCAATCCATGTTTCGAGTTCATCAGACCAAATCAGGTAAGCTGACCCTGCGTCGTTCCAGTAGATATCAAACGCCGCCAACAACTCAGAAGGCGAATTGTAAAGATCGTCATAACCAGTGTAATCGCTCGAGCGGACCCCTGTTATAGTCCAGACCAAGGCGTCCCCATCAGCATCCGTTGCACTGGCATAAGGCAATATGAGGGGGGAGCTTCGAGTCAGTTCAACCCCATTTGCATTGAAGAATTGGCCGCTGGTGTCAAAGTTGCTTGAGGGAGAAATGCTGCCAGGCAACGGGGAAATCGAGCCCGCCTCCTCGATAACGGGGGCAGCATTTGGACGAGCGGGCGTTGCATCGTCGCCAAGGACATCGTCATCCTCAGACGAACCGCCGCTGTTAAGCATCGCCATCAAAAGCATGCTCCCAGCGCCCCAATGGTCGAGTGGAAGAACCCCGTCGTTTTCGTCGATCGTCGTTTCCGCAGACTGCGCAACCTCATAGCTCTGAAACTCAACCTGCTCTGACAACCGAGGGGCTTGCCCGTTCGTGATCAACAGCGCTTGAGCCGGAGTCGCCGCAGCAACCGTACCATCGATGGTGGCAATCGGAAGGAGGTCTGGCAGCAACGGCGCGCGCACCGACGCCATCGCGGGCAGGCTGATCATTGACGCTTGAGCCAACGTGTCAGTGATCAGCAGCAGCCCGTCTTGAAGGATCAGGTATTGGTCTGAGGTCAGGCTGAGAGTCTCGCCAGTCTCCAGCTTGAGCACCACAGCGCCGTTTTCCAACAGCCTGTGGTGTTTCGGCGAGAGCATCATCGGCAAACCAGTCTCTTCGCGGGCTGCCTCAGCCAAGCTTGACCAGCCAATTGCCCCGGCTGACAAACCGAGCATGGCGGTTGTGTCGCCCAGTGACGCGCGCCGGTTCGGCTTCGTCATCGGCTGGTTTTGCGGACCCGCTGTGAAAGTCATCGGATCAGCCCCAATTCAAGAAAAATCGACGAAAGTTGACGCCACCGGAGCGCAGATAAGAAATTCGCAAGCTCTTGCCTCTTTTGATGGTTCGATAAACCCAATCAAGCCGTGCATCCATCGGGATGCCGCACGTGAGGCGCAACCTTGGTGAGTGAGGGGGAACGGCAAAACCGCAAATATTACGCCTACATTCTAAGGGTAATTCGATCTCAAAAATGCTTGGACGATAGCGCGGCTCAAAAAGTAAAATAACGCGACATGCTGATATTAATTATGGCAGCCTACTAGGCCTGTTTTTTATCATGATACGGATCACCTTATTTTAAAATCATGACCAAGTTTTCAACAGTGACTCAGCGGATGGTTTCTGATGTTTTGATCGTAGAAAAAAACAGAAAACCTTTGGCACTCCATGAAGAAACAACTGATTTCCAGTACAATCCTAGCGTCAATGGCAACAGTCAATGTGAGTGGCGCTGTCGATATTACGCTTGGTGGGTCCATCGACATGGGTGTTGATTATGGTTTGGGGAAGAAATCCGCCAACTTCACTCTGGGACGTATGTACCAAGATTTCGAAATGACCATTTCTGCCGCAGAAACAACGGATTTTGGTTTGCGATACGGTGGTTTGCTTTCGGTAGCATCTCTCCAGAACTTTACCTTTTTGCCCTACTCAACCGATGAGGGCGGGAAATACATGGTCAAGGCTACCGTCAGTCAGCCGGCGGATATCAAGGCACGCGCATATAACGTGTCCGGTGGCGAAGAGGTTGCCGAGTCGAAAATTGTGGCGGTGAAGATCAACTCTGATTGGCACGCACTGAACGATACTAAGACTTCTCATTTCTTTGAGCTGTCGGCATTCAGTCAGGACAACGTTTGTAAAGTCGCAGGCAGGGCGGGGCCAAGCGCGAGCAAAACAGCCCCCCAGTTCTTTAGTCAAACTGAAGAGGGTCGCATTCCAACGACGGGGTCTCTTAAATCATTCGCCCAATCAATTTCGTCCTTGTTCAACATCCGCCGGCCAAAGGCCGGGGATTACTTGCCGGTCGGTCAGGTGGCGAACTGGAACCTGTACACCATCGCTACGGCCTCAACGGTGAATGCCAATCCCGACGCTGTGACCGTCACGGCGATCAAGGAGATCACAAATTGGGTCAGTGCGGGCGGCATTTCTGCAAGTCTGACACTGCCAAACGCCAATCAAACCGATCTGATCAGGTTCAGGGTAACGGGCACGTACAGCACCACGCTAACGGCGGTTGCGACACCGGGGCCGGGCGGGGTAGGTGGGCAACGAAAGAACTTGGCCTTACACGTGAAAGACCGCGTGGCGGTAACCCTATCGGACGAAGCCGTCATCACCGGAGCAGAGGTTTATGGTGGGCCCTTTATGCAGGTTCGAACCGCGTCTTCGATGACCAAGCTTGTGGTGGGGGCAGCCTGCATAGAGGGTCAGGACACGTCAGCGACGGAGTTCTTTCTCGACAACACCTCACCAGTTTTGCGGGCAGGCGACGCTAAAATCTTTGTTGAGGGTGGCTTTGGTACGCTTTCGCTGCAGTCCGACAATTACGACTATGTCGGTTCCGTCGCGCCAATATTGGAGGCTGGCGGCCAAAGCGACATCGATCCCGATGGGCCGGTTCTTGTCCTTGAAAGTGCCAACATCCTGGGCCTTCGCCCTTACGCAGCCATCGATTTTCTGCGCGGTGATGTTCTGCTCGGTGGAAGCATCTCTTTGAGTGGCTTCCAAGCCGCTCTCGATCTCTACTATTTCACGGATACCAACGAAAACCGGGTCTTTGACCTCGCGGCGTGGGATGCGGGCCTTCGCTACTTCCATGGCCTCAGCGAAGTCAGCATTGTTTTGGATTCTGCGAGCCAATGGGGTGTTTCGGCGGCAACGCATCTGGTCGGCTTTGACGTTCTTGCTCAGGCTTCTTCGCGCACGCAGGACGATCACGCAATGGGCGGCCTAAACTATGCGCTTGAGGCTGCCACGACCTTTGATCGCCTCGGCGTGCGTGTGGCGATTGATCAGGCTCTGGCCCCTGCAGTGGCGCTGAGTTATGACCTTGAGGGGCTTAACTTTTACCTGAATTACGAGGTGGTCGAGGCCGAGGGAAGCATTGGCGCAAAATTTAGCTTCTAGGGGGCACCCGGCTAAAATCGCTTGTTTCGACGCGATGAAAGTCCCCAAGCTGCGGCCATCACAGAGGGGAAAATCATGCGGGACGCGACCAAGCAGCGAGATATGACGGCGATCGCTTCTCTGAGCTTCGAAGCGGCATTCCGTGCCAGTCTTGATGACGCCGGCGGGGCTTTGGTCCGCAACGAGGCGGGAGCTGAAAATCTGTGCGTCGCGCAGATCGAGACACCGCTCGATACTATGGTTGCCATTGCTGACGACCACGCTTTGCATATGCTGGAGTTTTTCGACCGCAGCATTTTTGGTCGAGAAGTGGAAGTCATCACGCAGGCGACGGGGAAGAGCGTCGCCGTTGCCGAAAATCCAGTCATCCGCACAATTCGGAACGAGCTAGGGGCATTCTTTGCAGGGGCAAAGGGGACTTTTGAGACTCCTCTTGCGCTGCATGGGACCGACTTCGTCCAATCCGTATGGCGCGCACTGCTCCGGGTTCCACCGGGTGAGACCCGCAGCTATGGCGCGCTATCACACGATCTCAATAACCCACGCGCTGTCCGAGCTGTCGCCCAAGCCAATGGCGCAAATCGCTTGGCAATTGTTGTGCCCTGTCATCGAATCATCGGCGCCGATGGTTCGCTGACGGGCTATGGTGGGGGGCTTTGGCGCAAGCGGTGGCTGTTGGATCACGAAATCCGCCATTTTGGCCACCGGTTGCTTTGACGGTTAAGCAGGCTCGCTTGCTTCGCTGTCGTCGGGCTCGTCCCTGTAACGCTGACCGCCGCCTGAACTTCTGGACCGCACCTTGTCGGCCATGCTTTGCATGCGTTCTCGAAGCTGACCCAAGCCACCGCCCACGTTGCCCCCCTCAACCGAATTCGCCCAACGTTCGGCGTCGGATAAGGCTTGATCCATTGTTTTCATGGTCGAAGACAGGTCTTCGGTCTCGTCTTTGAGCCAAACCAGTGACGTCCGGACATAGACCAAGGCCAACCCATTGCGCCGGAATGTGCCTTTCCATCCGCCAGAATTCAATCCAGCGGCCTCCAGCATCCATCCCATCGATTGCTCAATGCTGCGGCGGGTTTTCGCGGCGAGGTGCAGGTCTGAGCGCGCCGCCATCGCCATGACGCCAAGCGCGTCTTTGAACGGTTCAAGAGCGTCAAAGCGGGCCATCATGACTTCAAACAATCGGTCGCGCGCAGGATCGTCCGGATCGACCGATCCGACCTCGTTCAGAACCTCAGCGTCGATTTGCCGATTGAGCTGACCAATCAGGTCGTATTTGCTGCTCAAGTGACCGCGCAGCGTTGCGAGATCCATTTCTGTGACCTGGGCAACGTCCGAAAGGCTCAGGTTTGCCCAGCCTTTTTCGGCAATCGCGTCATAGATGCGCTTGAGAGTGTCGAGGGGGAGGGACGCCATGCTTCGTGCTCCTGTTATCAAACCAACCAACATATGGGGTCGATGGGAGGGAAATTTTAGACGTTACAGAGTCGCGGATAGGCGTAGGGGCAAAAATAAAGGGCGGCAACCCGAAGATTGCCGCCCTGAAACAGAGGCCGAAGGGGCCGATTAAGCGAGGCGCTATTGTGCCGCGCAGAGCGCTTCGAGTTCCGCAGCGCTCGAACCACCGGTAATCAAGCGCGCGATGTAGGCTTCCTGATCGCTCAGTTGACCGCGCTGGTTGTCGATGAACACGTTATTCTCGCGAACAACACGTTGCAGTCGAGCCAACTCCTCGGACATGTTCCGGCGGGACGTTTCACAACCTTCAAGGCTGATTAAGGCCTCTTCCAGCTGAGCCTTGATAACAGCGTAAGACGGGTTTTGCCCTGCCAACGCTGCGGCCAAGCGATCGCGCTCGAGCGTTACCGCTTCCAGCCGGTTTGAGATCGTCTCGTAGGATGGGTCTTGGACGCTCAGTATTGCCAGCAGACGATCCCGCTCGGCGGTCAGATTTTCCACCTGCGATTTCAGGACAATGTAAGACGGGTCTTGACTGTCCAGAACGCCGATCAGTTGATCCCGCTCGCGGCTTACTTGCTCAAGCTGCATGACGACCTGATCGTAATCGGGATCCTGGCGATCCAGCAAAGCAACCAAGCGCGCATTTTCCGCTTCAACCATCGCCAACCGGGAAACAACAAGGTCATAGGCTGGATCTTGGGCGGTCAGGGTGGCCCGCAGGGTATCGCGCTCTTCGACAATCAGGGAAAGCTCACGCTCAACCATGGTGACGTTGATGTCATTGTTGCCGGTCGACGAGGCAATGATGGCAATCAAGCTGTCGTGCTGTGCTTCGAGCTCGGCCACACGGTCACGCAGAACGGCATAACTTGGGTTTTGCTCGCTGATCGTCGCCTGCAGCGCGTCGCGCTGTTCGGTCATCGTCTGCAGATCGGCAACCAGCGTATCGCGGGAAATCCGAAGCGAAGAATAATCGCCGATACAGGCTTTGGCTGCATCCCCGAGATCTTCAAACTTGGCGTCTGCGAAGGCCACCATTTCTTCATCCGTGCTGCAGCTTTGCAGCAAGCTGAGGAAGGAGCCACGGGCTTCTTCGAGCTGTAAATGCAGGCGGCGGGTCCGGATGCGTTCGTCACCCAAAGCCATGCGAGCCTCGTCCAAGGTGGTCCGCAGGGCGCGGAGGTCGAGGGTCAAATCTTGGATTTCGATATCTCGCTCTTCGACCACCATCGTCAGATTCTGGTTGGTTGCCGTCAAATCGCGGTTCGCGATGAGCAAGCCATCACGATCGTCTGTGACAGATGCCAATTCGATCATCAGCTCATCGATGATCCGTGAGCGTTCTTCGAGTTCCAATTCCAAGGCACGAACACGCGCTGACAGGTCTTCGTTTTCAACCTTGAGCGTATCGATTTCGACGTAGGCCGCATTCAGGCGGTCACGCAGATCAATCACCAAGGCATCCAGAGCATCACGCTCCTGCTCAACATCGGTGATGTGGATGTTCAGCGTGTTGATTTCCAAGTCAGAGCCGCCTTTGGACGCAACAGCTTCATCGCGTTCAATGGTCAGTGTTCTGCGCTCGCTGAGCCAATCGCTCTGCTGACCTTCCAACAAAATAACCTGCTGTTCGAGGCCTTCTTTGTCCTGGGCCAATTCGTCGGCCTGTGCCTGCAAAATCAAGACGTTGTTTTCGGCATCAGCGGTTGCGCGCTGTGCTTCTGAAAGTTGATCCATCAAGACGATAAGGGCCTGGTCGCGCTCATCGATGATGATGGTCAACTGGTTCGCTTGCGTCTGCATTTGCTCAACGGTCTGTGCCAGCGTTTCAATCTGGGTTTCGTTGGCACCAGAAGACTCACCCAAAACCACGATCGATTCGCGTGCTTCTTCCAAGCTGCTGGTCAGGTCGGTGATGGTCATCTCGTTGCTGCTCAGGTCTTCACGCAAGGCGAGGATGATGGTGTTCAAGCGGGCGATTTCGTCGTCTTTTCCGCCCACCGCGCTCAAGCTCTCACGGAGGCTTGCAATTTGCTCGTTCAGGCTAGCAATCACCGCGTTTTTGCGGGCCAGAAGACCGTTCAGGCTTTCGATGGTCCGGCGGAGTTGAGCGATTGTCGCGTCGCGGTTTTCGATGATCTGATCCTTGCCGGCCAGTTCCGAAGACACGCGAGCAAACTCAGAGCGCAAGGTGCGTTCATTGGTTTCCAGCTCAGTGATCCGAGCCAGCAACTCTCCAATCCGGTCGTCTTTGCCTGCCGCATCATTCGCCTGACCTTGCAGGATCACGAGCGTGCGGTTGTTTTCGGCCAGCAGCGCCTCTAGGCGTGCAATCTCGGCCCGGAGCGTGTCGTTGTCCGTGCTCAGACCTTCAACCGCGCCCGTCAGGCTTTCGATTTGCAGGACCAGCTGTGCATTCTCGCTGCTCAAGCCTTGGTTCTCAGCGCTCATTTCATCAATCATGCGCTGCAAGCGGCTGTTGGTTGAGTTGGCTTCGGCCAATTCGGTGCCCAAGGATTCGACCAAAACGCTCAACCGGGCGATTTCGGCCTTGAGTGCGGCGATTTCATCGCTGTCGCGCTGGTTCGCCAACGCCGCGTTCAGACGATCCTGCAGTTGACCGATCAAGTCGTTCAAGCGGTCGATTTCAGCTTGCTTCGCTGCGCTTTCTGCCGTGAGCGATGTCTTGTCTTGCTCCAAGAGCAAAATAGCCGCTTCGAGGCCGGTGATCCGCTGCTGCTTCTCGTTATTCGAGGACCGAAGGCGTGCGATCTCAGCCTGCAGAGCGTCAAGCTCTTCTGTCCGATCTGCGTCTGCGAGGCGTTGGGTCAGAATGATGATTTGGTTTTCAAGGTCAGCCTGCACCTGCTGCTGATCGGCGAGCAGGGTTTGCATCGCCATCAGGTCATCGTTCAACCGGGCATTGGCTGTACGCAAACGCGATAGGCGGAAAAGGAAATCAGTGTAACGCGGCAGCTCTGCGGCGCTCTCCGTCTGGATCAGGAAGCCGCCGGTCTCATCGCTCAAGCACTGGATCTGCTCAATCGATTCCTCCTGCAGGGCGATACCCAGCAAGAACACGGGAATACCGCGGTTCTTGAGCGTTGGAACGAGGTCACAGACATTCACGCCGCAATTGTCTTCCCCATCAGAGACCACCACGATCGCGCCTTGGGAGTCGGATGGGATCTGGTTCGCAGCCAGAGCGACCGAATCGCGCAGCGGGGTCTTGGCGCGATTGACCGGGGCCAGTGTGCTGACGTACCCGCGCAGACTATCCAAAGAAGCGCCCGGCTTGGCGAACAGTTCAATATCAGAACAATCGTTTTCGCTGCGGTGACCGAAAGCGACCAAGCCCGTGTTGGACTGTGCGGTTACATCCGGAAGCACGTCGACCAGCATCGACTGCGCAATCTCGTAACGGCGCTCACTTCCGAGGAGTTTTAGCATCGACCCTGACATATCCACGACGATCATGGTGGTGGTGTCGGCGCTGTCTTGCGCGCTGGCGGGGATAGCTGAAGCGCCGAAGGTCAACGCGGTTAGAGCGCCGAGGGTTCGCGCAATCACGGTAGAAAGTTTCATTGTGCTGCCTTTGTTTTTTCTGCGCGCGGTCAAACAGGTATCAACCACGCTGAAAAGGACGTTTTTGGCCCCTGATACAGGTGCGCATTTATAGTCTTGGCTCTTACAGATGACCAAAGAAACGGCAACGATTTGACGGCATTCCCCAGCTTTTAGCAGCCCGCGACGCAAATTTGAGACAATCATGTCACGATATTTCGAATTTTACGGACCTACTTTGTAGGCGAAAATCTCTGACAAAGCGGATGAGCTGTGGGATTCGGTTGTATTGAGGCCAAAAAACCGTGTTTCATTCTTTTTATAGGCACGGTGGGTCGCCGTCGCCCGATGCGAATTGCAATAACCCAGTTTCCTTAGAATTGGTCGCGTAACTTAGCGCATGCTACGTTCTGATCGAAGAAGTCCGCATTGATTCGCTCTGCGGGTTTGGCCGAGATTGAGCGCAGGGTGTTGGTCTGCATATCCAGCAAAAACACGCCAGCCTCGCCGCGCATCGACGGTATTTGAACCGCCGCCTGTCCGTGTGTTCCAATGTCGCAAAAGATCGCGCCGGCGAGGTCCATCGACCCCATGACATGATTTGTATGCTCGGTCAGCTCAAAGCGTGCAATCTCGTCCAGCTTGCTGCCGTTCCACTGGTGAATGCGCAGAGTGGGACGAATATGCGGGGTCTCGATCACGGCGATTTCCCGGCTGCCATCGCCATCCAAATCAACCGCGCCATCGAGGGGGTTCAGCCAGCGCTGTCCCACGCCAATAAATTCAGACTGCGCCATGGGGAAGACAGATGCAGACTCCCCGTCCGTCCCTTTGTCGAACGCATACAAAGCCACAGATGCGCCCAGCTCGCGGTGGGTGACAATGACGATGACTTCCTTGCGCCCATCATCATCCAAGTCTGTGACCCGCACCCGACGGTCTTCAAAAACCATCTCATAGGGCAAATTGTAGGGGTGAAGCGCCGAGCCTCGGGCATCGATGGTCATCAGGGTGCCGTACTCAAACGACTGCCCGAAAACGCCGTGCTGATAGCGCTTTGTCGGGTTCGCCAAGCAAACCCCGGTCAGATCCTCACAGGGCCCCAGCTTGACCGTATTCACCACGGCTTGAGCATTTGCCTCTGCCGGTGAAAGCGCCATGAGGGTCGCAAAGATGAACATGATGGCAGCAACAATGCTGTCGAGGATCCGTGCGCCGCGCACGGTTGAAAGCGCGGGTGCCATTTGCTTGGCGCCATAGGCAATCGAGAAAAACCATACAAATGAAGCCGTCATCGCGCCCACCGCAAACCACCAACGCTGGTCCCCAAACTGCGCCCCGGTCGACCCAAGCTTCACGACGGTGTCGAAGTAGACGTGCGGGTTGAGCAGCGAAAAGCCCAGTGTCGTGGTCACAGCGCGCATCGCGGTCGCAGGGGCGTCACTGCCGCTGGTCAACCAGCTGTCTTCAGGCTTCTGAAACACACGACGCAAGCTCACCAGCCCGTACCATGTCAAAAACCCAACCGCCAACCACTTGGCGATAAACGCGATGACGGGAAACTGTTCAATGACAAGAAACAGCCCGCCAATACCCAAGAAGATCAGGACGGTGTCGCAAATGGCAGCGGTCAGTGCTGTTGGCAGCACTTGGCCCCCGCGCAATCCTTGGCGAATGACAAACACGTTTTGAGCGCCAATGGCCACGATCAGACCGAAGCCGAGCACAAGCCCAGCGAGGAGGGGGGGTAAACTGAGAAGATTCATCGTGGTGGACTATCAGGCGTCGGTGCTTAAAGCCAGCACACGGCTGATCACTGTTAACGAACGTCCGCTTTCATCCATCCAGCGGTTGCAAGCGTCCTGCGTCGCACGCTGCGCGGACTTTGTGCTCAAGGCTTTGTCGATGACCCCGGATTGCCGCAGAGCGGCTTCGACGCTGGCGCTGGCGATGAAGCTCGGCGCGCCCATGAAGCGCAAAAAGTACTGCCCGGTTGTGCCGCCCAAGCGCGTGCCTTCCTTCTTCATTTTTTCGAGCAAGCCAAAATACGCGTCCGCTGGCCAGTGACCCACCATCGCGCCAAAGGAGCCGAACTCATCAGCAACGCGCAAGAACCAAAGCGCATTGTCCTGGACTGACTTGATCTTTGCGCCGTGACGAATGATCGAGGCATCGCTTGCCAGCGCATGCAGCCGCTCATCCGGGAAATGCGCGATGGCGTTGGGCGAAAAATTCTCGAACGCGACTTCGTGGGATGGCCATTTTTGATCGACGACCTTCCAGTTAAAGCCTGCTGAGAAAATCATGCGAGAGGCTTGTGACAGCCAACGGTCATCGGGAATGGCAGCGAGTGTGGCGGCGTTCAAAACGGTCGAGTTCGAAAGAATATTTTCCAGTGCATCGGCACCGCCCTTCCGCGCAGCGGCCTTGTCGTACAGCTCAGCAAATTTGATCACGGCAAGCGTCTCTCTTAAAATCCACGACCGTCTTTTAGGAATTCGATCTCATCCGCCGTCGAGTCCCGCCCAACAATAGCATTCCTGTGCGGATAGCGGCCAAACGTTTCCAGCACCTTTGTATGGCTGCGCAAGGATTTGAGATTGTCTTCCATACCGGGCCGGTCGAACAGCTTTTCCGCAATTTCGTGCATGGCCAAGCTTTCGGCGTGCATGAATGGCATATAGAGGAAGGCGAGGTGGTCTGGATTGATCCGCTGATCGTCGCCGGCGGCGATGGCTTCCTGCGCCAGCACCAAAGCAAGGGTGTCTGTCGCAAAGCTGCGCGGGTCGTTTCGGAACAGATTGCGGGAGAATTGATCGAGCACGATGATTTCCGCCAAGCGTCCATCCGGGGTCTCGCGCCAGTCAAACAGCTCACCCCGGCTTGCGGCGTCATGGGTTTGGGCAAAGCGCGTCGCGATCGCCTCGTCCACCTTGGCAAAAGTGTTGAACCACTGCTGAGGTGTGAGTTCGTCAAACCAAAAGGAAAGCACGTCTTGAACGCTCGCTAGAGCCATTTGCGGTCTCGTGTTGGGCTAGGACTGTTCGCGAAGTTTGTCTCGCACCGGCAGGAAGCGGTCAACAATCTGTTGGTACAGGTCGCGTTTGAAAGGCACGATCAGCGACAATGTTTCTTCGAGATCGACCCACTGCCAAGCGCTAAACTCTGCGTGTTCCGTCGCGATATTGACGTCCGTATCCTGACCGAGAAACTGCAGTGCGTACCACTTTTGCTGTTGGCCCACGTAGGAGCCGCGCCAAAGCTGCTTCCGCAACTCTTCGGGGAAATCGTAACTCAGCCAGCGTTCACCCCCGCCGAGAAACGTGGTCAGCGCGGGGCTTACACCGGTCTCTTCTTCCAATTCACGGAAAGCGGCTGCTTTGGGGTCTTCGTTGGGGTCGAGGCCGCCTTGGGGCATTTGCCAAGCCGAACCGGGATTGTCGATGCGCTGTCCAACCCAGACCTTGGCCTGGCTGTTAAACAGAACGATGCCCGCGCCACGTCGGTAGCGCGGGTCCAGTTGATCGGTGTCAGACATCAGTTCTGGAAAATCGCAATGCCGCGGATCAGGTCTTTGGCCCGAACCAGCTGGAAGTCGAAGAATTCTTCTTCCGCAGGCTCGTCCTCTGCTGCCGCGTCGTCTTCGCCTTCACCGCTCTCCTCGCTGCCTTCACCATCGCCCGGTGCTGCGTCACCGTCGGCGTCCCCGTCGGTGTTGCCGTCTTCGCCGTCTGTGGCGGGTGCCGTGTCGTCATCAGCGGTGCCGTCGTCAGACGGCGCAGCATTGTCGCTGTCCGCTTCATCGCTGCCTTCAGCCGCTGCGTCGGTGTTGGCGCCGTCATCGAGGGCGTTGTTGTAGTCGCTCTCGTAACGGAAATTCTCGGAGCCATAGCCTTCCAGCGGCTCCAACTTGGCAAGCTCGACCAGAATATCCGGCTCGATGCCTTTAGCCTGAATTGAATCACCCGATGGGGTGTAATACCGCGCGGTTGTCAGTCGCAAACCGCCTTGATCCCCCAAACCAATCAACGTCTGAACCGAGCCTTTGCCGAAGGTTGGCGTACCCAGAAGGATGCCGCGCTGGTGATCTTGCAGCGCCCCTGCAACAATTTCCGAGGCGGAAGCGGAGCCGCCGTTAATCAGGACAACCAGCGGCTTGCCATCGATCAAGTCGCCGGCCTTGGCAAAGTATGAGGCGTCGTCTTCGCTGTTCCGGTTGCGTACGGAAACGATCTCGCCCTGTTCAAGGAACGCATCGGCCACGACGATGGACTGGTTCAAGTTGCCACCCGGATTGTTGCGCAAATCCAAGATGTACCCGGCCAATTCCACGTCGTTTTCTGCGGCTTCTTCTTTCAGGCTGGTAATCTCATTTTCCAGGCTCTTGCCGGTCGTGCCCAAGAAGCGGTTGATGCGGATATAGCCAATGTCATCGTCTTCGATGACGCTGCGGACCGATAGCAAGGGAATGTTGCCGCGCGTGACCGTAACGTCGAAGGATTCCTGCGTTGCCGGGCGAAAGACGCTGAGGGTGATGTCGCTGCCCAACTCACCGCGCATGACGTCTACGGCCTCGTCCAGCGTTTTGCCTTGCACGCTTTCCCCGTCCAGAGCCGTAATCAGGTCTTCGGCTTGCAAGCCGGCGCGCGCACCCGGGGTGTCATCAATCGGTGCAATGACTTTGACGTAGCCGTCTTCCATCGTCACTTGAATGCCAATGCCGCCAAAGGTGCCGCGCACGTCCTTGCGGGTCTCTTCATAGGCTTCGGGCGCTTCAAAGGCCGAGTGTGGATCAAGGCTTTGGAGCATGCCTTGGATCGCCGCTTCGATCAGTTCCTTGTCGTCAACTTCTTCGACATAGTTTTGACGCACGGTATCAAAGACGTCCCCAAACAGCTTGAGCTGACGATAGGTTTCATCATTTTGCGCTGTGCTCAGCGGTGCCCAAACTGCTGCGCCTATGACGCCAGCAGCGAGAACGGCGCTAATGCCGCGACGGAACATCTTATTCATTGGTCATTGATCCCACTAAAGCCAAAGGATCGACCGATTGCTGGTTGACCCTGAATTCAAAATATAAGCGCGGTGCCGAAGACGTCTCGGTCGCTGCTTGTGTAGCCATTAAGCCCAACGGCGCACCCTGCCTTACCCAGTCGCCGACAGAGATGGCGAAACTATGGAGCCCGGCTACTAACGTAGCGCCCTCGCCTTCATGTTCAATCACGACAAGGTTACCAAACGACCGATAGGGGGCAGCATAAGCGATTTTGCCTTCAAAGGGGGCGTAAACCGTTGCGCCCGGTGACGTGAGCAGTTGCACGCCCTTGGCATAAACCCGCGCTGGGTCGTTTGGATCTTCTTCACCAAAGCCATATCGGATATCACCCTGCTTGACCGGCAGCAGCAGGGGCTTGAGGTCTTGGGCCAAATCGATGTCGGGAAAGGCGCGAAAGTCGCTTTGACGCTGGGTGTAAACCCCCTCGGGCAGCGCGATGATTGGGTCTGTTCCGCGCGGGGTCCGTTCTGCGGCTTGACCGGTGTCAACGCCTTCCATGACCAGCGCGGACCGCAAAGACTCCACAGCGTCATTCAGAGAATGGACCCGAATGCGCAAGGCATCCAAGGGGGCCAGCTGACCCAAGGCAGCATCAAGGTTCAGCGCCAGATCGCGCTCGACATAGCGCGCGAGCGCCCGTGCTTGCAGGTCTTCACGCGACAATCCCGTGGTTGGCCAAACCTCCTCGCGTTGGCTGAGTTTGCTGGCCAGTGTCATGGCGTTGGCGCGGTAATGCTGCAGCTGTGTGGTTTGGGCGTTGATCACAGCCTCTTGCCTTTGGGCCTCGCGCAGCTGGGTCGTTAAGCCCAGCAGTGCCCGCGCGCGCTGCTCCTCCTCTCCGTCCTGTGCTGCGGCGAAGCTGGATAGCACCACCAGCGCTAAACCACTGAACAGGGCAACGATTCGCCCCATCAAATCAGTGCTTCGCCCGTCATATCGCTGGGTTGTTCGACCCCCAGCAGAGCCAGAATGGTCGGGGCAAGGTCGCCCAATCGCCCATCGCGCAGCGCCAGAGTGCCCTTTTCCGCGCCGACCAGAGCCAGCGGGACGAGGTTGGTCGTATGGGCGGTGTGTGGTCCTTTGGTGGCTTCGTCCCACATGGTCTCGCAGTTTCCATGATCGGCGGTGACAAGCATTTTACCGCCCTGTTCCAGAACCGCGTCTATCGCCCGGCCAAGCTGCTCATCGACGGCTTCACATGCCTTGATCGCAGCGTCGAGGTCGCCCGTGTGGCCGACCATATCGGGGTTTGCAAAGTTGCAGATGAAGACGGCATTCTCTGGGTTCTGGATCGTTTCAACCAAGCGATCCCCAACTTCAGGCGCGGACATTTCCGGCTGCAGGTCATAGGTCGCGACTTTGGGGCTTGGAACCATGATGCGGGTTTCGCCCGCGTTGGGGGTTTCGATGCCGCCGTTGAAGAAAAAGGTCACGTGCGGATATTTCTCCGTCTCCGCAATCCGTGTCTGTCGCAGCCCCGCTGCTGCAAGCACTTGCCCCAAGGTATTGGGCAGGGGTTCTGGCGCAAACGCTACGTGCATGCGCGCTGCGAGATCGTCTGAATAGGGTGTCATGGCCAAAGCGCTGGAGAACGTTGGCCGGTCGCTGACATCAAAGCCGTCGAAGTCCGGCATCAGCAGCGCATTGAGGATTTGCCGCACCCGATCGGCTCGAAAATTAAAGCACGCCAACGCGTCTCCATCTTCCATCGGCACAAAATCGGCGGTTATGACGGGCTCAAGGAATTCATCGGTTGTGCCGCCAAGATGGGCTTGCTCAATCGCAGCGCCCAGATCGCTGACCGCCGCTCCCCGGCCATTGCGGAGCGCGTGGTAGGCTTTTTCCGTGCGCGCCCACCGCGTATCGCGATCCATCGCCCAATAGCGCCCTTGCAAGCTGCCGATTCGGACGTCGGGAAACGCTTTCTGGAAACGACGCAGGTCCGTGGGCGCGGTTGTCGGCGGCACGTCGCGGCCATCGGTGAAGGCGTGAACAATCACATCCAGCCCCGCAGCGGACAGGATTTTCACCAAATGCCCCAGATGATCTTGGTGCGCGTGCACGCCGCCGGGGGATAGCAGCCCCAGCATATGGACCCGCCCACTTCCGGCTTTCGCTTCACGGATAAAGGTATGGATGGCGGCATTGCTCGCGGCATCGCCGGTGGCAAAACTGTCCGACATGCGGGGCAGGGTCTGCATCACTTTGCGCCCGGCACCAATGTTCAGGTGCCCCACTTCCGAGTTACCCATTTGCCCCTCCGGCAGCCCCACATCCGCACCGCTGGCCGACAGATGCGCGGTCGCAAACCGCTGCATCATGGCATCGAAGTTCGGGGTGTTGGCCAAGACCGGGGCGTTGAAGGCTTCGCGATCGCCAATGCCCCAACCGTCTAGAATGATGAGACCAACAGGTGTGTCAGGCATGGATTATCCTCAACGCAGAAAACAGATGAAAAGATTATCCGTCTCTATACGCGATGATAGGGGTGTCCGAGAAGAATCGTTTCTGCGCGGTATATCTGTTCAAACAGGAGGCCTCGCACAATCTGATGCGGCCATGTCATGCTGCCAAACCGCAGCAATGTGTTGGCCCGCTCCCGCAATGCATTGGACAGGCCATCTGCGCCGCCAATAACAAAGGCCAAATCGCGACCTTGATCCAGCTGGTCGCCCAGCAACCGAGCAAATTTCACGCTTGGGATGTCGTCGCCACGCTCATCGAGCGCCAGCACAAAGCTGGTCGCGGGGATGGTCGCAAGCAGGGCGTCGCCCTCTTGCTCCTTGCTCGCGCGCTCTGGCAATTCGCGCACGGTGGTCTTCAGCCGTTTCAAGCGCTTGGTGTAGCGCTCAACAAGCTCCGTCTCCGGCCCACGTTTCAAGCGGCCGATTGCATAAACGGTGACAGCCATCGAAGCCTACGACTAGGCTGCGGTGGCTTCGTTCGTATCGCTGGTTTTGGTGTCGAACTTGGGGTCCCACATCTTTTCCAGCTGATAGTATGCTCGCACTTCCGGGCGGAAGATGTGGATGACGACGGCATTGGCGTCGACACAGATCCAGTCTCCCTGACCCGTTCCCGTGATGGAAACGATGTCAGCGCCCGCTTTCTTCAAATCCTGCCGCAGGTATTCCGCAAGCGCGCCGACATGGGTGGTCGAGCGGCCTGAGCAGATTACCATATGATCGGAAACAGAAGAGCGTTCGCGCAAATCAAAAGTGGTTACGTCCTCGGCTTTGTTATCGTCGAGTACGGACTGCACAGTCTCCAGCACCAATGCTGGATCGATTTCATTCGCGGTCCCTCCGGATTGGGAGAGCGCCGCCGGCGGCACATTTGGTGCGGCCTCAATAGCCTGAGCGTTCAGGACAAGTGCTCCTTGTAAAGCGTGTAACCCTACAATTCATAGAGTACGCCAAAATTCTTAAACTGAAAACCTCAAACGGCAAAAGCCCGCCTCCCTCGTAAGGGCGCGGGCAATCAGGAGCCGACTGATGTCTCAGCAGGGGCGAAAGAAGAAGGCTACTTCTTCTTTTCAGCCGCACGCTTTTCGCGCGCTGCTTGGTTCAGCTTCGCAGACCAACCGGATGTCTTCTCGGCGATACGAGCAGACTTACCCGTGCGGCCGCGCAGGTAGTAAAGCTTCGCACGACGAACACGACCACGGCGAACAACGGAGATGTCGTCCAGACGGGGTGAGTACAGCGGGAACACACGCTCAACACCTTCGCCGTTGGAAATCTTCCGTACGGTGAAGGAGGAGTTGAGGCCACGGTTCTTACGAGAGATGCAAACACCTTCGTAAGCCTGAAGACGCTCGCGAGCGCCCTCAACCACGCGTACGTTTACACGTACGGTATCGCCAGCGGCGAAATCAGGGATGGACTTGCCGTCAGTCAACTTCGTGATCTGTTCGGCTTCCAGAGTTTGGATGAGGTTCATGGCCTCTTCCTTTCTTTTGAAACAGTTTCATCGACAGCGGCTTGTTCCGTATCCAAAAGATCCGGTCGCCGCGCCGTAGTTATCTCTATCGCTTTATCAGCGCGCCAACGGGCAATAGCCTCGTGGTTCCCGGAAAGCAACACTGAAGGGACAGTTCTGCCTTGCCATTCTGCAGGGCGGGTATAATGCGGGTACTCCAAAAGCCCGCCCTCAAAGCTTTCATCGGTGCCTGAGAGGTCATTTCCCATGACGCCGGGCAGCAATCTTATAATCGCATCCAACATCACCAACGCGCCAACTTCGCCGCCGGAGAGGACATAATCACCAACACTGACCTCCAGCGGCTCGTGCTTGTCGATCAAACGCTGGTCGATTCCCTCGTAGCGGCCACAGAGAATACGCACCCCGGGCTCCGTGGCCAGCTCCCGGCACAGGGCTTGATCCATAGGGCGCCCACGAGGGGTCATCAGCACCAAGCGACCGGGTTTGCCCGCATGGGCATCCAGCGCGGCGTCGATGGGCTGTGCGGACATCACAAGCCCTGCACCGCCGCCATAGGGGACTTCATCTACTTTGTTGTGCTTGTTTTCGGTGTAGTCGCGAATATTCACGGCGTCACAAGCCCACTGACCGGTCTGTAGCGCCTTACCCGATAGGGCATGGCCCAATGGCCCCGGAAACATCTCAGGGAACAGGGTGAAGACGGTGGCGGTGAATGACATGGCGCTAGTGTACGTTACCCTGCTCGTCTTGAGCAGTGACTTCTGGCGGTGGGTTTAAAACCACGTAGCCTTCGCGCATGTTTATTTCTGGAAAATTCGCGTTGCTAAACTCGTAGGAACGGACTTTGCCATCCTCGTGCAGCACGTCGACAATATCGCCCGCACCATGATCGAGGATGTTGCGGATCAAACCCGAGATCTGACCGTTGGCGTCGCGTGTCTCCAACCCCAATAGATCAGAGGTGTAGAATTCATCATCGTCGAGATCGTCGGGCAGGTCTTCGCGGAGGATATAGAGCTCCACACCCCGCAGCGCATCAGCACCATCGCGGTCATCAACGCCGTCAATCTCACACAGCAGCGTGCCTTTGGCATCTCCAACAATGGAAATGTCATACACAAGGCTACCATCGTGATTTGTTACGTCACCGTATTCAACAAAGGCGTCTGGATCTTCGGTAAACGAACGTATCTTCACGGTTCCCCGCACGCCGTGCGGGGATGTGATGACGCCGATTTTCAGACGTTTTGGTGTTTCGGTTGAAGTTGTCATGGACAATGACCCTCGACCTGAAACCGTGAGTGCTTACTCTTCAGCTGCTGCTGCTTCTTCAGCAGCAGGTTCAGCAGCGGCTTCAGCAGCAGCTTCGGCTGCGGCCTTTGCTGCTTCTTCCTTCTCGCGAATGCGCTCAAGTGCTTTTGTCTTTGGCCTGTCTTTCTTGGTCTGCTCAGTGCGAGCTTTTGACTCAACAAGACCAGCCTGCGCCAAAAGACGCTGAACACGATCAGAAGCCTGAGCGCCAACAGACAGCCAGTGCGTGACGCGATCGCCTTTAATCACGAGACGGTTTTCGTCGCCGTGTTCGAGCATTGGGTTGTAGGAACCAACGCGCTCGATGTAACGGCCATCACGTGGCATGCGGGAATCCGCAACAACCATGCGGTAATAAGGACGGTTCTTGGCGCCACCACGGGCCAAGCGAATTTTCAAAGACATATTGTCGATCCATTCATTTTTTATGGGGTTTGGCACCAACCGATAAGCGCTGATACCGGGCCGTGGGATCTACGGCCTAAAACGAAGTTAGTTTTTGAAACCAGGCGGGAGTCCGCCCGGCATCTTGGGCAGGCTCTTAGGGTCGATACCGGATTTGGTCAACATTTCTTGCAGTTCTGCGGGGTCCATATTCCCCATGTCTGGCATGCCGCCACCTCCGGGCATGCCCGGGAAGCCCCCTTTTCCGCCCATTTTCTTCATGCGTTTCATCATCTTTGAGGCCTTGTCGAACTGCTTCAACAGCTCGTTGACCTGCTGGACCGACGTGCCAGAACCCGCCGCGATTCGCTTTTTGCGGTTTGCTTTGATGACATTGGGGAAGGTTCGCTCCTGCACGGTCATCGAGTCGATAATCGCGATCTGGTGCTTCACTTTGCGCTCGTCCATGCCGGCAGCGGCCATTTGCTTCTTCATCTGGCCTGCGCCGGGCAACATCGACATTAAACCCTGCAGACCGCCCATCTTGTTCATTTGCTGAAACTGAGACCGCAAGTCGGTCAGGTCGAAGGAGCCTTTCTTGAGCTTCTTCGCCATCTTCTTGGCTTCATCCTCGTCAAAGGCTTCTGCCGCCTTTTCGACCAGTGAAACCACGTCACCCATGCCCAGGATGCGACCGGCGATGCGGTCAGGCTGGAACGTTTCCAGCGCGTCCATTTTCTCGCCCATACCCAGCAGCTTGACCGGCTTGCCCGTCACGCCGCGCATCGACAGCGCAGCACCACCACGGGAGTCACCATCCACCCGCGTCAGCACCAGACCCGTAATGCCAACCTTTTCGTCAAAGGCGGTCGCCGTGGTGACGGCGTCCTGACCGGTCATGGCATCAGCAACCAGCAGCGTTTCGTGCGGCTGAACCAAATCGCGAACGGCCACGACTTCATCCATCAGGGCATCATCGATGGTCAGACGACCTGCCGTATCGAGGATAACCACGTCATAGCCCCCAGAGCGGCCTTCACGCATGGCCCGCTCTGCGATCTGTGTTGCGCCTTCGCCGGCAACAATCGCCAGGCTATCGACGCCCGTTTGCTCACCCAAAACCCGCAGCTGCTCTTGGGCTGCTGGACGGTGAACATCCAGTGACGCCAGCAGAACGCGGCGCTTGTCCTTTTGCGTCAGGCGAAGCGCGATTTTTGCGGATGTTGTGGTTTTACCGGAGCCCTGCAGACCAACCATCAGGATCGGAACGGGCGGGTTGCCATTGATCTTCAGCGCGCCTTCGCCGTCGGCGGGCGTCAGCGTCTCGACGAGCGCGTCGTGAACGATCTTCACAACCTGTTGGCCCGGCGTCACCGAAGAGAGCACTTGCTCCCCAATCGCGCGTTCTTTGACTTTGTTGATGAGGTCTTTGGCGACGGGCAGGGCCACGTCAGCCTCAAGCAGGGCGATGCGGATTTCACGCGCAGCGGCAGAGACATCGGCTTCGCTCAGCTTTCCTCGTCCACGCAGCGTATTAAACACGCCCTCAAGGCGGTTGCTCAGACCTTCAAACATGTCGGCTCATTTCTTGGTTTGGAACTTCCTAGTCACTGACATAGGCTCTACCAGCCGACCACGCAAACGCAGGAAAGTTGAAATCGTTGAAAAATACTGTTTTTGCCCCGTTGATCGCTTGGATGGCACTGCTCTTTGCCCCCTTGGCCGGTGCCGCCGGGATTGATCAAGAAGCCTATATTGAGGGCGACGTCTTGCGTGCGCTGGTCTTGGACAAGACGTGGTACGGGCGATCGGTGGGGGGTGGCTTTGATTGGGTGGAGTATTACAGCCCAAACGGCGATGCATTTTACCTCGATGATCAGGGGTTTTTGCCGGGAACTTGGACCATCGTGGGGGATCGAGAGATCTGTTTTGACTATCCGGCGCTTGGCACCTTTTGCTTTGCCGTTTACGAAACCGACCAAGGTCAGATCGCGATCTATGATCTGGACGACAATACCCTGATCCATATCACGACGGAAATCGTCGCTGGGGACCGCGAGGGCCTGAGCCGCCGATGATTGCCGGGGATGAACGGTGGCGGAAATGAGTTTTTTAATCCGGTTCATTCATGCCTGAGCGCGAAGATTAGCAGGTGCCTTGCGCAACTGGTGGCGCGAATGGGCGGTTTTTTGGCGTGGGGTCTGTCACGCTGAAACCTTACAGTGGCCAATGACGACCGCTGAACGAGAAGTACTTGGCATCCGATGGCAGTTCGTCCACCGCTCCTAAGGCCGGTTTCACAGTCGGAAAACCTGACAAGCCTATTTCTCGGCCTTCTCTACGGCTTGGAAAACCTCCCACGGGCTTTTGTCGTCACGATCATCTCTTATGACGCGTTGCGGCTTATGGGCAGTGAGAGCAATGCATCCTATATGCTTGCCTGTGCTGCCATTGGCTCGCTGGTCGTTACCCTCAATTCCGGGCGGTTGATCCGCCTTATGTCCCGCAAGTGGGTGTTCACCCTTGCCGTGGCAGGGCTCGGCCTTGCTGGGGTTTTGACCATGTGGGGTGATCCGTGGCTGTTTACCTTGGGGCTGTTTTTCCGCAACGCCGGGGCCGGACTGACCTTGGTTATTCTCTCGCTCTACGTGCTCGACTTTGTGCCACAAAAAGATTTGGTACAGGCGGAGAGCCGCAGGATGTTCTTCGCAGGCGCAGTCTGGCTCTTCGCGCCCACCGCGGGCGTCTTTGTCTGGCATGCCTTTGGACCCGCAACAGCCTACTTGATGACCGTACCGGCGGCCGGCCTGCTGTTGACGGTGTTCTGGGCGTTGCGTCTGCGCGAGGCTGAGAACGTGGACGCCGAGCCGACCAAGGCGCGGGTCAACACGCGGGAAGCCATGCGCCGCTACTTCAACGACCCAAACCTAGCCATTGCCTACTTTATTGCTGTCAGCCGTTCCGTGTTCTACGTGTCGATCTTCACCTACGTTCCCATGTACGTCGTCAGCGTGGGTTTGGACGAAGCGCTGGGGGGCTACTTTATCTCTGCCTCGACGCTGGTTCTGTTCGCCGGGCCATTCCTGTCGCGGTTTGTCCCGATGATTGGTGTGCGACGGCTGATCATGTGTTCATTCTTCTTCGCCGCGTTTTGCTTGATTATTGCGGGCAACCTGACGGCCAGCCAAGCCTACCTCGTGTTTGGCTTGCTGCTGGCTTCAACGGTGTCAGCCAGTGTCTTGGATATTGTCGGAAATCTGCCGTTCATGCGGTTGGTAAAGCCCGAAGAGCGCACGGAGATGAGCGTGGTCTTCTACACATGGCGGGATTTGAGCTTTGCAATGACGCCCTTGTTTGGCGGATTTATCATCTCGCTGGGCGGTATCGAGGCCGTGTTTGTGGTTCTCGGCGCCATGTTCTGCTTGATGACGGGCCTGACCTTCGCTTTGCCGCGCATCGTCATGTCCAACGATGCGCGGCCAGCGATCTAGTCTCGTCGCGCGATCTAGCCGCGCAACGCGCCACCAAGGTTCTTCGCAACCAAAGCAACGATCTTTTCTGAAACGCCGTCGATGTCTTCATCCGTCAGCGTGCGCTCGGTTGGCTGCAACGTCACGTCTACAGCCAGCGATTTTTTGCCTTCAGGCACGTTGTCACCAACATAAACATCGAACAGAGCAACGCCGGAAATCAGCGTTTTGTCAGCCCCACGAACGGCCTTAACCAGCTTCTCCGCCGACACGTCCGCATCGACGATAAAGGCGAAGTCACGCTTCACTGGCTGAAAGGCAGACGGCTTGAGCAGCGGTTTTGCGGTGCCGGGCTTGCCCTTCTTTGGTGGGACTTTATCCAAGAACAGCTCAAAGCCCACCATGCGGCCTTTGATGCCCAACGCACGCAAAGCCTTGGGGTGAAGCTCACCGAAAACCGCCAGCGTGTTCTTGCCCAGTCCCATGGTGCCGGAACGACCCGGATGGAACCACGCGGGAATGTCTCGCGTGTCGGTCATCAGGTTGTCAACGGGTGCGCCAAATGCTGCCAGTGCGGCGAGTGCGTCAGACTTGGCGTCAAAGGCATCAACCGCGCGAGCGCCGCCCGCCCAGTGGCGCGGATGGGCCGAACCCATGCGCACGCCACCCACGGTTGGCACCTGTCCATCCGGCTTGGTGGACAGAAAGCGCAAGCCCGCCTCAAACAAAGCAACGTCGCCGTAGCCCCGGTCATTGTTCCGGCTTGCGGCCATGATCAAGTTGGGCAGCAGCGACGGGCGCATGACGTCCAGATCGGCGCTGATGGGGTTGGCGAGCAGCAAGTCAGATTGGCTGTCGCGGTCCCAACCAAAGTGTTGGGCAATCTCGGAGGAGGTAAACGACCACAGAACCGCCTCGTCCATGCCTTCGGCGGCCAAAGCACGCTTCAGGTCGCCCATGGCCCGTTGGTGCGCAGACAAAGCCACCGCAGGCATATTATCAGGCCGGGTAAAGGGGGTGGTTGGCAGCGCATCCAGACCGATGATGCGCAGCACTTCTTCAACCAAATCGGCCTGACCGTCGATGTCAGGACGCCAAGAGGGGACTTGAACGGTGGAACCGCTGACCCGAAAGCCGAGGTCTTCAAGAATGGCCGTTGCTTGCGCGGTTTCAACGGCCATGCCGCCGCGGCGCTCAATCATGCCAAAGTCAAACTCAATGGATTTTTGCCAAGCCGGTTCTTGACCCGCGATGTGGACTTCACCCGGCTCGCCGCCGCAGAAATCCAGAATGTACTGTGTCGCGATGTCCAGTCCATCCACCGCAGACGCACTGTCCGTCCCGCGTTCAAAGCGGAAGCGCGCATCGGTGTGAATGCCCAGCTTGCGGCCTGTGCGTGCAATGTTGGACGGGTTCCACAAAGCAGCTTCGACCAGCACGTTGACCGTGTCTTCAGAGCAGCCCGTTTCCGCCCCGCCAATGATACCGCCCAAGGACACCACGCGATCAGAGTCAGCAATCACCACCATTTCAGGGTCAAAGCTGTATTCCTTGTCGTTCAGTGCCATCATGGACTCGCCATTCGTGGCGTGCCGCACTGTCAGCGAGCCGCCAGCGATTTTGTCAGCGTCAAAGACGTGCATGGGGCGGTTTTGGTCCAGGGTCATCCAGTTGGTGATATCCACCAAAGCAGAAATCGGCTTTTGACCAATGGCCTCCAGCTTGCGTTTCAGCCAGTCAGGGGACTCGCCATTCTTGACGTTCCGCACGACCCGGTAGGTAAAGATCGGGCAGTTTTCCGTCTCAATGGTCACCGAAACCGGGCTGGCGCCAGTGCCGCCGACGTAAGCCGCGCGGTTGTCGCGCAGCGTGCCGAGCTTCGCGGCTGCCAAATCACGCGCAACCCCGCGGACGCCAAGACAATCAGCACGGTTGGGCGTCACGTTGATCTCAATCACAGGATCATTGATGTCGCGATAGTCGATGTAGGCCATGCCAATGGGGGCATCTTCGGGCAGCTCGACGATACCGTCGTGGTCCTCAGAGATCAGCAGCTCCTTTTCAGAGCACAGCATGCCTTCGGACCGTTCGCCGCGAATGGAGCCCAGCTCAAGGGTGAAGTCCTTGCCCGGGATGTACGTGCCAACGGGCGCAAACACCGACACCAACCCCGTCCGCGCGTTTGGCGCGCCGCAGACAACATTGTAGAGGGTGCCATTGCCCGGATCCACTTTACAGACCCGCAGCTTGTCAGCGTTTGGGTGCTGCTCAGCGGAGATCACCTTGGCCACCACAAACGGGGCCAAAGGGCTTTCTTCGATTTCTTCAAGCTCAAGACCAACGGCGGTTAACTTGTCGGTAACAGCCCGCAGGTCTGCATCGGTATCGAGGTGCTCTTTGAGCCAATCCAGCGTGAATTTCATGGGTTAGCGCCCCCGAACCAGAGATGGGAGAAGATGCGGCTCGAAGCCGTAGTGCTGTAACCAACGGACGTCGCCGTCAAAGAACGTGCGCAAGTCGGGGATCCCGTACTTCAGCATGGCCAGACGCTCGATGCCCAAACCAAAGGCAAAGCCCTGATACTCTTCGGGATCCAAGCCACAGGCTTCCAGAACCCGCGGGTTCACCATGCCCGAGCCAAGGACTTCCAACCAGTCGTCCCCCTCACCAATCACCAACTTACCGCCCGAGCGGTCGCAGCGAATATCAACCTCGGCTGAGGGTTCAGTGAACGGAAAGTATGAGGGACGGAACTGCAAGGTCAGGTCCGGAGCGCGGAAGAAGGTTCGACAGAACTCCAGCAAGCAACCCTTGAGCTGCGCCATGTTGGACGTTTTGTCGATCACCAGCCCTTCGACTTGGTGAAACATCGGGGTGTGGGTCGCATCGCTGTCTGAGCGGAATGTGCGCCCGGGAACAATCACCCGAATGGGCGGCTTTTCTTTCAGCATCGTGCGGATCTGCACGGGCGAGGTATGGGTGCGCAGGACCAGCGAGCCTTCATCGCCGCTGTGGCCGTTCATGTAGAACGTATCCTGCATTTGCCGCGCTGGGTGGTCGGTGGGCATGTTGAGGGCGGTAAAGTTGTGCCAGTCGTCTTCGACTTCTGGCCCTTCAGCCCAAACAAAACCCATCTGGCCAAAAATATCGATGATCTCATCAATTGTTTGCGTGATGGGGTGCAGGCGTCCCACTTTGCGGGGGCGCGGGGACTGCGACACGTCGATGGCTTCGGCGGCCAAGCGCGCGTTCAGCTCCGCATCGGCAAAACCGGATTTTTTGGCATCCAACGCGCCCGCGATCACGTCCTTCAACGCGTTCAGCGCCTGTCCGGCCGCCTTTCGCGCTTCGGGGTCCAGACCGCCGAGTTGTTTCATCTGCGCGGTGATTTCGCCTTTCTTACCTAAGGCGGAAACGCGGATGTCTTCCAGCGCGGCAACGTCGCCTGCGGCGTCGATACGGGCCATAAGATCCGACTTGAGGGCTTCTAAATCCATCATCGACCACTTGTGTCTATTGGTGTTGTTCGCGGCACTATGCCAGTAAGCGCGCCTCGGGTGCAGCGCTGCTAGGTCTTTGGCCGCATGCGTGAGGCGCAACGGGAGCCCGGCGCGTCAGCACAAAAAAAGGGGCCGCAAAGCCCCTTTTCTGTCGCCAAGAGCAAACCGACTTAAGCGGCTGCCTTTTCCAACGCGCCCTTTGCCGTTGCAACAATCGCTGCAAAAGACTCAGGCTCACGCGCTGCAATGTCGGAAAGAACCTTACGGTCAACTTCGACACCGGCTTTGTTCAAGCCGTTCATCAGCTGGGAGTACGTCAGGCCGTTTTCACGGGCGCCGGCGTTGATCCGCTGGATCCACAGACCGCGCATCTGCCGCTTTCTGGTGCGACGGTCGCGGTATGCGTACTGCAGATCCTTATCGACGCGCTGTTTAGCGGTCTTGATCAGGCGGGAACTTGCGCCGCGCGAACCTTTCGCGAGCTTGAGAACCTTCTTGTGACGAGCGTGGCTGGTGACGCCGCGTTTAACTCGAGCCATCTATTCAGCCCTCCCTATGCCTGAGCCATGGCCGCACGCTGCGCACGGGACTTCCGGCGCTGCTTACGGTCGTAAGGCATGTAAACTTTAACCAAGCGTGCATCCGCTTCGCACATGATGGATGTGCCGCGGGCTTTACGCTTCATTTTCTGGGGCTTGTTTGACTGCATGTGGCGCATGAACGCGTTATTCATGCGAACTTTGCCAGACCCAGTCATGCGGAAACGCTTTTTGGCGCCCGACTTTGTCTTCATCTTCGACATTTCATCTACTCACTAAAAGTGTTGATACGACCGCGCGCAGGCATGTCGATTAGGCCAAGCGCACAGGGGACTCGCACTGCGACCGTAAAGACGCAAAGCGATTGGCGGTTTCTATAGGGGGGAACCACCCTTGGCAAGCGTTGGCTTACGCAAGGGTGGGTTTCAACGGATAATGGGCCCGCTGACCGGTCTTTAGGTCGGCTTGGGCGCTACGATCATAACCATTTGGCGGCCTTCCATCTTTGGATGAGCCTCCAACTTCACAGCATCACCCAATTCAGCCTGCACACGCTCAAGAACGCGGCGACCCAAATCCTGGTGTGCCATCTCACGCCCACGGAACCGCACGGTGAACTTCACCTTGTCTTCGTTCTCAAGGAACTTGTTCGCGTTGCGCATTTTGGTTTGGTAATCGTGATCGTCGATGCCTGGACGCATCTTGATTTCTTTCAGCTCAACGATCTTCTGGCGTTTGCGCGCCTCGTTGGCTTTCTTTTGCTGTTCATATTTGAACTTGCCGAAGTCCATGATCTTGCAGACCGGTGGATCTACGTTTGGGGACACCTCAACCAAGTCGAGGCCGGCTTCTAGCGCGCGATCAAGTGCGTCGCGCGTTGTGAGGACACCGTAGTTGGTACCTGCATCGTCAATAAGACGGACTTTAGGTACGCGAATATCGCGGTTGGCCCGAAACTGATCCTTTTTGTTCGGCTCCAAACGAAGGGGTGGACGTGCTATGATTCTAATCCCTGTAGTGAAAAATGAGTACAGCGTCGCTGTGTACGCCAGCGGCGTCTGCGTCAAGCAAATAACACCAACAGTTGCACCCGTTAAGCGTCAACACATACAAATAATGCGAATTGGCCAAGATATTAGACATTCTTGGCCAATTTTATTGGTTTCAGCTGTATGGCGCCCGCGTTAGGTCGCTGATCTGCTCCAACGCAGCATCCAGCGCCATCATTTCTTGATCTTTGCCGCCCAACGTCCGGAGCGCGATGGTTCGTTCATCCGCTTCGCGACGACCGACGACGGCAACCAATGGCACCTTTTGGTGCGAGTGCTCGCGGATCTTGTAGTTGATCTTTTCGTTGCGCAGGTCCGAAACGGCCCGAATGCCCCGACTTTTCAGCTCGGCAACCACTTCTTCGGCGTAGTCGTTGGCGTCTGTTGTGATGGTTGCCACCGTCACTTGCGTCGGCGCGAGCCACAGCGGCAGTTTGCCCGCGTAGTTCTCGATCAAGATACCAATGAAGCGTTCGAAGGAGCCCAAAATCGCGCGGTGCAGCATGACTGGACGCTGCTTGGATCCATCCTCGGCGATGTAGTTGGCGTCCAAGCGCTCGGGCAGAACGAAATCGACCTGCCATGTCCCGCATTGCCAATCACGACCAATGGCGTCCCGCAGCACAAACTCCAGCTTTGGACCGTAAAACGCCCCTTCGCCCGGGTTCATGGTGTAGGGCAGTCCAGCGTCTTCGATGGCCTCGCGCAGCGCGCCTTCGGCTTTGTCCCACGTCTCATCCGTACCGGCCCGCGTTTCAGGGCGGTCCGAGAATTTAACAACGACATCGGTAAAGCCAAAATCTGCGTAAATCTGCATGAGCAGCGTACAGAATTCCTTGGTCTGCTCGGTCACCTGTTCGGGTGTCGCAAAGATATGCGCGTCGTCTTGGGTAAAGGCGCGGACCCGCATAATGCCGTGCAAAGCGCCGCTTGGCTCATTGCGGTGACAGGAGCCAAATTCCGACATTTTCAGCGGCAGGTCGCGGTATGATTTGATGCCCTGGTTAAAGATCTGCACGTGGCAAGGGCAGTTCATTGGCTTCAGCGCCAGAATACCAGCGTCATCGTCTGCTGCGTCACCGGTGGTGAACATGTGCTCGCGGAATTTCTCCCAGTGGCCGGAATCTTCCCACAGCTTGCGATCGACCAGTTGCGGTGTCTTCACTTCTTCATAGCCAGCGCCGTCCAAACGGTAGCGCATGTACTTTTCCAGCTCGGTGTAGATCCGCCAGCCCTTTGGGTGCCAGAAAACGCCGCCGCGGGCCTCTTCTTGCATGTGGAACAGGTCGAGTTCCTTGCCCAGCTTGCGGTGGTCCCGCTTGGCGGCTTCTTCGAGCATGGTCAGGTGGGCGCGCAGAGACTTGGGGTCTTCGAACGCTGTGCCATAGATCCGCTGCAACTGTTCGCGGTTGCTGTCACCGCGCCAATAAGCGCCTGCGACGGAGAGCAGCTTGAACGCCTTACCGACTTTCCCTGTCGTCGGCGCGTGTGGCCCACGGCACAGGTCAATCCAATCACCCTGAGAGTACAGCGTGATGGTTTCCCCTTGGGGTAAATCCTGGATCAGTTCGACCTTGAACTGCTCACCTTTGGCTTTGAAAAACTCAATCGCTGCATCGCGGTCCATGACCTGCCGTTCAAAGGCTTCATCCCGCGCGATAATCTCGTGCATCTTCGTTTCGATGACTTCGAGGTCTTCGGTGGTGAAGGGGTCAGCGCGGTAAAAGTCGTAAAAGAAGCCGTTTTCAATGTTCGGCCCAATGGTGACTTGAGTCCCGGGAAACAGCTCCTGCACCGCTTCGGCCAGCACGTGTGCGCAGTCGTGGCGAATGATCTCCAGCGCTTCTTCCGTGCCTTTATCGCGGACGATAATTGCGACCTCAGAGTCTTCTGTGATTTCGCGGCTAAGATCCCAAGCCTGACCATTGACGGTCACCGCCAAGGCTTTCTTTGCAAGGCCCGGAGAGATCGACGTGGCGATATCCATGCCGGAGGTGGAACCGTCGTACTGACGCTTAGCGCCATCGGGGAGGGTAATTTCAACCATTTTTGATCACAGATATTCTCTGGTGAATGAGGAACGCACCGCTTTGATCACGCGCGCAGCGATACGTTATGACGAAACCGTCAGGAATCCTTACGCAAGTAGCTCATCGTAGATGTCAAAAATCTGACGGGCGGTTTCATCGCGTTTGTAGGTCTTGAAGGCGTGCAGCATGGCATTGTTCTCAAGCTCCGCCCGCTTATCCGGCTCCATCGTCATCGCCCAACCCAGCGCCATGGATAGCGTCTCCGCGTCACCGGGATCAAACAGAGCCCCATTCACACCCGGGTCAACCTGAAAAGCCGTTGAGCCATTATTTGCGCCGAGCACGACTTTACCCGCCGCCTGACTTTCTGCGCAGGCATAGTCGAAGGCGAGATTGCCGTTGACGGTTGAAATCACGATGTCGGTCAGCTTGTACAGGGTCGCAGGGTCTTCGGTGCCTTCATATATTTTGATCCGACGCTCCAGACCTTCGGCTTCGAGTTTTTGCGACAGGCGGTAGTGATACCGCCGCTCGGCCTGACCCACGCCAATGAACAAACACACCCAAGTCTTATCCAGATGCTGCTTCAACGCTTCAATCACGGCGTCATGGCCGGCACTGTCTTGCAGCGCGGCAGGGAAGATGATCACGGGGCTTTGCGCGGTGATTTCCATGTCGCGCACCATGCGCGTCAGGCGTGCTGCGGTAACCACCGACGGATGCAGCGCGTTAACCGCCAACCCGGGCGGAACCACGCTCGCGTTCACGTCATGCAGGTAACCCGCTTCACTCAATAAATTCTGCAGAAAAGGCGAGGCGAGCAAAACCCGGTCGCCTTTCAGCGCGGTTTGCAGTCCGGGCGTGGGCTTGCCGTTGCGCCGAACCGGCAGGTCGTAAAGGCTGACAACATGGGGCACGCGATGCTTACCCACGGCCTTTATCACCAGTCCCGCTGCGTCTTCGCCGTGCGAATGCACCAACTGCGCATCCCACTCTGTCAGCTTTCCGGCAATTTTACCGGCTGGATTTCCGATGGGGTTTACGGACGAAATGGAGATGGTTTCGTGCTCAACATTCGCGCGCTGGGCTTCAGCAACCATCAGGCCGCCGCCGCTGACAATTTTACTGTTGCCGCCAAACCGTTGAATGGCAGCTGCTAAATCCAGCGCGACACGGTTGACCGGGCCAGCCTCAAGATATTCCGAGACCTGAACGATTGCGCCGTTCGACCCTTCGCCCGTTCCACCACTGGTGGGGGTATTTGCCGTCATGGTTCACCCAACACTTTCACTCTCTCAGGCTGATCAGTCCTGAGCATTTATCGCGCCAGTTCCCCTGGCGGGTTGTCCGTTGCGGTCATGTGTGAGATGCCAACGGGAAACGTCAGCGGGCACGAAAACCTGACAAACCTGCAATACAGTCGAGGCGCATAATGACAAATACGCTAATTCGGACCGATGGGACAAGGCTGGTCTACGATCGGTTGAAGGGTCAACACGATATTTCCAAGCCGGGATTGGTGTTTTTATGTGGTTTCGGGTCGGATAAAGAAGGTTCAAAGGCGTTATTCCTAGAGGAACACGCAAAAAAAACCGGTCAATCCTTCGTCCGTTTCGATTATTTCGGTCACGGTCAGTCTGACGGCGACTTCAAAGACGGCACAATCAGCCGCTGGGCCGAAGATACCTTGGCCGTCATCGACGCGCTGACCGACGGTCCGCAAGTGCTGATTGGCTCGTCCATGGGGGGGTGGCTGATGCTGCTGGCGGCTTTGGCGCGCAAAGACCGCGTGGCTGGCCTCATCGGCATTGCGGCGGCGCCTGATTTCACCAAGCGCTTGCAATGGACGAAACTGACCGCCGAGCAACAGCAAATCTGCATGGAACAAGGGTTCGTGCAGGTGCCGTCAAACTATGAAGACGATTATATCTTCACCCGCGCCCTGTTCGAAGATGGCGCGCAGAACCTGCTTCTCGATGGACCCATCGACCTCGATATTCCCATCACCTTGCTCCACGGCCAGCAAGACGCGGATGTTCCGGTTGAGATTTCACTGGAAATCGCTCAGCAGGTCCACAGTCAAGACGTGGTGATCGAACTGGTCAAAGCCGCCGATCATCGCTTCTCCGGACCGGGGGAGCTCACCCGGTTGGCCGCGGCTGTGGATACGATGACGGAGAACCTTAGCTGATGGCTCGAACCCCCAAGGAACCAACCAGTACCCTCAAGCTGCCGGTGCGATCCGCCGTTGCGCTGGAGATGATGCTGTCCGCCCTGATTTCACTGCTGCTGGTCGAGCTGGGGCGCATGGGTGGCCCGGTTGGCTGGGCTTTTGGCCCGCTCAGCACTTTGTTCAATTGGTTCGCAACCTTCTTTCACGAATTCGGCCACGGCTTCTTCGTTCTGGTCAGCGAAAGCACCTTGGTTGATTTCAAGCTCAACTGGGATGGATCCGGCAGTGTGACCTACACGGTTGAGAGCTGGCGGCTACCCATAACGTGGGCCGGCTACGCCACGCCGCCCTTGGTCGGTGCCGTGCTTTACTGGGAAGCGCACGGGCGGGGTTTGGAGACGCAGGGAACGCTGGTCGTTCTCGCGTTGATGATTGGCGCCGTAACCCTGTGGTGGCCCAAGGACGACGCTGTATCCACCATCACCATTGCCGCGATTTTGGTGGTAAGCCTGCTGGTCGTCGCTCTGTTGTGTGCGTCCAGCATTGGCCAGCGTGTACCCGTCGATTGGGTGCAACGCATTCTTGCTGCGACCTTGCTGATCGAGGGGGTTCGGTCGGTCTGGTATCTCTTGGGTTTGGGAGAGCCATCCGATGCCGCTTCGTTGGCCAGCCTTTACATGTTGCCGGAGTTTGTGTGGGTGCTGACCTGGCTGGTGTGGACTGCGCTTTGCGTGGGCATCACTTATCGGCTGGAGGTCATCGACCGCCGCCGCAAACTGCTTAATCCGCCCCGGAAAACCCGGACGAAGAAAAAATAGCATCCAGTCCCTCGCGGTAGGTTGGGAAAGCGGGTTGCCAGTCTAAAACGTCTTTTAGCTTTTGGTTCGAAACCCGCTTGTTGTCCGCGTAGAAACTACGGCCCATGGGCGAGAGCTGTGCTTCATCCATGGAAACGGGCTGGGGAACCGGATGATTGAGCAGGGCGCAGGCATAGGCGATCACGTCCCCGGGCGCGCATGAAAAATCATCACAAACATTGAAAATGTCCGCCGAGGTCGGGGTCGCGGTTCCGGCTTGCATTGATGCAAAGACCGCCGTGGCGATGTCCTCAACGTGGATGCGGCTGAAGACCTGCTCAGGCTTGTCGATAATCCGCGCGCGTCCGCCGCGAACGGTCTCAAGCGCATTTCGCCCCGGTCCATAAATGCCGGCCAGCCGAAAAACGTGCAAAGGCCACCCCAACGCCGCCCAAGCCGCCTCCGCCGATAAGCGTGACAAGCCGCGGGTTGAGGTGCTGCGAGCCGGGGCGCTTTCATCGACCAATGCCCCTTGCCAATCGCCGTAAACCACGGTCGTCGATAAGTACCCCGCCCACTGGGGCTGCAGCGCTGGTGCTAAGGGTTGGATGAGCGGCAGCAGGGGGTCGTTACCGGATTTTGCGGTGCCAATGGACTGCAGAATATGGGTGCTTTGGTGCAAGGCCGAGATGACCTCGCCGGAAAGGGCGGGAGCTGTGCTGGCGTCAAAGGCAAAGGCGTTGATGCCTTGGGCGCGAAGCCGCTGCGCTTTCTCTTCCGTCCGCACGGTTCCGCAGACGGTCCAACCGTTCGTCAAGGCGAGGCGGGCCAACGCTTGACCAGAAAAGCCCAGGCCGAAGCAGAATAATTGTTTAAAAGGGGTGCTCACGGTTTTGCCACGCTCATCAGCTAATTAGATCCCATGACACTTAGTGATATTTTTCGCCGGACAAGCATAGGGTTGATTTGCCTCACCACGCTTTTTGCGGTCGAGGGCTGGGCTATTGACCCCGAAGACGTCCCAAACGATTTTCGGGGCACCTTCGTCAGCTGTATGGCCAAGGGCGAATTCGACCCAGTCGCGGCCAAGGAATACGCCGAACAATGGCTTGCATCCGATACCGGTGGCGATCCCTATGCCTTTTACTGCTTGGCCGTTTGGACGTTTCATACCGGTGACCCGCGCCGTGCTGCTGAAATTCTGGAAAACCTCAGCGAAGATCCTGTGCTGCGTGATACCGATTACGCGCTCACACTGCTGCGGTCGGCGGGCGATTTGTTCGACGCGGCAGGCGAGCTGGAGCTGGCCTTTCGGGCCTATTCCAAAGCCTTGGATCAAAACAGGTTCGAGCCGGAGCTTTGGGTCGATCGTGCTTTGGTGCGCGCGGCGCTTGGTGACTTTGCGGGGACGCTGGCTGATCTGGACCTGGCTTTGGCGCTGGATGCGGACAATGTCGAAGCGCTGGTGTTCCGGGGTTCGAGCTATTTGGCCGTCGATGAGTTGGACGCCGCCGCAGACGATGCCCTGCAAGCCCTGCTGCTGGAGCCCTTTAACATCCCGGGACTTTGGCTGCGGGCGCAAATCGCTTTAGAAACCGGTGACGCCCAGCTCGCGGCAAGCGACCTAGAGCGGATTATTGCCCGAGACCAAGGCGAATACGCCAACCTTGCCCGTGAAGCGCTCGAAATTGTGTCTTGGGCCGCTCAAAAATCCACGTTGGAGTAATGTCGAGGCGGCGGAACGCCATCGATGCGGTCGGCGAGGATCGCTTCCATCGCACGCCGTGACTTGACGCGCGCGTACCAGCGCCGGAGCACGGGGTAGCGATCCCACTCGATCAAATCCACGTAGTCCAACACCGAAATTTGCGCCACCGCTGCGATGTCGGCGAGACTGTACGAGCCCCCGGCAATCCAATTTCGGTGTTCGTAAAGCTCCTCAATCGCGCCCAAGTACTTGGTCGAAAGCTGCACGGCAGTGCGCATGGCGGTGCTGTCGGGCGCGCCCAGACGGGCCATCGGCTTCTGCACTTTTTCAAACAAGATGGGTTTGGTGACACGCCCCCCCATATCCACCGCAAAATAGTGCGTCAGGCGACGGGTTTCAGCGCGCTCAATGATGTCGCGACCAATCAAGGGGGGCTCAGGATAGCTCTCGTCGAGGTATTCTGCGATCACCATCATGTAAGGAAGCTGTGCCCCCGTTACGTCTTCCAGCGTCGGAATTTCCATCACGGGCGCGTCCGGCACGGGCATTGATGGCGGCGCTTCCCGAAAATCGAGCCGCTTTTCACCCAGCATCAGGCGGATGATTCGGCAATTGGGATCCAGAGGGAAATGATATAATGTTCGCATAATATTCGCCTACAACCTCAGACGATAGCTGACAAGGCTTTGGCGGCAGCAAAGGGCATTCAAGAAGGCCAAAAAACGACAATTCCATTGAGAAATCATAGCCCTAGCCGTTTTTGGTGGCCTGTGACCCGTTGCTCTTTCGCAACGCTGTGCATCCCAAGGCACAGTCTGTCCGCGAGTTCGCCCAAAACGGGCTCCCCGATTGTTTCCCTGAGGGTTTGAGGGGATGACCAAAGGCATCGTTTTTCACAAAAACCTCGTAAGGGGCCAGAAAAACGCACAATCACTGCTTAGGCGTACTGCATGTTTGGGCTGCTCGTTCTTCAATCGATTGTTCAGGGTGTTACGGAATTCCTTCCCGTTTCCAGCTCAGGACATCTCGTGCTTATCTGGAGCGCTGCATCCTGGGTCGGTATTGGCGATGGGGTGACCCAAGCGGAGATGCTGACGCTCAACGTCGCGCTGCACGTGGGAACATTGGCCGCTGTGGTGCTGTATTTCTGGCGGATGGTGTTCGACGTGGCGCAAGGCGGCATCGATGCCTTGCTGTTTCGAAAAACCTACAACCGCCGCCTCTTCTTATTCGTGGTGATTGCCAGCTTGCCGCTGATGGCCGCAGGTTTGGCCGTGGCAACCTTTGTGCCCGATGCGTGGCTGCTGAATCCAATGGTCGTGGCGACCGCGACGTTGGTTTTTGGTTTGGTGCTGCTGTTTGCTGACATTGGTTTTGGCAGTCGGCGCGCGGCCAAGGACATCACTGTTGTTGATGCTTTGGTGTTCGGTCTCATGCAGTGCCTTGCGCTCATCCCCGGAACATCACGGTCGGGCATTACAATGACCGCTGGTCGAATGCTGTCCATCAATCGGACTGATGCGGCGCGCCTGTCCATGGTGCTGTCGATCCCGGCGATTATCGCCGCTGGCGGCTATGAGACATTTTCAACGGTAAGCGCGGGTAATTGGGAGCTCAGTCGCCTTGCGCTCTTGGGCGCTGGCTTGGCCTTTGTTTCGGCTGTCATCGCCATCTGGCTGTTTATGCGGTTCATCCGGGTCTCGGATTTGCTGCCGTTTGTGATCTACCGCGTTGTTCTGGCGCTTTCCATCTTCGCCTTCATCTTGGTCATTGGGGTGTCAGCGACACCCCCGATCTAAAACAGCAGCGCGTTAGCCCGCTGAAGCTTTGGCGTATTGCCCGCCATTTCTGAACCGCACCAAATAGGTCGGCAGAATGGACTCGATGGGAGCCGGTTCGACGCCCAAAGCCTCGACGCCCGGTAAAGCACCCGTCGCAACATTGTCCGTGCGCAGCAACAGCACCTGATCCCGCGTCAATGGTGGGACCGGAAGCGCCGTACCCATCAAGCCAATAAGCTCAGCCACGCCCCAGGGAATGTGAACCTGCGGCGCCTTGGAGTAGGTGATGGACTGCATCAGCGCCATCAGCTCTTTGAACGAATAGGTCGTCGGCCCGGCAAGCTCAAAGACTTTGCCTTGCGTCGCGCTATCGTTCACGGCGGCCATCACACTGTCCGCGAGATCAATCACAGTGATTGGCTGGAACAGGGTCTTGCCGCCACCGATCAGCGGCACCATCGGCATTCCACCGAAGCGGTTGAAGAAACCGTCCTCTGGGCCAACCACAATGCTTGGGCGCAGGATCGTTGCTTTGGGAAAGGCGCGCAGGACCGCTTTCTCGCCCAAGGCTTTGCACCGAGCATAGTCTGAAGCACTGCTCGCATCCGCGCCCAAGGCTGAAACCTGAACCAGTGTGGAGGCGCCAGCCTTGGCGGCAGCAGCGGCGATGTTTGCAGCGCCATCCACCATCGTTGCCTCAAAAGATTGGCCCTTGCCGCTTTCAAACAGCAGCCCGACCAAGTTGATCACAACGTCCGCATCCTCAACAGCCCGCGCCACCGCGGTTTTGTTTTGAACCGGCGCGTAGACCGGCTGAACCTGGCCGACATCGCCCTGTGTCAGCAGGTGGCGCGCCCTGGACGGGTGGCGCGATGCGATCCGGACACGATACCCTGCTTTGGTCAGCTGGGGCACGATGTACCGGGCCAGAAAGCCCGTACCGCCAAATACTGTTGCAATCTTTTGAGACATTTTCAGAAACTCCGAACGCGTCTGCCCAAAAGGGCAATTTGAAGGTTTGAAAACACCAATAGTCCATGCCTGCCCCGGTGACAAAGCGCGTATTGACCAAGGGAGGTTCACACCGCAGAAAATGATAGGCTGGCATGTGTTGACATGTGCGGCGAAACGGGCTTTATCCGGCTCACTTCAGTCCGGCTGCGGAGTCAATTCGCGGTGCTGAGACGGAGCCCAGGTGGCGGAATTGGTAGACGCGCAGGTTTCAGGTACCTGTGCCCTTAGGGGCGTGGAAGTTCGAGTCTTCTCCTGGGCACCAT
>CAJQLX010000050.1 GCA_905479265.1 uncultured Alphaproteobacteria bacterium
TTCTGCAACAGCAGCGATCAAGGCGGATTGGAAAGCTCAGAGCTGTACCACCTGTAAGTCGGGCCACGTTAAGGACGCCACTGGCAAGTGTGGAAACCCTGCACCTGCGTGTAATGGCGTTGGCCAGCTGAAGTCTGGCGACCAAATCTGGAAGCGTGCTTCGAACATGTGGAAAACCAAGGACGGTTCAAAGACGTACTGTTCGGTGAAGTGTGAAAGTGGCACGACACTGACCAAGACGAATGGTGACACGCACGTCTGTAAGCCTAACCCACCGGTTTGTAATGGCGTTGGCCAGTTGAAGTCCGGCGACCAAATCTGGAAGCGTGCTTCGAACATGTGGAAAACCAAGGACGGTTCAAAGACGTACTGTTCGGTGAAGTGTGAAAACGGCACGACACTGACCAAAACGAATGGTGACACGCACGTCTGTAAGCCGAACCAGACAGCCAACGCGACCTGTAAAGGACAGTTCAAAACGTTGCCTGGTTTCGTTAAGCGGATTGCTCAAGAAGGCAAAACCGCTACGGCTCAGGAGAACATTTGGGTCTTCTATGGCGTCAAGGACTGTTACAACAAGAAGGACTTCAAGAAGGGTGCTCGCGTTCGTTGTAACAACAACACCTTTGGCGATCCTTTCCCGGGGAAGCGGAAAGAATGTTACGCATTCTCTAAGTAACCCGGCGGTCATTTGACCAGTCTATTGAGAGGGGCGGCTTCGGCTGCCCCTTTTTTTATGAGGAATGATAGCAGGGAGAAATGTCCGTTTGATTTTGCGGGGCTTCTGTAACACCCTCGTCTTTCGCACGTGCGCTGCTTGCCTGCTGCCCTCACCCAAAGCCGTTTTAGGATCCCATGACCGATTTTATTCCTGCCCATAAGCAACCGCTGGACGACAAAACGCGCGAAAAGTTGGTTGCCGGTGCAACGCGTCACCCGCTGACATTTATCGAACGTCTGGCGATGCCCTTGCTGCCCGCGCCCAAGGATGGCGCCCCGCCCGAGGACTTGCTCGCGTTTTTCTGGCATTTTGCCAAGCAGATCAAAGGCGCGCTCGGTTTGGCGTTGTTCTTCAAGGTGTTGGAAGTCGCGGCGGATCTGATGATCCCGCTGGCGTTGGGGTACTTCGTTGACATATTCGCCACGCCCGGTGTTGAGACATCCGCCGAGCGTTTGGCCTTGATCCAAGACCGGTTGCCCGTGCTGCTGATGATGCTGGGGTTCTTCCTGTTCTTCCGCCCACTGGCGATTATCGGCAAGACAGCCGTGGTCGAACTGGGGCTGATGGGGGGCTTCGGGAACTTCATCCGTTGGCAGTCGCACCGGCATATCCTGGGGCAGGATATTTCGTTCTTTTCCAATGACTTCGCAGGACGGATCGCCAATCGAGTGATGCAAACCGGGATCTCTCTGCGCGAAGTGATTCTCACGTCGCTCGATGGCATTTTGTACGGCTTTATCTACCTGCTGGGCTCCATCGTCATCCTGACGCTGACCTCGCTTTGGTTGGCTGTGCCCTTGCTGATTTGGACCGTCGCCTATATCGCCCTGATTGTGTTCTTCATGCCAAGGATCCAGCGGGCGTCCGAAGCACACTCGGAGTTGCGGTCTGAAGTGACGGGCCGGATCGTCGATAGCTATACCAACATCCAAACGGTCAAGCTCTTCGCCAATAAAGGGTTGGAAGACGCGAACGTGGCGGAGACCATCGACGACTTCAATTTTGGCTGGATCCAAGTCATGCGCCGATCTGTCACCATGTCGGCTTTGTTGATCGTCATCAACGCGATGTTGGTCGTGATGACGGCGACGCTCAGCCTTTGGTTCTGGATCGGGGGCAGTGCGTCTGCGGGGACCATCGCCACCGCTTTACCGCTTGTTTCAACGCTGACGTGGTTCTCTGGCATGATGCTGTGGCTGCTGGGGCATATCTTTGAAAGCGCCGGTTCCGTGTCCGAGGGGCGGCAATCCATTGCGGTGCCGCATTCCATCGTCGATGCGCCGGGCGCGCAACCGCTGGACGTGCAGGCCGGTGGCATCTCTTACGACGATATTCTCTTCACCTATGGCAAAGAACGCAGTGTGATCGAAGGCCTCGCGCTGGACATCAAGCCCGGTGAAAAGATCGGCCTCATCGGTCATTCCGGTGCGGGAAAGTCCACGCTGGTGAACCTGCTACTGCGGTTCTACGACTTGGATGGGGGCAGCATTCGCATTGACGGGCAGGACATCAGCCAAGTTCAGCAAGACAGCCTGCGCCAGGCCATCGCGATGGTCACCCAAGACACAAGCCTGCTGCATCGCTCCATTCGCGATAACATTCGCTACGGCAAGCCCGACGCGACAGAGGATGAGTTGATCGCGGCGGCGAAGCAGGCACAGGCTTGGGATTTCATCGTTGATCTCGAAGACAACAAGGGCCGCAAAGCCATGGACGCTCACGTGGGCGAGCGGGGGGTCAAGCTCTCGGGGGGGCAGCGGCAGCGCATTGCGCTGGCACGGGTGATCCTCAAAAACGCGCCCATTTTGATTTTGGATGAAGCGACATCGGCGCTGGATTCCGAAGTCGAGCACGCGATCCAAGAGCAGCTCTTGGGCCTGATGTCCGGCAAAACCGTCATCGCCATCGCCCACCGCTTGTCCACCATCGCTCGATTGGATCGATTGGTGGTCATGGAAGACGGCAAGATTGTTGAGATGGGGACGCATCAGGAATTGTTGGATAAAGACGGCGTCTATGCGCGGCTTTGGACGTTGCAGTCAGGCGGTTTTCTCCCAACGGTCTAGCCGGTGCCGTCGGCGCGAGATCAAAGTTCGCTCGGTCACCCCTTGTGGGGCGCGACAGGCCTTGCCTGCGGCCAGCGTGGCAGTCTCGCGCGTAAAAAGTCATTCCTTCCAGCATTCGGCGCTGAGAATCGTGATTTACCCGGAAACAAATAGTTTTTTTCCGGAGTGCAGATATTCGCTTGTGTGCGTATAGTGGCAACAGAGGGAGGAGTTTTGGCTGTTACGTGAGGTATTTGCCTAAACAGCCAAGAGGAAACTCTCGTCATTCGGTCTTTTTTCAAAAGACCTTTGAGTTCACAGCATTTTTCGTACGCGGCCGTCGTGCTGCGTATTTTTGGGAGGAAACTATGAAAAAGCTGATTCTTGCGAGCGCTGCTGCGCTGGCATTTGGTGCATTTGCGCATGCAGAAGGCGAGCTCGTCATTGCGTCCAATGCTTCCGACGCAGCGCCTAAGGCTGCTCTTGAAGAAGTTGTAGCAATGTTCGAAGCCGCTAACCCGGATATCAACGTTACGATCAACACCACCGAGCACGAAGCTTACAAGACCTCGATCCGTAACTTCTTGGTTGCTGATGAAGGTCCAGACGTAGGCATGTGGTTCGCTGGTAACCGGATGGCTGGTTTTGTCGAAAACGGCCTGTTCGCTGACATCTCCGACGTATGGTCCGACAACGGCCTGTTGGATGACATGTCTTCGACTGCTGCTTCCGTAACCTTTGGCGGTGCTCAGTACGGCGTTCCTTACGCGTTCTACCAGTGGGGCGTTTACGCTCGTGGTGACATCATGGAAGCAAACGGTATCTCCGTTCCAGACACCTACGACGAAATGCTTGCTGCTTGTGAGACCCTGAACGCTGCTGGCATTACGCCGTTCACCATCGGTACCAAGTTCCTTTGGACTGCTGCTGGCTGGTTCGATTACGTGAACATGCGTACGAATGGGCTTGAGTACCACATCGACCTGATGCTGGGTAAGATCCCCTACACCGACGATGGTGTTCGTGCAACCTTCGCTAACTGGCAGCGTGCCGTAGACGCTGGCTGTTTCCTTGAAGGTCACCAGAACCTGTCTTGGCAGGAAGCTCAGGCTCCGCTGATCGCTGGTGAAGCTGCAATGTACGTGATGGGTAACTTCCTCATCGGTAACTTGCCCGCTGAAACTCAGGACCAGATGACCTTCTTCCAGTTCCCAGACATTGATGCGTCTCTCGCACGTGGTGAAGATGCGCCAACCGATCTGTACTTCATTCCTTCGAACGCTCAGAACATGGAAAACGCAAAGAAGTTCTTGGCGTTTGCTAGCTCGGCTGAAACTCTGAATGTTATTCAAAACGCAACCGGTATGCTATCTCCACACGCTGGCTCTGAAGCACCAACCGACCGCTTCATGCAGGCTGGTGCTGAGATGCTTTCGCGTTCGGTGACAGCTCAGTTCTACGATCGTGATACGACACCAGAAATGGCGTCTGCTGGCATGAAGGGCATGGTTGAATTTATGCTCGACCCGTCCGCTATCGATGACATCCTCGAAGACCTCGAAGATGCTCGCGAAGAAATCTTCGGCGCTCTCTAAGTTCTAGAGACCTTGTATCAGCGGTTCAAAGTTGAGCCGTTGCTCGTAACCCCGGTAGAGAAATCTGCCGGGGTTATTTTTTGCTCCCTTGACCGGCGTCTGGGTTCATCGAAGGGTAGGATGGTATCGGAAAGACTCTGGAGATGGCCCCATGAACCTACAAATGACCCCGCAAATTCAGCGCGCTACGCTCAACGGTATGGAGGGCGAACTGAGCACGCTGATCGTTGGTTGTGACAACAAAAATACGCTCGAAGCCGCCGCGCCGCTGTGGGACGCATGGTGGGAAGCCGGCGGTAACGCCTTTGACTCAGCTTTTGTCTATGGCAAGGGGCTGCATGAGCAAGTTTTAGGGCAATGGATGCGGTCTCGCGGTGTGGCTGAGGAAGCGAAAGTCATCGTAAAGGGCGCACATACTCCCAACTGCCTACCGGATAAAATTGCGGAACAGCTTGAAATCTCGCTCGATCGTCTTGGGTTGGATCATGCGCCGGTTTACATCATGCACCGAGATAATCTCGACGTGCCGGTTGGTGAGTTTGTCGACGCACTGAATGCGTTGGTAAACAAAGGCTTGCTTGGTGCGCTTGGCGGGTCGAATTGGACGGTAGAGCGGTTTAAAGAAGCCAGCGTCTATGCCGATGCTCACGGATTGAGGCGGTTGAGTATCCTCAACAACAACCTCTCATTGGCCGTCATGGAGAAGCCGGTTTGGGATGGTTGCATCACTTCCAACACAGCTTCGATGTTAAGGTTTTTGCGCGACAGCAAAGCGACACACATTTCGTGGTCGTCCCAAGCGCGTGGCTATTTCATCGAGCAGGGACAGCGCACAGAACTTCCGAACGACACAGCCCCGGACACGTGCTTTGCCTCCGTCGATAATGAAGAGCGGCGCAGGAGGGCAGGCGTCTTGGCGGAACAGAGAGGCGTGCTGACGCATCAGATTGCGACAGCGTGGGTGCTTGGGCAGGGGTTTCCTTCGATGGCGCTTATTGGGCCGCGAACAATCGAAGAGCTGGCCACGACCTTGCCAGCGTTAACGGTTCAGTTGAGCGAGGCCGAGTGTAATTGGTTGAACCTGGAACGTGACGCGCTGTGATTGCTGGAATCTGAAACACGTCACGCCGTTTTTCTAGCCTTTTTGCGCACCCAGTGTCAGGCCCGCCACGAACTGCCGTTGCAGGAAGAAGAAGAACACAAGTGGTGGTAACGCGACGATAATCGATCCCCCGGCCATGACGTTCCATTGGTTCTGCCACTGACCTCGGGCGAGGTTCACCAACTGAGTTGGGACGAGCATTAAATCGCCTTGGGTCAGGACCAATGACCAATAGAAATCGTTCCAGACAAAGGTAAAGATCAGTAAGCCAAGGGCGGCGAGGGCAGGGCGCAGCAGTGGTAAGATGATTTTGGAAAACACCTGAAACTCATTCGCCCCTTCCATGCGAGCAGCTTCGATCAGCTCGCTAGGCAGAGCAGCGATAAAGTTTCGCATGAAGAAGACACAGAAGCCGGTTTGAAACGCACCGTGGAAGATGATCAGCGCCCACAGTGAGTTGTAAGGGGACCAGTCGCCAAAGCCCAAGTCCTGCATCATCCGCAATACGGGAAAGGTCAGCACCTGAAACGGGACAAAGTTGCCCGCTACAAAAATCGCGAATAGCCACGTTCGGCCTGGAAACTTGTGTTTGGCTAAGACGTAACCGGCTACTGTTGCGAAGCCTACGGCGATGCACACAACGGGCAGCACGACCATGAAGCTGTAGAGGATCGATGTCCAGAATGAGCTGCTGCCCAAAATGGTCATGAAGCCTTCTGGCATTAGTGGTGAGGGCAGAGTAAATTTTGCGCCCTGCTCAGTATTAATCTGGACGTTGGATTTCAGCGCCGTCAGCAGCAGCAGCATGATCGGGGTCAACCAGACCAGCGTGACAGCAATCGCGCAGGACCAATAGAAGAGTCGAGCGCCCGGACGCCAGGTGTGTTCAGGACTTGGATACATGTGAAAGCCCTCCCTTAATCGTCCGCTTGGCGGATCATGTTGGTGACAAAGAAGATGATGAAGACGAGCATGATCAGGAACAGGATCACGGAAATTGTTGCTCCGTACCCATAGTTGCCCCCGTTTTCGCCGAAGCCGACTTCATACATGAGCCGGGCGAGGACTTCTGATTTCTGGCCCCCTACCGTCATTACGTGAACCAAGTCGAAGGACCGCAGCGCGCCGATGGTCGTGACAACCACACAGATAAAGGTCGCTGGCCAAAGCTGTGGCATGACGATCTTTTGGAACAGGGTTATTCCTGCTGCGCCGTCGAGTTTGCCAGCTTCAATGAGTTCCGCGTTGATCGCTGTTAGCCCGGCTAGGTAAATGATCACGCAGTAAGCGATTTGGGGATACCATGCTGCGATAATGATGCCGATGTTGGACCATCCGTTCGTGCCAAGAATGCCATCTTTTCCCCAACCAACCCATTCGAAGAACCACAGGAGTGGCGAGCTGTCCGAGGTGTTGTAGACAAACTGGAATAGGAAGGCGATTACCGTTGGCGATAGCACAAACGGGAAAAAGAACATGGGCTTCATCAAGCGGGTGACGAAGTGGTTCTGGTTAAGAAGAACCGCTAGGGCCAAGCCTATAGGAATGGCGATCTGGAACAGGATCAGCCAAATGACGTTGTTTAACAAGGCTTCGGCAGGATCAGTTAGGCGGGGATAGCTTGGTTTGGCTTTCTCCCGTTCCTGTTCCGTCAGCGTTGGGTTCAGGTATTGGAAAGAGACCAGTTTACCGAATTCCTTGCGCAACCGTTTAATGTTGCGCGGGGTCTTTGCGAAGAAACGCTGGTAGTTCTTAAGGCCCACAAACTCCATCTTCTGCACCCGACGGCACCGTTCACCATCGTCGAGTTCAGCAATTTCACGGCCATCAGAACAAATGATTCTGTCTGCGCGTACGTCGTGCAAGCTCATCCATGCTGAACCCCCAATCGGGTAGAGGACAAAAACGCCGAACAGGAGAAAGGCTGGGGCAAGGAACAGGATCCGCGCTGGGCCATAGCGAAACAGTCGACCAACAGTAAACGCGAAAATGACGGTGCCCGCGACCAGCGCTGCGAGCCATAGCGTTAGGCTGGTCGGTCCAACCGCCTGCCAAATATCGGTAAAGAATGACATAGGATGCTTAGGCCTCCCCCTCTGCACACAGCCGGCAAATGACCACGCCTGCTGGTCCCTGTCCAGAGCTTAGGGTGGTGCATGCTTCCTGAATTCTTCGTTCCATTATTTTCGGGCAGATTTCGCAGAAAAGACAGAAAAACAAGTCATTGGCCCTTTTGGATGTCAAATTTGGCTAACTGTAGCCGTGTTTGAGTTGTTTCTTTCATAAGCCCGTGGCACCTTTTCCCCTGCGTAAAACGGATGAGTGATTAGCCAACGTTTTGGTGCTAACCACGCATCACAATTAAATTGGGAGGAATGCCTCATGAAAAAGTTTGCACTCGTCGCGGTTTCTGCGCTTGCGACTGTTGCTGTTAGCACAGCGCACGCTCAGGAAGTCCGCGTATATAACTGGTCCGACTACATCGATGAGAGCTTGCTAGAAAAGTTCACCGAAGAGACGGGAATCAAGATCACCTACGACCTCTTTGACTCCAACGAAGTTTTGGAAGCAAAGCTGTTGGCAGGCGGTTCTGGTTACGATGTTGTGGTGCCGTCCGCGTCCTTCCTCGCGCGTCAGATCCAAGCCGGTGTGTTCCAGCAGCTCGACCAGAGCCAGCTGCCGAACAATGTTCACCTGTGGGATACCATCAAAAAAGCAACGGCATCGTCGGATCCGGGTAACGCATACTCCGTCAACTACATGTGGGGCACCACAGGTATTGGCGTGAACGTGGATATGGTTGCTGAGCGTCTGGGCGATGACTACGGTTCCTCATGGGATTTGGTCTTTGACGTCGATAAGATCTCCAAGCTTGCGGATTGTGGTGTTCACATCCTTGATGCACCGACGGAAGTTATTCCTGCGGCGATGAACTACCTGGGCCTCGACCCAACCAGCCAAGAACCAGACGATATCGCAGCGGGTGGTGAGTTGCTGGAATCCATCCGTCCATACGTGACGAAGTTCCACAGCTCCGAATACATTGACGCTTTGGCAAACGGTGAAATCTGTTTGGCGCTGGGTTGGTCCGGTGACGTCTTCATCGCGCTTTACGAAGCTGACGATGCAGACAACGGTGTGACCATCGAGTACGTCGTGCCAGACGAAGGCGCGCTGATGTGGTTCGACCAGATGGCTGTTCCATCCGATGCGGAGAACGTTGCCGAGGCACACGCGTTTATCAACTTCATGATGGACCCGCAGAACATCGCGGATGCCACCAACTACGTCTACTACGCAAACGGCAACCTGACCTCTCAGCCGCTGCTGGAAGAAGACGTGATTGGCGATCCGGCGATTTACCCACCAGAAGAGACCCAAGAGTCCCTCTACGTCCTCGCGCCGTACCCACCACGGATTCAGCGTGTTGTGACCCGCACTTGGACACGCGTCGTTACGGGCTCCTAGAGCTTTCTGACGCCTAAGCCTGTTTTGAAACCCTTTCGCCGCGTTGGTCGCGGGGGAGGGGTTTCTTTTTTTGACACAGAGGGTGCTGCCGTGACCCAGCAAGACACATTGATATCCCCGGCGCCAACGACTGGTTTTTCCCCGTGGGCTGAACCGGATCGAGAGCCGTTGGTTCAGTTTCGGAATGTGACCAAGCGCTTTGGCTCCTTTGTCGCGGTCGATAACGTCAGCCTCAACATTTATCAGCGCGAGTTCTTTGCCCTGCTCGGCCCGAGTGGATGCGGTAAAACCACGCTGATGCGCATGCTCGCTGGGTTCGAAACGCCCACCAGCGGGGAGATCATCGTGGACGGCAAAAACATTGTGGATGTTGCCCCCGATAAGCGCCCCATCAACATGATGTTCCAGTCTTACGCGCTGTTCCCGCACATGTCGGTCGAGCAAAACGTTGCCTTTGGGCTGCATCGCGCGGGCGGGGCGGCGAAGTCTGAGATTGCCGACCGCACCCAACGCATGCTCAAGCTGGTCCAGCTTGACGCCTTTGCCAAACGCAAGCCCGGCCAGCTTTCTGGCGGTCAAAAGCAGCGTGTGGCGCTGGCACGCGCGCTGGCGCGGTCGCCGAAAATCCTGCTGCTCGATGAACCCCTCGCTGCGCTGGATAAAAAGCTGCGCGAGCAGACGCAATTCGAGCTGATGAATATTCAAGAAGAGCTCGGCCTGACCTTCTTGATCGTGACCCACGACCAGCAGGAAGCTATGACGGTTTCCAGCCGGATCGGCGTGATGCGTGCGGGTCAGCTCCAGCAAATTGGGACGCCCGGCGAGGTCTATGAATACCCGCAAACGGGTTTTGTTGCGGATTTCATCGGTGACACATCCCTGTTTGATATCGAGGTACAGGGGCGGGAAGGGGACTACACCCTTGCCAAGTGGAAGGGCGCTGACAGTCCGGTCTACCTGCGTTCGGTGGATGATAGCCCGGTCAGCGAAGCGGCCAAGGTGTTCTCGGTGCGTCCGGAAAAGGTCACGGTTAGCCGTGAAAAACCAACGGGCGAGCCTAATGTTTTCGCGGGCAAAGTGGTGGATATCGCCTATTCCGGCAGCCAGTCCGTTTACCATGTCGAGCTGGCGCCCGGTGTGGTGATCAAGGCTTTGGACACCAACCGTCTTCGATTGGTCTCGTCGACCATCACATGGAATGATCAGGTGTGGGTCAGCTGGCGCGCGCGCTCTGGTGTGGTGCTGGGCTCATGATGAGCGCCGTTCGTGGTCTGACCCGTCGGCTGCCTATTCTGATACCGTTTTTCTGGTTGCTGGTCTTTTTCCTGACGCCCTTCTTTATCGTCCTGCAGATCTCTTTTGCAGAATTCCAGTATGGCCAACCCCCCTATGTGCCGAACTTTCGCAAGGTCGAAGGCGTTGGCGACTTCTTCAATCAGCTGCAGATGATGACGCTCTACAGCTACGAAATCCTGCTCAGCGATAACCTGTATTGGAAGGCGTTTCTGTCGTCCTTGCGCATCGCGGCGGTCGCGACGTTCTTTGCCCTGCTGATCGGCTATCCGCTGGCCTACGCCATGTCGCGCGCGCCGCGAAGTTGGCAGCCGATTTTGCTGATGGCGGTTATCCTGCCGTTTTGGACGTCGTACCTCATCCGAATTTACGCATGGAAAGCGATCCTGCAGAAAAACGGGTTCCTCAACAACGTGTTGATGGAGTTGAGCGTTATCACCGAGCCGCTGACCCTGCTCAGCACGCCGTTCGCTGTCTATCTGGGTATTATCTACACCTACCTGCCGTTCATGGTGCTGCCGGTCTATTCGAGCCTTGAGAAGATCGACCCGAGCTACAACGAAGCGGCACGAGACTTGGGCGCTAGCGGCTTGACGGCGTTTTGGCGGGTGACGGTGCCGCTGTCGCTGCCCGGGGTGATTGCGGGCTGTTTCCTGGTGTTTATCCCGGCCATGGGCGAATGGGTGATCCCCGACTTGCTGGGCGGATCGGGTACGTTGATGATTGGTAAGCAGCTGGCGACTGAGTTGTTCAACAACAACGATTGGCCCGTCGCAGCGGCGGTTGCCGTGTGCATGATCATGGTGCTGATTGTGCCCATCGTGATTTTCCAGCGTGCGCAAGAGAGCGACCAACGCCGCCGGCAGGAGGAGGGCTAGGACATGTCTCGCTTTTCCCCTTTCAACGCCGTTGCGCTGACTTTTGGGTTCGCGTTTCTCTATCTGCCGATCATGCTGCTGGTCGTCTACTCGTTCAACGAGAACGATTTGGTGACGGTTTGGACTGGTTTTTCGTTCAAATGGTACGGCGAGATGTTCGCCAACCGGGGCTTCCGCGACGCCGCGTGGGTGACGATCCGCGTGGCGTTGATCAGCTCAACGGTTGCGACGGTTCTGGGCATGATGGCGGCCGTGACGCTGGTGCGGGCCAAGGTGTTCTTTGGGCGTACGCTGTTTACCGGCATGGTCTATACTCCGTTGGTGATGCCCGAGGTAATCACGGGGATCTCGCTGTTGCTGTTTTTCGTAAATTTCGACATCAACCGGGGCATGGAGACGCTGATTATCGCGCACATTACCTTCACGATGGCCTTTGCCACCGTGGTGATTTCGTCGCGGTTGATCGACTTTGACATGAGCTTGGAAGAGGCGGCACGAGATCTGGGCTGCAGCCGGTTTGAGGCGTTCATGCGGGTGACGTTGCCGAACATCGCGCCGGCGGTTGCCGCAGCGTGGTTCCTGTCGCTGGCCTTGTCGTTGGACGACGTGGTGGTCAGCCAATTCGTCAACGGCCCCGGCTCGACAACCTTGCCGATCAAAGTGCTATCCTCGGTCCGCTTAGGCGTATCGCCGGAAATCAACGCCCTCAGCGCGACACTGATCGGTCTGGTGACATCGGCTGTGATCATCGCCACCATCATCCAAAAGACCCGCGCCGTGCGGGAAAGCTAAAGCGTCGCCTGTCGCATGATCGCGGCGCTGTGTTAAGACTAAACGATCAAGCAAGCGCGATAAATGATTGAAGGTAATGCCGTGTCCGGTTCAGAGTTTGATTTTGTCATCGTAGGCAGTGGGTCTGCAGGGTCCATTATGGCGGCGCGGTTGAGTGAAGACCCTTCGGTCCGCGTGGCGTTGTTGGAGTTTGGCGGTTCTGATCGGTCGATCTTTGTGCAGATGCCAACCGCGCTTTCCATCCCCATGACCAAAGACCAATTCAACTGGGGCTACTGGTCAGATCCAGAGCCCGGCTTGGATGGACGGGTCATGGATTGCCCGCGTGGCAAGGTTTTGGGCGGTTCATCGTCGATCAATGGCATGGCCTATGTCCGCGGCTGTGCGGGGGATTTGAACCAGTGGGAAGAAGCCGGGGCAGAGGGGTGGAATTATGCCAGTCTGCTCCCTTACTACCGCCGCATGGAAACCACGGCTTGGGGCGATGATGCCTATCGCGGGCGCGAGGGCGCCGTTGGTGTTGGCAATGGCAACGACCGCCAGATGAACCCCCTTTATGACGCCTTTATCCAAGCCGGCGAGCAAGCGGGTTATCCGGTTACAGAAGACTATAACGGACATCAGCAAGAGGGCTTTTCGCCCATGCAGATGAACGTCGCTGGTGGCGTCCGGCAGTCCACGGCGAATGCCTATCTTGCGCCAGCGCGAAAGCGGTCCAACCTGACCATCATCACCGGTGTGATGGCGCAGCGTGTGATCCTTGATGGGACCAAAGCGACGGGCGTTGAAATCACCAAGAATGGCAAAACAGCGCACGTTATGGCGACCCGTGAAGTCGTTCTTGCCGCGGGCTCGATCGGCTCGCCTACACTGCTCCAGCGGTCCGGCATTGGGCCGGCGCAGGTGCTGAAAGACGCTGGTGTCGTGCCGGTGGTTGACTTGCCGGGTGTGGGGGCAAACCTGCAAGATCACTTGGAGGTCTATTTCCAGTATCGCTGCACCCAGCCCATCACGCTGAACGGTCGTTTGAACCCGATCAGCAAGGCCTGGATTGGCGCGCGGTGGATGTTGACCAAAACCGGATTGGGCGCAACAAACCACTTTGAATCGTGCGCCTTTATCCGCTCGGACAAGGGCGTGCAGTGGCCGGATATTCAGTATCACTTCCTGCCCGCGGCCATGCGCTATGACGGTCGAGCGGCCTTTGACGGCCATGGCTTCCAAGTCCACGTTGGCCCCAACAAGCCCCACAGCCGGGGTCGTGTTGCCATCAAATCACCGGCGGCAGAAGACGCGCCGAGCATCCTGTTCAATTATCTCAGTGATGAGCGTGATGTGCAGGACTGGCGCAAGGCCATTCGGCTGACCCGCGAAATCCTGCAACAGGACGCTTTGGCCGACTTCCGCGGTGAAGAAATTCAACCCGGTTTCCACATCGACAGTGACGAAACCATTGACCAATGGGTGCGCGAGAACGTCGAGAGCGCCTATCACCCCTCTTGCACGTGTAAAATTGGCCGCGACGACGACCCTATGGCCGTACTGGACCGGGATTGTCGCGTGCGGGGCGTAGAGAACCTGCGGGTGGCTGACAGCTCGATTTTCCCCGTCATCACAAATGGCAACCTGAATGCTCCATCGATGGTCGTGGGCGAGCGGGCGGCGGATATTATTGCGGGCCGGGATTTACTGCCGCCAAGCAATGCGCCGGCGTGGTTCGACCCCGAGTGGGAAACCCGCCAGCGTATCGGCGCAGCGCCGGCCTAGAGCGTGGCCTGTGCTGCGCCGGCCTAGAGCGTGGCCTGTGCTGCTGCGACAGCGGCAGTGAGTTCGCTCAGCAGCAAATCGGGGTCTTCGATCCCGACAGACAGGCGGAAGAAGCCCTCATCAATACCCAATTCGGCTCTTCCGGCTGCCGTCAGACCGCGATGGGAGCTGGACGCCGGGTGCGAGAGGGTCGTGCCGATATCGCCCAAGGTTGGGGCAAACGGGATTTCCCCGGCGGCACGAATGAAGGCGTTGGCCTGTGCCCGTCCGCCGCTGATCCGAAAACTGACCATATTGCCCGGATTTTGACCGAGCAGGGCTTGGGCCTTTTCCGCGTCCGGGTGGTCTGCGCGGCCCGGATAGATCACGGCTTCAACCCCCGCCAAACCGGCCAAGCGGTCGGCAATCTGTCCGGCGGTTTGCTGTGCTCGGTCGAACCGTAAATCAAAGGAATGCATGCCGCGCTCAGCCATCCAGCAGTCCCACGGCGAGGGCGTCAAACCCCATGTTACGGCGGCATCAACAATCGGTTGGCGCAAACCGGGATCGGCGACCGAGGCATAACCCAAGGTCACATCCGAATGCCCGGCAAGCAGCTTGGTCACCGAGTGGATCACAATATCGGCGCCGTGGTCATAGGCGCGAATGGCCCGAGGCGTGGTGAAGGTGTTGTCCATCATCAGCAGGGCTTGGTGGTGCGCGGTGATGGCCGCGATCCCATCAAGGTCTGCAATCCGCAATGTTGGGTTCGAAACGACTTCAACCATCACCAGTTTGGTTTCTGGCCGCATTGCAGCAGCAACGTTAGCCGCATCGCCAGCGTCAACAAATGTGCACTCGATGCCAAAGCGGGGCAGATCTTGGGTCAGCAAGCGCAAGCTGCGGCCATAGAGCTGATCGCCAGCAACGATATGGTCGCCTGCTTTCAATAGGCCAAGAAATACAGCCGAAATCGCGCCCATGCCGGAACCCAGCATGATCCCCGGTGTCGGGGAGGCTTCCAGCGCATCAATCTTTGCCGCCACAACATCCGCGTTGGGGTGTCCTTCGCGCGCGTAAGTATAGCCCGAAGCGCGGCCTTCATACTGGTCATCCAGCGCATCCGCATCGGGCGAGGCGTACACCACAGCGGGCTGCAACGGCGTTCCAACCGCCACGGAAGCCGAAGACGGCATGGGGGTGCGGCGGACAAGATTGGGGGGGCGTTGGTTGGATCGGTTGCTGGCCATGATCATTCATCGGTTTCTGTCAGTGGGTTTGGTTCATAATCGGCGCGCGTGCCGCGAAAACACAAGAACTGGTTTTGACCATCGGGCAAGCAGGAAGGTGAAACCCCGTTGTGCAGGGACGCCAATCATGACCGACGCTGACCGCCCAGACGTAAAAGACAACCCCAGCGCGCCAGCGGATCGCCGGGTGCGCGTGGTCGTGAGCTTGATCGTGTCCATGATGCTGGTTGGTTTGGGCAATGGCCTGCTGTTCGCGTTTATCCCCATTCGTATGGCTGGTTTGGGCTATGAGCCCTTTGTGGCTGGCGCTTTGATTGTCGTGCTGGCGGTGGGCGGCTTTGTCGGGTGCTTTGTCACGGGGCCGCTGATGAAGCGGTTTGGAACAGCGCGGGCCTATCTGCTGGGGATTGCCATGCTGCTCAGTGCCCATACGATTTTGGCGCTGACCTCTGATCCGTTCTTCTGGGGCTTGTCGCGACTGATTTACGGCATCGCCGTCACGCAGTTGTTTATCGTCAGCTACAGCTGGATCAACGGCTCGGTCACCAACCAAGCGCGGGGGCGGGTGCAGGCGGTGTTCTATTCCTGCTTTATCGTTGGCATGGGCGTGGGTGGCTATGGCGTGAGCTTTGTTGACGTGACGACGAACATGTCGCCCCGCGTCTCCATCGTTCTGACCCTATTGGCCGTCATTCCGCTGATCATTCCGGGCTTGCCCAAGGTCAACATTGCCCGCGATTCGGCCATCCGGCTCCGGCGCACGTGGCAAATCTCGCCGGTGGGCTTCATGGGGATGTTCTTTGTCGGTGGACTGACGTTGCTGGTCCAAGGCTTTGCGCCGATTTACGGACAGGCGGTGGGCTTCCAACCCGGACAGATCGGCTTCATGCTGCTGCTGATGCAAATCGGCATTATCGGGGTGCAGATCCCGGCTGGAATTGCTTCTGACCGCTGGGATCGGCGCTGGGTGCTGATTGTCTGCGCGCTGATGATCACGGCGTTTGCGGGGCTGACCAGTCAGGTTACGGGGCTGAATTTCTTTTTGCTGGTTGCTGCATTTGCGCTGTGGGCTGGCGCGACAGAAACCATCTTTTCGATCTCGACCGCGCAAGCAAATGACCATGCCCGTTCGGATGAATACGTGATGCTGGCGGCAACACTGACCATGGTTTGGTCCATCGGCGCGACCGTCATTCCTTTGCTGACGTCCGTGCTGACCAAATTCATCGGACCAACAGCCTATATGTACACCGCGGGTGGTTTGGGGCTGATCTATGCGGTGTTTGTTGCAGTTCGGATCACCATGCGCGAAGTCCCCGAACCCGATCCGGCGTCAGAAGCGCACGAGCTGCACGAACCCCCTCGGCTGTGAGACAAAATGGGGACTTTATCGCGGCTGATTCAACAGCTACTTAAAGCTTTCCGATCACCGTTTGAGAGCAGCCATGGACCACCGCGAATTTGTCGCCGGATTGACCGCTGAGCAACGCCGCGCCCTGACCGCCAAATCAGACCGCGCCGGGCTGTTGCATCTCGCTGGGCATGGGGGCGTGATTGCGGTGCTGGGCGTTTTGATTGCGCTGCGCGTGCCGTTCTGGTGGGCGCTTATGCTGCCGTTGGGGGTGGCGCAGGTGATGCTGTTCACCCTGAACCACGAAGCCATTCACCGCACCGCCTTTTCAAGCCGATGGCTGAACGACTGGATTGCGCGCGCTTGCGGCGTTCTGCTGGTTCTGCCGCCAGAGTGGTTCCGGTTTTTCCATTTTGAGCACCATCGCCATACTCAAGACCCCGACCGCGACCCGGAGCTTGCCGGACACGCGCCAGAAACGCGCTGGCAGTACGTGCGGCACGTCAGCGGGATTCCGCTGTGGGTGGCGTCATTTCGCGTGGTGTTCCAGAACGCGCTGGGCCGCAACAGCGATGGTTTCATTCCCAACGCAGGCCGAGCGAAAATTCAGCGCGAAGCGCAGATATTGGTGCTGATGTACGCAGCGCTGCTGATCGGCTCCATCGCCATGCAAAGCGCACTGCTGTTGTGGCTGTGGGTGGTGCCTGTGGTGCTGGGCCAGCCGTTTCTGCGGCTGTACTTGATGGCCGAGCACGGGCGATGCGCCTTTGTCGCCAATATGTTTGAGAACAGCCGCACGACGTTCACCGGGCCGCTGATCCGGTTCTTTGCGTGGAATATGCCTTTCCACGCCGAACACCATGCGTTCCCAACGGTGCCGTTTCACCGGCTACCGGAACTGCACGGCTTAACGGCGCAGCACCTTCGCGCCACCAGCGAAGGATACCGCGCCTTTACCGCCGAAAGCCTGTCACAACTGACGACGCAAGCTGACCAAACGGTCTGAGCGTCCCTAGACGCTCAGGCACATGTACTTGATTTCCAAATAGTCATCGATGCCGTGGCTTGACCCTTCGCGGCCCAAACCGGACTCCTTGATCCCGCCGAACGGCGCGACTTCGGTGGAGATGATGCCCGTGTTGATGCCAACAATGCCGTATTCCAGCGCCTCAGCCACTTTGTACACCCGTGACAGGTTTTGGGAGTAGAAGTAGGACGCCAAGCCAAAGCGCGTGTCGTTTGCCTGCTCGATCACCTCGTCGTCGGTCTCGAACCGGTACAGCGGGGCGAGGGGGCCAAAGGTTTCTTCCTGTGTGACAGCCATGGTGCGGTCCACGTTGGTCATGATGGTTGGCTCAAAGAACAAACCGCCCAACGCGTGCTCCTTCCCGCCCAGAATGACTTCTGCGCCTTTGGAAACAGCGTCTGCGACGTGTTCTTTGACCTTATCAACGGCCTGTGGCTCGATCAGCGGGCCAAAGGCGACGCCGTCTTCCATGCCGTTGCCGACCTTCATCGCCTTGATGCGCGCTGCGAACTTTTCCGCAAAGGCATCGTAGACGCCGGACTGAACATAAATCCGGTTGGCACAAACACAGGTTTGACCGTTGTTGCGGAACTTACAGATGATCGCGCCTTCGACAGCAGCATCAATATCCGCGTCATCAAACACGATGAACGGTGCATTGCCGCCCAGCTCCATCGAGGTCTTTTTGATTTGTGGCGCGCATTGCTCCATCAGCTTCGCACCGACTTCGGTGGAGCCGGTGAAGGACAGCTTGCGCACGGTGGGGTTCGAGGTGATTTCGGCCCCGATCGCAGCGGAGGAACCGGTTAGGACGGACAGCACGCCGGCTGGAATGCCAGCCTGCTCCGCCAACACACACAGCGCCAATGCTGAGTATGGCGTCGCGGTCGCTGGCTTGACGACCATGGAGCACCCCGCCGCCAGCGCTGCGCCGGCTTTGCGGGTGATCATGGCATTGGGGAAGTTCCACGGGGTAATGGCTGCTGTTACGCCAATGGGCTGGCGAATAACCTGAATCCGCTTGTCGCGCTGGTGGCCGGGAATGATTTCGCCGTAGGTGCGCTTGCCCTCTTCGGCAAACCACTCGATGAAGCTGGCGCCATAGGCGATTTCGCCTTTCGCCTCGCCCAAAGGCTTACCCTGCTCCAGCGTCAGTAACTCACCCAAGGCGTCTTGGTTGTCCATCATCAGGTTGAACCATTTAATGAGGATGCCGTGGCGCTCTTTAGCGGTCATGGCGGCCCAAGCCTTTTGCGCGATGCGCGCGGCTTCGATGGCTTCAGCGGTTTCTGCGGCGCCCATCTTTGGGATCGTACCGATGCGTTCGCCGGTGGCCGGGTTGGTCACGTCGATGGTTTCGCCGGATTGAGCGTCCATCCACTGACCGTTGATGTAGCACTGCTGTTTGAAGAGGGGGCTGGAGAGAACGGACATGTTCCAAAACTTCCTTCGTTTGACTTTATTAAGCCTTAACCCTCTTCCCCCGTTCGATCAAACCCGCTTGTGACATGCCTAAGCCAAGAAAGCCGATAATCCACGAGTTGAGGCGGACATTTGGGCCATGGCTTCGGGGTCGTTCTGCACGTCCTTGGCCATCTTCTTGCCCAGCTCGACGCCGAACTGGTCAAAGCTGTTGATGCCCCAAACCGCGCCCTCGACGAACACTCGGTGCTCATAGAGCGCGACGAGCTGACCCAGCACAAAGGGTGTGAGCTGCTGGTAAGCGATTGTGACGGAGGGCCGATTGCCGTCGAAGCGGCGTTCGGGGCTGGGCTGTGGGTCGTCCTGCTGTGTGCCAACCATCAGGGCTTCAGCTTGGGCCAGACAATTGGCCTTCAGGATCTCATGCTGGTGCTGCAAGCCCGGTTCATGGCTTTGCGCGGCGATCAGGAACTCCGCGGGAACGATCCGCGTGCCTTGATGCAACAATTGATAGAACGCGTGCTGACCATTGGTCCCCGGCTCCCCCCACACAATCGGCCCGGTCATCCCGGCAACGGGCGTGCCGTCCTTGGTGGTGTGCTTGCCGTTGGATTCCATATCCAGCTGCTGCAAGTAGGCTGGTAGCAGGCCAAGGCGCTGGTCATAGGGCAGCACAGCCCGGCTTTCATAGCCACAGAAGTTGTTGTGCCACAGGCCCACCAAGGCGAACAGCAGCGGCAGGTTTTCTGCTGGCGCTGCGGTCAGGAAATTGGTGTCCATCGACAGCGCGCCTGCGAGCAAATCGGAGAAATGCTCGGGGCCAATAGCGATCATGACGCTCAGCCCAACGGGCCCCCACAGGGAGTAACGCCCCCCAACCCAGTCTTCGAACCCGAATACGCGTTCTGGCGCGATACCGTAGGCGGACGTGCGGTCTTCTGCGGTTGAAACGGCTGCTAAGTGCGCGCCAAACTGCTCACCAACGGCGTCCTTGAGCCATGCAACGGCGGTGTCGGCGTTGGTCAGGGTTTCAATGGTGGTGAAGGTCTTGGACGCAATGATCACCAGCGTGCGCTGGGGGTCCAAAGCCGCGAGCGTGTCGGCGATGTGGGCGCCGTCAATGTTGGAGACGAAGTGCGGCGTTATTCGATCGATAAACGGCGAAAGCGCGCGGCAGGCCATGGCCGGCCCCAAATCAGAGCCGCCTATGCCGATGTTGACCACGTCGGTGAAAGGCTGGCCGTCAGAAGCTGTGATCGTGCCATCACGCAAGCCTTCAGCAAAGCCAGCCATCAGGTCCAGCGAGGCGCGAACGCCAACGGTTACATCTTCACCATCGACCATGACAGGACGGCTTGGGTCGGGGCGGAGGGCGGTGTGTAAAACCGAGCGGCCCTCGGTCACGTTGATGGCCTGTCCACTGAACATGGCATCGCGCTGGGCTGCGACGCCCGTTTCCGTTGCAAGCGCCTGCAACGCGCTCAGGGTCTGGGCGTCAATATTGGTCTTGGAGAAATCCAGCAAAAGACCGTCGTGCTGCGCTGAAAAAGCGTCAAAGCGCGCGGGGTCAGCATCAAACAAACGGATGATGGGCCGGGTTTTGACAGCCTCAGCGCGCTGAGTGAGGTCGTTCCAGATGTCGGTCATGGCGTCGAGGACCTTGAGCTATGGTATGGGGCTTCACGCCGTCATTGAAACAAACGTTACAAAATTTCAAGCGTTTGTTTCATTGCGCCGATCAATCCCGCAATCAATTTAAGGATTGATAAACCGCGTCCACGAGGCCCTGTCCACGTTCATTTGCGAAAAAGCCGATACCCAATCGTGTCATGGCGTAGCCAAAGGCGATGCGCTGGTCCGGATCGGCAAAGCTGATCGAGCCACCAATACCCGTATGGCCAAAGGCACCATCGGGGATGAGCAGGGAGCGGGCTTGCTTGGTGGGGCCACTGTTGTCCATGCGCAGCATCGCGCCGAGAGAAAATCGTGTGGGAAGGCCAAGATTCAAGTCCTTCTGGCTTTCCATCGAAGGCCGGCGCAGCCGCTCAACCGCGTCCTGGCTCAGCAGCGAACCGTCATTTTCTGCCAAAGGGGCATACATGGCCGCCATCCCGCGCGCATTGCCTATGCCCCCGGCACCGCCGATGTGAGCGGGCCAATAGATCGGTTTGTTTGGCGCAAATCGGCCTGAGTTAACCAGCGATAAAAACGGAAGGGAGGTCTTGTCGAACACGATCTTTCTTAAGAAAGGGTTGGTCAACAGGCTTGCGAAGGACGGCGTTTGCAGGATCACAGGGGCAAAGCGATGATATTCGCTGCGGGGCAGTCCAATATAGAACTCAGCGCTTGTGGGCTGTCGGATATGGGTATCGAAGTATTCACCAAGGCTGAGCCCAGACACCCGGCGCACGACTTCACCCACAAGCCAGCCAAAGGAGACCATGTGGTAGCCGTTGGTGCTGCCCGGTTCCCAAAACGGCTCTTCGGCGGCGAGGGCTTCGACCATGAAATCCCAGTTTCGGAAACCAGCGTGCGGAACACGACGGCGCAAGGCGGGGAGGCCTGCGGAATGGTTCAGCAACGATGCCACCCGGATGCGGCCCTTACCCTGTGCGGCAAATTCCGGCCAATAGGTCGCGACAGGGGCATCGAGTTCGACTTTGCCCTCGTCCACCAACTTGTGCAGACACAGGGCTGTGGCAACCTTGGTGTTGGAAAAGACGGGCAGCAGGGTTTCAGCCTGCCAGGGGATTGTTTTGGCCGGGTTTTCATGCCCCATCCACAGATCCACGACGGTCTGTCCCTGATGGATCACCGAAACACAGGCACCGACTTCTCCGTGCTGGCGGAAATTGGCGACAAAGGCCTCGGCGACAGGCATGAACTGCGGCGCGGCGAAGCCGCTTAGGGTTGGGTTGTCTTCGAAAAGCGCGTTGATGGCGGCGTTCCTTACGTCCATAGAGGTGACAACCGAGGCACACAGCCCTCGTTTGGCGTCTTTTCATGCGTCATGCGGACGTTAGCCGATGGCGCAGATTTCTGGCAATATTGTTCCAATCGACAAAACTTCATAGTGGGAAACGGTTTTCAGCACTGGCTTTTATCGTCCCTTTGCTTGCAGGTTTACTCGCGTAGAGCCTATGGTAATGTTTGAAAATAGCTTACCGCATAAGTCTAAAAACTTAATTTATCTAACCAGTTGAGACCCTATGGATCGGATGCGTAGCTTGCGCCAGATTGTGACTCTGGCTGATGCAGGCAACTTCAGGAAGGCCGCAGAGCGCTTGGGTGTGACGCACTCAGCCTTGAGTCAGGCCATCGCCAAGCTGGAGGACAGCTATGGCGTTCCGCTGTTTGTTCGGAACAAGCAAGAGACAGTGCCGACGGCCTTTGGCCGCCGCATGGTCGAGGCGGCACGGCAAGCGCTGGTCGAAATTGAGCGCGCAGAACGTGATGTTGCGATGATGCGCAACTGGGAAACCGGTGTGCTGACCATCGGCTCTGACCCCAATGTCGCCGAAAGCCTGCTGGCACCGGTTCTGGTCAGCATGATGCGGCGGCATCCGCACGTGCGGATCAAAGTGCTGTCGCGCAACTGGCAGGCGATGGAACACAGCCTGATCAACAAGACCATCGACATCTACGTTGGCTTGGCCCCGGATCGACGCACCGATGCGCTGGTCTATGACAGCATCCCCTTGGCACCGCCGATTTGTGTGTGCCGGGCAGGGCATCCCTTGATCGGGCGGCCTTTGCGCATGCAGGACATCCGCCCCTATCCATTTTTGGCCGCCGATGCGCCTGTTTGGTATCTGGAAAACGTGCGTCAAACCTATCAGGACGAACTCAAGACACTGGACGATGTGCGCTCCACGTTCTTGATGACGCAGGACTTAGGCTTGATGCGCAAGATGATTGCGGAGACCGACGCCATTGGCGTGCTGCCGGCGCAGGTCGTGTCCGACCAGCTCAAGCGCAACGAAGTGGCGAAACTGCGTTTCCACCGCGAGCCGTTCCGCGGCAGCTTGCCCGGCGTCATCGCGCGCCTGGACGGCTACCCACTCCCGCCCATTGCCCAAGCCTTGGTCACACGGATTCACCGTGCGGTGCAAAAGCGGATGCCCGGGTAATCGAAGGTCTGTTCCCTTGTGCCGCCAGCAGCCAAGCTGGAAAGCGGGCGCGGGGTTTTGTGGGGACAAAAGGCGCGTCTTTGCCTCTTAATAGGCGGTGAAAACGCTCTATATCCGTTCTATTGATGGGTGAAAAACCCAAAACGGGAGGTTTAGTACAATGAAATTGCTTCAGAAAATCCTGATCACAGTCCTTATGGCGCTGTCGCTGCCGTTGGTTGCCAAGGCCGAGGACGCGGACGTCCACCCCGTTACGGGGCTTTGGGATACCGCCGGCGTCGGCGACCCGCCACGCTTTCTGATCGTGGATATTGGCACCTGTGCCGACGATGCGTCCAAGTATTGCGGCGAAGTCATCGCGGCGCCGGAGGCTGACGACCCGGATTACTTCCTGACCAAGCTGATCTTGTTCAACCTGATCGATCTGGGGGATGGAAAGTTCGGTAAAGGCAAAGTCTGGAACCCGATTGATGACAATATTTACGGCGGGAAAATGCGGTTGATGGACAACGGAACGCTGGAGGTTGCTGGGTGTATTTTCGGCATTTGCCAGTCGCAAGTTTGGACCCGCACACCGGAAAGTTAAGGTCGTCGGTTGAGACCCTGATCCAAAGGCCTGTGTTGCCCTGTTAGAAGTCTGTAAAAGCCGTTGCAAAAGCCGTTGTAAAACGCTTGCAACGGTCTTTTTCTGTGCGTTTGGTGGCGGTTCAGAGTAAACTCGTCAGGTCATTGAGTTTTCCCTCACGCGAAGGATCGATCATGCGTCGCATTCGAAAAGCCGTCCTGCCTGTGGCTGGATTGGGTACGCGATTTCTGCCAGCCACCAAAGCGATGCCGAAGGAAATGCTGACGGTCGTTGATCGGCCCGTGATCCAGCACGCCGTGCAGGAAGCCTTGGCCAGCGGTATTGAACAGCTCATTTTCGTGACCGGACGGGGGAAAACCGCGATCGAGGACCACTTTGATCACGCCTTTGAGCTGGAGGCGACCCTGGCTGCGCGGGGCAAGACGGATGCTTTGCAAACCGTTGAAGCCACAAATTTCCCGCCCGGTACCATTGCCTATGTTCGCCAGCAGGAGCCCTTGGGTCTGGGGCACGCGGTTTGGTGCGCACGGCACGTGATCGGTGATGAGCCGTTTGCGGTGTTGTTGCCCGATGACATTATTCTGGGCGATCAGCCGTGTTTGGCGCAGTTGCTGGAGGTCTATAACGGCCTTGACGCACCCGGTGCCAATTTGATTGGTGTTGAGGGCGTCGAGCCAGAAATGACCCGGAAATTCGGTGTTTTGGACATAGACCATTGGCATGAAGACGGTGTCTCGTTCACAGCCAAGGGCATCGTTGAAAAACCAGAACCCGAAGATGCGCCGTCGAATATGGCCGTGTTTGGCCGCTATATCCTCGACAATTCGGTCTTGAAGCATCTGGATCGGCAAGAAAGCGGGGCGGGCGGTGAAATACAGCTGACAGATGCGATTGATGCCAGCATTCGCGATGGCGTTGAGACGCTGGGCCATTTGTGCGAGGGGCGTCGGTTCGACTGTGGGTCGAAAGAAGGCTTTGTGCTGGCCAACGTGGCTTACGCGTTGAACGACGGCGTGATTGGCCCGGGCTTAAAACCAGCGATAAAGGCGTTGGTTGACGACGAGCGTTCGTGATTCAGGGCTGAGCAAGCCGACCAAAATATCATTGATGTCTGAAACGATTGGGGTGGCGCGCCGTTTTTTCGCCCGCTGCGCGGGCTTCAAAAAGCGTCACGCGCAAGCAGGTCGGCGACCCTGTCGCCGGTCGGCTATCGCCTCCGTCTTGCCCCCTCGACGGCGCAAGCGCGTCGGTCCCCCACGGATATGGGGGACCTGGGCTAAGCCAATAACAGGCGGCGTGTGTGTCGAGGTCTGACGGACGGCCTAGAACAGACCTTCGATCTCGCCATCGTCATTGAGCATGATGGCTTCTGCCGCTGGTGTGCGTGGCAGGCCCGGCATGGTCATGATCTCACCGCAAATGGCGACAATGAAGCCGGCACCAGCAGACAAGCGCACTTCGCGTACAGGCAGCGAGTGGCCCGTTGGCGCACCGCGCAGGTTTGGATCGGTTGAGAACGAATACTGCGTCTTTGCCATACACACGGGCAGGTGGCCGTATCCAGCCTCTTCCCACGCCTTGAGCTGATCGCGGATTTTCTTGTCCGCGAGCACTTCGTCTGCGCGGTAGATCCGCTTCGCCACGGTCTCGATCTTTTGGAACAGACCCATATCGTCGGGGTACAGGGTGGAGAACTGAGCCATGCCGCTGTCCGCGATCTCTGCGACGCGCGTCGCCAGCTCGGTCACGCCTTTGGAGCCGTGCTCCCAGTGCTTGCACAGGATGGCCTCGGAGCCCATTTCTTCGACGTAGGCCTTGACCGCCGCGACTTCGGCGTCGGTGTCGGTGACGAAGTGGTTGATGGCCACAACAGCTGGCACGCCGAAGGACTTCACGTTCTCGATGTGCCGTCCGAGGTTGGAGCAGCCAGCCTTGACCGCATCAACATTCTCTGGCCCCAAGTCGGCTTTTGCGACGCCGCCGTTCATTTTCATGGCGCGAACGGTTGCAACGATCACCACCGCATCCGGCGCAATGCCGGCCTTGCGGCACTTGATGTTCATGAACTTCTCAGCGCCAAGGTCAGCGCCGAAGCCGGCTTCCGTCACCACGTAATCAGCGAGCTTGAGCGCGGTTGTGGTCGCGACCACTGAGTTACACCCGTGTGCGATGTTCGCAAAAGGACCACCGTGGACAAAGGCAGGGTTGTTTTCCAGCGTCTGCACGAGGTTTGGCTGCATCGCCTGTTGCAACAGAACGGTCATGGCGCCGTCTGCTTTGATGTCTCGGCAGTAAACCGGGGAGCGGTCGCGGCGGTAGGCCACGATGATGTTGCCCAAGCGATTCTTGAGGTCGTCCAAATCGGAAGACAGGCACAGGATCGCCATGACTTCAGACGCGACGGTAATGTCGAAGCCGGATTGACGGGGGAAGCCGTTGGACACGCCGCCCAAGGACGTTACAACGTCGCGCAGCGCGCGGTCGTTCATGTCCAGAACGCGGCGCCAAACAACGCGGCGGGTGTCGATGCCCAGCTCGTTGCCCCAGTAGATGTGGTTCTCGATCATCGCGGCGAGCAGGTTGTGCGCGGAGGTAATCGCATGAAAATCGCCCGTGAAGTGCAGGTTCATTTCTTCCATCGGAACAACTTGAGCGTAACCGCCACCGGCAGCACCACCCTTCATGCCAAAGCATGGGCCAAGCGAGGCTTCGCGAATACAGATCGCAGCTTTCTTGCCGATGGCGTTCAGGCCGTCACCCAGACCAACGGTCGTGGTGGTCTTACCTTCACCGGCAGGGGTCGGGTTGATGGCAGTAACGAGGATCAGCTTGCCATCCTTCTTGCCCCTTTGAGCCTGAATGAATTCAGCGGAAACCTTGGCTTTGTCGTGGCCAAAAGGCAGGAGATCTTCAAAACCGATGCCGAGTTTTTCACCGATCTGTTGGATCGGTTGTTTCTTGGCTTCGCGAGCAATTTCAATGTCGGACTTGTAAGACATGGTGTGGCCTTGGTGTTGAATAGACTGTCAAAAAAGGGCTTAGGCGGATGCTTCGACAGAAGCTTTCTCCACCCGAACAGCGGAGAACTTGAACTCAGGAATCTTGCCGTAAGGGTCGAGGGCTGAGTTGGTCAGGATGTTCGCTGCGGCTTCGACATAAGCAAAGGGCAGGAACACTTGATCGGGGGACACGGCGCGGTCTTCGCGCACCATGACGTTGACCGAACCGCGACGCGTGGTCAGGCTGATCAGATCACCGGCAACAGCGCCAAGTTTGCGCAGCGTGCTGGGGTGCATGGAGCAGTTTGCTTCAGGCTCGAGCGCGTCGAGCACGCTGGCGCGGCGGGTCATGGACCCGGTGTGCCAATGCTCAAGCTGACGGCCCGTGATCAGGATCATCGGGAATTCAGCATCAGGCGTCTCGTCCGGGGCAACCAGCTGAGCTGGTGTGAACCGAGCGCGTCCGTCAGCCCGCGGGAAGCCATCGCCGAACACGATGGGTTGGCCGGGGTCTTCAGGGCTGAGCGAGGGGTAGGTGACGGCGTTTTCATCCGTCAAACGGTCCCATGTGATGTTGTCGAGCGACTTCATGCTTTGCTTCATCTCGGCAAAGACTTCGCTCGGGTGCTCGTAGGTCCAACCCAGACCCAAGCGCTTGGCCAAGGCATTGGTGATGGCCCAGTCTTCGCGGGCTTCACCGGGGGAGGGCACAGCGGGGCGACCCATCTGTACCTGGCGGTTGGTGTTTGTCACCGTTCCTGTCTTCTCAGGCCACGCAGCAGCGGGCAGAATGACGTCAGCGTAGTTCGCGGTTTCGGTCAGGAAGATATCCTGCACCACCAGATGTTCCAACTTGGCCAGCGCATCACGAGCGTGGTCAACGTCCGGGTCGGACATTGCCGGGTTTTCGCCCAGAACGTACATGCCCTTGATCCGGTCTTCGTGAACCGCATCCATAATTTCAACAACCGTCAGACCCTTCTGACTGGCGATGTCTTGACCATCTTCGTTCCAGATTTCGTGGAAGGCGGAGCGCACGCCTTCGTCTTCGACCGACTGGTAATCGGGCAGGAACATGGGGATCAGGCCGGCATCAGATGCGCCCTGTACGTTGTTCTGACCCCGCAGCGGGTGGAGGCCTGCGCCCGGGCGGCCAACGTGACCACACATGAGCGCCAGCGAGATCAAGCAGCGGGAATTATCCGTGCCGTGGATGTGCTGGGAAATGCCCATACCCCAGAAGATCATGCCCGCCTTTGCGGTTGCAAAGTCCCGAGCCACGGCCCGCAGCACGTCGGCTTCAATCCCGCAAATCGCCGCCATCTTTTCCGGCGTAAAGTCCGCCAAGTGCGCCTTCATCGCAGGCCAGTTTTCGGTGAAGCCGTCGATGTATTGCTGGTCGTACAGCTCTTCTTCCACAATCACGTTCATGATCGCGTTCAGCATGGCAACGTCGGTGCCCGGCTTGAACTGCAAGGAGTGCTCCGCGTAGCGCTTCAGGCCCATAGCGCGGGGATCCATCAGGATCAGCTTGCCGCCGCGCTTGGTGAACTGCTTGAAGTACGTTGCCGCAACCGGGTGGTTCTCGATCGGGTTGGCCCCGATGACAATCGCCACGTCCGCGTTTTCGATCTCGTTGAAGGTCGCGGTAACGGCACCAGAACCCACGTTTTCCATCAGCGCGGCCACTGAAGATGCGTGGCAAAGGCGCGTGCAGTGATCGACGTTGTTGTGGCCAAAGCCCTGACGGATCAGCTTTTGGAACAAGTAGGCTTCTTCGTTCGAACACTTCGCCGAACCAAAGCCCGCAACCGTCTGTCCGCCTTCGGTATCTCGCAAGCGCGCCAAGCCGCCGGCAGCGGCGTCTAACGCTTCTTCCCACGTTGCTTCGCGGAAGTGCGTGGACAGATCAGAGGGGTCAACGTTCAGCCCCTTGGCCGGCGCGTCGTCGCGTCGGATCAGCGGGGTGGTCAGGCGGTGAGGGTGGGCGATGTAGTCAAACCCGAACCGGCCTTTGACGCACAAGCGCTGTTCGTTGGCGGGGCCATCGACGCCGTCTACCCAAGCGATTTTATCGTCTTTGATCTTGAAAGATAGCTGGCAGCCAACACCGCAGTATGGGCAAACAGACTGAACTTCGCGGTCGAAATCCTGGCTATCACCCACTTCGTTCTCACCAACCGCACCCGAGGGCATGAGCGCCCCCGTCGGGCAGGCCTGAACACACTCGCCGCACGCCACACACGTGGATTGGCCCATGGGGTCGTCGAGGTCGAAGGTAATCTTGGCGTCATGGCCGCGACCAGACAGGCCAATCACGTCGTTCACCTGCACTTCACGACAAGCGCGGACACACAAGTTACACTGGATACAGGCGTCGAGGTTCACGCGCATGGCGACGTGGGAGTCGTCCAACAGCGGCACGCGGCACTCTTCGATCGCAGGGAAGCGGCTATCTGTGACGCCCTGCATCTCGGCCATATCCCACAGGTGCGATGACTTATCGTGCGCCATATCACGCTCAGGCTGATCCGCGACCAGCAGTTCCATCACCGTTTTGCGCGCCTTGTCAGCGCGCTCAGAACCGGCCGAGACGACCATGCCGTCACGCGGCTCGCGGATACAGGATGCAACCAGCGTGCGCTCGCCTTCGACTTCGACCATGCACGCGCGGCAGTTGCCGTCCGAGCGGTAGCCCGGCTCGTCAGCGTGGCACAAGTGCGGGATGGTGGTGCCTTCACGCTTGGCTACTTGCCAGATGGTTTCACCGGGCAGCGCGTGGACTTCTTTACCGTCCAGCGTGAACTTGATTGTATCGACTGGGTTTCCGTCAGGCATGCTCTTAAACCTCGTCCGGGAAATGTTTCATGGTCAGGCGGATCGGGTTTGGTGCCGCTTGGCCCAGACCGCAGATCGACGCATCAACCATCGCTTGAGACAGGTCTTCGAGCAGGTCTTGGTCCCACTTGTCCTGTTCCATCAATTTGACTGCCTTTTCACAGCCCACGCGACACGGCGTACACTGTCCACAGCTTTCGTCTTCAAAGAACCGCAGCATATTCAGCGCGGCTTCCTTGGCGCTATCGTGCTCCGATAGAACCACGATGGCCGCCGAGCCGATAAAGCTCCCGTGCGGTTGCAGCGTGTCGAAGTCCATGGGGACATCGTTCAGGCTTGCCGGCAGCAGACCAGCGGACGGACCGCCGGGTTGGTAGGCTTTGAACGTGTGACCGTCCATCATGCCGCCCGCAGCGTCGATCAGGTCCATGATTGTTGAACCCGCAGGCAGCAGCTTTACGCCCGGTTCCTTAACGCGGCCAGAAATGGAGTAAGACCGCAAGCCTTTGCGCCCGTTCTTCTCAACACCGTTGAGCACCTCTGGCCCTTCGCGCATCACGCGGGTGACCCAGTGCAACGTTTCGATGTTGTGGACCAATGTTGGTCGGCCAAAGACCCCGACTTGCGCCACAAAGGGTGGACGGTGGCGGGGAAGGCCTTTTTTGCCCTCAATAGACTCAATCATCGCGGACTCTTCACCGCAGATATAAGCCCCAGCACCCCGGCGCAGGTCGATGTAACCCGGCTCAACGATGCCTGCGCTTTCCAGCGCTTTGATCTCAGTGGCGAGGATTTCCAGCACAGCCGGATATTCGTCGCGCATATAAATAAAGGCGGTTTCCGCCTCCACGGCCCAAGCCGCGATCAGCATGCCTTCGAGGAAGAGGTGCGGCGTACGTTCGAGGTAGTAGCGATCCTTGAACGTGCCCGGCTCGCCTTCATCACCATTAACAGCAAGGTAACGTGGCCCCGCTTCGGCGCGCACGAACGACCACTTGCGACCCGATGGGAAGCCAGCACCGCCCAAACCGCGCAGGCCGGATTCTAGCACGCGATCTTGCACCGTCTCAGGGTCCATAGAGCCCCCGCGCAAGGCCGCCAGTTGTGCGTAACCACCAGCCGCCTGATAGGCAGCAAGGGTCTCATAGTCTGGCATCCGGTGATGCGTATCGTTTGCTGCAACCGCTGCCTTTACCGTTTCCGGTGTTGCGTGGTCGATGTGGTTGTGGCCCAGCTCACAGGTTGGTGCCGTATCGCAGCGGCCCATGCAGGGCGCGCGAACAACGCGGACCTGATCCGCTGGCAAGTCGCTTTCCAGCGCAGTCTTCAAAGCCTGCGCCCCGGCAAGCTCACACGCCAAGCTATCACACACGCGAATGGTCAGCGCTGGCGGCGGTGTTTCGCCGTCCTTGACGATGTCGAAATGCGCGTAGAAGGAGGCGACTTCGTACACTTCCGCCTGAGACATCTTCATCTCTTCGGCCAGTGCGCGCAGGTGTTGCGCCGACAGGTGGCCGAATTCATCTTGGATGAGGTGCAAGTGCTCGATCAGCAAATCAGCGCGCCGCGGCTTGTCGCCCAGCAGGCGCTGGACATCGCCCCAAGCGGCTTCGTTTACTTGCCGTCCTTTGGGTGTGCGGCGGCCTTTGCCTTTGCCGGACTTCCAAACGCCTTCGGGTTGGTCAAAAGGAGCCATGGCCCACATCCCTCATATCACTACGGTTTCGACAACGTGCCGCCCCGCACCTCTACCAGACCTATTGGCGGTCCCAATCAAAGTGCAGCGACTGCTTCTGGCCGGTGAGCGTCTCCACGCCTGTGGAGGCTTTTCACCGAATCGCCACGCCGTCGGAGTGCGAATTGGAGCTGGAAGCTACGCCTTGGCTGCGCACTCAGCATCCAGAAAAAGGACATGGAGTTCCACAAAGAAGACGGGCGGTTTTGCAGCATAATGGCTGATTTACGACATGTTTTCAGCGGCATCGGCTGGAACAACGGTGAAATCAGAACGTGCTTGACCGGCTTTGTCGTGTCGATAGGGTGCAGCCGAACCTACACGTGCGAGGCCCAAGATGGATAGAGACCAGATCAATCAATATTGCGGAACGTTTCCCGGCGCAGAACTGTCTGACCCCTTTGGTGGCGGCAATGATGCTTGGAAAGTCGCGGGCAAGATGTTCGCGATCATCGGTGCCAATGCCCAAGGGGTCAGCGTCAAAACAGACAGCATCGAGACAGCGCAAATGCTGATTGAAGCCGGTGTCGGCGTTAAAGCGCCCTACTTCCACCGCTCGTGGGTCCATGTACCTTTTGATGCCGACGTTGAGGAGCTGGAGCATCGCATCAATACGTCCTACCGCCTCATCCGTGGTGGGCTGACCAAGAAGGTTCAGGCTGGTTTGGCTGCGTTCGACGGCTGACGTTGCGCTTGATCGATGAAGCCGCTGGCGTAGAGTGCGCTCCAATCGCCGCAACCCACGAAAGAGAGTCCAATCGTGAACAACCAGCCATCTTATGGAAGCACATTCGACCGCTGGCGTGCGGGCGCGGGATCGGTCTGGACGGATTATAGCCGTCACGCCTTTGTCGAAGGCCTGCGCACGGGTGATTTACCACGAGCGGCGTTTCTTCATTACCTGATTCAGGATTACGTCTTCCTCGTCCATTTCTCGCGTGCTTGGTCGCTGGCTCTGGTCAAGGCGGAAACGCTCGACGAGATGAAAGTGTGCGCCGGGACCGTGGATGCGCTGGTGAACCACGAAATGGATCTCCACGTTCGCACCTGTGCGGCGCAGGGGATTAGCGAAGAAGCCCTGTTCAACGCCGAGGAAGAAGTCGCCAATCTGGCCTATACCCGTTTCGTTTTGGACGCCGGGTTGCAGGGTGATTTCCTCGACATGATGGCCGCCTTGGCGCCCTGTGTCATGGGGTATGGCGAGATTGGCCGGCGCCTCGGGGCTGATGGTGTGGCGGGGACGGCTTACCAAGACTGGATCGACACCTACGCGCACGCCGACTATCAGGGCTTGTGCGATACCGTCGGGGCCATGATCGATGCCGCTGTGATCAGACGCCTTGGCAGCACCCCGGAACGCGCGCCACGCTGGGCGCAGTTGCAAGCCCGATTTACCAAGGCAACTGCGCTAGAGGTCGGGTTTTGGGACATGGGCCTTCGCCCGCCTGCTTAGGCCAGCTTCGCCACCTGCAACCCTCTTACGGAAGCTGCGTAAATGCCTGAAATCAAGCCCTTGGAGCGTAAGCACGTCCGCGCTCTTTACTTCATGACGATCCGACCCGAGCAACAAGATTTTGTCTCGCCCAACGGCGTGACAATGGCCGAAGCGCCCTTTGAGCCGGGCTCGGAGGTTTTCAGCATTTGGCAAGACGATACGCCGGTTGGTTTGCTGGCCGTCATCGACTTCAGCCATCCCAATGCCCAGCTTGAACCCGGCGAAGACCCCACCAGCCTCTATGTCTGGCGCTTGCTGGTCGACGAGGACCACCAGAAACGTGGCTATGGCACATTTGCCCTGAACCATGCCAAGCAAATGATGCGCGATAGGGGCTTAACCGCCATTTTCATCACCGCTGTCGATAAACCCGGCAGCGCGATTCCGCTTTACGAAGGCCAAGGCTTTGTCAGAACGGGCCGGATCATTGATGGTGAGACGGAATTGGTCTGGCGGCCCTAAGTCCCCCGTGGCACCGCCGGCGTGATCAGGCGTCAAAGTCTGGCGCGATGTGCTCAACAAAGCGCGAAGCCGCGACAGAGAGCGTCCGCCCTTTGAGTTGAATCAGTTTCAGCACCGTGCGGGCCTGCGGGTGCTCGATAGGCCGAGCGACCAAACCCTTGGGCAGCGCGCGGTCTGCGTCGGATGTCATCAACCGAAAACTGATCATCTCTGAGTCGCGCACGCATTCGACGATGAAAAACAGGTTGGACGACTGAATCGAGCTGACCAAATCCACCTGAGTCGCCAGCGAAATGCGCTGTAGCACGTCATACAGAATCGTGTTTTCGCTGGGTGTGGCAAGGGGGAAGGGGGCGCAGTCCGCAAGGCTGACGCGGCTCTTTTTCGCAAGTGGATGGTTTTCGTCGAAAACGACATTCACGACTTGGCTCATGTTGCCCAGCAACATGATGTCCGGCGAAGATTGCGGTTCCAACACCACGGCGACATCAGCCTCGTACTGCTTCAGCATAGACTCGGCTTCGTCCTTGAATGTCTCGTAAACCTGAAAATCCACACCAGGAAACTTTGCGAGATAAGACTGAATCTTCGTGGGAAAGTAATGCGGCAGCACAGCCGGCGAGCCAGCAAGGCGAATGGTCCCCAGGCGCACGCCTGAGAGATCAGCAATCTGTGATTTAACTTTCTCAAGATCCGCGAACTGCTGACGAACATGCATCAGCACCAGCTCCCCCGCTGTGTTCGGACGCAGGCCCGACGGGGTGCGCTCGAACAAGGGCGTCCCGAATTCTTCTTCCATGGCTAAAATGCGCCGATTGAGCGCGGAAGGGGTGATGGACGCTTGTATTGCCGCCTTACGCACAGAACCAAATCGAGCAACAGCGTCCAACAGCTTGTATGTCGTTAGGTCTGACATGATTACCCGTTGGTTCGCGTTTATTTGTGAAGATCATGAGCCATGGTGCAAACCATGCGCAACCGGTGAGTTTACGTGTCTGGATTGAGGGGGCTTGAGGCTCAATGCATCCTTGAGCTCTCATGATGCCGGGCATAGGCTACCGCCCATCGCTCCATCTCCGCAAAGCAAGCACGGAAACTCATGACCACACCCAATGCCGCCCCTGACGCTGTCGGTTCGCATGTCCTGCTTGATGCTTGGGACTGTCACATGCCGCTGGCTCAAGCGCCGTTAGAGGCTGTGCTCGTGGCCGCTGCGCAGGCTGCGGGGGCAAAGGTTTTGGGCGTGTATTTCCACGATTTCGAAGCGACGGCAGCGGGCACAGTGCCGGGGCGTACGGGTGTTGTCCTGCTCGCTGAATCTCACATCACGGTCCATACGTGGCCCGAGAATGGGTTTATCGCCATCGACATTTTCATGTGTGGGAGCTGCGATCCTGACCTCGCTGCCGATTACATCGTCAACGCCCTGCAACCCGCCCGGCACCACCGCACGCAGATTGCGCGCGGGAAGGGCGCTACATGAACCATTGGGCCCAGCCGTCGAGGTAATATTCGACCAGCGCATGGTTGGTGAGGCGATTGGCCTCGACCGGTCGTTTGGCCGTATCCGCTGGAAATGACTGGGCGGCGCCCCAAATCGCCGGGTTGAGATATCGTAGGGAAAGACCGGAAAGACCGCCGTCAACCGCGCCCGCCTGAAATCGCCCGCGATGCCCCAAAGCAAAGCCCCAATCGCCAAAGCTCGGCACATAGCCGTGATAGGCAAGGGTTTCTGCGTCAGTCGCTGAAAAGCCCTCGGACAGGCTGGCATTGACCGACCAAAAGGCGTCGGGCGCAAACGTCGGTGATCCGGCTTGCGTGACAACCACAGCCGAGCCGCTGGTTGACTGCCGAAGCAGGCGGTAAAACTCGACGGAATAGAGCTTGGAAAGGGCGTAGTCCTTTGGGTCGGGTAAATCCGCAATAACAACGTCATACAGGGCGTCGGGTTTCTGGTCAGCCAAACGCGTCTCCAGAAACGTCCATGCGTCTGCGTTGTAAACGCTCACGCGGGGATCATTCAGCGCATTTGCGTTCAATTGGCGCAGGGTCGCATGGGTCGAGAACAGCGTCGTTACCGCTGGGTCCAGATCGACCAAATCGACCTGTTTCACTGTTTCATGCTTGAGCACTTCCCGCGCCGCTAAACCATCGCCACCCCCCAGAATCAGCACCCGCTCGGCCCGCGCTGCGCCCAAGATTGCGGGGTGGACCAGCAGTTCGTGATAGCGGTGTTCGTCCAGGCTATCGAACTGAATGCCGTTGTTCAGATACAGCCGAAACCGGTCGAGGTACTTGGTGACAATGATCTTTTGATAGGGCGTGGTCTGGCTGTAGATGATGTCGTCTTCGAAAATCGCCGTATCGGTGAGGGAAACGAGGCGCTCGGTATTCATGAGACCACCGACCAGCACCACAGCGGCCGCAAGCCAGAACACTTGCATGGCGCGACTCACACTGTCCCAGAACACCAGCAACGTAATCCCGGCAATGGCGAGGTTGAGCGTGCCGAACAGCAGGCTGGATGAAATCAGCCCGAGCAGCGGGACAATGATGATGGGAAACATCAGCGAGGCGACAAGGGCGCCCACGTAGTCGAGCGAGAGGACGTTCTCAAACCGAAACTTCGCGGCGCCCATCTCGTTCAACATGCGCACGATCAGGGGGATTTCCATACCGCTGAGCGCGCCCGTTGCGATGATAAGCACCAGCAGCAGCGCGCCGGTTGAGCCAACGTAGGCATAGACGAGAAACAGCAGCGGTGCCGATGCACCGCCAATCAGCGCGAGGGCCATTTGCCCCCAGATAAACCCGACCCGCGCCGTCCCGACATAGCGCGACACCCAAGCACCAATCCCCATCGAGGTGAGAAACAGGCCAATCACAAAGCTGAACTGACGAACGCTATCCCCGATCAGAAAGGTCGAGGATGTGGCGATGACCAGCTCGTAGAAAATGCCAGCGATCGACACCAAAAAGGTCGCCGCAAGCAGCCAAAAGATCCTCAGCCGGCTGAATCGGGAATCGTCAGCAGCGGTGCCTGACACCGATTAGGACCGGATGACAGCGGCGACAATCAGGGCGATGGCAAGGAATACAGCGCCGAGCAGAACCGCCATGGCCATGTTTTTCTCTTGCTGGATTTCCCGTGTGATCGAGAACGGCGTGAGCCGGTCAAACAGCCAGTAACTGCCGGCCAGCAACGCCAGACCAAGGCCTGCGAAAAAAATGGTGTTCAAAACTTCCAACATAAAAGCAGTCATACGGCTTTCCTTCGTTTCAGGGTCTCAGACGATTGCGTCATCTTCAGCAGCAGCAGCAGCAACAAAAACAGCGGGCGAGGCATCATTTGGGGATGCCGCCAGCGAGGTAGGGGCCACCATTGCTGCCCATTCGAACGCTACGATCCAGATCGGCGTTGCTGTAGCCAACGGCACTTTCCGTCAGTCGGAACGCACCAACGGTGATGCCGACAAACAGGCTGATGATCGCAATGCGGAATATCCATTTCATGGCTTCATCCTACCAATCTGTTCCCGACCAATTTGTGATAGTGGACCACATTCGCCTCAAAGCTGACAGTGCAGCGATAAAGAGGAAGAGCAGTGCGGTCATGCCCAGCCATTTCACCGCACCCAGATTTTCGCGGACACTGTAGCGGACTGTGCTGATTTGCTCGATTCCCATGTTGCTGCCGGTCCAGACGCCCGTTTCTGGAATATCAAGCTCCAGCGTATAGTCACCCGCCGTCTCAGCCCGGAAACGAATACGCGTGTTGTTCGTTCCCTCAGACCAGCTTTCACCGCCTTCGACGCCGCGATAGACGCCGACCTCTCGACCGACTTCGAACACGGGAATGTCTTCAGGATCATAGATTCCGGTTTCGATCCAACCCCAGGCGTTTTGAGAGTCGGCCTGCACGTAAATTTCGACACCGCGACCCGCAGCCGTGACCTCGAATGGCAGTTCGAGCGGCAGGGCGGATATTTGAGTCGTGCCTTGCAGAACGATCGGTTTGTCATCGTTTGCCGCCGCCATCGCAAACAGGGTGATCGCAACGAAAATGAGCGCGACCAAGGATGCAAAGTTCAGCGTGGGGCTTTTGGGCCAAGGGCGCAAAGGGTGGGGGACGTTGTGGCGCAGCGTGCCCCTGCGCAAACCAAATTCCAGCTCGATCTCACGCTGGTTCAAATAGGAAATCTCGTCGAGTTCCCTTTCACCCGTGACCTCTCCACTGTCCAACTCTGGCTTGGAAACCTCAAACCCGCGCGGTTCTCCGCTGGGCTGTCCGGTGATGAAGATCTGCGCCAAATCATGCGAGGGCGCATAGAATTGACCGTAGCGCTTGTCGCCGAGGCTGGGTTTCCACGAAAATTCACCTTCGAGCGACTCAATGACGGCGGTTCCGCTTTCGTAGTATTGAAACAGCATGCCTTCGCGTCGGGCCGTTGGCGGGTTTTCCATCTGCTCGATTTCGCCCTTGCCATAGAGCGGAAAGGATCGCCGCGGTCTCACCCGCCGGGAAAAGGTCGCAACGCCCGTCTCAAAGGTCAGCCACGCATAGCCATGGGTTGGGGAATACAGCTGGTGCTCGGCCCAATGCCAGGCCGAAACCCCTTCGTATTCACCCATGCCGATGGTGCCGATGATCGTCCATTTGACGCCCCGGATCATGCCGCTCATCCCAATGGAAAACGGGGTGCGAGGGCGGTGTTGAAGCTGCAGTTGCAGGTCTCGAACGACGCGGAAATTCTCATTCGGGTCAAGCTCGCTGCCACAGGAGCCACAGAACGCACTCGCCACCCGCCCCCCGCCCAGCAAATCCAGACCTGCGCCGCAACTCGCGCAGTTGACGGCATCAACCGTGTCGGGGCTGCGCATCAGCTTGCCCTTTCGACGTCAAAGGGGCTGTACCAGCGCCCCAGGAACCAGTCGGGATCCGTATCGCTTGCGTCGTCGATCTCGCAGCTCAGCAGGGATCCACCGCGTCCTTCAGCGTTGATATAGCGGTAGGTTTGTCCGATCTCGATAGGTTCAGGCCATGAGCCTTCGAACCCCAAGCAGGTCGCTTGTTCGGCTTCGGTGACTTTGTATTCAGCGTTTTCGTAGATCAGCGTGTCGCCGGGTTTGAGGAACCGGGCGGTTGACCCATCCATCGCTTTGCTGGGCGTTGATTTGGCCCATTCGTGATCAACAGCCTCGCGCTTGACCGACAGGTCGGCAGCCTCAAGCTGTCGCTGGATAACGACGTCGCCTTCATCCACGCTCAACCAATAAATTTCGTCCGTGTCGGCAATGTCGGTGCGGGCAACCCAGTATTCGTCCCAAATACCGCGCCCGTAACTATACTGCGCGCGGCCATAAATCTCGAAGGAGCCATGGGCCAGATCAAAGCGGTCGCCCACAGCCAGCAGCGCCTCGCCCATGTGCACTTGCCCCGCAGAACCGGCGGCGCTGATGTCGTCTTTATTGACGATCAGCGTGGTCTGGCAATAGGCGCAGGCGTGGAGTCGGGCGCTACGGGGTGGGGTCGACAGTTCGGCACCACAGTTTGGGCAGGAAGCAGACACAGCAATCGCGTTCTGTTGATCGTTTATAATCCGATGCGGAGTATGCACCTGCATCAAGCTTTTGACCAGACGCCGAGGTGATACAGAAGTTGTATAGGCGAGGCAATGAACCCGCCATAAATCGTTGAAGGATCGGGCGCTCCGCAGATTGAATTTGGCTGGTTTTGACCGGTTTTGTCCGGTTTAAGCCGTTTTGAGCTGCGCTTCGATCTCGGCCCAATCATCACGCGGCGTAACCGCGCATTGGCCTTGGATGTCATTCAACCACGAAAAAACCGATAGGAATGGCGTTTCATAGCTGCGTGTCGCGTGAACGGCATTGGGCGGGTTAAAAATGATGGATCCAGCGCCATGATCTTGCCAGTCGCCGTCGTCGAAACGCCACCCTGTGCGGGGCGAAAGGTTGATGTAGGTTTCTGGCGCGTCATGCTGATGATCGCGGTACAACGTCCGCGGCCCAAGCATAAACAACCCCAAGGTAAAATCATCGTGGTGGAAGCCACAGGCGCCGGGTCCAATCAGCAGTGTATGAAGGTTAGTCTGAATGTAGCCCGCACCCAAATCTGATTCCGGTGGATAGTATTTCATGTCGTCCTGCTGCCACCGTAAATCGTCCTTTGCTGCGATCAAACACTGACGCAAGGGTTGGAGAGCAGGGGTCGATATGGTGCCAATGGCCGTATCCAAAACCGCTTCGTGGCAGGGAATGCGGGGGGGAAGATCCGCAAAGGCGTCGGGGTGCAGGTCCGTGGACTCCACGCGCGCTATCGTCCGTGCCGCAGCGGGGACAGCAGCAGCGCCGTCGCTGGCCAAAAGGGCTGTAACCGCATCAATAACGGCGCGAACGCGTGCTTGTTTGTCCGACATGTCTTAGGCCGCCTTAGGGTTATTCAAAGGGGTGCGCTTGGCTGGGCAAGGTCGCCAGCCAGACGGACTTGGTTTGCATGAAACAGCGCATGCCCTCGATCCCGTTTTCCCGGCCATAGCCCGACTGCTTAAACCCACCCACAGGGCTTTGCGTCGCGGCGTTGAAGTAGTTGTTGATATAGACGGTGCCCGCCTCGATCCGATTTGCCATTCGCATGCCCAAAGCGACGTCAGCGGTCCAAATTCCGGCTGCGAGACCGTAGGGCGTGTCGTTCGCCTTTTGGATAACGTCGTCGTCGTCCGTCCACGCTTCTGTGCTGGCAACGGGGCCGAAAACTTCGGTTTGTGCCAAGGACGCGGTATTGGGGACATTGGCGAAGATCGTCGGGCCAACGAAATAGCCTTCGTCGCGCTTTGCTGTACGACCATCGAGCACCAGCGCGTGTCCTGCCGCGACCGCTGCATCAATCTTGACGATAACAGACTCATAGTGCGGGCGATTGGCGAGGGGGCCGATGGTGCTGCGCGGATCAGACGGCGGACCGACCACGGCTTTGCTGGCAATGTCCACCAGCCGGGCGGTGAACGCGTCGATGACGCTGGCGTGGATCAGCAGACGAGAGCCGGAGATACAGCTTTGACCACCGCCGGGGAAAATTGCGCTTGCGATACCCTTGGCCGCAAGATCGAGGTCAGCATCCGCGCGAACAATCTGCGGAGACTTGCCGCCCAACTCCATGATGACAGGTTTCACCTGCTCTGCCGCGAGAGCCGCGACCGCGCGACCGCCACTGGTCCCGCCGGTAAAGCTGATCATGCGCACGTCGGGGTGGCGGACCAAGGGCGCGCCGGTGGTTGCGCCAAAGCCGGTGACAACGTTCAGCACACCCGGTGGCAGAACGTCGGCTTGGTTAAGGATATCCATGAGTTCCAGCACGGAACAGCTTGCATGTTCCGAAGGTTTGATCACGGCTGTATTTCCGGCGGCCAAAGCCGCTGCGAGCTTCCAGATCAGCGTTCCAATTGGCGCATTCCATGGCAGAAACAGCGCGACAACGCCAAAGGGCTCCCACGTCATGTAATTGTGCATATTTGGCATTTCAGCGGGGATCAAACTGCCCTCAAACTTATCGCAGAGTCCGGCGTAGTAGTGCCAACTGTCCACTTGCCACCCGCCTTCACTCAAGCCCGGCGCGATGTTGCTGGTCCGGCCATTATCGCGCAGCTCAACCGCGCCAAGACGCTCGGCGTTGGCGGTTATGACCTCCCCGATGCGGCGCAGGACACGCCCCCGCTGCGCCGGAAGCAAGGTGCCCCATGGCCCCTGGTAGAACGCAGCTTTCGCCGCGCTGACAGCGCGGTCGATGTCGGCCTCGCCACAGTCTGGAACGCGCGCCCAAACCTTGCCGTCAGCCGGGTTTTCGGAGTCAAACCACTGGCCGTTGTGGGGATCGTGCCATTGGTTGTTGGCGAAGTACTGGAAGGTAACGGGGTCAGACATGGTGCGTCTCGCTTGGATGTTCAGGCGGCAGCGGAGGGCGCTGCAGGATCATGTCAGCGGCCTTTTCAGCCATCATGACAACAGTGGCGTAGAGGTTTCCGGTGATTTGCGAGGGCATGGCCGAGGCGTCGCAGACCCGGAGCCCTTGGGCGCCGCGCACCCGCAATTCACCATCGAGCACGGCGTTCAAATCCGTTCCCATTCGCGCTGTCGAGCACACGTGGTGGCCCGTATAGGCTGTTTCGCGGATGGCGTGGAGGATCTCGGCATCGGTTTTGGCGTCTTTCCAAACGCCAATCTCGCCCTGATGATACTGCGCAATTTCGCGCTGGGCCATAACCTCGCGCATGGCATGAACGCCCTTGACCAGCTCAGCAACATCCGAAGGGTGGGAGAAGTAATTGGGGTCGATCAGGGGGTATTCTGCCGGATTGCTGCTGCGCAGGCGAACGGTTCCAAGGCTCTTGGGCCGTTCCTGATTAATGTCGATTTGGATGCCGGGCTTGGCGACCTTTTTGCCGCGAACCAGCAGCTTTCGACCCAAGCGCTGCAGCAAGGGGGCGACGTCTTGGTCGCCGTCACCGATGTTCTCGTCGATGATCATGGGCGTCATGTAGACTTGCAACTCAGGCAAAGCCGCGTCTTCGAGCGCGTGGAACAGCACAGAAGAAAACAGCGCTCCACCCCCGGGGCCAGAGCCATTGAGCAGCCAGCGCCCCATCAGCAGTGCTGCGCGATCGAGCCGCTGGTGCTTGGCATAGCTTAGGTCGAGCCGGTCGGAGGCGTATTGGATGGAAACATCGACGTGATCTGCCAGATTGCTGCCGACATCGGGCGCGTCGATGACGGGCTTAATGCCATGGTCGAGCAAGTGATCCGCTGGACCAATGCCGGAGAGCATCAGCAGTTGCGGCGTTCCAAAAGCGCCCTGACAGACGATAACTTCACGCTCCGCCCGGATGACCGAACCGTCAAGCGTCTCAACACCCACCGCGCGGGTTCCGTCCATGACAATCTTTGCGATTTGACGATGGGTGAGAATGGTCAGGTTGCGGGGTTTATGGGCGAGGTAAGCGATGGCCGCAGACTGCCGAATGCCCTTTGAAACCGTGCTGTCGGTCCGCGCCACGCCCGTGCGTTCTGGCCCATTAAAGTCGTTGAGTTCTCGGTGCCCCGCGGCCTTGGCCGCTTCGATAAAAGCCCGGTCGAGTTCGCCAAAATTCACCGATGGTTCCGTTTTCAGTGGACCGTCGGCGCCGTGATACCCATCGCGCCGATCGCGGGAGCCCTCGGCGCGCTTGAAGTAGGGCAGGACGTCGGCATAGCCCCAGCCGGTCAGCCCCCGCTGCCGCCATTGCTCATAGTCCACCGCGACCCCGCGCATGTAAATCATGCCGTTCACGATGGATGAGCCACCCAGCGCTTTGCCGCGTGCAAAGTAAATGCTGCGGCCGTTCAGCCCTGCTTGGGGTTCGCTGTGATAGCCCCAATCGAGCTTTGGATTGCCGAACACAAAACCGTTCCCGGCGGGCATTCGGATGAACAGGTCTTTGCCCTTGCCGCCGGCTTCTACGATGCAGACAGAGACCGATGGGTCTTCCGCCAAACGCGCCGCCAGCGCGCACCCGGCGGAGCCGCCGCCGGCGATTACATAGTCAAACTTCATCCTGCCAACCGCTCCAGAATTGCGTCTGTGACCTGTTCGGTGGTTGCGACCCCGCCGAGGTCAGGTGTCATTAAGCCTGCGTCGAGCGTGTCGCTGACGGCTTCATCGAGAGCCTTGCGCACGTCGGCGCGCTGAAAGCTGTGCTCGAACATCAAGCCGACAGACAGGATCATCCCGATCGGGTTCGCGATGCCTTGACCGGCAATGTCGGGTGCGGAGCCGGAGGTGGATTCGTAGACGCCAAAGGTCGGTCCCAAGCCGGGATCGCTTGATAAGCAGGCCGAGGGCAGCATGCCCAGTGATCCCGCTAAAACGCCGGTCAAATCGCTCAACACATCCCCCAACTGGTTACAGCTCAACACCACATCAAAGTCGGTTGGCCGGGTCATCAGTTGATAAGCACAATTGTCCGCAAACATGTTTTCAAACTCAACATCGGGGTAGTCTAGCGCGACTTCGGAAACCACGGCACGCCAGAGCTTGTAGCTTTCCATCACGTTGGATTTGTCACAGCTGACCACCTTGCGCCGTCGCATCCGCGCCAAAGCAAAGCCGCCACGAGCAAAACGCTCGACTTCGGCTTCGTCGTAGGCGGTCAGATCATAGCCCTGACGCTTGCCGTCAACGCGGCGCTGGCCGCGTTCGGTTGCAAACATGGCCCCGCCGCACATTTCTCGCAGGATCAGCACATCCGCATCGCGTGCAATGTCGGCGCGCAAGGGGATGGCGGTCAGCAAGCGGTTCCAAGACCGAGCCGGGCGCAGGCCGAGGTAAGTTTGCAGATGATGGCGCAGGTACATCAGACCATCCTGGCATTCCGGTCCGCCCGGCATGCGAATGTCATCCCACTGCGGACCGCCCACAGCCCCGACAAGAACAGCGTCAGCCTGCCGTGCTTTGCCCAGTACGTCTTCGGTGCAGAACACCCCATAGCGATCATAGGACGCGCCGTGCAGCAGGTCGTGATCGATGTCAAACCGCAGATTGGCGCGCGGGGCGAGGGCGTACAGGACGCGCAGCGACTGTTCCAAAATCTCCCAGCCGATGCCATCGCCGGGCAGAGCGAGTAAACGGGGCATGGCGCACTTCCTGTCCTGCTGTTCACGCACGTGAGTTCATTCGAGCCTACGTCCTTTTTTGCGACAAGGAGAACACAAAACTGCACGCCCTTGGCCTTGCGTGTTCATGGGGCTGTCATATTTCTGAAACACACAGGGTTTCATACCCAACCCAAGAAGGAACCGCTTGTGACAGTCTATGCGTTGAATGGCCTTGGCCGGATTGGAAAACTGGCGCTCAAACCGTTGCTGGAGCGCGGGGCACGCATTGCATGGATCAACGATGCCGTCGGCGATCCCGCGATGCACTCGCATTTGTTTGAGTTTGATACGGTCCACGGCCGCTGGGACGCTCGCCACGCTTCGGACGCGGAAAGCGTGACCGTCAACGATCAGCGACTGCCCTTTATCGGGACCGCAGACCTCGCCGATCTGCCGCTAGAAGGGGTGGATGTGGTGATTGACTGCACGGGCGTGTTCAAGACCGAAGCGGCCTTGCAGCCATACTTTGACGCGGGCGTGAAAAAGGTGGTGGTGAGCGCGCCGGTCAAGGATGGCGCAACGGCCAATATCGTTTACGGCATCAACCACAGCACCTACGACCCCGCCACGCACACCATCGTTACAGCCGCATCCTGCACCACCAATTGCCTCGCACCCGTGGTCAAGGTGATCCACGAAGGGTTGGGCATTCGCCATGGCTCAATCACCACGATTCACGATGTCACCAACACGCAAACCATCGTCGATCGCCCGGCCAAAGACTTACGCCGCGCGCGGTCAGCCCTGAACTCGCTGATCCCGACGACAACCGGCAGCGCGACGGCCATCACCCTGATTTACCCCGAGTTGGCGGGAAAGCTAAACGGCCATGCGGTGCGGGTTCCTTTGCTGAACGCGTCCTTGACCGACTGTGTGTTTGAAGTCGAAACACCGACTTCGGCGGAAGCGGTAAACGCGCTGTTCAAAGCCGCAGCAGAAGGCCCGCTGAAGGGTATATTGGGTTATGAGGAACGGCCTTTGGTCTCCACCGATTACACCAATGACGAGCGTTCTTCGATCATCGATGCGCTGTCCACGATGGTTGTTAATGGAACACAGGTGAAGATCTACGCTTGGTACGACAATGAAATGGGCTACGCGCACCGCTTGGTGGATGTTGCCCTGATGGTTGGGGAATCGGTTTGAGCGCTCTTTCAGCTTACGTCAGTGTTACGGCCGCCTATTGGGCTTTAATGCTCACAGACGGCGCGCTGCGTATGCTGGTGTTGCTGCACTTTCACACCCTTGGTTTCACACCGGTTCAGCTGGCTTATCTGTTCCTGCTGTACGAGGTTGCGGGCATGGTGACCAACCTGTTTGCCGGGTGGATCGCGGCGCGGGTGGGGATGGTCTCGACCCTCTATGCCGGATTGGGGTTACAGGTCTTGGCTCTGCTGGCTTTGGCCTTTCTCGACCCCGGATGGACGATGGCGCTGTCGGTGGCTTATGTGATGCTGGTCCAAGGGGTCAGCGGGGTCGCCAAGGACTTGGCCAAAATGTCCTCCAAGTCCGCGGTCAAGATCCTCGCGCCCGAAACTCAAGGCGGCTTGTTCCGCTGGGTGGCTGTGCTGACGGGGTCTAAGAATGCCATCAAGGGGATTGGATTTCTGCTGGGTGCCGTGCTGCTGGGGCTGCTTGGTTTCACCACCACGGTTCTGGCGATGGCGGCTGTCTTGGCTGTCATCCTCGCGGCCATTTTGGTCGCCATGCCGTCCAGCCTGCCAGCAGGGCGCAAAGGGGTTAAGTTCAGCGAAGTCTTCTCCAAATCCGCCAACGTCAATTGGCTCAGCGCGGCGCGCGTGTTCCTGTTCGGCGCGCGCGATGTCTGGTTTGTGGTGGGCATCCCGATCTATTTCTACGCTGTGTTGTCAGACGGATCAGAAGCCAGCAACCGCACCGCCTTTTTCGCCATTGGGACGTTTATGGCGGGGTGGATCATCCTCTACGGTGCGGTCCAAGCCCTCGCCCCGCGCCTTCTGCGTGCTGCAACAGCGCCAGAGCGGGTGCTGGTGGGCCGGGCACAGGTTTGGGCGTGGGTGCTCAGCGCCATTCCTGCCGCGCTCACACTGGCCATTCTGGTGCTGCCGCCCCAGGCGTTTGGGACCACCGTCGCGCTGGTAACAGGGTTACTGGTCTTTGGGGCCGTGTTCGCGGTCAATTCATCGCTGCACTCTTACCTCATCCTTGCGTTCTCCAAGTCCGAGCGCGTGACCATGGACGTGGGTTTTTACTACATGGCAAACGCCGGTGGGCGACTGTTGGGGACAGCGCTTTCGGGGCTGTCTTACCAAGTGGGTGGCTTGCCGCTTATGTTTGGAACGGCAACGGCCATGGTGGCGCTCTCAGCGCTGGCTGCGAGCCGCTTGACTGCGCCAGAACCCAGCGTTTCAGCCAAAGCTTGATCCCGCCCGCCACCTGTGCGCTTGATCGCCAACGCGCATCAGAGGGAGCCGTATGGACTGGTCAATCGTCATTGTGGGCGTCGGATGCTTCGTTGCGGCGTTTGTGAACGCAGCCTTTGCGACCGGTGGGGTGTTTATCGTCCTCGCCACGCTGACCGCGATCTTTCCACCTTCGGTCGCCATTCCGTTGATGGGTCCAGCGTCAGCCGGGTCGCTGGTTGGCCGCATCTGGCTGTTTTGGCAGGACATCAACTGGCGCATCAGCGTGCTGTTCAGCCTTGGTGCCACGGTGGGGGTGGTTGCAGGCATTTCCGTCTTCTTTGCTATGCCGGAAAATGCGCTGCGTGTGGGTTTGGCAGTGCTGCTGCTGTTCATGATCTGGTTTCCCCCTTCGCTGTGGCTGGGGGAGCGGCGGATCCCCATTCTGGGCGTTGGGGTGGTGCATGTGTTCATCGCCACATCGCTGGGGCTGGGCGGATTGCTGCAGGCTGTGCTGATCAATACCCGGATCACCAAAGCCGCACTGACCGGTACGCTTGCCCTGTGCATGTTGGTCGCCGATGGCCTCAAGGTCTTTGGCTACGGCGCCTTGGGCTTCGACTACCGCGCCTATATCCCGCACCTCATCGTCGCCACGCTGGTGGGTTTTGCGGGCGCATGGGCAGGAAAGCGGGTCGCGCACCGGATCAGCGAGCGAATGTTCCGCCTCGTCTTCAAGTCCATCGTGACCTTGCTCGCCCTGCGGCTGATGGCCCAAGCTCTGACCAGCTGGTTGAGCGCTTAATCCGCCGCCCGTGGCTCTGATCGCGCACACTCGACTGTTGACTTATGGGCTGAATCACAAGAAACGTGACATGTGACGTATTTTTGTTTTGCCGTCGGTTCTGACTGCTGAAGCAGGTGCGCAGACCAAAACAAAACATCTCAGGCGTGGAGGATGACTTGGCATGAGCAAGCCGTATTCTGATATTCCCGGTACGATCGTCTTTGACAGCGATCAGGCTGCGGAGGGGTATTACCTCAATCAATTCTGTATCTCGTTGCGCCTTGCCGACAACCGCGAGCTGTTTCGCGCGGATCCGGAAGGCTATATCGACCAATATCCAATGACGGCTGGACAGCGTAATGCGGCGCTGAATCAGGAATGGAACCTGCTGCTCGAACTGGGTGGAAACATCTATTACACCAGCAAGCTCGCCGCCTATCACGGCATTAACTTTCAGCAGTTGGCGGGACTGATGACCGGCATGGGCGAAGACTATCGCGCCATGATGGTCGGCGGTGGTCGCAGCATCGAAGGCAATCGCTACCAGTCCGAGTGGGAAGACGAATAATGGCTTATATTTCTTCAGGCGTCGCCTGTTCACACGTCCCGGCGCTGGGTGTTGCATCTGACAAGGGCATCACCGGCGACGACTACTATGGCCCGATTTTCAAGGGGTTCGAGTTCTCTAAAGAGTGGATGGAGAAAGAGAAGCCGGATGTGGTCTTCTTGGTCTACAACGATCACTGCACCGCCTTTGATGCGCGTGTCATTCCGACGTTCGCGCTGGGGTGTGGCACGGAATACGTGCCCGCCGACGAAGGGTGGGGGCCGCGTCCTGTTCCGGTGGTCAAGGGGCACAGAAACCTGTCCGCCCACATCGCCCAATCGCTGATTTTGGATGAGTTCGACATTACCATCATGAACGAGATGGAAGTCGATCACGGCCTGACCGTTCCCATGACGATGATGTTTGGCCAGCCCGACGAGTGGCCCTGTCCCGTCGTACCGCTGGCGGTAAACGTGGTGCAGTATCCAGCTCCGCTGGGTCGGCGTTGTTTTGCGCTGGGCAAAGCCATTCGCCGGGCCATCGAAAGCTACGGCGAAGATCTGAAGGTCTGCGTCTTCGGAACCGGCGGCATGTCGCACCAACTGCAGCACAAGCGCGCTGGCTTGATTAACGCCGAGTGGGATGCGCGCTTCATGGATTTGCTGGTGAACGAGCCGGACAAAGGCAGCCAGATCGAGCACATCGAATACCTGCGCGAAGCAGGGTCCGAGGGCATCGAATTGGTCATGTGGTACGTGATGCGCGGCGCGTTGAACGACAATGTGGAGGAAATCCACCGCTTCTATCACGTTCCCGCCTCGAACACGGCTGTTGGGCATTTGATTTTGGAGAACCGCTGATATGGTTAAAATAGGCGTAGCGGGCGCTTATGGTGCCTTTGGTCTGAAGCATTTGGACGCGCTGGCAAACATTCCCAACGCGGAAGTCACCGCGGTCTTCGGTCCCAACAAAGACAAGATCGAAGCCCTCGCAGCCGAGCGCGGCATTGCAACGGCGTGCGCGTCCTATGATGAGTTTTTGGCAGCAGATACCGACGCCGTCATCCTCTCAACCCCGACGCAAATGCACTGCGAGCAGTCCGTAAAAGCTATGGAAGCGGGCAAGCATACGTTCAGCGAGATCCCAATGGCTGACAGCCTTGCTGATGCCGAAGCCATGGTTGCGGCGCAAGAGCGGACGGGTGTTGTGGGCATGGTTGGCCACGTTCGGCGCTTTAACCCAAGCCATCAATACATCCGCAACAAGATTGATGCGGGCGCGTTCAATATTCAGCAAATGGACGCCCAGACCTATTTCTTCCGGCGTTCTAACCTCAATGCCAAAGGCGAGCCGCGCAGCTGGACCGATCACCTGCTGTGGCACCACGCTTGCCACACCATCGATCTGTTCATGTACCAAACGGGGGAGATCCCAAGCGAGGTTTTCGGCATGCAAGGTCCGGCGCATCCTGAGCTTGGGATTGCCATGGATATGACCATTGGCCTCAAAACCCCGACGGGCAAGCTGTGTACACTGTCCCTGTCGTTCAACAACGACGGACCGCTGGGCAGTTTCTTCCGATATATCGGCGACACGGGCACGTATATCGCCCGCTACGATGATCTGGTCGATGGCCGCGAACAGCCGATTGACTTGAGCGACGTTGCGGTGAGCAACAACGGGATCGAGTTGATCGACCGGGAATTCATCGCTGCGATCGAGGAAGGGCGCGAGCCGAATTCCAGCTTTCAACAAGGGCTGGCGGCGATGCAGGTGATGCAGAAGCTCGAAGACCAAATGGGCGTGATGAAGGTCTAGACCCAGCCGCGATAAGCCGGGAAAGTTTCAGGCCGGGGAGCGCTGCTTCCCGGCCTTTTTTGTGTCTGTGCGGCCGGGCGCTAGAACAACAGCCGAACCAGAAACAGCGTGATTCCGGGAAACGCCACCAGAATGACAATCCGCACCACGTCGGACGCCACAAAGGGAAGGGCGCCCTTGTAGGTCTCGATCATCGGGATGTTCTTATCCAGATTGTTGATGACAAACAGGTTCATCCCCACGGGCGGCGTAATCAGGCCGACTTCAGCCGACATCAGCACCAATATCCCAAACCACAGCCCGACTTCGGTTGGGGTCAGGCCAAAGTCCAATTGCGCGATGATGGGAAAGAAGATCGGCACGGTGAGGAAGATCATCGCGATGGAATCCATCACCGTTCCGAGGATCAGGTAAAGTAGCAGCATACCCAGCAGAATGAGCCACGGATTTAAGTCCGACGTGATGAAAAACTCGGCCAACGTTTGCGGCACTTTGGCGGAGCTGAGGAAGGAATTGAACACCCCGGCCGCGACAATAATGAAAAAGATCATGGCGGAGGTTTTGGCTGTGGCGAGCAAGGCGTCTTTCAGTCCTGCCCAGGTCAAACCGCCATTCAGCGCGGCGATAATGCCTGTTCCGGCTGCCCCTACGGCTGCTGCGGCTGTGGGCGTGAACGCACCGGTGTAGATGCCGCCAATGACCAGAATAAAGATCAGCAAAACAGGCCAAACGCGGGTCATGATCCGAAACCGCTCGGCATAGGGCAGGCGAGGCCGCGACTGCTCTGCGCCCTTTACCAAGCGGGTGTAGATTGACACGGTGAGCATGTACCCGAGCATGGCGAGCAAGCCGGGGATAAAGGCGGCGGTGAACAGTTTTTCGATGTTGACCTCGGCAAGGATGGCATAAATCACCAGCACCACCGATGGTGGGATCAGAATGCCAAGCGTGCCGCCTGCGGCGAGGACGCCGGTGGAGAGCGAGCCAGAGTAGCCTGAACGCTGCAGTTCGGGCAGGGCGACTTTTCCCATGGTGGAAGCGGTTGCCAGAGACGAGCCACACACCGCACCAAATCCGGCTGACGCGCCAATCGCGGCCATTGCTACCCCGCCTTTGCGATGGCCAAGCCACGCGCCCGCAGCTTCAAACAACGACCGCGACATGCCACCGCGCGTTGCAAACTCGCTCATCAGCAAGAACAGCGGAATGATCGACAGCGAATAGTTGTTCAGGGTGCCAAAGGCGAAGGATTTGAGCTGGCTGTCCATCATCCGGACGTTGCCCGTCACCAGAACAGTCCCCAGCGTACCAACGATGAACATGGCCGCAGCCAAGGGCAGGCGCAGCGCGACGAGCAGCAGTAAGACAGGAAACGACAGCAAACCCATCTGGAAGCCCGTGAGGGACCAAGTGTACCATTCTTCCATTAGACGTTCACCCCGTCTGTGTCTGTGTCCTTATCTGTGCCGGTGGCCGGGGGCGTGTTGGGACGGAACAGGCGGATCAGGCTTTCAACCGTGCAATACAGCGCCACAATCATAAACAGCGCCACGCACAGCTCGGCAAAGGCGTAGAACGGCCACAGCTTCATGCTCAAAATTTGTGATTCCGGCTGCACGCGCAGGCGCCCCAGCGCGCCCGCCCAATCGCCGCTCATGACCAGATCCGGCATAGGCTCTTGCGAGCGCCGGGCTTTCTTGAAAATCAGGTACCACTGGCGTGTGAGAATCATGTAGGAGACGAACAGCAGCGACAGGTCAGCGGCGACATTCAGCAGGCGGTTGAAAACCCCGCCAAAAAGCGGTTCGAAGATGTCGATGCGGACGTGTCCGCGCCGGATCATCACCCACGGCAGCGCCGAGAACAGGGCGACGCCAACGGCGTACTGCACCAGTTCTTCTTCGCCCAAAATGGGTTTGATACCCGACCAAAGCGCAGCGTCGAATACGCCTGAAAGTGTGAAGTCGAGGACGCGGCGGGTGACTTTGAGGACGATGCTCAAGCACGTCACAACAATCGCGAAAATCAGGCCCAAGCCGCCCAAAAAAGCAAACAAGCCGGCGGTTGCGTTGAGAATGCGACCCACGCGATCCGAACGCCCGGTGTTCTGTCGGGTCGTCTGCGCGGTATTTTGGGGGCGTGCTGCGGTTTCTAGGTCACTCATGGGGGCTCCCCGTGCGGTCCTGCGGTGGTTTCGAGGTGGAACCTGTGTCCAAGACGCGCGAGAGCCGGAGGGGGCGCGCGCCTCAAGAGGCAAATGCGACCCATTCCGTAAAGCTGAGGTGGTGGATTGTCTAGCGCGATCCAGCCACCCCAGTTCTGTGTCGGCTTAGCGGTTTGCTGAAATCAGCTCGCGTGCCATGTCGATGGTTGCTTGGCCATCAAAGCCCTTGTCACCAGCGCGTTCGATCCAGCGGCTGTAAACCGGCTGTGCCGCTTCGATCCAGCGATCAACTTCGTCCTCAGAGAGTTGGATGATGTTGTTGCCTTCATAGACCGAACGGCCCACGGCATCCCGTTCAACCATGGTCGCAGCCACGTCACGGGACATCGCCTTGCCGGTGTTTTCGTCGAGAATGGCGCGCAGGTCGTCTGGCAACGCCTCGTAAGCATCCCAGTTCATGGCGAGGATAAACGTCGAGGTGTAAAGCGCCCGATCACCGCCAAGTTCCGTATGGTTGGACACCAGCTCACCCAATTTGATCGCCGGGGTGATTTCCCACGGCAGCACCGTGCCGTTGATCACACCCTTGGACAGCGCCTCGGGAATGCCGGGAAGGGGCATGCCCACGGGGGTTGCGCCGTATTCACCGAGCAGGTCGGTGATGACACGCGTGGGGCCGCGCAGTTCTTTGCCGGCCATGTCTTCAAGTTTCATCACCGGTTCAGCGGTGTGAAGAACGCCCGGACCGTGTACCCAAGCCGCCAAGATCTTCGCATCAGCAAGTTCGCCATCCTGCAAATCGGCTTGGATCATGTCGTAGTAAGCCGCTGAAGTGGCTTCGGCATCTTCCATCATGAAGGGCAGTTCAAACACTTCGGATTTGTTAAAGCGGCCCGGCGTGTAACCGGTCAGCGTCAGGCTGATATCGACGGCACCGTCAATCGCCTGATCGATCAGATCACCCGGTCTGCCGCCCAAGCTCATGGACGGGTAAACCTCAACCACCAAGCGTCCGTCCGTCTTCGCAGCCATCTCTTCAGCCCACGGGATGAAGAAGTGCTTCGACAGGGTCGCTGGGGGAGGCATGAAGTGGTGCAGGCGCAGCGTTACTTCTTGGGCATAGGCCGTAGAAGCAACCATGACAGCTACGGTGGCAGCCAGAATAATCTTCTTCATTGTAATTCCTCCAAACAAAAAGAAGTCCCTCACCTGACCATGACAGAGAGGGGCGGCTTCGATCTCGCGGGTGAGACCCAAAACCGCAAAAATACGACGATCTGTCGTCGTGTGCGGACCCGCCATCTCCCTAAAACAAAAAGAATATCGAGTAAATTGTGATGCACGCGCTGTGCTCTGTTTCACAGCGGATTTGACAGGGTTTTAGATTTTGTCGTGACACGTGCATTGATCATCTTGCCGGGGTGAGGCAGGCTTTTTCCATGGCGAGTGTCTCGGCTTTCTATTGTGGCAGCAGGGACAAGCACAGGGAGGCATTCATGGAAGCGCAACTGGTTCACCAGCACAAATCAATCACCCCGCCCAAAGGCGTCGAGGTGTGGGATATTGATCCCTATGACGAAGCGATCCTGACCAATCCCATTCCGTTCTTTGCCGAACTGCGGGCCAAGGGCGGTTTGGCGTACATCCCGCGCTACGAGATTTTGATCAGTGGCCGCTATGAGGAAACGCGGGAAATCTTCTACGACCACGCGCGGTTCCTGTCGTCTCGCGGGGTTGGTATGGCGGATTTCAAGCTCGAAGCGCCCTGGCGCCCACCGTCGATTGTGTTGGAGGTTGATCCGCCCGAGCACACCCACAACCGCCGCGTGATCATGCGCGCCCTGTCGCCGTCTGTGGTGCGAAAGTTGGAGCAAGACTTTGTTGAGGATGCGCAGCGGCTGGTTGACGAGGTTTTGGCGCAAGGTGAGATCGAGGCCGTTGCCGCCATCGCTGAAGCCTTCCCCACCCGTGTTTTCCCCCGAGCCGTCGGCATCAAGCAGCCGGATGCGCGCAAGTTGGTGGACTATGGCGCGATGGTCTTTAACGCCATCGGCCCTGACAATCCGCTCCGCCAGCGCATTATGGCAAAAGCGCCCGACATCGTACCGTGGATCAATGAGCAATGCGACCGTGCCCAGCTGACCGAAGACGGCATCGGCGCGACCATCTACGCCGCCACCGATACCGGTGAAATCGGGGAAGCCGAGGCGGGCATGTTGATCCGCTCGCTGCTTTCTGCTGGCGTGGATACGACCGTTTCGGGGATCGGGAGCGCGCTGTGGTGCTTGGCGCAATACCCCGAGCAATTCCAGCAGCTCCGTGCTGACCCGGCCAAGCGGGCTGGTCCAGCGTTCGAGGAAGCGCTGCGGTTCTGCACCCCGGTTCAGGCGTTCTTCCGCACCGCAGCGGACACGACAACCGTTGGCGGGGTGGAAATCGAGGAAGGAACCAAGATTTTGTGCGTCTTAGGCGCGGCGAACCGTGATGCCCAGAAATTTGCAAACCCGGATGAATTTATGATCGACCGCGATACGCGAGGGCATCTGGCGTTGGGCGTTGGCGTGCATTCCTGCGTCGGGCAGATCATTGCGCGGGCCGAAGGACGGGCGATCTTGCAGGCTTTGGCGGAGCGTGTATCGAGCATCGAATTCGCGGGCGATCCCGTATGGCGACCCAATAACTCCATGCGCGCTTTGGATACGTTGCCGCTCAAGCTCCGCTAACCCGTCGATCGCGCAGATTAGGAACGCCGACACAGGCGGGACATCCTCGGAAAAGCCCTCTCTGCCGCCGCCTTATCGCGCGGTAGAGGCTGCGGCAGGGCTGCGTTCACGGTCGTGAGAGTGGCCGTTGTTCATGGCTGCCTTTGGGTGGACAGCGGGGGGCGTCGGTCTACCTCATGTCATGAATTATTTTGAGCGCTTCGAGCCTCAAAATGGCCCTACATGTAAAGGATCGGGGACAAATCATGACGGTAAAACTTGTCGTAAACGGTGATGCGTTGGAGAGTGCTTCAGCACCAGACACGCCGCTTTTGTGGGTTCTGCGAGACGAGTTCGGTCTCACCGGGACCAAGTTCGGCTGCGGCGTTGCTGTGTGCGGCGCGTGTACCGTGCATGTCGATGGCGAGGCTATGCGATCCTGCCAACTGCCTGTCGGTGATGTTGACGGCGCCGTCACGACCATCGAAGGGTTGAGCGACGGCGAGACCTTGTCAGCGGTCCAGACGGCTTGGGTCGCGCATCAAGTCGCCCAGTGCGGTTACTGTCAAGCAGGGCAACAGATGCAGGCAGCGAGCCTGCTTTCCGACAATCCCCAGCCCACGGACGCGGACATCAGCGCAGCGATGAACGGCAATCTCTGCCGCTGCGGCACCTATCCTCGGATCCGCGCCGCCATCCACACGGCCGCTGCCGCGCTGAGGGAGGGTTAAAGCCATGGGACGTGTTGCAAAGATTGCTCGTCGTACGTTTTTGGTTGGTTCTGCCGCTGTTGCTGGTGGGGTGGCCTTTGGGGTCTACAAGTTTGTTGAACCTGCGCCCAATCCGCTCAACAGCTCTGAGGGCCGCATCAGCCTGAACGCCTTTGTCATCATCACCGAAGACGGCGTTACGCTGGTCAGCCCAAAGGCGGAAATGGGGCAGGGGGTTCACACCACGTGGGCCGCGCTGATCGCCGAAGAGCTTGACGTGGATTGGAAGGATATCACCGTCATCCACGGGCCACCGGCCAAGGCCTATTACAATTCGGCTTTGTTCGGGATGGCGCTGCCGTTCAAGGATTACAAGGTCAATGACTTTCAGCAGGCCATGCGCGAATTTGCCGGAAATGGCGCGAAGTTGCTGTCCTTGCAAATGACCGGTGGCTCGACGTCCATGCGGGATGGTTTTGAGCGGATGCGGTTGGCGGGCGCGACGGCGCGAGAGGTGCTCAAGCGTGCCGCTGGCAAGCGGTTGGGCCTTGCGCCCGATGCGCTGGAAACCCGTGACGGCCAAGTGATTGCCCCCGATGGCCGCACCCTGAGCTATCAGGACGTCGCGGTTGAGGCGGCTGACATAAACCCGCCAAGCGTTGAGCTGCGGGATCCGTCCACGTGGCGCTATTTGGGCACGTCTCTGCCGCGCGTGGACATGGAAGACAAAATCACCGGCAAGGCAATGTACAGCATCGATGTGGTGCTCGAAGGTATGAAATTCGCCTCCGTGAGGATGAGCCCGCGCCGGCAGGGAATGCGCCGCTTTGATGCCTCTGCGGCCAAGGCGATGTCTGGGATTGATGGTGTCATCGATATGGGCGAAGGCATTGCCGTTATCGCCGATAACACTTGGATTGCCATGCAGGCTGTTGAAGCTGTCGATATCGATTGGGAGCCGTCGCTCTACCCGGATACGACAGCCGGTTTGATGCAGGAAATCGAAGCCGCCTTTGACGCAGCACCGAATACCGTGGGCCGTGATGATGGCACGGCTGACGCAGACCATCCCGGCCAAGAATTGCTTGCGGAATACAGTGTACCGTATCTGGCGCACGCAACGATGGAGCCGATGAACGCCACCGCCTTGTTCACCGACGATGCCTTATCGATTTGGTGCGGAAACCAGTCTCCGACCTCGATTCAGTCGGCTTGCGCCCAAGAAGTGGGTTTTGAGCCCGAGCAGGTGACAGTGACGACCACGGTGATGGGCGGCGGCTTTGGCCGGCGAGGGGAGGCGGATGTCGCCGTTCTTGCTGCGCGTATCGCCAAGAAACGCCCCGGCGTTCCGATCAAACTGACGTGGTCCCGCGAAGAAGACATGCGGCGCGACTTCTATCGTCCGGCTGCTATGGCGCGCATGCGGGGGGTGGTGAATGCCGGTCAGCCCGTGGCCGTGGACGTGTCCTTTGCTGCATCTTCGGTGATCCTGCAATCCCGCGCTCGTCCTGCGCTTACCCCCTTTACGGTCGAGCAAGCGGCCTTGTCGGGGTCTGACCCCGAAGGCTTATCTGGCGCGCACGATCAGCCCTATCAAATACCGAACTATCGCGTGCGCGGGCACATTGTGCCGTCAACCTTGCCCATTGGTTATTGGCGAGCGGTTGGCGCGTCTTTTGGTGGGTTTTTCTTTGACAGCTTTATCGATGAAATGGCCCATGCCGCTGGCCGCGACCCACTGGCATTCCGGATTGATATGGCGCGGGAGGAACATGCACCCAGTGTCCGTGTGCTCGAAGCGGTGGGGGAGATGTCCAATTGGTCAGCGGCACGCAGTGCGGGCCGCGCGCTTGGCGTCGGTTTCACCTATTCGTTCGGCTCGCCTGTCGCTCAAGTCGTTGAAGTGGTCGAGGAGGATGGCGCGATCCGCATCGCAAAAGTCTGGATTGCTGCGGACGTGGGTATCGCGCTGGATCCCGGTAACATTGAGGCTCAGTTGACCGGCGGTTGCCTGTTTGGTCTCTCGGCTGCCGTGATGGGGGAGGTGACATTTCGTGATGGTGAGGCCGAACAGTCGAACTTTTACGACTATGACGCCTTGCGCATGGGCGCAGCGCCAGCGTTTGACGTGCAGATCCTTGAAAACGCGCCCTATATCGGTGGGGTGGGGGAGATCGGTACGCCGCCGGCTGCGCCAGCACTGGGTAACGCACTCTTTGCCCTTGCGGGGAAGCGTGCTCGGACGTTGCCGTTCAACCAATCATTCTCTTTTGTTTGAGCCTCAGAAAAACGAAAGGCTTGCCGAAGCAAGCCTTTCTTGATGGGCGTTATTCGGACACGTCCGAAGGGCTTTCCAAGTGATTATCGACCAGGGGATTAAGACCGTTCTTGAACGCGTTCTTATCCGCCTCACAAGCCGACAGCTTGGCCCGTGTCATGGTGATCTCTTGCCGAAGCTCGACGTTCTTCGCCTCGACATAGCGCAGGCGCTCTTGCTCCATGATCGCTTGACCCAAGCTGCCTTCACAGGTGCTGAGTAAGGACCGAAGCTCCTGAATGTCTCGGACCAACGCCGCGTTCTCAGCGCTTTGAATATCGAATTTCATCTCGATTTCAGAGTACTCGCGCTTGCAGACCCTCAGCCCTTCTTCACAGCTCTCTAACGCGAGACTCAGGTCAGCGATTGATCGTTGCATCCCTCGGACCGTCTTGTTGAGGTCGTCGATTTGCTCGAGCAAGAACGCATTCTCTGCCTTCAATCCCTGTTCAATCTCAATCAGTTGCCGGATCATGGATTCCCGGTCAGCAATTTCTGCCTGAAGCGCTTTGATTTCCTCGTGCAGTCCACCAATCGCCCCGTTCTTGGCTTCGATGGTTTGCTCCAGCTCAGCGATGTGATCCCGAAGCGCGTCTTGCTGTTTCTGACAGCCGGTCTCGATCAAATTCACCTGTGTGGTGCATTGCGCCCGCTCGGATGTACGAACCCCGAGAACCCGTGCCTCACAGTTTGATGTTGCTGTAATGACCGTCTGCTCAAGCTCAGTAATCTTGATCGTCATGCGATCGAGCGTTTCATTGAGTGCTTGTTTCTCAGTTTGGCAGGCTTCCAACGAAACCCGCAAATCAGCGATTTCCTGAACCTTTTCGCCCAATGAGATTTTCAGGGCGTCCCGCTCTGTGATCAACCGAACAATATGCTCGTTGAGAATACCGATTTCTTCGTTCGCTGCCTCTAAGTTCGAAGTCAGCCGCGCAACCTCTTCACGCAGCGCCGCGTTCTTGTCTGTCAGGTCTTTCACTGAAACATGCAGCGCGGCAATGGCGCCGTCTTTTTCAGTAATGACACCTTCGAGGTATTCGATGGTATCGCTCATCTCAGCGATGAGAACCTGCTGATCGGCAACCAACTGATTGAGCTTCGCAACTTCGGCTTTCAGCAAAGCGTTCTCTGCTGACAGTCCTTCGACCGCGCTGTGCAGTTCACCGATGGTTTGCTTTTGTTCAGCAATGGTGACATCGCGCTCTGCGATGGTTTTTTCGCGGCGTTCCAGCATGACCAGCAAATCTTTGATCTGCTGAACCAGCTCGCCATTTTCATACTCAAGTTCGGCGTTTGGATCGGCGCAATCTTCCGATCCGGCGCGCAGACGATGGCAGGTTCTCGGTGGATTATTTAGTTTAAAGTCATTTCATAGATTAAAATTCTTAGGAATTTGGGACAAAAATAGTATAAG
>CAJQLX010000051.1 GCA_905479265.1 uncultured Alphaproteobacteria bacterium
CGGCGTTTGGATCGGCGCAATCTTCCGATCCGGCGCGCAGACGATGGCAGGTTCTCGGTGGATTATTTAGTTTAAAGTCATTTCATAGATTAAAATTCTTAGGAATTTGGGACAAAAATAGTATAAGACTATGTAAATACTGTTAATTCCTGAGCTGGATTATCCAAATGACTGACCCTTTTCGCCATCACCCTGAATTGCGCTCACTGGTAAAGCCGAGCGGGGAGTCATTTTTTCGCACCATCACCACGGAGAAAATCAAGGCTCAGATTGCGGCCAGTGGTCAGGCGTTGACCATCGAGTTTCATGACGACGAAACGCGCGAAGGTCTGCGGGCGGAAGCGCTTGAGGGGCATGACGGTGAATTGTATGTCTTCGCCTATGGCTCGCTGATGTGGGATCCAGCCTTGGAATTCACCGAAGTGCGGCGGGCCTTTGCACCGGAGCACGAGCGCCGCTTTATCCTTGTTGATGACAAGGGCGGGCGCGGCAACAGCCAAGCGCCGGGCGTCATGGCGGCGCTTGACGTTGGGCAGGGCTGTGATGGTCTGGTGTTCAAGATTGCGGCCGATTGCGTGGATCAAGAAACGACCATCCTGTTTCGGCGCGAAATGATCGCTCCGGGGTATCTTGCGCGGTTTATCCCGGTTGAGATCGATGGGGAGAAAACCGTGGCGCTGAGCTTCCTCGCTGACCATGAGCAGCCCCACATGCAGCCTGATATCGGGCGGGATGAGCAAATCCGGTTTGCGGCGACAGGCGTCGGGATTTTGGGCAGTAGCCTAGAATACCTGCAAAGCACGGTGACGCAGCTCGGCAACTTGGAGATTGAGGACGCTGACGCATCTGACCTGCTGGCGTCTGCCTTGGCGTTTCGCGAAGAAGCGGCGGCTTAGCTGCTGATCTTCGGCTGCCAGTCTGAACCCCATGCATCGATCCAAAGCTGGTCATAAGTGACGTTGGACTTGGCACTGCCCCCGTTCCAAAGATCATAGGCAGGCGCGGCATAGCTGCTGAAAAAAGCATCAAGTTGAGCCTGCAAATCCTTGGCGGTTGCAGCGTGATCCCCGTGGTCAATGAGGTTGGTTTTTTCCAACGGATCGGCGCGCAGGTCGTACAATTCATCATGCATGATGAACGACGGCGCGCCTTTGAAGCGGGCGGCATAGAGCCAGTCTTTTGTGCGGATCGCGCGGGTTTCCTCTTGCTCCATAAACACAGCGCTGGCCGCGGGCTTGGTGCCGTGGATTAAAGTGGGGGTGAGGTCTTGGGCGCTGCTGGGCAGGGAAGGGGTGGCGAGATCTGCGCTGACCAGAGACGCAAGTGTCGGGAAAAGATCAATCTGGCTGACCAAGCTCGATTGCGGGCCGGTTGCCTGTACCGGGCCACCGGAGACGATGAGCGGAATATGGTAGGAAGGGCGATGCGCGCTGGCTGGAAATGCCGCTGCGCCGTGGCCCCAAACACCGTTATGTCCGAGCGAGAAACCGTGATCAGCGGTGTAAATCACGATCGTGTTTTCATCCAGCCCAAGCCGATCGAGGCTCTGCACAATTTGGCCAACACCATGATCGATCAGCGAGACCTGACTGAAATAGTTGCGCAGGGAGTCGACATTGTTGGGCAGCAGCAGCGGTCCTTTGAACTGCTCTCGCACACCGCCCGATTGAACGCGCAAGCCAAAGCGTTCAAGCACCTCGGCGCTCAACCCTTCGCGGGGAATGGAGTGCATGTCGCTGTCATCATACAGCGCCGCAAATTCATTCTCCGCCCGCCCTTTGATCGCTGGCCAATGACCGTAGGGACCGTTGTAGGGAACAAAGGCGAAGAAGGGGTCATCCTTGCCGGATTGATGCTCCAAAAACTCGATGGTCTTCTGGGTGAAGAAATCGACCGTATGGCCGGTAAAGCGGTAGCGGTTGTAGTCGTCGATGACCTCGTTGTCATAAAAGCTGGTGGTGTGGCCGTGGGTAAATGTCACCCAATGATCGAACGCTAATTGCGGGACAAAGGGGACGCCAAGGTGAAACTTGCCGATCAGGGCGGTCGTGTATCCCGCGTTTTTTATAATGGTCGGCAGGTTGGCAAATTCAGCGATGGCCGACCAATTCTGGGGCCATTGATCCATGAGTCGATCATCCAACCAATTGTGCAGACCATGTTGGCTGGGCATGAGGCCCGTCAGCACGGAAGCCCGGCAGGGGGAGCACATGGCATTGACGCAAAACGCCTGATCAAAGCGCTGTCCGCGCTGGGCCAAGGCGTCGAGATGCGGGGTTTTTACCTCGTCATTGCCATAGCAGCCCAGTAGGTCTGCGGGCTGATTGTCCGCCATGATCAGTACAATGTTTGGACGCGTCATGATGACTTAAACCCTCGCTTCGGACCCTTTACACGGCCAATACCGTAAACCGATTTTGCGCCTGTTGATCCCAGAAATCGCTACAGAACCACAGATTATCAAAACAAATGCAGGCACGACGCGGGATGTGTTAGCGTTTTCGACAAGGTATTAACGTCGGGAGTAGAGTCTCATGCGTGCAGATAAGATTTGGTTCAACGCCGCGATCCAAACCTTGGACCCAAGCCTTCCCACAGCAACGGCCTTGGCGTCCAAGGATGGAAAGATCGTTGCCATGGGTCAGGACGCCGATGTGCTGCATCTGGGCGGACCGGGAACGCAATCGATTGACCTGAGAGGGCGCGCTGTTCTGCCCGGCTTTGTCGAAAGCCATACCCATGCGCTGTGGGGCGCGTGTCAGGATCTGTTCGAGGTTAACGTCGACTACGGCGCTGCCTATGGCGAGCTGATCGGCGCTGTGAAGGAACATGTGGCGCGCTCTAGCGGAGACGCGATGATCACCGGCGGCCCGTGGCGGCATGACATGCGGACCGAGATGGGCGCAAACCCGCGAGCAACGCTGGATGAAATCTCAACAGATGTGCCGATTGCTTTGGCCGATGTTACCAAGCATTTGCTGTGGTGCAATTCGCGGGCATTGGCGTTGGCTGGGCTTCATGACGAGGTTGACGACATCGAGGGCGGGATTATCGAGCGTGACCCAATCCGTGGCACGCCCAACGGTATCTTGGCCGAAACAGCCTGTGCGCCGGTGCGACGGCTGTTCACCCACACGCCCGAAGAACTGGCCCGCGCGACCCGCTATTTTGTTGAGCGTTTCAACCGGTTGGGCTTCACCGCGTTCAAAGAGCCGATGGCGATTGAGTCCGATTTAGCCGCCTATCAAGCCGCCGATCAGCGTGGCGATCTAACCTTGCACATGGCCGCGCATTTGGTTCGGCAAAGTCCGCTGGTGCCAGAGATGATACCCTATGAGGAAATGGAACGCTGGCGGCGGGTCTATGCGTCACCAAACGTGCGGACTGATTTCGCCAAATTGTTCCTCGACGGCGTTGCACCGGGCTTCACTGCTTCGTTTACCGAGCCCTATTTGGCTGCCTCTGGTTACGATGGTGAAACCCACGACGCGGACGGCATCTTGTTGCTGACCCCCGAAGCCATTGCGCACGAAATCACAGAGCTGGATCGGCGCGGCTTTACCGTCAAGATGCACGCGGTCGGGGATAACGCCATTCGGCGGGGCTTGGACGGGATTGAGGCTGCGCGTCGGGCCAATGGGTTCAGCGGCCTGCGCCACGAAATCGCGCATGCGCCCTTTGTCCGGACCGAAGACTTGAGCCGGTTCAGCGCGCTGGATGCTGTTGCTGAAGTCTCGCCCAAGCTTTGGTATCCCAACCCCGCGACACAGGCGCAGATCGCTCTGCTGGGTGAGCATCGTGTTTCGCGGTGTCATGCCTTGCGGGATTATCTGGCTGCTGACATCAATGTCACCTACGCCTCCGATTGGCCGGCAGCGTCGCCGGATCCAAACCCTTGGACCGGCCTTGCCGGTATGATCTCGCGCCAAGACCCGTTTGGGAACTACCCCGGCGCTCTTGCCCCAGAGCAAGCGATTACGCTGGATCAGGCCTTGCCGCTGTTCACAATCAATGGTGCGCATGCACTGCGGATGGGGGCGGAGACGGGCTCGCTGACCGTTGGGAAGTCAGCGGACTTTATCGTGCTGGATGCGCCGCTGGAGAGCCTGAGCCCGGCTGAGATCGCAGCGGTTGAGGTTCGGGAAACCGTGTGGAAGAGCCAGACCGTTTTTGCCCGATAAGACCGTCGCTTATGCCAAGCGATCGGACAGCGGGCTTTCGTCCATTTGCGCCGTGAGCAGGTGCGTTAGGCGCTCAGCCAAGCGCGCACGCTGGGCGGCGTAGGCAGGGACGTCCCACAGATTGTGGGTCTCCTGCGGATCGTTTTCAAGGTCGTATAACTCGCCCCAATCCTGATCGAGATACATGGTGTAGCGCCATCCGCTGGTGATGACCGACCGCACGCGGGAGGCTTTGGCAAAGCCCAATCGCGAGCCGCCATCGTTGTACTCAACCAGCACTTCATCACGCTGCCCTTGGCCACCGGTCAACGCGTCGCCAAAGCTCACGCCCTGATCCCCGTTGTAGGGTCGCAGGCCAGCGCGTTCGAGGATGGTTGCGCCGATGTCCACGGTGGAGGCTAGAGCGTTGGTTGTGCTAGCTTCTGGGCGGGCGGGATCCGACCAGATAAACGGCACCCGGGTGATGCTCTGGAATTGCAGCGCGCCTTTGAGCAGCATGTTGTAATCGCCCAAGTAGTCGCCGTGATCGGACGTGTAGCAAACCACAGTGTTTTCCAACGCGCCGCTTGCTTCCAGCGCTTGCATGATGTCGCCAATGGCATCATCGACGAAGGCCATCATCCCCGCTGACAGCGCCATCGCTTCCTTGAGCTGCGGCTCGTCCAGCATCATCGCCGTTTGCGGCGTCATTTGCTCGCCTTCGCCCTTCCAGCTGTTGTGTAGGAACGTCATGGGCGGGGTTGGGTTCTGGTGAGCGGAATAGGGTAGCGTGACTTCGAAGTCATCGGGATCGTACATGTCCCAATACTTGCCCGGCGGATTGAAGGGGTGGTGGGGGTCGGGGAAGGACACAAAGGCGAAGAATGGGCTGTCGCCCTCCGCCTGTTCTCGGATGTAGTCAATCGCCCGATCCCGCACAAAGGCGGTGGGGTAGAGATGTTCTGGGATCGGCGTGCGGTAGGCTTGGGGGCAGGTATAGTCGTGGGGAAGCTCGTTTGCCGGATCATGCAGCGCTTCCCAATCTGGCGCCTGTTCCCGAAACCACTGCAGGTAATGCCCGCCGCACCGATCACCGTGCTCGGTCACCATGTCCACGTGCTGATAGCCATAATAAGGCGTGGTGATCTCATAGCGGCCATCGGCCTGATAGCGGTCGGGCTCTTCTTCACCATAGTCCGCGGGGTCTTTGAACCATGCTTCGTTGGGGTTCGAGGCGACCGCTGGGTCGCGGCCCATCGGGGGCATGCCGGTGAAGGGCTGCAGATGGCTCTTGCCAATCGTGGCGGTGTGATAGCCTGACTGCGCCAGCAGATTGACGAACGTGTTGGACGACAGCGGCAGTCGGCATCCGTTGTAACGCAACCCGTGCAGGCTGGGATAGCGCCCTGTTAGCAAAGACGCTCGGTTGGGCATACAGACGGGTGAGGCGGTGTAGAACTTCTCAAACCGTGTCCCGCGTGCTGCGATGGCGTCGATGTTTGGCGTGCGCAAAACCGGGTGCCCGTAGCAGCCAAGCCAGTCTGCGCGCTGCTGATCGGTGATGAGAAACAAGAAGTTTGGCCGCTGGCTCATGGGGCGATTTTACTCCGAAATGGGATTGCGCTTTAGCGTAGGGCGGCTGCGGTTTGCCGGGCCCTCCAATAGTGCCAAGCGATGACCCCAAAGGCGACGAAAATCGCACTCAGATGCAGCAGTTGAGGCCGGGTTAGAACGGCGACAGCGAGGGCCAGTCGCAAGACAATCTCGACGGTCAGCAGCCGCCGCGCATCGAACCCGGCAAGCGCGCTGGCCACCAAATAAAGCGACAGCACCAGCCGCGTCAGCAGCCACAGCAGGCCCGGCACCGAGATACCGGTCTCATAGCCGGGAAGGGGCGCGCGGGCTGGACTGGTGGGGTCGATCAAGGCTTGATCGATCAGCAGCAGCTCGGGGTAGAACGCAAACACAAACGGGATGGCAAACATCACGATGCCAGATCGAACCGCGCTAAAGCCTGTGGCCATGGGTTCGGCCTTGGTGATCGTCGCTGCGGCAAAGGCAGCCAGCGCGACTGGCGGCGTTATGGCTGAAGCGATGGCGAAGTAGAAGATGAACATGTGCGCGGTAAACGTCGCAATGCCCAAGCCAACCAGCAGTGGTCCCATCAGCAAAGCAACGTTCACATAAGCGGGAACGGCGGGCATACCCATGCCCAGCAAGATCGCCAGCAGCATGGTAATCGCCAGCGCGAAGAACTGGAAGTAAGCCGAGCCACTGCCGCCGAGGTCAAACGACAGCAAGAACCGTAAGACGTCGATGGCAACAAACTTGGACAGGCCGGTAAAGTTCAGACAGACGTCAATCACGGTCACGGCCAAGAACATCAAGTACAGCGTCGATACCGTAATGCCGGACTCGGCTAAAGCATCCAGCAGTTTGCTCGGCTTGGCGCGAAAGTCGCGGTCGAGGAACAGCAGCACGGTCACAAACGCCGCCGCCCACCAGCCCGTCGCACCCGCAGAGCCAGCGGAATTCTGGAAAATCTGCAGCACCCACGGCAGCGAAGTCACCGTACAGCGTCCATCCTGCATCATCGCGTCGGCGCCAAACAGCCAGCCAAAGAACCCGCAACCCACCATGTCTTTGGGCGTGAGCAGCAGGAGCAAAATCAGCAGGATCGGCAGTAAAATCTGAGACAGATTCACCAGATCGCGCGGGCTGATGCGCATGTCTTCGGTGATCGCGCCAGAGGCTTCGATGCCTTGTTTGCGCGACTGAAAGGCGGCGCTCAGGAACAAACAGAAGAAATAGGCGATGGCCGGGATTGTCGCGGCGATGATGACATCGCGATAGGGCACGGCAGTCATGGCCGCGAGGATAAAGGCAGCGACCCCCATCACCGGGGGCATGATCGATCCACCCGACGACGCAGCCGCTTCCATCCCGCCTGCGAACGTACGAGAGAAACCGCGCTTGATCATCATGGGAATGGTCAGAACGCCGGTTGAGAGGACGTTGACCACGGGGCCGCCGGTGATTGTGCCGAACATGGCGGAGCTGACGATAGCCGCGTGCGCCGGTCCACCGCGCAAGTGGCGCGTCCAGCGGAACGCCAACTTGATCAGCACTTGCCCGCCTGCGGACTTACCAAACAATGCGCCCAATATAATGTAGGGGAAGACGACGTTCATGATCACGTCCATGAACCGCCCCAGAATGCCCGCTGCGTTGTTGACCAAGGCGTCGTGGACATTGGGACGTCCGTCGAGGAACGTCCGCGGCTCGCCCCCGAGTTTTGTCATCAGGTATTTGTTGATGCCATCGGGACCGTGGAAGTACCAAACGAGCACCGTGCCGATGGTGTAAAGCGCCACAAGGATGGATACCAAAACCAGCGGCAAGCCCCAGACTTTGACGTTGTAGCCTAGAAAAACGAGGATCGACGCGCCAACAATAGCCACAAGCCATACGCCGGTGGTGGACATGCACTTGGGGTCTTCAACCGTGTCTGGTGCGGGTAGACCCATCAGGGCTGCAAATTCGATTTCGGCCTTCAGCGTCTCGGCCATCACGCGCGCGCGCTCGCCGTTGAGCAAATCAACCAAGCAAACGCTATCAATTTCAATCAGGTAAGTCAGGGAAATTGCGAAGGATGACAGGACCAGCGCCGCGTCCATAAACACGCCAAGCCATTCGCGCCGCGTCCCGCGCCAAGCGCGCCACATGGAATGCTTTAGGGCGACGATCAGCATCATCACCAAAAAGACGATGGGATAGAACCATTCCGTCGAAAAGGAGCGGGTTTTGAGGCCTTGGTAACCCGTAAGGCCACGCCAGAGCTCGTCCCAGCCGGGGATCAACGGCATGCTGTTGATGATTCCAGCGGCGACAAAAATCAGCGCAAGAAAATAGACAGCTTTGTTTGGAAAGAGGGCGGCCCTCGTCTCCTGTTTTGGCGCTTCGGTCATACATTACCCGGGGTATAAAAGCTGATCAGGTGGCAAGTAAGCGCTCGCCACCTGATCCATTAAAGAAACCGAAGTCGCTTAGTCGTCCGCGACGGCACAGTCGTCCAGATCAAAACCAGCCTCACGCCACGCGCGAGCGGCGGCGGGGTGGTACTGGACGGGGTTGGCTCCACACATACCCTGCATCGGGAAGTCGAAGCTCACGGTATCCCCGTACGGCGCTTTAGCCTTCAGGTCGTCGAGCGTTGCGACATAGGCAGACACGAGGCTGTAAACCAAGTCATCGTCCATATCCTTGTGCACCACGTTACCGCCAATCGTAGCAAAGCCACGGAAGGTGTCGTCTTCAGAGACAAAGCTCCAGTCCGGACCCATGACGTCCTGCAAATCGGCAACCGGCATGGTGAACGGAGCGCTGCCCGGTGCGACCATGTACTTCTGCATCGCATCGCTATCGTAAGCAGACTTTGGCATGGACCAACCGGTCATCTTGCCCGCAGCAGTAATCGCGGTCAGGCGGGTGCCGGGGAAGACTTCGGGCAAGACAATGGCGTCAGGCTCGCCGCTGGTGACCAGCGTCGTCCCTTGGCCCCAGTTCACTTGAATGCCCTCGTAATCGTCGCCTTCTTTCAGGCCGGCAACAATCTGAATCATGCTCCGCGCATTGGTCAGCGCGCCGCCCCGTGGTGGGCCGTTGTAGATCTTGCGACCTTTCAGATCGTCCCAGCCGCCCAGATTTTTCGCGTCGTAGGCATAGAGAAAGAAAATACCCAGCGTGAAGGGGTTAATAGCGCGCAGGTTCCCTGCGAGCTCCGCACCCTGTTCCGCGCCGAGGGAGCCGTAAGGACCAACGCCTCGACTCATCAAGAACGGCAGGATGTATGGTGTACCCGCGATGTCGGTTTTGCCTTCGGCGACATTCTGGATTGAGTTCGTCAGTGTCTGACCGTCAGCGAGTTGAATATTCGCAATGCCCTGTGTCCCGGCAATTTCAGTCAGGTGCGCAGGCGACAAGTACGTTGCGCCCCCTGGGCTGGCGGTTTCTGCGGTAAGATTCACTTGCGCAAGGGCTGATGTGCCCAGCAAAGACGCAACGATTGCGGCGCCCTTAAATATCTTCTTCAGCATTTTTTCCTCCCAAAAAAACTGACAAGAGGTCGCAGGTTGGTATGAAAAATCCAAGCGAGTCAATGAATCCATTAACTTGATAAGTAAATAACGGTGAGACTTTTGTTTTATAAAGCTGATAAAAATGTTGTTTTGGCATTATTTGGATTTTGGTAGTTATTTGATATGCGTCGATGGGTAGCCTATTCGAGATTTTTCATTGGCGTGATGTTTTGCTTGTTTATCCGGCGATAAGGCCGTCCAAGAAAATAACGTTGGTGAAGCAATGCGGAGACTTGGTCAGGCTTACATTCAGCAAGGATCTTTGAGGGAAGAAGGCCAAAGCAGATCAGTAAAACTCAATTCCCTCAATTGAGTAGTCGTTGTTTTCTTTTTGCCGGGTCATGAACTCAATCCGGTTGACCGCTTGCCCAATCAACGTTGAGAGAACTTGTTTTTGTGCGCCGTTCGCAGGAACGCCAATGTCCCGTCGGCGCGGATAAAATCGTTTTACGACGGCTTGGTCATCACGAAGCCCCGAAGCCCTCAGACCAGCACGCGCGTCGGCCAAAGGCATCACCACCGTGATGATTGCCTCATCAATTTCCTCCAGCCGACGGACGCCCAGGGGCAGGGATCCCCACTTGTTGAACTCTTCGTCAGGCAGTTCGATCCCGCCCTGAAGCTCGTAGGTCGTCACGGTACCGGATGGGGTAAATGTGTGGATGGTCGCGTACTCGCCGCCTGCGCTATCTCGACCATTGGAACCGAGGAACAGGTCAGACAAGGCAAACAGCCGAATGGATTGCTCGCGGGGCAGGACAATGACGATCTTTTCGTCTGGATCGATCTCGTCGTCCTGATTGCCGCGCTGCACGCCCAAGCCATCGACTCTGTCCCAGTGGAGCGTTGCGGGACGTGTTTCCGCATCCAGAATAAACGGCTCCCGGTTGGCGGTGCGAAAGCCATAGACGGTCACCCCCTCGACCGTGCACGACGGACGATTTTTACAGGTGCTGAACGTGGGGCGTTTGAAGTCCAAATAGAGCCCCTGCGCGCCCGCGAAAGATGAATAGAATGATGCGCATACCGCGCTAAAGATCGCCGTTGCGATGACCATTTTCTTGATCATGGATCTTCTTACTGGAAAGTTGATGAGGGCTGGTTCCTTTGGGGCCTTTAGTTGTTCTTGTTCCCGCTGTTACCGCTGTCGTTTCCGACGTCATCGCCGCCTGAGTTTTCGGCGTTATTGTTGAGCTCGGATCCGCCCGGCGCGTCTTGATCGCCATTTCCGTGACCATTGTTCTGGTCGGACCCGCCACCGTTATCGTTGCCGCCGCTGTTGCCACTGTTTCCGGTGTCGTTGCCCGCGTCATTGCCGCCAGAGTTTTCAGCATTGTTGTTCGACTCTGACCCACCCGGTGCGTCCTGATCGCCATTTCCGTGGCCATTGTTCTGATCCGAACCACCGCCGTTGTCGTAGTGGTTGGCATTATGGCTGATGGTCCGTAACCAAGTGTTACCGTTTCCGGGCTGCACAGGCTGGTTTGCCAGAAGGTCGAGCCACGTCTGGAGATCGACGTCCAAGTCTGAAATGCACCCTTCGTGGGTTCCGGGCAGCACACCCAGATCAGCAAGTGCGAGGATTTCTGGCGTGCACAGCACGGCGTCTTCATCACGCTTGGAAAGGCTCCAATCGGCGTCTTGAACTTGACCAAGGCTGGAGGCCGTGACGTTGGTTGCGAGCCCGCCAAAGAAGAGGGTTGTCGCGCCTTTGAGAAGTGTTCGGAAACCGAAAGGTTTCTTTTTTCTCAGCGTCATTAATTAAGGCTCCAGCAAAATCACAGCACGTTCTCGTGCGAGAAAAGAACGCGATACAATTCAACCTTAAAAAGAATCATGCTCACGCGTGTACACTTGTCGATGCAAAACAGGGACCGTCTATCGGTTTTGATAGCGTTTGCACGAGCCAGTGCCTTGAATAGCAGGATATGCGCGATGAAAAGTCGCCAAACGCTCCATGCGCAGGGTAAGAACGCGCCAAAGGCCAATAATGCGGATAAAAAACGGATTTAATTGGCTGTTTTTCCTGTTCAAAGACGCCGCAGCGGAGGCGCTTTGGCCCTTGGATTTCATCCAGACAATCAAATTGATGATCGTTGGGAATGACTAAAATCCAAGGGTGTTAGAGTGCTGTAATCTTAAACCGCAGTCGTATAATTATTTGAGGATGGCGTGCAAACGTTTGCGGGGCTCTGGCAGCCCTCTTTTTGGGTGCCAAATCAGCTGCGTTTCCAGACAGTTTTGTGCGTGCGAACGTCGGTAATCAACGAAAGATCGTAGCGTTCCACAGCTCTGGAACAGGCCTCTTCTGTCGTCTCATTTGGTGCCATTGCGCAGAAGCCCAGACCCAAGTAACCGATCACAGGCAGCCAACGCAGGGTGGTGCTGAGAATGACAAAGGCAACAGCCTCAGCACGCGCCTGCTTGGTCAGGTAAAGCGCTAGCATTGTTCCTTCCTCGCCGCCCAAATCGGGCACAAGCAAGCCGATTTTTACCAAGCGAGGGTCGCCCTCATCCAATGCATGCGGCACGTGTTGCCCTTGCCTGAGTTCCATGGCGGGGCGCTTGGCCGTCAGTTGAGCAGGCACGTCGATCAATCCGGTTGCGCGACCTTTGCCAAAGACCGCTTCGAACCCGGCTTGCATTGCCGTAAGTCCGCCGCCGCTGAGCACTTCGAGCGCGGTTTGGTGCGCATAAGGTGCGTGCCGGTTCCGTGCGTTTTCAAGCTGTTTTTTGGCAAGCTGAAGCGCGTTGCTGTCCGCGCTTGGGACGGAACCGGGTGTTTTAGCCGTCATGGGGTTAAATCCCGGATAAAATTCGCGATTTGAACGGCGCCGTTGGGAAGCCGATCGATCGGTGGTCGGGGTGCAGGTCGGCTGCTTCTGACTTCCGCAAAGAAAGCGTCTAGTTGCTGGTCCCAAGGAGCCGGGTCGGACAGGGCAATCTGGTGCGCCCAGCCCTGCTTCACCAGATGTGCGACGCGGCTGGTTTGGTCATCTCTGGCTGTGTCTTCGTTGGGTACGAATAGAACCGGCTTGTCGCTTGTCAGCATGGCTTCATGACAGGAATTGTATCCCCCACCCAATATTGTTCCCGCACCGTGTTTCAAATGGGGAGCAAGAGGAAACACAAAGGGGAGAATGCTGGAAACCCGTGGGTTCAGTCGGTGCAGCAGTCCGCCCGGCGCCAAAGGGGGGAGGATCCATGACAGCGCGATGCGGTGATTGACGGCTGCGCGTTCCAAGGCGGTCATTAACTCTGGATAAGCCAGCAGTCCGGCACCGCCTAGGCTCACCAGAACCGGGCGTTTCCCGATGTCGCCAAGACGAAATCTGGTGCGCGGGAGTGGGACCGGTGGACTGTCTCGGCCCAAAACGACGGGCGCAGCATGGAAGTGCGGTGTCTGATGGTCGAGGGAGCGGCTGCCATAGGGGAGTTGGGAGAACCGGCGCAGCGGTCCCGGGTCGGAAGCGCCAGACAGGTCGCCGGGTGTGATAATGGCATCAAAGCGAGAAATCGGTCCGAAACCGGGTGCCGTGTGGGTTTTGCGCCAGAAAGCGCGGCGCAGCCAAATCTTCACGCAGGGAAAGGTGAGTGTTTCCAAGCTTTCCATGATCGCCGTTTCGAGCGTTGCGTGATCAATGATGATCCGGCGGGGACGACGCGCGGCCAAGTATGCCTGCAAATCCTCGGTTTCTCGCGCTTCCCAGCGGTTCCCGTCGATCCCCAGTTGTTTGGCCGTTTGGCGCGGTATGATGCGATACCCGGCTTGCTGGATCAGGGCGCTGGCCAGCGAGTAACTCCAGAAGCCAATTTGATGCGGTGCCAGTCCAAGCTGCGTCTCAAGCGCCTTTGCGACCGCCAAGGTGCGGGATAAGTGTCCCAACCCCATGCCATTGGGGATGAAAAACAGCACTTCAAGCGCGTGGTCTGACGCTTCGGTTCTTGGCGTGTTTTCGGGCTGCAGGGCCGCGTGATCCTGCTGGCGGAGGCGCCAAACCAGCTCCGTCAGATCTTGAGTGTCTAAAGGGGCTGACCGGCAGTCAGGGCGCGCAGCACCGCGACGCGCGGCGGTGATCAGTGGGGGCAGGGAGAAGGGCTGGCTTTGCGTGCCTTGTTCGCGATGGTCCGGGTCCACGGGGATCAGGATCTTGTTCGCGGCTGAAATCTCCCAATGCGGGCTGTCTGTTACCGAGGCCTCAGCCAGACCCTCGCCCGGGACCAGCGGTAAGACGGTCAAACCTTTTTCGCCGGTTAAAGACCGCCAAGCATCGGCGTTAGGACGTATCGTCCACAATTGGAAGCGGAAGCCGCCCAGCGAGAGTGCCTCTAGCGCTGTTGCCTCGGAAAGCGATGAGCCTCGCCTACGCAAGCACAGATTGATTTCCAGATCATTGGCTCTGTCGGCCAAAGCGCTGGCATAAGTAACGAACGTCGTTTGGTCAAAAATCCAGAGAACGCACCGCGCCCGTGTATCGCCGTCGACTCTTGCTTGCGCAGTGGCTTGGTCGATCGCAGGCAAAAGCCCGCTGGTGCCTTCAAAGACAGTGACAGCCGACCCTGTGAGGAGCGCTGAAACCGGGAGCAAATGCTCGATGCTGTGCTGGGCGGTCAGGACAAAGGCGGTCATAGCGCTTGCCTGATCCCATAAAGCTGCAGCGCCTCATGAGCTGCTGCTGCGCTGTCATAGGCTGCGAGAATTTTACGGCGCCGTTCGGCAGGGTCGCGCTGGCACACACGGGGCCACCACGCCAGCATGCGCTCGATGACTTCCTCGGCGGTTGCTCCGGCGTGGAGGAGTAAGTTGTCGTTCTCCGTTGCATTCGCCTCATGCTGCAAAACGGCTTCCTTCACCCCGCCCACGTCAAAAGCGGCAACGGGGAGGCCAGACGCTTGCGCTTCGAGCACGACATTGGGCGTACCTTCCACGCGAGAGGCGAGGAGCAGTGCGGTCATCCCTGCGTAGATATCCGCAGGATCAGAGCGCGGTTCACGCCATTCGAGGTTGTCCATCAACCCAAGTTCTTCAGCGTGGGCGCGGGCTTGCGCTTTGAGGGGGCCGGATCCAATGAGAATGCCCTGAACCGGAAAGTTGGCGCGATCCTTTAACCCCTTGAGCACGTCAAGCCAAAGCAAAGGGCGCTTGTTATGGGCAAAGCGGAACACGCCACCGAGGTGCAGCGGCGGGATGGCTGGCGCAGCGTCGCGCTGGAGCAGAGGTGCGGGTTGCAGGGGAATACGGTCGGCGTTCAGCACGTTCAGCATCACCGTCACAGCACTGGTTTCCAGCCCCAGCCAGTCTTCGTAATCACGAGCGCCGGCATGAGAATTGGCCGTCAGCTTAACGTTTTCGAAGGCCAGAAAGGCCTGCATGAGTTGTTGCGCGTAGTCCAACTGCATCTTGCGCTTGGCCGGCTGCATATTCCGCGCGCTCATAACGATCTGCCGGACGTGATTTTCCTGCCCGGCCCAAGCCGCAGCGAGGCTTGAGCGATCCTGCCAGCCGTGCAGGATTTCTGGACGCAGATGCTGCACCATCCGCTTTAAGCGGATCACATCCTGACGCAACGTGCGGGGCAGTAACAGAGTGAAAGTCGCGTGGTCCAACGAGGCTTTGGGGCTCGACAGCTTGCTCAAGTCGGTGAAGGGGACGTTGAGCGATTCAAGCCAAGGCAAAAAGTGATCATGTCCCCGGTCAGGGGTCAGCGAAAACAGACAGATGTGCAGATTCTCAGCCGGTGTCCCTCGATCTATCAGGCTCTCGACGAACATGAGGAACTGTCGCTCGGCACCGCCAGCGGCAAGCGTCGCGTTGACCAGCATAATTTTTGGGCGGGCCTTCACCTGTGTTGCGGGTTGGGTCAGGTCGTGTTCTTGATCCGATGACGCGTGGTCGGCGATGCCGTGACGGATTAACTTTTCCGCGACGTCCTTCGCGAAAATCTGAGCGCACTCATTCAGGGGAGCCGGTCGCAACAAAGCGCCAACGACGCGGCCCGACGACCGCTGCACAACCTCACGGATGGTTTGATCCGCTGCGATACCGTTGACCGCCAAATCCACCTGCTCGATATAAAGCGCCATACCCAGATATCCGGCAGAGACCAGCGTTTCCTTGCATTCATCCAACTGTTGCCGGGTGTGTTCATCCCACGTCCGTTGATGGGCGCAGGCTTCCAGCACTTGCCCCAGCAGCAGTTCTGCGAGCGCTGGGTCATCGATCTGAACCGCAATTTGAAGCCGAGCAAAGCTGTCCTTGATGCGTAAAAACGCGCGGGCGAGGAGCGCTGGCATTTCGTCTTCTCGTTCCTGACGTTGCAGGATGCGGATGAGGGCTACTCCGGCTTGGCTGTCACCGAAGTCGTCTAACAGGGTTTGCCAGTCCGAATAGGCCTGTTGCCAATCGCCCAGCTGTTCGCGCAACCGCGCCCGACGGGATAGGAAGCGCGCGTCGCGGTGGACCAGCGGTTCTAGGGGCCCCGTAATCATCGCCAACGCATCGCGTAGTCGATCCAGTTCGCGCAGGGCATCGACCCTTAGAAGATTGGCTTCGGGGCTGTGTGGGTGAAGGTGGTCAGAGAGCGCCAAAGCCATGGCCGGATCGACAGGAAGCAGCGCCCGCACCACCGCGTCACCGACCTCGGGCGCTAGAGCCGTACCAACGGTGTCAGCCTGAGGATTCCGCGCCAGCAGCCGAAGCGCCACCTCTGCCGCCTGCTCTCTGTCCCCTTTGGCCAGAGCGTTCTTGATCAGATGATAAGCAACGTCTTGGGTCAGAAACCCGGCCTGAAGTAACCGCTGGTACACCGCGTGCGAAAGATCACTATAGCCGGCTTGCAGCAGATGTCGGGCAGCAAAAGACCAGACCTCGGGACTGGCCGAAGCCTCCGTAAATTCTTGGCTCAAGGCTTGTGTAACTTTGAGAAGGTGCCCAGACTTTATGTCTTCAAGGAGTTCTTTTAAGTGCTTCACATTTTCAAGATACTACGGTTTGTATGTTTGTGAACTGGTAAAGTTAAAACGAACTGAGAATAGAATTTTAATGGCGTCTGCATTTACATCGATGATGACCAAGTCTGAAGAGGCCCGGATTACGGGCCTGGCAGCGGCTATGCCTGCCGCATCAGTGGCGGTTGAGGTGGGGTGCTGGGTGGGCGAATCATCCAAGGCGATTTTGCGTGGCTTCGGCGGCGCTGTGCATCTGATTGATCGGTTCCAGTGGACGCAGCTGCATGCGCAAAAAGTGCCAGACCTTCTCCCCGTTGGCAGTGATTTCAGCGCGATCACCAAACAGAATCTTGCCAGCTTTGGCGCTGAGCGCGTGACATTCCACCACGGGCGGGTCGAGGATTTTCAGATCTCGGCGCTTGGTGATCCATTGGTGGGGCTGCTGCTGCTTGATGGTCCCAAGGATCCGCAAAGCGTTGAGGATATGATCCTCCGTTTTTTGCCGAAGATGGCAGAAGACGGACGCATTTTGATAAAGCACGCGGCCTCAACCTCGCTCGCTAAGATGATGGACTTGATCATCCGGCTGATGGAAGCGGGGGTATTGATCCGCGCCGAAGACTGTCCGCCGGATGTTGGCGATACCATGCTCGCGTTCTATCCGGGCCAAGCCGCTGCCGTGTCTAGCGAGCTGCTCATTTCATCGTGGTTAGACATCTTTGACGCGCACTTGAGTCAGACTTTGACCCACTGTCCCGCCGCTCAGCTTGTGCCGCTGATTTGGTTGCTTCGATGCGGGCATGTCGACGCGGCGGTGCAACGGGCGAGGGCGCTGCCCTATTCGCCTACCATGTTGAGTCGTTGGGTCGCGCTGCAGGATGAGCTTGTCGTGCAGGACGGCGCAGACGTGTCGGTTCTTGTGGAAATCGAGATGAATTTGGCCGCTTAGCCGATGCTGGACGATGGCTAGCCGGTGCGACTGAGCACTTCGTGCTCGCTGAAGTCTTGCAGATACCATGCGACCAGCGCGGCCACGCCATCCTGCACGCTGACCTGCGGTCTAAACCCGGTGAGATGCTGCAATAAAGCGGTGTCGGCCCACGTCATCTGAACGTCACCTTGCGCCATAGGCTGAAAGTTGCGGCGTATGGGGCGGCCAATTGCTGTTTCGATGGATGCGATAAAGCCCATCAATTCGACCGGGCGACTGTTCCCAATATTCACGACCCGGTGCGGCGCGATTGGTGACAGGCTATCAATGCTGCTTGCTGCTGTCGTGGGTGGCGAGGCTAGAGCCGGCTCTGCGGGGGCGCCGGGCGCAACCGCAGCCAGCCGGATCATCGCTTCTACGACGTCATCGATAAAGGTGAAGTCGCGCTTCATTTGGCCGTTGTTGTAAACGTCTATCCCATCGCCGGCGAGGGCGGCTTTGATAAACTTCATGTAAGCCATATCTGGCCGACCCCATGGGCCATAAACGGTAAAGAACCGCATCATGGTAATCGGCGTGCCGTAAAGGTGCGCATAGGAATGAGCCATCAGCTCAGACGATTTCTTTGTCGCGGCATAGAACGACAGCGGAGCATCACTGCGCTGGGTTTCCCCATAAGGAAAACGATCGCTTGATCCATAGACGGACGAGCTGGACGCCATCAAAAGGTGCTGTGGGGGAAAGGCTCGGGCGGCCTCTAGCAGCTCAAATGTTCCCTGCAAGTTGCTCTGAAAATAACTGCGGGGATTGGTTATCGAATGGCGAACACCGGCTTGCGCGGCAAGGTGAAACACGATCTCGGGCCGGTGTTCTTCGAAGAGGTGGTAAAGCTGTTGCTCTTGCTGGATTGGTGCGATGACGGAGGTCAACGCGGTGTTTTCGGCCAGCAGGCTCAGGCGTTGTTGCTTGAGGGAAACGGCGTAGTAGTCGTTGAGATCATCAACCCCGATCACACGCCAACCGTCGTTCAGCAAGCGTCGGCTCAAATGAAATCCAATAAATCCGGCGTGTCCCGTAACCAGTGCTGTGCGCATTAGGTCCGCCCTTGGCGACGGGCACGCGCAGACTTCGACCGCGCAACGCAAAACAGATTTTGTGTTTCGAAATCGCGGTCAGTCAGGTCTGGGTGGCGTTGGCGCACAGTATCCGTTAGCCGACCCAGGCCCGTTTCTGGTCGGCTGAGGACTTCGTCAGCGGTAACGATGTCAAAATACTTTGCCGTCAACGCCAGGATGTCATCCAGCTTAATGCGGTTCAGCCCGCGTGCGATGTAATGTTCCGGCTCAGGCTGGAAACCGACATGGCCCCAATCCATCATGGCGGCTTGATCGGGTTCGTCGGCCCGTATTGCTGAAACCTTTTTGGGCGGCAAGTGGTGGCCGTTCCAGCTGTAAAAGTTATGGTGGTTGTACAGCAGGACACCGTTGGGCTTGAGCCGCTTGGCAATCGCGGCAAACACGTCCTCGATTTGCAACAGGTGTTCGGTCACATTGTGCATGACCGCAAAGTCAAAGAGATCTGATTCGGGCAAGCTCTGCAGCGGTTCTGCCTGCACCTGCCAGGGTTCAATCATTTCTGAAAGTGCGCTCGGGGACCAGCCAAACGGCATTTTTTCGGAGTTGCGGGATAGATTTTTGACTCGGTCCTTGTCGAGCTTGATGATGGGGTCGAGGCCCAGATACCCTGTGGCCCCGGCGGTCAGATAGCCAAGCCCATGCAAGCCCGGTCCACAGCCCACATCCAGAACCGTTTTACCGTGCACGTAGTCTTGAATTTTGGCGGCAAAGGCCATGTAGCCATAGTCATAAGCGCGCTCCAGCACAGCTGGCTGCATCGCTTTGGCGCGCCAAGGTTGGCCTTTGTTGTTGCGCCAGAAGGCGGACAGGGTGGCGTCCAGGCTCTTCGAAAAATTTTGCGATGAGTCTTTGCCGGCGGCGGCGCTGGTGTGCGCACGCAGGACGGTAGAAAACCAATCGAGCTGTTTGATGTCCTTGACAGCCGCGAGGACCGTTTTGTGCTGGCTTTTCCAATGGCGCAGCAGGGCGGGGTCGCTTGAGCTTGCATCCAAGGCGGCATAGGCGGACGCCCAATTCTCCTCGCAGGCGTGCTTGATCAGGATCGCCGCTTGGAACGCAGGGAAGGGCTCAAGTGCGCCCTTTATTGCCGGGGTGCTGCTCGTCTCTTCGGGGTCAATCGCAGCCAGTGATTTTTTCAACGCTGGCGCGTCCTGCTCGACCCGCAGCACGATGATGTTCGAGGCTTCGCTCTGCTCCGCTGGATCAATGCGAAAGACCCCATGTTCGGCCAAGCGCTGTAGATACAACATCATGTCCAGGAAGCTCGGGTGGAGTCCGTTTTTGATCAGAACCGAGCTGCCTTTGCTCAATCCGCTGGCGACAGCATTCAGGCACTCGCGAAGGGCTAGGGCGGTCTTCGCACTGTCGATCACACAGAGATCAATAGGGCCACCGCTCCACTGGAATGCGGAAAAGTCGCTGTGGTGGATCACGGGTGACAAACCGTGTTTGTCCATCAGTGCTGCGAAGGTGTCTTTAAAGCTATCCCCGGGTTGAAGCAGGTTCGGCACACGACGGTCGTGGTCTTTGGTCCAATGGAAGTTATCGACCACGTGGACCTCTTCGACTGACGCAAAATTCAGTGTCAACGCGCCAAGCCACGGCCCCAGTTCTAGAACGCGCCTTACGGTTCCATGTTGTTCCAAGTGTGCTCGCACAACAGCCGCGTCGGAATCTGACGTCATACTGGGAACGGTGCTTTGCCCGAAAATCTCGTGCATCAACATGAAGGCCTTATTCAGTATCAAATAGGTATTACACCTATAGATCTAATAATTTGTTACGCCACAGTTGAGCTTGATTTTTCGATAAAATACAATTTCTGAAGTATAGAATAAATTACTTTACTATATTTTAGGAGGGTATTTCGTATTTGAAACGAACACTGTTGTTCCGCCAGATTGGCTGTCTGGTTGTCCTGCGCGATGTTCCTTGGATATACCGCGAGATCACCGCCCGTCCGCGGGCCTGCGATTGCTTCTTAGGTCTTTAAGCGGCTTTTCGAGCGCTCAAGAGCGTGGCTGGGCAGCCCGCCAAAGACATCGTCGAACGGCTTCCGAACGGCAAACATCACGTTTGCTATTGGATAACCGGGCACGCGCCGCTGTGTGGTGAAGATGAGATGGCTCCCTGAACTGGACTCGAACCAGTGACCCGCTGATTAACAGTCAGCTGCTCTACCAACTGAGCTATCAGGGAACGCTCGAGAAGTTGGATAGACGGGAGTGGCTTGGGTTGCAAGCCTTGAATTTTGCGATAAGCCAAGTCCCAGTATGTCGTTGGTGCATGGCTCGCAAAGGTTGGTGTTGTTTGCCTCTATTGTGACATAGCTTCGGCCTACGACGAACGGGGCAATTTCGTCGCGAAAGCATGGCGGATTTGGCCTGTGCATGTTATGCGGCTAGAATATTTGGATGCATGTTTGCGAAGGCAGGGGCGGGGGCCTGGGTTTGTTGAATGCGAAACAGGTTGTTCAGGGGTGAATCCATGACGAGATTGAAGTCGGTTCTAACGGCAGTAGCCTTGCTCGGTAGCACGGCTGTTCTAACCGCATGTGATGCAATTCAAGAGAGTTTCGGTCGGAATCGAGGAACGGCGTCAGAGGTCGTTTCGACCTCCACCTTACCGACGTTCGATCCCAGCAATCCTGTATCGGCATTCCCCGTCAATACCCTCGATCCAAGCGGCGACGTGGCGCGCTACTCCTTGGGCAGTGTTTACACGCTGGGCGGTCAGAACGTGACGCCGACCGAAGATTTGTCTTACTTGCGCGAAGGCATTGCCGTCATGGGCTCGGAACTGTTCTCTGGCACCACCGCGAGCGATGAGCGCTACAACCCCGGTCTGTATACCGCCGGGCACCGGACGCTGCCGTTCTCGACGATCATTAAAGTGACCAATCGGGACAATGAGCGATCGACGTTGATGCGGGTCAATGACCGAGGACCGGAAAACTTCACACACTTGCTCGAAGTGACCCCTGCGGCTGCGAAAGTCCTGGGCTTTGGCAACAGTGCCGTTGCGAACGTGACCGTCGAAGTTGTTGAGACCGTGACACGAAATGTTGCGCAAGTGACCGGCGGCATAATCGGTGGCTCGCTTGATCCCGCACCGGCAAACCCAGCGGCGGTGGCCGGTGGAACGCCGCAGTTTGCCCCGGCGAACCCCGTCATTCCTCAAGGCGCAGCAACAATCGCGACGCCCCAATCCATCGCGTCGCAGTCGGTGAATGATCCTTTCGCTGCCAATGCGCAAGCGCCGGTGGTCCCATCTTTGACCTCTGGCACTCTGCCGGGTGCGAGTAACGCGTTCTTCAATGGTGGCGGCTCCCAGTTCTTTATTCAGGCTGGCGCCTATGGTGAGCGGGCGAATGCGCTGTCGATGCAGCAGATGCTGGCCCAAACGGGCAGTGTGGTGATCCAGCCTGCGGTGTTGAACGGGCGGCAAATCTGGCGCGTGCGGGTCGGTCCTTACGGCTCCGAAACCGACGCGCGGGTTGCGCTGGGCCGTGTGGTTGCGGCTGGCGCGGCTGATGCACAGGTTGTAATCGACTGATGCGCGTGCCGAAATTGGCCAGTTTCCAGCCTCATCGTCACGCGTTGATGATGATGCGCGCTTTGCGCGCAATGGTGCTTGGGGTGTTTGCCGCCGCCGCCGTGCTGACGCCCGTGGCACAGGGAATCACGACCGAAGCCAAGCAAGCCATCGTCGTCGACGCCGAAACCGGCTTCGTTCTCTACGAAAAGAACGCTCGGCAACAAATGGCACCGTCCTCGATGACCAAAACGATGACGGCTTATGTGGTGTTTAACGCCATAAAGGCGGGGCAGCTGACGCTGGATACCCAAGTCACCGTGAGCGAAAAAGCGCGGCGCAGGGGCGGTTCGACCATGTGGTTGGAGCAAGGACAGAAGGTCTCTGTCAAAGACCTGCTGATTGGGCTGATTGTCGTGTCGGGTAACGACGCTGCGATCGCGCTCGCGGAAGGCTTCGCCGGTTCTGAGCCAGAGTTTGCGAAAATCATGAATGCCACGGCCGTCGCCATCGGCATGCTGGATTCAAACTTTGTGAATGCGAGCGGTTGGCCGGATGACGGGCATTTGTCGACGGCGTGGGATCTTGCGATTCTGGGCCAGCGGTTGATCAGCGATCACCCGGATTTCTATTCATACTTTTCCCGCGAATCGTTCAAGTTCAATGACATCATCCAAAACAACCGTAACCCCGTTCTCCGAGATGATGCCTTGGGTGTTGATGGGATCAAAACGGGCCATACCAACGCCGGCGGCTATGGCGTGATGATTTCTGCGGTTCGAGACGGGCGGCGGGTGATCGTAGTTCTCAACGGCACCACGTCCAAGGAGGACCGGAAGAACGAGGCGGAGCACCTGACAGACTGGGCTTTGCGCGCCTATGGGAACTACAGCCTGTTTCGAGCGGGGCAGGTGATCGAGCATGCGCCGGTTTGGTTGGGGCAGGAGGATAGTGTTCCGCTGGTCGCCCAGTACGGCTTACGCATGACCTTGCCGCGCCACACCTACGAAAACCTGCGGGCGCAAGTAAACTATCGCTCGCCCATCCCTGCGCCGGTGCAGGTTGGCGCGGAGATTGGAACCTTGATTCTCAGTGGGCCGGGCATCGATCCAGAAGAGATCCCCGTCATTGCGGGCGCTTCTGTGGATTCTGTTGGCCGTTTGGAGCGTGTTTCGACGGGCATTCGCTACATCGTCTTTGGCTTGGCGGACTGATCATGACGGGACGTTTTATTGTTATCGAGGGGCCGGACGGTACCGGTAAAACGACCCAAGCCAAGCGTTTGGCGGATGCTTTGGCCGGTGCTGGACAGCGTGTTATCCAAGTGCGAGAGCCGGGTGGTTGCCCGTCTGCGGAGCGCATTCGTGTTCTGCTGGTGGAGGGCGAGCCGGGGGATCTGCTTAACTGGACAGAGGCCTTGCTGATGAACGCTGCGCGCCATGAGTTGGTGGAACGCGTGATCCGGCCAGCCTTAGAAGCCGGCCAGTGGGTCATTTGCGACCGTTACTACCATTCGACGTTGGCTTATCAAGGCGGCGGGCTTGGGCTGGATCAAAGCAAGCTGGAAGCCCTGATCGAGATGGCAACAGGTGGCTTAGAACCAGACCTGTTGCTTGCCTTTGCCTTGACTCCAGAAGACGCCTTGACGCGGGCGCGAGAGCGTGACGACGAAGAAAAGCGTTTTGAGGCGCGCGAAGACAGCTACCACGCGCGCGTGCGCCACGCCTATGCCGACGTGCTCAACGCAGCGGCTGAGCGGGGCGAGACCGCAGAAATCGATGCGTCGGGTTCGGTTGAGGACGTGGCTGAACGCGTTAAGCGCGCCGTTGCCAAGCAGTTTCAGGACGCGTTCTAGTGGCACCCCGTTCCAAATCGGGTGAGGAAGCGGATCGCTCTTTTCTGCAACCCCGGACTTTGATGGGCCAAGATCGGGCGTGGTCCCAAATTTGTAGCCTGTATGGCTCAGGCGATGGCCCATCTGGACTGATTTTCTATGGCCCTGCGGGGGTGGGAAAGCGGACGGCGGCGATGGTGCTGGGCAAAACGCTGCTGGCTGAACGCGCGCCACAAACCAATGCGCCGTTTAACAGCGACGAACACCACCGAGCAGCGTCTATGGTCGAGGCAGGCGGACACCCTGATTTCCTGTTTCTGGAAAAACTGCCGGATAAGACAGAGCTTACGGTGGCTGTGATCCGCCGTATTGGTCCGTTTTTCTCGACGACAGGGTCATTTTCTGCCCGGCGTATCGTCGTGATCGACGGTGCAGAACTCATGAACCGAGAAGCGGCAAACGCGCTGCTGAAACGGCTAGAAGAACCACCACGGGGCGGTTTAATCATCCTGATCGCACGGTCTTTAGGCAGCTTGCTGCCTACCGTTTTATCGCGCTGCGCAAAGGTGCCTTTTGTCCCACTTTCTGCCGCTGATTTTACGCAGTGGGCGCTCGCAAGCAACCAGCCTGAATTGGGTGACTTGGCCGCAGCCAGTGGCTATGCGCCCGGGCAGGCCGAAGGAATGGCGGATGGCAAGATCTTAGGCTGGCTCGAACAGCTGAAGGCTTTGGCGCAAGACTACCACCCGGATCGGCATGCGGCTAAGGCGTCTAAACTGGCGGGAGCCATTGGAAAAACCGGGGACCAGTCCTTTCGCGCGGCTTTTCTGCGCGCGCTGCGGGAGCGGCAAACCGGGGCGGTTACAGCGGAAAATCGCAAGGGGCAGGCGCTGTACCGCGATGCTCAGGCGGCCTTTGCGCGCATCGACGGCCTCAATGTCAGTGCCGAAGACGAGTGGCGGGCTTTGCTGTGTCGATATTAGTGCCATCGCAATCGTGAACGCAAAAACGCAATGACGCCGCATTTGCGTCTAGCGAAAACCACAGCGGTTCATTATTTCTATCGGCGTACTCCGGGGTTCTAGGAAAGAAAACATATGCGCCTCCTCGTGGCTTCTATGCTCGCAACGACCGCTATGGCTGCTTCGGCCACGGCGCAGGTTTTCTATCCGCAACCCGCCGCAACCGGTGTTTTGCCCAGCTACCAGACCACAGACAACCTCGACGTCACGGTGGGGGTCGAGGCTTTTGCGACCAACTGGGGCGACGGCTATTCGGGCGTATCATACGGCGCAGACGTTGAGTTCGAGCTCAGCCCGAGCCTTTCGATTGAGCTGGACGGCAAGCGTCTGGATACAAATCTGGGTTCCGCTTACGAATACGGTGCAGGCCTCAATCTGCACGGTACACGCGGTGAGCTGTACGCCGCGATTAATTCCGTGACGACACAGCCTAACGGGCTCGCATCGCGAGACAAAACGTGGGTCGAAGTGGGTGGCGAGTACATTGTCAGTGAAAATCTGAAATTTGGTTTCGAAGCGTCCACGACTTTGGACGGCGCAATCGTGCCCTATGAGTCGATTTACACGACCAACGCGCTCAATCAATACCGCTAACCCGCAAAAGACAAACTGCGTTGCTGACTTAGGCGTGGCGTCAAAGCCAAGCTAGAGGCTACAGTCCCGCTCAAATCCCTTACTGTTTTGAGCCGCTTAGCTATGACCAAAAAGACTTACTACGTCACGACGCCGATCTATTACGTCAACGACCGTCCCCACATTGGTCACGCGTACACCACGCTGGCCGCCGATGTCATGGCGCGGTTCAAGCGTTTGGACGGCTATGACGTGCATTTTCTCACCGGCACGGATGAGCACGGGCAAAAGATCCAGCGGTCTGCAGAAGCCAAGGGCGTAACGCCTCAGCAGTTTACCGACGAGGTTTCGGCTGTTTTTCGTGAGTTGGCGACCGACTTCAATTTCTCCAACGACGACTTCATTCGCACCACCGAGGATCGGCATAAGCGGGCCTGCGCTGAGATGTGGAAGCGCTTGTTGGACGCGGGTCATATCTATCTGGACAAATATTCTGGTTGGTACGCGGTTTCGGACGAAGCGTTCTATGACGAGGGCGAGCTGAAGGAAGGCCCGGACGGGTCCAAAATCGCGCCAACGGGAAAGCCTGTTGAGTGGGTGGAAGAAGAATCTTACTTCTTCCGCCTGTCAGCGTTTGAGCAGCCGCTCTTGGACCTCTATGAGCGTCAGCCTGATTTCATCCTGCCCAAGGGTCGCCGCAACGAAGTGATTTCCTTTGTTAAGGGCGGTTTGCAGGATTTGTCGATTTCGCGCACGACCTTTGACTGGGGTGTGCCTGTACCGGGCGACGAAAAGCACGTGATGTACGTCTGGTTGGATGCCCTGACGAACTATATCACCGCGACGGGCTGGCCCAATGAGGCACCGCGTTGGCCTGCGGATCTGCATTTGGTGGGCAAGGATATCTTGCGCTTTCACGCGATCTACTGGCCGGCGTTCCTCATGGGGGCTGGGTTGCCGCTGCCCAAGCGCGTGTTTGCGCACGGTTGGTGGACCAATGAAGGCGAGAAGATTTCGAAATCGCTGGGCAACGTGATTGATCCCTATGAGCTGAAGGAAACCTTTGGCCTGGATCAAACCCGCTATTTCCTCCTGCGCGAAGTGCCGTTTGGTAACGATGGCGATTTCCGTCGTGAGGCGATGGTCACGCGGATGAACAGCGATCTGGCGAACAATCTCGGGAACTTGGCGCAGCGCTCCCTGTCGATGATTGCCAAGAACCTCGATGGAACTGTTCCTGCTGTCGATCTGACGGCCGAAGACGAGGCGCTGATCAATGCGGCGGGCGAGTCTCTGTTGGCTGACGTGCGGTCACTGCTGGACGTGCAGTCCTTCAACCGAGCGCTGGAAACCATCTGGACGGTGATTTCGGAAGCGAACGTTTACATTGATGCGCAAGCGCCGTGGACCCTCAAGAAAACCGATCCCGAGCGGATGGCCGCGGTTCTGTATACGGTTGTCGAGACGGTCCGGCGGATTGCTCTGATTTTGCAGCCCGTTATGCCGGAAAGCACGGAAAAGCTGCTGGATCTACTCGCCCAATCGTCGGATCAGCGAGGATTTGACGCGCTGAACCGTCGCCTTGAGTCGGGTTTGGAACTGCCGAAACCGGCTGGTGTCTTCCCGCGGTTTGTTGAAGCTGAATAACATCTCGATCATGCCCCTGGGTCTTGCTTGTTTTTGCCGCCATTAAAGAAACCCCTGCGCCCAACGGCACAGGGGTTTTTTGCGAGGAGGAGAGAGTGGCGCTCTTCTTTTGAAGCGCTTTAGGTACTGCGATTGGGGCTACTTGCTGCCGCCCATCATGTTGCGAACAACACCAACGATGGCCAGCAAGCCGCCGCCACCAATGGCCGCGCCGCCGGTTGCACCCAGCAGACCGCCGATGTCCAAGCCACCGCCAGCGGCAACCGCGCTTGTGTCCATGCCGGTCAAAGTGCTGAGGAGGGAGCCACCAACACCGCCACCAACGACACCAGCAACGGTGTTCATGACGGTGCCCAGTGAGAAGTTCTTGAGCAGTGCGCCCGCAACGTTGCCGCCAACGCCACCAACGACCAAGCTGATGAGAATATTTACGATGTCCATGATTGTACTCCTGTGCTGGAAAAGACGAACAGGTGAAGATCACCCGTCCTTACTGCTCAGGATAAATAGATAAAATCAAAAATAAAATCAAGAGAATTTTAGATAGTTTATGGCCTAGCAAGGGCAAACTGTGGAAAAGACGCCTATTTGGCCCTAGTTCACGCGGAGGGTTCCATCTGTGAATCGTAAACCGGTTTTGGAGACCGTCTTTACAAACTCGCCCATTTGACCGGCGAGCCGGGACGAGGCGTTGCCGTCTAGCGAGCGCTTGTAGACGCCTTGAAGAATCGCCGCCATGCGGAAGTTCGAGAACGCCATGTAGTAGTTGATTTCATCGACCGAGGCGCGCCCAGCGGCATCGGCGTACATGGCGACAAATTCGGGCAGGGACGGGATCCCCTCATCGTTAAGGTTTAAGCCCAAGAGCCCCGGCGAGGGCCGAGCATCCGACGGCGTGAAATACATCATGGCGCAGTAGGCAAAGTCGGACAGGGGGTGGCCAATGGTGCTGAGTTCCCAGTCGAGGACCGCGATGGGTTGAAGGCTGTCGTTGCCGTAAATCATGTTGTCGATGCGAAAATCGCCATGCGCGATGGTCACGTTGTGCGGTTCATTCACATCTTCGGGCATGTTGTCTCGCAGCCATGCCGTCAGGTTATCCATGTCCGCGATATCTTCGGTTTTGGATGCCTCGTACTGGCCAGACCAACGCTTGATTTGGCGGGCGATGTAGTCGCTGGACTTGCCATACGTTTCCAATCCCGCTGCGCGCCAGTCCACCCGGTGCAGACCAGCAAGTGTGGTCGCTGCGCTCTCAAACACTTGGCCCCGCTGGGATGCGGCCAGAGAGGGCAGGCCGGGATCTTTGAACACGCGACCTTCGATGAAGTCCATGACGTAGAACATGGTGCCAATCACGGAATCATCGTCGCACAGCACGCGCACATTCGGGACGGGAACATCGGTTTGTGCCAACGCCTTCATGATCCGGAATTCGCGATCGACCGCGTGGGCGGAAGGCAGCAACTTCCCCGGTGGCTTTTTTCGCAGCACATAGCGCTTGCCAGAAAAGCTCACCAAGTACGTCGGGTTTGATTGACCCGCATCGAACTGCGCCAGCGATAAGTCGCCAGAACCGTCGCCCGCGGGCAGATGCTCGGCGAGGTATTGCTTGAGTCGTTCCTGATCCAAAGCATGTTCAGCCCGAACCTCTATGGCTCGATCAGCGGTATCCACGGCCATATTGTGATCAGCAACCATTCCAGCGTCCTTTCTTCTGGCGGTAATTCAGTGTTCTAGCGTTTGAAAGAAGCCTCTAGCGGCGCAAGCATGCTGATACCGGCGCTTTGAAGGTCAAAGCGGGTCTTGGCAGCGCCCTGGTACGAGTCTCCTTCGGCAAGCAGAGGAGACCATGGACCCGGCTGTTCTTCAAGCGGCTCGATGGTCAATGATCGACACTTCCACAGCTTTACCTGCGGATGGCCGAGGTGCTTTCCCAAATATACCCGCCCCAGTAAGCCAACGAGACCAAGGGTGCTGACATCACCCAAGGCTAGCACTTCCATCATGCCGTCCTGCGGGTCAGCATCGGGCGCAAACCGCATGCCGCCGCCCGCCATTGACGTGTTGCAGACCAACACCGTCCAGAAGCGATCTTCAACCACCGTGTCATCATCAAAGGTGAGGCGTACCGACCGTGTGCCGCCCTTTGCCAGTGCCTGAAAGACACCCACAGGGTATTGCAGCGCACCCGGCACGGAGGAGGCGTTCGCCTCGCGATTAACGTCGCTGGCAAAGCCCCAACCGGCAACCGATAAGCCCGTGAAATGGGGCGTTCCATCTTGGGAGACGTGCAAGCAGTCAAGCTCGACCGGTTGGGCCGTGCGAAGTTGTTCAAGCGCGGCATCGAGGGACTTGGCCCAACCCAATGCCGTGGCAAAGTCGTTTCCTGAGCCCAAAGGCAGGGTCGCAAAGGTTGTTTTTGCAGGCAAGTGCTGGGCGAGCTGGTGTACGGTTCCATCACCCCCAACCGCGACGGGCAGACGGCCTGCGGCTACGGCATGTGCGACGGTTTGCGGTAAATCTTGCAGTGCTGGGCTAACCAGCTGAGCGTCTATCCCATGCCGGTCCGCCCATTGTTCGAGTTTGGGAGCAATCTGTGCCGTAGACACCTTGCGCGCGGCGCTGTTGAGAAAAAATGTCAGGCGGTGTTGCACGATACTTATTCCTTAATCACCGGCACGCATGGAAGCGGATTCCCAGACCAACCAGACCCCCAGTAAAGCCAGCGCCCAAAATGGTCCGGTGATCACCAACTGACCAAATATCACGCCAACCCCCACCAATAGAAGGCCAAGAACATGCACGTTACCGGGCCGCCATCGCGCAAGCAACAGAGCAACAGCAAGAACCAGCTCAAGCCCTGAAACGGCAAAGACGGCGATAAGTGCCCGGACATCGGAAGACACGGTCGCGTCGAGGCCGCCAAAGAGCGCCTGCTGAATAATCCAGCCAGAGGTCGAGCGGATCCCCCAGGCCATCGTGCCGAGGGCAACGACGAGGGTCAGTAGAGGCGCAAGTGCGGAAGGGCGTGTCGAAGGGCTTTTCATAGCCTAAGACTTAGCATCACAGCGGCAAAAAGGAACAGATGGTTCAGGACCATAATGCGGCTTTCTCTTGCATTTGTTCGGTTTTTGTTTCATTGGGGTTTTATGACGGAAGACATACTCATTTTCATCGACGCACTCCCGGACTGGGTGCTGATTGCCGTGCCCATGCTGCTGGCGGCGCTGTTTGGCTGGGTTTGCGCGGGCTTGTGGCAGCGCGGCACCTTGCACGAGGCACAGCGGGCCGCGGCGACCGCCGATGCGCAGTTGGAAGCCGTGCGAGAGCAACTGGTCCAGCGAGAGGCGCAGGCGAATGAACTGCGTGATGGCACGACGGATCTTGCCGCTGAAAACAGTGCGCTGCGCGCAAGGTTGGAGGCGCAGGCGAGCCAGTTCGCGCAGCAAGCTAAGACCTTGGGTGACGTGCGCGGTGAATTGGAAAAAGAGATGAAATTGCTGGCGCAGCAGGCGTTGCAGTCCAATCAGCAAAACTTCATCACGATGGCCAATCAGGTGTTTGAAAAGCATCGGACAGCGGCTTCTGGCGATCTGGCGCAGAAGAAAGAGTCGATCGCGGCCATGTTGAAGCCCTTGGGTGAGACGGTCGCTCGCTACCAAAAAGAGCAGCGCGAGGCTTACGGTAACCTCAGTCAGGAAGTTCAATCGCTGGCCCGGCAGTCGGCGACGGCTGCCTCTGCGACGGGTAAACTGGTCAACGCGTTGCGCGCCTCGCCTAAGACGCGCGGACGGTGGGGTGAGCATCAGCTCAAGACGGTTCTTGAGCTTGCCGGCATGTCTGAGCACGTTGATTTTGAGACTGAAAAGACCTTGCAGGGCATGGAAGGCACGGTCCGGCCCGACGCCGTGATTCGGCTGCCAGGGGAGCGTTTCATTGTTGTTGATGCAAAAACGTCCTTATCTGGCTATCTGGAAGCCCTTGAGACCGATGATCCGGCTTTGCAAGACGCCGCGTTGCTGAAGCACGCCAAAGAAATACGGTCGCACATGCGGGGGTTGGCGGAAAAGAAGTATTGGACGGCCCTGCCGTTCACGCCTGACTTCGTGGCCATGTTTATTCCGGGCGAGAACTTCTTTGCCGCGGCGGCGGAGCGTGACCCGACTTTGTTCGAAGATGCGGTGGCGAAGAAGGTGTTGATTGTAACGCCGACAACGCTGGTCGCGCTGTCAAAGGCGATTGCCTATGGCTGGCGGCAGGAAACCATGTCCAAAAACGCGGCAGAAATCGCGGAGACGGGGCAGGAGCTGTACAAGCGCTTGGCCAATCTGGGGCAGCGCGTTTCTGATCTCGGTGATGCCTTGACGCAGTCAGTCAATCGGTACAACGGCTTCATTGGAACGCTGGAGGGTCAAGTCATGCCCCAAGCGCGCAAGTTCAACGATCTGCAGGTCGAAGGATCCCAGGATCCATTGCCCAAGCTGGAGGTTCTGGATGCCGATCCGCGTGACCCGAAGCGTGGCCGGGATTTGCAGTTCGATTTCGACGTTCCACCCAAGCAAGTTCAGTAGGTTTCCCGGCGAGTCTGATCCCGGGAACGGCGCATTCGCGTATAATGCGGGAATGATGCGCGATTCGTGGCGTTAGGCCTGTAACACGTCGCAATCCCGCCCTAGTTGCGCCTCAAATCGCCATTTCCCCTGCGTCAATACCCTGTCAAACGCAGATTCGGGCCGAAAAAGAGAAAAAAGGGTTTAAATTTCATCTAAAGTGTTTTTTACCGCTACCTATGTATTCGCGCGAAGACCATCCGTGTTTTGCACGCGTGTAGTTTGAGGCCAACCTGTTCGGTACTGAGCAGGACGCCGCGCTCATCATGGTGACGGAGATGACGACAATGATGTTAGACAGCCAGGACGCAAGCCAAGTTCTGACCAACGACCCCGCTTTTGAGCCGATGGAACGTCGGCAAGTGGCCAAGAAGAACTTGCGTGGAAAGGGCGGCGCGTTGATGGCGTCCTCCGCGATGATTGCTGCGGCAGCGGCGTTAACGATCGGCGGCGAAGCCGTGGCACAGGGTGTACCGTCTGGCTTCGCGCCAGCACCATCCGATGTCGTGTCCTACGTCCAGCTGTCCAACGGCTCCGTTTTGGTGCAGTTGGCCAACCAGCAGTCCCTGTTGGTGACCTCCAACAACTTCTTCATCGACGGCAGCGGCGTGCTCTACTTGAGCCCCAGCGTCTCGTCCGGCATTTCCGGTGGTGGCGCCGCCGTATCCAGCGCCATGACCGCCACAACCGGCTTCCCAACGCCATCCGCGCCAATCGGCACGACGAACTTGGGCCAGACGTCCTCCGGCGTGATCTTCGATGACGTCAGCGCCGCAGCATCGTCCGGCGGCATTCTCGGCACCATCACCGGCGGCCCGGGCCTCTTCGGCTTAGGCACCATCGGCACCGTCGCAGCAATCGGCCTCGGCGGCGGCGCAATCCTGCTCGCAGCCAACGCCATCCGCGCGCAGTTGTCCGACGACGACGACGCAGCCACCGGCAACCAAGCCGCCTCCGTCGCTGTCATGGACGATGATGTTGAGGTTGGTGAGACCGACGGCACGCTGACCTACGCCATCACCGACCAAGACGGCATCGACGAAAGCGACCTGATCGCCTCCCTCGAAGCCGGCCTCGACGGCGCATCCACCATCGCCTCGGTCTTCCCCAACGGCGCGACAGTCTCGACCGAGCGCACCGGCTCCGGCCTGGTTGATGGGACCGAAGACACCTACCGCTCCATCAACGTCACGCTGACCGGCGACATTTCCGGCAGCTTGAACGTGGGCGAGTTCACCGGCCCGTCCGTTTCCTTTACCGATGCCGCGGGCAATGACGAGACCGTCAACCTCGCCCTCAACATCACCTCCGGCACCGCGGGCACCACCGGCAATACCGGCAGCACGGGCAACACCGGCACCTCGTCGCTGGAGCTGAACGCAGCCGATGGCGGCACCTACACCATCCCGCAAGGCGGCACCTACTTGTTCCGCGCTACCGACAGCGAAGGGGACACCGTCTCCTACGAGATCGACAACAACCCAACCGGCGTCGGCATTGACAGCAACACCGGCTTGGTGACAGTCGCCAGCTCTGTTGCGACGGGCAACCACACCATCACGGTGACCGCGACCTCGACCAATTCGGACGGCTCCGTCGATACGGATACCGAGACCTACAACATCGAAGTCACGTCCAACGGCTCCACCTCGCCGACCAACACGGTTGACGCGGACTTTGACAGCACGGGCGCAGGGTTCAGCACCCTGAACGGCCAGAACATCACCGACAGTTCGCTCGCGACCAACGATGATGACGAGTTCGAAGTGCCAAACGCCACCGATCTGGCCAACTCCTACGTGATCGACGGCTTGGCCGGCGCGGATACGCTGTACTTCTCCGAGTTCGGCGCGACCTACCACCTCGACCCCACCGACCAGAACAGCTTCGAAGACGTTGCCGGCTTCGAAACCCTCACGCTGCTCTCCGGCGTAGACCTCGAAATCAACGGCGGCGTGCTTGATAGCAGCAGCACCGGCGACATCGAGTATATTCAGGGGACGACCGAAAACCGCGTGACGCTGGTCAACACCGACGCTGACATGGGCTTGGATGTTTCCCTGACGGGCATCGAGACCATCGACATGAACAACTATGACCTCACGCTCGATTACGCCGATCTCGCCGGCGTTGATATGATCGAGGGCGATACCGAGTCCGTGCTCGTGTTCACCGGTCAGTTCACCTACGACTTCGCCGACGCCATGATCGACACCACCGACGTGGTGCGCTTGGGCATCGACGCGGGCAATTACGACTACAGCCTCACGCTCGACGGCATCCACGACGAAGACGTCACCCAGATCTACGCCTACGGCGAAAACCAGATCGAAGGCGACGTGATGATCGACACGCGTGAAAACGCGAAAGTCACGCTGATCGACCTTGCCGGTGACCAATACACCACCGGCGGCCTGTCCGGCTCCTCCAACATCTTCGCGACCTATGATGATGAGTTGACCATCCTCGGCGGCGACAACGATGACGACGTAGACCTGACCCTCGACAGCGATGTCGAAGACGGCGAGTTGCACATCGACCTCGGCGACGATGCGCAGGATACGCTGAACATCAACCTGAACGGGGACGAGATCGACACACGCGGCTTTGGTCGCCACATCGACCACGTCGAGTACGTCAACGTTGACGCGCCACAGGGCGACGGCGAAGCGCACTTGCAGTTCAACGGGTCCAGCGAAGACGTCAGCACCCTGCGCGTGCTGGATATGTCCGACCTGTCCGAAGACGGCGGCATCTACCTCGCCGGTGATCTGTCACAAACCTCCGGCTACCGCGCTGATACGGTCAGCAGCATTGGCTTTGTCGCGGATATCAGCTCCTTTGAGTTCGCGAACATCGCATCCACGGCACCGCTGGCGGGCGATACCTCCGCTGGTACGTTCCAAGAGCTGCTGATGATCGACGGTTATGTCAGCGATGACGACCTCGAAATCACCATGACCCCGGGCGACGACGTGATCGAAATGATCATCGGTGAATCCGAATACCTCGTAACGCTGTCTGCCTCTGGCACGCAGTACACGCAGGAAGTCAACGCAGCCGCTACCACGTTTACGGTGCCTCAGTTGTCCATGCGCAACATCGCAAACCTCGGCAACGGCAACCAGTCGTTCCTGAGCACGACCGCAGCAACCACGCTTGGCGGTTCAGTGGACGGCGTGACGCTGACCAACACCATCGCCGAAGGCGCGGGTGAAGTTGACCTCGAACTCGGCGGCGGCGATGACCAAATCAGCCTCGTGCTCGGTTCGGCGCAAACCTCAAACGTCACCCTGCACGTGGCGCGCGCGGATGCGGACGACTTCGACACCATCGACTTCGACGTGCTCGAAGACATGGGCGTACAGGCCGTTGCACAAGCGAACAGCGCAACGGGCAACGCCTACTTCGCCGTCGATGCTTTGGGGAACGCCAGCGGTCTGGAAATCGACTTCCAAGACGACGTGACACAGATCCTCACGGACGTGAGCGCCATTGACTCCGGCTCGATCGACGTTGCGAACTCGACCCAAGGCACCGTCATCGTCTACGGCATGAACACCAACTCGGTGCAAAAAGGTTTGCTGTACGATTACGATGGTGATGGCCAGTTGTCCGATGGCGATACCGTCATCGACCTGACCGACGCCTTGCTGGCACAGGGACAGGCTGCCGGGGCGGCCTTTGGCTCCGTTGGCATCTGGATTGACTCCGATGGCGACGGCGCACTCACGGGGGATGTGGCGACGGAGTTGTATGCCTCCAACGCCTCCATCATCAACGCGACTCCACAGTCCATCGGGATGATCACAGACGGCCTCGATTACATCGAGTTCGCGCTGTCCGGTGGCGACCTTGTGGACGTTGCCTAGCGCCAACAACCAACCACACGACCCAGTAAACTAAGGCATTTAAGCCACCCCAGGGGAACATTTCAAAGGGGGTCCGCGCCAACGCGTGCGGGCCTCCTCTTTCCAACGCTAGATCTTAAGGAACGAGATAATGGCGAACCTACTTTCCAGCTTTCTGAACGGAAGCAGCACGTTTACCTACAACAACGGCACAAACGTTATCCCGAGTTACACCCTCGTCCAGCCAACGTTTTCCAACACGTCCACGGGCGCGTCGATCTTCAACCAAACCTTTGGCTCCAGCAGCAGCTTCGGAAATTCCCTGCTGTTCGGTTCGTCCTTAGGCGGCTCGACGCTGACCGGCAGCTTTGGAAACAGCTTTAACGTCGGCGGTTTCAACACCTCCTTCAACTACGGCTCGCTCGGCAACGGCTTCGGCTTTGGCACAATAGCTCGCACTTCGACGACGCCAACGACCACGACGACCCCTTCGGGAACGACGATTGCGACGAAGCAGATTGCTGAATCTAATGCAGCGAATGATTCAGTTCTGTCGTTTGTTACCTCTGATTTCGCCTACGCGAATGGCGATGCCGTCGATAGTTTGCAGATTTCTGTTCTTCCAGAATACGGCACTTTGGAGCTGAATGGTGCTGCCGTGTCTTTGAATCAGTACATCGACGCTGATGACCTGAGTGACTTGAGCTATGAACCAGACGTGGATTTTGATGGCACTGACTATTTTTCCGTCAAGCTCAGCACGGATGGTACGACCTACGACAGCTCGAATTCGAATGTCACCATATCTGTTCTAGGTGAGAACGATGCGCCAACGTTGGACGCTACTTCGCTCATTTCTGTTGTTGAAGGTGAAACCGCAACTAACGTCGGCTCGGCGATGGTTAATGCCTTTAATGATGTAGATACAGGTGACTCGATCGGGTCGTTAACAATCACCAGTATCTCAACTTACCAGTACGGCACTCTTTCCTACGTTTCTGATAGCGGAAGCACGATAACAATTTCAGACAGTTCGTTAATTGGTTATGAGTTAAGTCCAACTGAGGCTAATTCATTAAAATTCTCTGCTTTGGATAATTCGGTCGCTTCTGGGAGTTACCCGCCCGTAAAAATAAATTTTGACGTCACTGACAGTTATGGCGTTTTGAATGCTACTGCTGACGAAGGCACAATTAGTATTCAATTAAACGACGGTAATGATGCTCCAACGTTTGCAGCCACAACAAAGACCTACAATACAGTAGAAAATGACACTGCCATAACAGGCATGGTGCCAAATCCTGCTGAAGATGAGGAATCTAATTCACTGCTGACATACAGCATTGCTGGAACAGACTCTAGTTTCTTTAGCGTCAATTCTGCGAACGGGGCCATTACCTTCAATGACGCACCTGACCATGAAGATCATCAAGATTCCGACGTTAATGGCACCTATGAGCTAACACTTACTGCCACTGATCCGCAGGGTGCGACAGCAGTACAATCACTTAAGGTATTAGTGGGCAATCAAATACAATCGTTAAATTTGACCGCTCTGAGCTCTGCAATCACGATTGATGAAGGTGAAACTGCGATTACAACTGTTACTGCAGGGACTAACGATGTTAGTAACTCAATTTCATACAGTATTTCTGGGACAGACGCAGATTTGTTCACAATTGATGAGGATAACGGTACGCTTTCTTTCGTTTCGGAACCAGATGCAGAAAACCCGGACGACTCAAGTAGTAATAACAGCTATTCAATCACAGTGAAAGCGACTGACGAATCAGAAGCAGTATCGGCTGCAACAAAAGCAGTCACGATTACCGTCAATGATATTGAAGATGAAAATGTAGAATTTATTGCAGCATCAGCACCATCAACTAGTACTCCTGCATCAGATTATATTCTGGAATCGACCAATGAAGGCGACCTAGAAGTTTTGCTAGTCGAAGGATATACGGCATCCCCGGCTGAAAATCTGATTGCGCTTAGCTTCACTAATGGTGAGTCTAGTTTGACGGGCGACCTTGGACTTACTCCAAATCTGACCTATGACTTGGAAAACAGCGCTGGAACTACTAACTTTACTGTTTCAACAGCATCAAATGGTAGTGGCGCGACGGCCAATTATTCTCAAGTTTACATCCAGTATTCGTCTACTTCCACTGATACTTTAGATTTTGAAGAAGCGGATGAGATTACGCTTACACTTGTGGCGACGGATAATGAAGGTACGTCAGCTCAGACAGACGTGACTATAACAATTTTGGACGATAACGAGTCGCCTGAATACGACGCGCCAGCAAGAGCTGGCGTAGCCGTAGGGGGTACCGCGCCGATTGGTGATAGCATCTTCCGGAGTATGACAGATCCGGAAAATGATGCCCTTACTTTTAAGATTACTGGTATGTCAACTACCCAGTCTGTGAATCTACCGGGCGGTGACGTTGAGTATGACTGGACGGGTTTAGGTCATTACGTTGAGCTTACACCCGGCCCATCTGCTCCCACATTGAACGAGGTTGAGGTTCGTTCTCTAAGGTTCGTCGAAGATGACGGGGATTTGGGAGTTATAACGCTGAGCTATGAAGCAATCGATAATGATGGGTCTCAGATCGCTAATACGGACGGCCAGATTGAAATTTTGATTTTCTAATTTGGATGGTTTCCAATTAGAGATAATTAGAGAGGGGCGCTTTTGCGTCCCTTTTTTTGTGTTGATTTTCTATTTTTGCGGAGGGGGATGTGTTGGGGATGATCGGTTTTGTATTGGGGGGTTGAGGGTTTTGTAGCGCGCGTGGCGCGCTGGTCCTCGATGGCGATACAAAACGCTACATCCGGTGCGGCCCCCCATTCCACCCCCACCATCCCAGCATTCCCCCACCAATCCTGACGGCCCGCGCGAGACCCCGTCTCTGGCCTTGCCCTATCGCTGCATGCCATCCCCCAGCCCTCCCTGAGTGGCCGCGCAGCGGCTGTATCGAAGGGGCCGCGCGAGGCTCCGTCTCTGGCCTTCCCCCTTCGATACGCTCTCCGAGCTACTCAGGGAGGGTTTATCGCTGCATGCCATCCCCCAACCCTCCCTGAGTGGCCGCGCAGCGGCTGTATCGAAGGGGCCGCGCGAGGCTCCGTCTCTGGCCTTCCCCCTTCGATACGCTCTTCGAGCTACTCAGGGAGGG
>CAJQLX010000052.1 GCA_905479265.1 uncultured Alphaproteobacteria bacterium
TACAGTAAGTCTCGATACCACGCCGGTCCCAACGCGGGATGGAGCAGCCCGGTAGCTCGTCAGGCTCATAACCTGAAGGTCGCAGGTTCAAATCCTGCTCCCGCAACCACTCTTACAACCGTCGATTAAATGTCGTTGGCACTCACAGTTAGCCCCTGCCCCCTCAAGGTGGGCTGGTTATAACGTCGTGGCCGATTACCAGCGGATCGCTTACAGGGCTTGATCTGCTTTAGTCTTAACGGATGCCAACGGCCACGCGGTGCTTATCCATGCGCCCGTCGATTAAATAAACCTTCAAGTTGCGCACGCCGTAAGCATCGGCAAACGGCCTACGTGGCCACACATCTCCTTCGCCCCAGACATTTCCTTCGCCTAAGTCTTCAGGATGCTTGAACGGGCCAGGGATTGCCTCAGATCGCGCTAGCGCCATGCACTCAATCATCTGTGAATGATCCATGGATGGCGAAAGGCACCCGAAAAGGCTCACGGCCCTTGTAAAGCCAACGCCAACGGCGGAAAGCAGAGAAATATTCTTGATGAAACGTTGAGTATTGCGACAGACGCCCGGTGATAACACCTAGAAGCCGTATCAGCGGCCAAGGGGCGCATCAAGAGCGCCCCTTTGGGAATTTATCCGTCTCTTAGCCTACTGCTTGCAGGCTGGCGTCTACGCTGCTCTCTGACGAAGATGCTTCGAACAGGCGAACTTCGAGATCCGCGCGGGCGTTTTCAGACAGCTCGTACATATCGTCTTCCACGACAATCAGGCGACCGTTGTCGCGCAAACTGCGGATGTAAGCCGACGCGTTGTTACCGTGCGTGCTGCGCTTGTAGATCTCACGGGCTGATTTCGCTTCGTGGTGCAGCTGGTTCCGGCTGAAACGGGTAACACCATCGATCAGCGAAAGCTTTGCAGCGGCGGAGAGGAATAAGTCCGCGCCAGATTTGTGCCCCAAGCGCATGCAAATGGCGTGCGTGGTGCGGATGGAAAGATTGCGATCAAACGAACCACTGGAATCAGAAACCTTTTCGTTCCAGTCAATTTTTGAAAGAACAGGAATCAGGTGTTCGACAGCAAAGGCCTCGGATCCCTGAAACTCCAATCGAATTTGATCGCGCTCCATCTTCAGCGAGCAGTTTTCCATTTAAATACTCCAAAAAAGCGAATTATAAATTTTTCTTACTCCTAATGCTTTTTGACTGTCAACCATTTGCGTTTAAGTTTGGTCGATTTTTATTAGTTTTTGACCGTTAACGTGGTTCCACAGCGTAAACCCGCCGTTTACTGCAAGATTTTTTTCATAAATCGCCATATTGGGGATGGTTCATACGATGAATCTCGTTTCCGTCCAGCTTTCGGCACAATCTCTGAAGCGTGTAACGCACTAAATTCGGGCTCTGTCGGCCACCGATTCCTAGAGCACAGAGCGTCTGCCTTGCCCGAAAAAGGGTCAATCCATTTTTGCGCCTTAGTGCACGGAGCGGCCATTGACGACACCCACCGCTTGCCAGAATAAAGACCCATGGAAACCTTTGTCTATGCGCCACCCCCACGTGGCCCCCTCCCCGTGCTGTACGAAGACGACGCCCTGCTGGCCTTGAATAAGCCAGAGGGACTACTGAGCGTGCCAGGTCGGCTCACGGCCCATCGGGACAGCCTCTACAGTCGCGTTTTGGAGCAACACCCCCAAGCCATGGTGGTCCATCGCCTCGATCTGGCGACCTCAGGGGTTTTGGTGATGGCAAAGAACCTCGAAGCCAACCGCGCCCTGTCGCGTCAATTTCAACAGCGAAGCGTGCAAAAGACCTACTTGGCCATCGTTGAAGGAACCCCCGCGCAAGCCGCAGGCTGCGTCGACCTGCCACTGATCTGCGACTGGCCGAACCGGCCTCGACAAGTGGTGGATCACGCCATTGGAAAACCGTCTCAAACCGAGTGGACCGCCCTTGGCGCGCATGACGTTGCGAGGCAAGCCGGCACACGGGTTGAGCTACGTCCGCTGACCGGTCGTTCCCACCAGCTGCGTGTCCATATGGCTGAGATGGGGCACCCGATCTTTGGCGACCGGTTTTACGCCACCGCCCAGGGCGCAGCGGCCAGTAACCGATTGCTCCTGCACGCTTGGGTACTGGCCCTGCATCATCCTGTTGACGACCGCCCGCTGCGGTTCGAGGCCCCCTGCCCGTTTTAGATCACGTGCCGCTGTCCAACGACCGCGCCGCGGCTGTTGTGTATCGGCTTGAGCGCCACCGGTTCGAGTATCGCGCGTTCATCGTCAGACAAGACGCCCAGCCGGTCCAAGACGGCGAAGAGCGCGGCGTCCTGCACGTCTGAAATACCATCCAGCATTTTCAGCGTCATGCCCCATCCCTTGTCTCGGATCACCGTCGCATAGTAACCGTCGGCGCCCATCTTCGCGATAATCCGACCTTTGGTCTCTCGGGCTAAAGCGACACTGAAGTGCCCCGTCCCGGCAATGTACCAAGGGTGCGCGGCGATCGCGTCCAGCAAGCGGGTCTGCGCCTGCCCGCGTGCTGTTCCTGCGTCTGGACGGGCAAAGGACGCCAAGGCGCGCGCCATATCCACCATGGGCAGGACGGGGGTCGGTAAGGCGCAACCATCGACGCCCCATTTGATATCCGCCTCTGCTGCGCCACTCAGCGCCAGCAGATTGCTTGCATAGCGTTTTTGGGCGGGATGATCTGGATCGTCGTAACCAGCAACCGCCCAGCCTTCATGCCGGCACACGGTCAGAAACCCGGAATGCTTGCCGCTGCAGTTATGATGAAGAGAGGTTCGCGTCGCGCCTGAGCTGATGACCTCGACCCGTGCTTCAGGATGCATCGGCCAATCAGCACCACAGACCAAATCGTCTGCTGTGCAGCCAATATGCTCAAGCCACGAGCGCACCAAATCGACGTGCCCTTGCTCACCAAAATGCGAGGCGCAAGCCACCGATAAATGCGCGGCGCTCAAATCATAAGCCGAAGCGGCACCGCTTTCGACCAGCGGCAAGCCTTGGATGAGTTTTGCAGAGGACCGAGGAAAAGCCGGTAAATCCGGCACCCCCGCCTGCGCTACGACCGCGCCGTTCTCGCCGTCTACGACCACAAAGTGACCGCCCTGAACGGTCTCGATGCCATCTGCGCGCGTGGCATAGACCAGCGGTTCAGCCTTCTGAAACCAGTGTGCTGCGGAAATCATAGACGCCTCCTCGTTGCGCGGTAAACCATAGCAAAGAGCGCCAGGACGAGATGGTGGGCCCGGCAGGATTCGAACCTGCGACAACTCGGTTATGAGCCGAGGGTTCTAACCGCTGAACTACAGGCCCCCAAATCGTTCTTGGCTGATAGCACTGTGTTTGATCGCAAGCAAAGCGCCTTTGGATTAATCTGCTTTGTGAATTTCGACTTGGTGCGGAAAGGGAATTTCGATCCCGGCTTCATCCAGCGCCTTTTTGGCTTGCAAGCGAAAGGCTGCCTGAGCGTCCCAATACTTCTTGCCGTCGGCCCACGCCCATACTGTCAAATCAACCGAGAAGTCGCCCAAATTCGACACGTAAACGTAAGGTGCCGGCAGGTCTTCCCACGCCGGATTGGCAGACACAACACCGCGCAACACGTCCATAGCCTGATCTAAATCTGTGTCATAGGCAACGCCGATCACGGCAATCATCCGGCGACGGCCCAAGCGGGTATAGTTTTCGATGGAGCCTTCAAAGATCGCCGTGTTCGGCACGGAAACCAAAACATTGGCCAGCGTAATCAGATCGGTGCGGAACAAGCCCACGCGGCTGACAGAGCCGCTGGCCCCCGCCGCGGCAACCCACTCGCCAACCTTCAACGGACGCAAAATCAGCAACATGACCCCAGCAGCGACGTTCGAGAGCGTCCCCTGCACCGCCAGACCGATTGCCAAGGCGACACCACTGAGCAGCGCGAGAATTGTCGCGGTCTGCACCCCAAACATTTGCAAGGCCAGCAGGACGGTTACGATCAGAATGGCAAAGCGCAGGACTTGGATCAGCACTTTCTCAATCGTTGCATCAAGCAAGGTGCGTTCGGTCAGAAACTTGTCGATGGTCCGCGAGAACCACGCCGCAAAAATCCAACCGGCAATCAGAACCAGCGTTGCGCCTAGCACCTTAGCGCCAACGGGCAGCAAGACGTTCAGAACCTGATTGTCACTTTCACCCAAAACACCATCAATGAGTGTTGAAAAACTCAGCCAATCCATAACGCACGCCCCCTATAAGCCCTGTTATCGCCCTGTCTGTGGACGGGGAAAAACATGATCCGTCCGCCCCAGCGCGTAGTAGAAGAATAGACCTCCCCACTCGCGCGCAGCTAGGGCAAACCGCTCCCATTCATCGATTCCTTGGCCGAATACGATACCACGGCGACGATTGGAACGGTAATCTACGGGAATCGGCACAACCGATATGCCTCGTTTCTCGAAGACACCCACGGCGCGAGGCATATGAAAGGCAGAGGTCACCAGCCCATAGATACCGCTTTCCAACTCAGGAAAGGCTGCGAGCAAAGCCTCTGGGTGTTCGGCTGTGTTCCGAGACTGGCTTTCAACCTTGATACGGCCCGAATCAAAGCCCTGCTGACCCAGCCATTCGGCGACCAAAGCCGCTTCCCCAATCTCGACACGGTTGGTCAGGGCACCGTCACCCCCCGTCAGATACAGGTCGACATCGGTTTGAGTCAGAACCTCGATTGCCGTGAGCATGCGGTCGCTGGCGCTCCCCACTTGGATCAAGGCGGCGCTGTCCATGGAGGCGCGCAGATCGAGCGAACCGCCGAGCACAATGACACCGTCCAGCCGTCCTGCCTCAGACTGCAATCGAAACGCGGGGAAGCGGTTTTCCAGCGGTTCCAGCATGCGAGAGCCCATGGGCAAGAAGAACAACGCCAGCACGGCACCGAGAACTGCGACCTGAAACAGTTGGCCCGTGCGGGCATAGATGCCTTGGTTCAACAAGCGGATCAGCGTGCCGACTAAAAAAACGGCGAGCAAAAAGTGCACGGGATCGAGGAACCAGTGCACGATTTTAGACAGAGCAAACATGGGCTTACGCCAATTCTGCCGGAAGCGACCTAGTGGTCGAGGAAGGAACGCAGCTTGCGGGACCGCGAAGGATGCTTGAGCTTGCGCAAGGCCTTGGCTTCAATCTGACGAATACGCTCACGGGTTACGGAGAACTGCTGACCGACTTCTTCAAGTGTGTGGTCTGTGTTCATGCCGATGCCAAAACGCATCCGCAACACGCGCTCTTCTCGCGGTGTCAGCGAGGACAGAACGCGCGTGGTTGATTCACGCAGGTTGTTATTGATCGCCGCTTCCACCGGAATAATGGCGTTCTCATCCTTGATGAAGTCACCCAAGTGGGAATCTTCCTCGTCCCCGATCGGGGTTTCGAGGGAAATCGGCTCTTTGGCGATTTTCATCACCTTGCGTACTTTTTCCAGCGGCATGCCCAAGCGAGACGCAAGCTCTTCGGGCGTCGCCTCACGGCCAATTTCGTGCAGCATCTGACGACCAGTCCGCACCAGTTTGTTGATCGTTTCAATCATGTGCACAGGAATACGAATGGTCCGCGCCTGATCCGCGATCGAGCGGGTGATGGCCTGTCGAATCCACCATGTTGCGTAGGTTGAGAACTTGTAACCGCGGCGATATTCGAATTTGTCGACCGCCTTCATCAGGCCGATATTGCCTTCCTGAATCAAATCCAAGAACTGCAAACCCCGGTTGGTGTACTTTTTCGCGATCGAAATCACCAACCGCAAGTTGGCCTCGATCATTTCGGCTTTGGCGCGGTTCGAATCGCGCTCACCCTTCTGGACTTTCTCAACGATGCGTTTGAATTCGCTGACCGGCAAATCAACCTGGTGGATGATGTCGGCAATGTCCTCGCGAATTTCTTTGGCCATAGAGCCATAGCGGTCAGACAGCATCTTCCAAGATGGATCCACAGCGGCCATGCGCTCCAACCAGCTCGGATCAATCTCGTTCTCAAAGTATTCTTCGATGAACTCATCACGCGGAATTTTACAGCGATCAGAGAGCTTCATCAGCTTGGTTTCGTGACCAATGATGGCTTTGTTGATCGACTTCATCTGATCGACAAGCTGGTCGATCAGGTTGTTGTTCAGGCGGATCAGTTTCATCGCCCGAATCACCATCTCACGACCTTCTTCGTAGGCCGCTTCGATTTCTTCAGGGACGTCTTCACCGGTTTGCAGCAGGGTCATGCGATCCTTCTGGACCTTATGCAAGCCGCTGTAGGCGCCTGCGATGACGTCCAGCGCTTCCATGACATCATCGCGCAGAATGCCTTCCATCGCGGAGAGAGAAACGCTGTTGTCTTCGTCATCATCGTCGTCATCGGAAGAAGCCTTAGCGCCTTCTGCGCCCTCTTCGCCTTCCTCGTCTTCGTCCTCGTCGTCCTCTTCACCGTCGGCAAGACCTTCGGCCGCAGCGACATCCAGCGACGGGTCATTCGCGTCTTCGTCGCCGGCAAGCGCGCGCATGTGCGCGGCATAGGTCGCGTCGAGATCGATCACGTCCCGCAGCAAAACGACTTCTTCCTGCAACGACTGCCGCCAGGACATGAGCGCGGAGAACGTCAGCGGCGACTCGCAAATGCCGGCGATCATGTCTTCACGGCCAGCTTCGATCCGCTTGGCAATGGCAATTTCGCCTTCGCGTGACAGCAGCTCAACCGAGCCCATCTCGCGCAAGTACATGCGAACCGGGTCATCGGTCCGGCCCACGTCTTCGTCTTTAATGTTACCCGTTGGGTTGGCGACGTCGGTGGTCTCTTCTTTGTCCCCGTCCGCGCTTTCGTTTTCGGTAACGGTCACACCAGCCTCAGAGAGCTGTGCCATCACGTCTTCGATCTGATCACTGCTCACCTGATCTTCAGGCAGAAATTCATTGATATCGTCATAGGTCACCGACCCGTTGGCTTTTGCCCGTTCGGTGAGCTTGCGGACTGCGATCAGGACCGTGTCCTGAGCACCGCCGGCGGCGTCTTTGGCGGCATCCGTCTCTGTCGGCTTTTCTGCTGCGCGCGCTTGGTTGCTCATTCAGACCTCAGTGTTTCAACGTACTCGGGGCATCACCCGGTTGATGCTCAACAGCAAACAATCGGACAACGCATATGGTTTCGTGGCCCCATAAACGGGGACCGGCTATCAGGAGGATGGCTTGGCGTCGGTGTAGGCCTTGGCGCGCAGATGCAGAGCTTTCAGCTCATCATCCGAAACAGCATACGCAGGCAACGCCACCCGTGACACTTGCAACTCGTGCTGCATGTCCCGATGCATAAAACCTGCGAACAAGGTCTCTAGACCCTCGATCACCTCATCTTTCCGAGCTTCTGGCTTTGCAAAGCCTGCATGGAGCTGGGTTTCAAAACCCGTTAAACGCTCGACCATGCTGTCTAGCCCACGTTCCGACAGATGAGCGCCCAAATGCTCTGAGTCAAGGGTTACGTCTGCGAACAGGGCTTGAACCAGCGCATCGCGGAATTGCGCAAGATCGACGTCCAGCATGGTCAGAGTGGCAAGATTTTCGCCGTAGAGCTCCAGCAAGTCTGGATGATTGAGGAAAACGGCGAATAAAACCTCGTACTGACGCCGTGCCAGCGCCTGTGTATCCAAGGCGGATACCCGATCATTACCGGGTCGTTTCAGCCCGGTCGCGGCAGGATTTCGGTAGCCCTTTCCACCCCCTGCTCCACCCCCCGCGCTCCGCTGCCATTGACGCCCGGTGTTCTTGCGGAAGGGGTGATGGCCGAAGGAGGCTTCGAACCGGCCTATCATGTCGGCTTCCAGCGCCGCATTGAGACTCGAGTCTTCGACGGTCTTCAGCGCTGAATTGATCCGCGACCACAGGGCCGCGCGCTGCTCAGCGTCATTGCGCGCCATGCTCATCCGCTCCCAGCGCCAAAGTGCCGCAGGCAGGGTTTCTGATTTCGATAACACGGTTTGCAACGCGCGCAATCCGCCGTGCTTGAGCAAGTCATCCGGATCTTGGCCGTCTGGCAAGGTCGCGAACTTAACGGATTTACCCGCTTGCAACAGCGGCAATGCCCGCTCTGCCGTGCGCCGTGCCGCCCGCTGACCCGCCGCATCACCATCCAAGCAAACCGTTGGCGCAGGCACCATCTTCCACAGCAAACGCAGGTGATCTTCGGTCAGCGCTGTTCCCAGCGGCGCAACCGCATTATCAACCCCAGCCTGCGCCAGCGCGATGGCGTCCATATAGCCTTCGACAACCAAAATCTCCCCCCGGTCGTGCGCCGACTTGCGGGCCAAATGATGCCCATAGAGCAGCAAGCCCTTATGAAAGATTGGGGTGTCGGGTGAGTTGAGGTATTTGGGCTCACCATCGCCCAAAATGCGACCGCCAAACGCAACGGGATTGCCCTGTCGATCCCAAATCGGAAACATCAGACGCCCCCGAAACATATCAAAGGGCGGTCTGCCGTCTTCTGGGGCTTTGGCCAGTGCGGCATCAATGATGACTTGCGCGCTAAAGCCTTGGGCAATGAGTTTCTTGAACAACCAATCGCGCGAGTCTGGTGAGTAGCCCAAGCCAAAGTGCTGGACCGTTTCCGGGCTCAAACCACGCTTGTCGATATAAGCCCGTGCGGTCTCACCCTCCGGCAACGTCAAGGCGTCCTGATAGGCTTTTACCGCGGCGACCATGGCTTCTTTCAAGCCCTTGGCGCGCTCGGCCTTCCGTGCGGCATCGGGATCGGCTTTGGGCATATCCACGCCGGCTTGGGCTGCCAATGTCTCCACCGCTTCAATAAAGGTCTGGCCGTCGTGGTTCATCACAAAGCCAATGTGGTCGCCGTGCTGACCACAGCCAAAGCAGTGATAAAAGCCTTTCTCGTTGTTCACGTAGAACGAGGGTGTTTTTTCGTTGTGGAAAGGACAGCAAGCCGTCCACTCACGCCCTTTGCGCTGCAGCTTGACGCGCGCGCCGACGACATCGGACAGATCAAGCCGTGTCCGGAGTTCATCGAGGAAAGCGGGTGGGATTGTGGCCACAGCCGAGTTTACTCCTGTTGTGCGAACCTGCGTTGCAGGCTCGCCGTTAGCGCGTGGACGGCAAAAGCAACATAGCTTTAGAGAATATTAAGGCGAAGCAGTCTAACCTAAAAACGCTGCTAAGCCTCCCCCCTATCATCCTGCCTCCGGCTTGCAATCTGAGCAACATGGCACCCACCACTGAGATTACCAACTGTGACCTTGATAGATCAGGGCGCGCTGATCGCGCTCTCCATTTCTGGTGTTTGGGCCATCACGTCCATCATCTCTGCTGGCCCTGCTCGGGTTTTGGGGGGCATGCGGTACAACCGCATCCGCATCACCTTGATCGCCATCACCATGGCCGTGATTGCCGTGGGTCTGGTTTTCCAGCAGGGGAAGTTCCCCTCGCTGATGCAATTTGGCGTGCTCAGCGTGTCTGGCTTTATCGGGATCTTCATTGGCGACACGCTGCTTTACAGCACCATCGCACGACTCGGCCCAAGACGCACAACCATGCTGTTTTCCACCCACGCACCGATGACCGCACTGATCGGAATCGGCTTTGGACAGGTTCTGAGCACGCAAGATTGGATGGGGATCGGGCTGGTTTTTGCTGGCGTGACGGTGGCCATCGTCTACGGGAAGCGGAAGGATCAGCTCCACGTCTGGGAGTCGGTTCAAGGCCTCATGGTCGTCGGCGTGCTGCTTGGGCTCGGCGCAGCGCTATCACAAGCCATCGGAACCATCATCGCCAACCCCGTGATGGACAACCCCGACCTTTCGACCCGGCCTGACCCCATTGTCGCGTCGGCGATCCGCGTATCGATTGCAGCGCTGGCGCTGTGGCTGATCATGCTGATCCCCGGCCCGTGGACACCAACCCCAGCGCAGTCCGCAGCACGGCTGACGCCGCGGCTGGTATTGATCATCGGGCTGAGTGGCTTCTTGGGTATTGGCCTGGGCATGACGCTGTTTCTGCTGGCTCTGGGCATGACAGACGCCGCACTCGTGGCCACGCTGTCATCGATGACACCGGTCGCGCAGTTGCCTTTAATTTGGATTGTTACCCGTCAGCGCCCGGCTCTGTTGGCCTGGGTCGGCGCCGTGCTAGCCGGGCTTGGAACCGCCCTGCTGCTGTATCAGGGTGCCTGAACGGATCGTCTCTGATCGTCTTTGGCACCCTGTTTCCGTGGCCTGCGTTATCTCAGGCCGCTTTGGCCAGAGCGCACAGGCGCTGCTTCACGATGGGCGAAACCGAGCCGAAGTCGATCTGGCCTGCGTACTTTTCCTTCAGCATCCCCATGACCGGGCCCATGTCCTTGATGGACGCTGCACCGGTTTCGGAGATAACCGCGTCAAGGGCAGCTTGCACTTCCTCTTCGCTCATCATCTGCGGCAGAAAGCGCTCGATCACTTCGATCTCAGCAGCTTCCTGAGCCGCTGCATCAGGGCGACCGCCCTCGTTGTACATTTTGATGCTTTCCCGACGCTGCTTAATCATTTTTTGCAGCAGGGACAGGATGTCGGAATCGGCGATGCCTTCTGAATTGCCAGAAGACCGAACGTCGATGTCCTGCTGCTTGATCGCAGCGTTAACCAGACGAAGCGTGGAGAGCGTCACCTGATCTTTGGCTTTCATCGCGTCCTTCATGGACCCGGTCAGTGTCTCGCGGAGCATGGACTGCCTGCGTGTTGTTTTGAGATGCGCGGAAGCTAATGTTGTGGCGGAAGTTTGGCAATAACCCCCAAAGGCTGGCGCTGACTTGCGCTTAACGCATGCAGACTGCTTTACATACGGTAGAAGGGGAACCAACGCGCCTCTGGCATTCCTTGACGCAACCCGTCCTCGGGCTTACTCCACTGTCTTCCAGTACGTGCGTTAATTTTAGAGCGATCAGCACCGATTGGAGCCTCTTCCCTATGTCCGACCAAACCGTTGATTCGGGACCAGCAAAGACGCGGTTTTCCGCGGCCTTAGCCACCAAACCAAACCTCGCTACGGGTGCGCTCGTGTTGGGAAATGGCGCTATTCTGTGGGGCTTGGGCCTGGGTGCTGAAGGGCGAAGCTTGGGCGAAGTTTGCTTCAACACGTCAATGAGCGGCTATCAGGAAATCCTGATGGATCCCTCCTACGCCGGACAGATCATCACCTTCACCTTCCCGCATATCGGCAATGTCGGAACCAACGATGAAGACGTTGAAGCGCTGCAGGTTCATGCACGCGGCTGCGTCCTGCGTTGCGATATCACACAGCCTTCGAACTACCGCGCCGCACAGCATCTTTCCGATTGGATGCGCGCCAAGAATATGACCGGGATTGCCGGCATCGATACCCGCGCACTGACCCGCATGATCCGCGACGAAGGCGCACCGCACGGTGTGGTGGTGCATGGTGACCTCAGCGACGCCAACCTGACGGCTGCCTTTGAGCAGGCCAGCGGATGGTCCGGGCTAAAGGGCTTGGATTTGGCCGCAGAAGTAACCACAGGGCAGACCTATAAATGGTCGCAAACCACGTGGAGCCGGACTGAAGGCTTCGGCGACATGACAACGCCGACAAAAAAGGTCGTCGCCGTCGATTTCGGCGCCAAGCTCAACATCCTGCGCAGCCTTGCCGTTCGCGGTTGCGACGTGACCGTCGTTCCAGCCTCAGCCACGGCCGCAGAAATTCTCAGCCACGCGCCCGATGGCGTCTTCCTGTCCAACGGACCCGGCGACCCAGCAGCGACCGGCGCCTACGCCGTTGGTGCGGTTCAGGGCGTGCTGGACAGCGGAACACCGATCTTTGGCATTTGTCTGGGCCACCAAATCCTAGCGCAGGCCTTGGGCGCCAAGACCGCCAAGCTGCATCAGGGCCACCGAGGCGGGAACCACCCGGTTAAAGACCTGCAAACCGGCAAGGTCGAGATTACCTCGCAGAACCACGGCTTCGCGGTGGAGCTTGAAAGCCTACCCAGCGACGTTGAAGCGACGCACGTTTCTCTGTTTGACGGCACCAACGAAGGCATCCGCTCCACCAAGCACCGCGCCTTCTCGGTCCAATACCACCCCGAAGCCAGCCCCGGCCCTCACGATTCCCACTACTTGTTTGATCGTTTCATGGAGATGATGGATGCCTAAACGTACTGACATCAACTCGATCATGATCATCGGCGCTGGCCCGATCATCATCGGTCAGGCTTGCGAATTCGATTACTCCGGCGCACAGGCGTGCAAGGCGCTCCGGGAAGAGGGCTACCGGGTTATTCTGGTCAACTCTAACCCAGCGACCATCATGACCGACCCCGATCTGGCCGACGCGACCTATGTCGAGCCCATCACCCCGGAAATGGTGGCCAAGATCATCGAGAAAGAGCGCCCTGACGCGCTGCTGCCGACCATGGGCGGTCAAACCGGCCTGAACACCGGTCTGGCGCTGCACTATGACGGTACGCTGGAAAAATACGGGGTTGAGCTGATCGGTGCGCGGGCGGAATCCATTGAAAAAGCAGAAGACCGGCTGAAGTTCCGCGATGCGATGGACAAAATCGGTCTGGAAAGCTCGCGCTCTATTCTGGTGACTTCCATGGATCAGGCCGAAGAAGCGCTGGCGATCACCGGCTTGCCCGTGATCCTGCGCCCGTCCTTTACGCTTGGCGGCGAAGGCGGGGGCATTTGCTACAACCGCGAAGAATACCTCGACATGCTCGCAGGCGGTCTGCGCCTGTCTCCGGTCACCGAAGTGCTGGTCGAAGAATCCATTCTGGGCTGGAAAGAGTTCGAGATGGAAGTGGTGCGCGACAAGGCGGACAACTGCATCATCGTTTGCTCGATTGAGAACATCGACCCGATGGGCGTCCACACGGGCGATTCGATCACTGTCGCACCAAGTTTGACCCTGACGGACAAAGAGCTGCAGATCATGCGTGACGCGTCGATTGCGGTTCTGCGAGAGATTGGCGTGGATACGGGCGGCTCGAACGTGCAGTTCGCCGTAAACCCGGACGATGGCCGGTTGATCGTCATTGAAATGAACCCCCGCGTGTCGCGGTCTTCCGCGCTGGCGTCCAAAGCCACTGGCTTCCCGATTGCCAAAATCGCGGCAAAGCTGGCCGTGGGTTACACCCTCGATGAGCTGCAGAACGACATGACCAAAGTCACGCCTGCCTCTTTTGAGCCGAGCATCGACTACGTGGTCACCAAAATCCCGCGTTTTGCCTTCGAAAAGTTCCCCGGTGCACAAACCAACCTGACCACGGCCATGAAGTCCGTGGGTGAAGTCATGGCTTTGGGCAGCGATTTCAAAGAAAGCTTCCACAAGGCGCTCATCGGTCTGGAAACGGGCTTGAGCGGGGCTGACGATATTGACGTGCCGGGCATCGCAGACGGCAAGATCGCCGATCAAGGCGCGGTCGCTGCACACCTGCGCGCGCCAACACCCACCCGCATTCTGTCGGTTTGCACCGCTTTGCGCGCGGGTATGAGCGTTGACGACGTGCACAACGCCTCCAAAATTGATCGCTGGTTCTTGCGGGAAATTCAGGATCTGGTCCTCGCCGGCCCCAGCGCAGGCACCCGCGTCTACAAGCGCATCGATACCTGCGCGGCTGAGTTCCCATCGAACACCAACTACTTCTATTCCACCGTTGTTGATGACCGCTTCAACGCACCGGTTTGCGAGGCCGACGTCTCTGACCGGGAAAAGGTGATGATTCTGGGCGGTGGACCAAACCGCATTGGGCAGGGCATCGAGTTCGATTACTGCTGCGTCCATGCATGCTATGCGCTCAAAGAAGCCGGTTACGAAACCATCATGGTGAATTGTAACCCTGAGACGGTTTCGACCGACTACGACACCGCTGATCGCCTCTACTTCGAGCCACTGACCGAAGAGCACGTGCTCTCAATTGCGCGCAAGGAACAGGAACGCGGCACGCTCAAAGGCGTCATCGTGCAATTCGGCGGGCAAACGCCGCTGAAAATTGCCGCGGCTCTGGAAAAGGCAGGGGTTCCGATTCTCGGTACATCGCCCGATGCCATTGATCTGGCGGAAGACCGGGAACGGTTCCAACAGCTGCTGAACGATATTGGCCTGCTCCAGCCCTCCAACGGCTTGGGCCGGACGCCTGAAGAAGTTGAACGCGTCGCTGAAGACATCGGCTACCCGGTCCTGCTGCGCCCATCTTACGTTCTGGGTGGCCGAGGCATGGAGATCGTCAACGATACTGAACGCCTGCGCCGCTACGTCTCCGAAGCCGTGAAGGTCTCCGGTGACACTCCCGTGCTGATCGACAGCTACTTGCGCGACGCCATCGAAGTGGACGTTGACGCGATCTGTGATGGCGAAGAGGTCTACATTGCCGGGATCATGGAACACATCGAAGAAGCCGGCATCCACTCCGGTGACAGCGCCTGCTCGCTGCCGCCCTACTCGCTTTCCGACGATTTGGTTGCGCGCCTGAAGGATCAGGCCGAGAAACTGGCGGTGGCGCTGAATGTTCGCGGCTTGATGAACGTGCAGTTCGCCGTTCAAGGCGATGCGATCTACGTGCTCGAAGTCAACCCGCGCGCCAGCCGGACAGTGCCCTTTGTCGCCAAAGCGACTGGCGTTCCCGTGGCCAAAATTGCCGCGCGCATCATGGCGGGTGAAACGCTGGCCCAACTGCCACCCAAGCCCCACAACGCCGGGCAAATGGCGGTCAAGGAAGCTGTCTTCCCCTTTGATCGCTTTCCGGGTGTTGACGTGTTGCTTGGCCCAGAAATGCGCTCAACCGGCGAAGTCATGGGCCTGGACGCGGATTTCGCCCACGCGTTCCTCAAGGCGCAGCTCGCAGCGAACGTCAAACTGCCGAGTTCGGGCGTGGTCTTTCTGTCTGTCCGAGATCACGACAAAGCGCGCTTGCCAGAATTGGGTCAGCAATTCATCGACGCAGGCTTCACCCTACTGGCCACAGACGGCACCTGCCGGACCTTGCTCGATGCCGGTATCGCTTGCGCGCACGTTCACAAAGTTCACGAAGGACAACCCAACGCGGTCGACGCGATGATCAACGGGGAAATCCATCTTGTGGTGAACACAGTTGAAGGCCAAAAGGCCATCGATGACTCAAAAAGCCTGCGGAGAACCGCGTTAACGCGCAAAATTCCGTATCATACGACATTGGCAAGCGCTTTTGCGGTTGCGCAAGCGATAAAAGCGTCGCAGACAGGCGCGCTTACTGTCGCCTCTTTGCAATCGTACGCGGCGTAAGCCCTAATCACTAACCCTAGATGACCCCGGTCCCTGCGAAACGGAGGACTTACAGCAGATGGAAAAGTTTCCACTCACCAAAGAAGGTTTTGAACGCCTCGAAACCCGGTTGAAACATCTTAAGTCTGTAGAAAGACCCGCGATCATTCAGCAGATCGCAGAAGCTCGAGAACATGGCGACTTGTCAGAGAACGCCGAATACCACTCAGCGCGCGAGAAGCAGGGCTTTATCGAGGGCGAGATTGCTAACCTTGAAGGCACTCTTGGCCGGGCGGAAGTCTTTGACGTTTCGACCTTGTCGGGCAGTACCGTCGTGTTTGGCGCAACCGTCGGCTTGGTCGACGAGGAAACCGACGAGCCTGTGACCTATCAGATTGTTGGCGACCTCGAAGCGGATTTGAAGGTGGGTAAAATCTCCGTCTCTTCACCGCTTTCCCGCGCCTTGATCGGCAAGGAAGTCGGCGCCTCAGCTGAGGTGACGACTCCCAAGGGTACGCGCTACTACGAAGTCGAAAAAATCTCCTTCATCTAGGACGTTGTCGCCGTCTTCGGACGGCGGTTCCAATCCAGCCGCACAACCACCTGACCGTGGTCCGAACACCGTGCGTGGTACTTGGACACTTGCCAGTGCTCCAACTCATCAAGCATGTCGTCCATCAGATGGTCATTGAACACCCGCAGCGAGCCCACATCCCCAACTTCGGGGGATCCCCAATCTTCGCGCATCCAATGCGGAATGAAGTGACGCGAGACGAGGATATGGTCGAGCGTGTTATGCTGCCCATCCCAGAAGAACGTATAGAACACGTCCCGCTGCGTTTTGCGGGCATGGCGGCGCGCTGTTGAGTAGAGCGCCAGATCGCTGGAAACGTGGCGCATCAGCTCGCGATCATCGTCGGGATAGTCATCGCGGCTGAAATAGGGAACCGACAAACCCCCTGCGACGTCCGTTGAAATCGCCTCCAGCTCATCATTTAAATCGCCCATCAGCACCACAGGTCGCTCGGGGTGCCCTTCCAGATCTTCGATGATCCGCCACCGCACCGCTGCTGCGTCCACGTTGCGGATCATGGCCGAGCGGGCGATCCCCAAGGCATTTTCGCGCGCGTATTGGCGCGCCTTTTCGGCTGAACTGCCGACTTGGGGCCGTTCGGACATCGGGGCTTTGGATTTGAAGTGCGCGGCATAGACCACAACCTGCCCGCGCTCACCCTCTGGCACGCCCTGCAAGCGTTCTGACCACTCCGGCAACGTCAGCACACAGCGCAGCGCGGGGCGATACATGTGCGTCACCGGCGCGCCGTTGCGCTGATAGGCAAAGGCACGCTCGGACCCGTCGCGACCAGTCAGCGGCTCATGAAAATCAAAGCCGGCTGGAAACGCATCCAGCACCTCTGCCTCCACCTGCCAATCTCCGCGCACCAACAAGGCGACGCGCGGCTTATTGTAAACCCGCGCTGGCGTGCCCTTGAACTCAGTTTCGACAAAGCTCGGCGCGCCGCCCATCACCAGCGTATGCGGGTGCTCGTTCCAACTCGAAAGCGCGATGGCTTCGCGCAGGGGCGCTTCGTCAAACACCTCCTGAAACGCAATCGCATCGCAGTTCAGCAGATCAATCTGCCGCGCAAGCCAATGAAGCTTCTGCTCATAAGCCGAGAGCCCCGAATCGCCCGGATCGGCGGCCCAGTAAGACTGCTTGGGTTCAGCTTTGTAAAAGAAATGCCGCATCTCAGGCGTTGAGCCTGGAACGAGGTTCAAAACGTTAAAGGTGCCAAGGGTCAGGCGCGCACTGGACATGGTCACTCACTATTTTTGCTCAGGTTGTGTGCGTTTTTGCACCTTATCGACGGCGCAGCGCAAACCCATGTTTTTCAAAACAACGTTATTGTGAGGAAAAATCGCCATGGGCTTACTCGTCGAAGGCAAATGGGTGGATCAGTGGTACGACACAAAATCCACCGGCGGCCATTTCAAGCGCAAAGATTCCTCGTTCCGCTCGTGGGTCAAGGCGGATGGCTCAACCCCGCACGCCCCGGAAAGCGGTCGCTACCATCTCTATGTCTCCTATGCCTGCCCTTGGGCGCACCGCACGTTGATTTATCGCGCGCTGAAAGGGCTCGAAGAGCATATTTCCGTGTCGGTGGTGAATGCCATTATGCTGGAAAACGGTTGGACCTTTGAGGATGGCTCGGGCGTTGTTCCCGATCCAATCAACGGCGCGCGCTTCATGCACCAAGTCTACACCGCAGCCCAAAGCGACTACACAGGCCGGGTGACGGTGCCTGTGCTGTGGGACAAGAAACTTGGCACCATCGTCAACAACGAAAGCTCAGAAATCATCCGCATGTTTGATGAGGAATTCGAGACCGTTGGGGGCGTCGCGCCGGCTTATCGCCCTGCTGACGTGGCTGACGAAATCGACGCCTTGAACACGCGGATCTACGGCGACTTCAACAACGGCGTTTACAAGTCAGGCTTTGCGACCCAGCAAGACGTTTACGACGCTGAAGTCGCGAAGGTCTTTGCGGTGCTCGACGAGATGGAAGCGCGCCTCAGCACTCAGCGGTATCTAACCGGAGATCGCATCACAGAGGCCGATTGGCGCTTCCTCCCGACTTTGCTGCGGTTTGATCCGGTGTACGTCGGGCACTTCAAGTGTAATTTGCGGCGGATTGCCGACTGCCCGAACATTCAGAATTATATGCTGGATTTGGTGCAGACGGCGCGGGTCATGCCGACGGTGAACATGGATCACATCAAACGCCACTATTACGCCAGCCACCCGACCATCAACCCCACTCTGATCGTTCCGCAGGGGCCAGATATTGACCTGAGCGCACCGCATGACAGGGACCGATTGCCCAAGGCGGCTTAGACCAGTAAAAGCACCGGTAACTGAACTCTTTTTTCGTCTAAGGATTGCCCCATGGCTGCGAAGAACCCGCTTGAGATCTCCATGAAAGACACCATCACCGCAATTATGTGGGTGGTTGTTATGGCCGTTGTTCTGTTCATGCTGTTTGTCATGAACTGGACCCTGCTGCCGATCGCTGTGTTTGGCTTGGGCGTTGTGTTGTCCATGTTTATCGCCGCGTGGGGCTCGGACGACGTGAACAAGATCAAGTAATCTTGACCCCAACCGCTTCCGGTACGCCGTCGGCTCAGACCGTGGGTACCGGAACCGATGGTTTGCGATCTGACCGACGAATACAGATCGCCGTCTTGACGTTCTTTACATTGGGCGCAGACGTTAAATGACTGATGATAAAGGCGTTTAGCTCTTCGACCGAGGGCGCCATGACTTTCAGGATGAAATCATCCTCGCCCATCAGCATGTGACACTCCCGAACATTCGGCCATGAACGCACCAACGCTTCATAGGATTTTAGATCGGTCTCGGCCTGACTGACCAGGCCAACGTTGCAAAAGGCCGTGACCTCATAGCCAATCAAGTCGGCATCCAGCTCGGCGTGATAGCCGTGAATGTACCCTGCCTCCTCCAACGCCCGCACGCGGCGCAGACAAGGCGGGGGTGAGATGCCCACCCGTGCTGCCAAAGCCACGTTGGTGATTCGCCCTTCATCACGAAGGATTCTCAGAATTTTGAGATCGATGGCGTCAAGCGCGAGGCGAGGCATGAGGGTTCTCGGACATATTTGTGAATCATTGGTGTCATATCAGAAAGAATATTACACAGAAAAGCAATTATCCACCAATGCTCCACAGGCCTTCGTTTTGCCAGATGAACCGCCGTCACCTATATATTGTGGAAACTGAAAGCGCCGAACCAGCAGGGCGCTTTGTCGAGGCAAAAGGGGACCAATGCATGACTGAGTCAAACCACCGGAAAATGATTATCTTGGGCTCAGGTCCAGCGGGATATACCGCGGCCGTCTATGCCGCTCGCGCTGCGTTGAACCCCATGCTGCTCCAAGGGATGCAGCCCGGTGGCCAGTTATCGATTACCACAGACGTTGAAAACTACCCCGGCTTTGCCGAGGCCATCCAAGGCCCGTGGCTGATGGACCAGATGAAGGCGCAGGCTGAGAACGTCGGGACTGAAATGGTCTTCGATCACGTCGCGTCGGTCGATTTGGAACACCGTCCCTTCACGCTGTCTTGTGAGTCGGGAACCGAATGGACCTGCGACACGCTGGTGATTTGCACCGGCGCACAGGCAAAGTGGCTTGGTTTGGACAGCGAAGAAGAATTCCGAGGCTTTGGCGTTTCCGCCTGTGCGACCTGTGACGGCTTCTTTTTCAAAGACCGCGCCGTTGCGGTCGTGGGCGGGGGTAACACAGCGGTTGAAGAAGCGCTCTACCTGACCAACCATGCGTCCAAAGTGTACTTGATCCACCGCCGGGATGAATTGCGCTGCGAGAAAATCCTCGAAAACCGCCTGATGTCCAACCCCAAGATCGAAACCATCTGGGACACCGAAGTGCAGTCCGTCAACGGCACGTCCGGCTTCCCCAAGGAAGTGACGGGCCTCACCCTGCTCAACCGCAAAACCGCAGCCACCAGCGAGCTTCCCATCGACGGGCTGTTCGTCGCCATTGGCCACGCGCCGTCTACGGGTATTTTTGAACACGCAGGTTTGGACATGGACGGCGGCTACCTCGTGACAGCCTCTGACAGCACCAAAACCAACATCCCCGGCGTCTTTGCTGCTGGTGACGTGACCGATCACATCTATCGCCAGGCTGTGACAGCGGCGGGCATGGGCTGCATGGCGGCGTTGGAAGTCGAAAAGTATCTCGCGGCTTTGGCGGTCGGCGAGACACCCGAATGGAAGGCTGCGGCTTGATGCCCGATTCCAGCGGTTCGAACGCTGAGGTTCGCAAGCGCGCGAAGGCACCACCTATCGAAGACGGAGCCTTGGATTCGCTGTTGCTTGCGCCCAATCCAGAAGACCCGGCGCTGGCCCACACGATCGAAATCACCAATGAACGCGGTGAGACAGAGCGGGTGCGCGCCGTCCGGGAAAAGCCGCTGACCATTTTTCTCAACGACGCTGAGATCGTGACCGCGATGACGGTTGGTGATTTTCCGGAAATGCTGGCGCTGGGCTATTTGGTTAATCAGGGCATGTTGCCCCGAACCGCGCGCATTGATGGCATCGAGTACGATGACGATTTGGGTGTTGCTGTTGTCCGAACGCCCGACGAGACCGACTTCGAGCACAAGCTGAAGAAAAAGACCCTGACCAGCGGCTGTGCCCAAGGCACAATCTTTGGTGACTTGATGGAGCAGCTCGAAGGCGTTTGGCTGCCGGACGAGGGGCCAAAAATCCCCATCTCGACCATCACACGCTTGCTCCGGCGCTTGGCCTCCGTGCCGAGCCTGTATCTGGAGGCGGGCGGCATTCACGGATGCGCCTTGGCCGAAGAAGACCGGCCGCTGATCTATATGGAAGACGTTGGCCGACACAACGCCGTCGATAAAATCGCCGGCGTCATGGCTCAAGAAGGCGTGGACCCGGCTGAGAAGATTTTCTACACCACCGGGCGCCTGACCTCGGAAATGGTGATTAAAACCGTCACCATGGGCTTGCCGATTCTGGTTTCTCGCAGCGGGTTTTCGGCGTGGGGTGTTGAGTTGGCGCGACAGACCAATCTAACGCTCATTGGCCGCGCCAAGGGTAAGCGCCTCACCGTACTTTCGGGCGGGCAACGTTTGTTATTTGATACGGTAGAGGACACCGGTTCGTGAATTTTGGACTTGTATTGGCGGGCGGTCAGTCACGCCGAATGGGACGCGACAAAGCCTATCTGGAATTTGAAGGCGATACCCTGATTGAGCGGACGATCAACCGATTCCAGCCGCAGGTGGATGTTCTTGGTCTGAGCACTGGACCCAACAAAGAGCGGTTGAGCGAGATAAAACTACCCCGCATTTTTGACCTGGAACCCTCAGAAGCACCGATTTGTGGGATCTTGGCAGGCTTGGCTTGGGCGCGGGCATCCGGGGGCATGGGCGCGCGTTTGATCACGGTTCCAATCGACTGCCCGCACATCCCCTTTGACCTGGTGCGCAAGCTTACGGCGGACGCCGACGATATCACCTTCGCCAGCAGCAACGACCGGCATCATCCCGTGATCGGATGCTGGCCCGCGCGCAGTTTGGAAGTGCTGCTCGATGCCTTTCACCGGGGGGAGCGTAAGATTGACCGCTTGGCCGAGCAGGTTGGGTGGTCTTCCGTCGAGTGGGCGACCGATCCAAACGATCCGTTTTACAACGTCAATACGCCCGAAGAGTTCACCGCACTCACACCATCAAGCGGCGCCTAGGTCTCCGAGCATCCAAAAAGACAAAAAAAGGCCCGTCAGGAACGAATCCTGACGGGCTAAAGGTATTTTGGAGACACTTTCAGAGAAAATGAAAGAGCGACGTTGTGCGGAACGTCATAGTGAGACGCCAAGACTGAACAGCGTATCAAGCGACACAGCGGATTGACCGCGCGTAGCAAGGTAAGCGTTCATTGCTGCCTTGGAGTTCGACCCCCAGACGCCATCAACGACATCCGAGTAGAGACCGCGGCTCTTTAACGCGGTCTGGATTGCAGTAATCGTCGATTTGCTCAGGTTCGCGGGATCGATGGTCCCCGGTACCCCTGGCGTCGTCGACGAAGGATTGGTTGTAGACACAGCACCAGAGGGCAAGCCCGCGGTCAGCGGCGCAACCGAGGGTGCGCGCACGATAGCGGTCGACGGCGTGACCGCCGCGCCTGCTTGCGGGATGGGCTGGTAGCTGTTGCCGTAGATGTTTGGTGCCGTTACCGGCGTTGACGTGATCTGGCTCGCGCCACCGACAGTGCGGGGTGCATAGGGGTTTGGCTGCGCCCCGTAGGAATAGGTTTGTGTCGTCGTCGTCGTGGTCGGCATGCCCGGCGTCAAACCAGCGAGACCAAGCGGCGCTTGTGTGGCGGCAAAGCCAGCCGCTGCTGGTGCAGCGCCGAAACCAG
>CAJQLX010000053.1 GCA_905479265.1 uncultured Alphaproteobacteria bacterium
CAGCTTGCGCGTGATCGGAGCGCAGGCCGCGCAGCGGCCAAGTGAAGAGCGCGCCACCCAAACCCGGGGGACCAGAAGCCAAAATCTATGGCGCATATATGGTACAAAAGTCCGTTATGGAATTGACCATCGTACAACTGTACCTTAACGCTGAAACCAAGCCCAAATGACCAGCGCATACAGCCCAAGGAACTGATCGATGCCCGCCGCCTCTCAAAACGCCACTTCCCAAAACGCCTTTCCCACCTCCGCTCGTGTTGTCATCGTCGGGGGTGGCGTCATGGGGTGCGGCTTGGCCTATCATCTGGCCCACGAGGGCTGGACGGATATTGTGCTGCTGGAAAAGGCTGAGTTGACCTCTGGCTCGACATGGCACGCTGCCGGGCAAATCACCCACTCCACCAGCTCTTTCGCGCTGGGGAAGTGCGTTGATTACAACATCGGTTTGTACTCAGGCGCGCTGGAGCAGGAAACTGGGCATTCGGTGACGTGGCACGGCTGCGGGTCTTTTCGCTTGGCCTATTCCGAAGACGAGATGGACTGGCTGCGCCACACGTTGTCCGTCGGTCGCACGCTGGGTTTCAACATCGAGCTCGTCGGCCCCGACCGGGTTGCGGCCTTGCATCCCTTCTACAATCTCGAAGGCGTCATCGGCGCCTTGCATACCCCCGACGACGGCCACGTCGATCCCTCGGGCATCACCCAGGCGCTGGCCACCGGCGCGCGACAGTTGGGCGCGCGCATCATCCGCCGCTGCCGGGCCACGGATATTCAGCAGCAATCAAATGGCGAGTGGCAGGTGTCGACTGAGCAAGGCACCATCACCTGCGAGCATGTGGTCAACGCGGGCGGCACCTACGCCCGGCAAATGGGCGAGTGGTCTGGCCTAACCCTGCCCATGACCTCCATGACCCACCACTATCTTGTCACCGATACCGTCCCCGAATTCCAAGCGCTGGACCAAGAGCTGCCCGTGATCCGCGACGACGCCAAAGTCTCCGGCTACATCCGAATGGAGCAGAAGTCCGGCTTGATCGGCATTTATGAAAAGGCCAACCCCAACGCCGTCTGGATCGACCATTGCCCGTGGGAGGCGGAAAACGAACTGTTTGAAGCCGATTACGACCGCATCATGCCATGGCTGGAAAACGCGATGGAGCGTATGCCCGTGCTGGCTGAATTGGGCATCAAGCGCGAAGTCCACGGCGCAATTTCACATCCCCCAGATGGCAACCCGCTCATCGGCCCGGTTGCGGGGGTGAAGAACTACTGGTGCTGCTGCGGCACGCAAATCGGCATCGGCTGGGGGCCGGGGTTAACGCGCGAGTTGGCGCGGTGGATGGTCCACGGCGCGGCAGACATCCAGATGCGCGGCTTCGACCCGCGCCGTTTCGGCGATTACGCCACCAAAGATTGGCAAGTGGTCAAGGCCAAGGAAGATTACTGCCTGCGCCACGAAATCCCTTTCCCGCACTTCAATCGCCTCGACGGTCGTCCCGTCAAGCCAAGCCCCCTCTATGCGCGTCTCCAAGCCAAGGGCGCGGTCTACGAAGAAGTCTTCGGCCACGAACGCCCCCGCTGGTTTGCCCGTGATGGTGTGGCGCAACAAGACCACTATTCCTTCCGCCACACGGCCGTTGATACGATGGTCGCACAGGAATGCCGTGCGGTGCGCGAGGCTGTGGGCATCATGGATATTTCTGCCTTTACCAAAGTCGAAGTCGCTGGCCCGGACGCCGCGACCTTGCTTGACCGCCTGTTGCCCAACCGCTTGCCGCAGAAAATTGGCGGGATCGGCCTGTCGCACTTCCTGCATGAAAATGGCCGGATCGAGCTTGAGACCACCGTGGTCAAGCTCGATGAAAACCGCTTCTACTTGGTCTGCGCCGCCTTCTTCGAAACCCGCCTAACCGATTACCTGCGACAGCGCCAAGGGGGGGACGACGTGACCATCACCGTGCTGTCAACACAGTGGTCCGCGCTAGCGCTCCAAGGCCCAAAATCCCGCGACGTGCTGGCCGCCTGCACGCCTGCGCCTTTGGACAATGCCAGCTTCAAGTGGCTCAGCGCCCAAGAAATCGAAATCGCAGGCCACCATGTGTGGGCCATGCGCTTGTCTTACGCCGGTGAGCTGGGGTGGGAAATTCACGGTCCTGCCGCCGTCATGCTCGCCATCTACGATGCGCTTTGGGCTGCGGGGCAGGCGCACGGCATCACCGATTACGGCTCCTTCGCCATGAACGCCCTGCGCATGGAAAAGATGTTCAAAGGCGCAGGTGAGCTCACCAACGAAGTCACATTGCCCGAAGCCGATGTCATGCGGTTTGTGAAGCTGGACAAGGATTTCGTCGGCAAGGATGCCACCCAAGCCGCGCTATCCAAGCCCCTGCCTTGGGTTTGCGCCTATTTGCTCATCGAGCCCGAGGGCGATGAAGACGGCCACGGCGGCGAAGCGGTTTTGCTCGACGGCGAGGTCGTCGGTTCCACGGCCTCTGTGGCTTACGGTCCAACGGTGGGCAAAATTCTCGCTTTTGCCTACATCCATCCTCGCGCTGCCAGCGATGGGCAAGCGCTGGACGTTATCATTCAGGGCAAGCCGCGACGCGCCGTGGTCGCGACCCAGCCAGCCTACGATCCGCAAAGCCTCCTGCCGCGCACCGATGCTGCTGCGCCTGCGGCGTAACGGCGATCATTCAAAAACCAGAGGATTTCCGCCCTTGACCACCCGTTCATCCAAAACCCTACCCGAAGCGATACCCAAAACCATGCGGGCCTTCGTCCTCATGGGCCACGGCGATTTGGACCAGCTTCACTATCGCGAAGACTGGCCCACGCCAACGCCCGGGCCGGGCGAGGTTTTGTTGCGGGTGCGGGCTTGCGGGCTGAACAACACCGACGTGAACACGCGCACCGCGTGGTATTCCAAGGGCGTGGACGAACACACAACCGGCACCGGCTTTGACACCGCCGAAGACGACGACGCCACATGGGGCGGCGCACCGCTGACTTTTCCGCGGATTCAGGGGGCCGATATCGTCGGTGAGGCGGTGGCCGTGGGCGAGGGCGCAGACGCCAGCCTGCTCGGACGGCGCGTCTTAGTGGACACGTGGCTCCGCGATTGGGACCGCCCCCTCGACCTCGACCGAACGGGCTATGTCGGTTCCGAGTGCGACGGCGGCTTTGCTGCCTTTTGCGCGGTGGACCAGCGCAATCTTCACCCCATTGCCACAGACTTGAGCAACGCCGAACTGGCAACCTTTGCCACCTCCTACATCACCGCAGAAAACATGCTCAACCGAGCGCAAGTAACGGCCAGCGACACCGTGCTGGTGCCGGGCGCCTCTGGCGGTGTTGGCGGTGCGCTGATTCAGCTCTCCAAGCGCCGCGGCGCAACGGTCGTGGCTCTGTGCTCGTCCAGCAAGCGCGACGCGGTTGCCGCGTGCGGGCCAGACGTCATCCTCGATCGCGCGCCCGCGAACCTGCGCCAATCCCTGCGCGACGCCTTGGGTCAAGACACGGTAAGCGTGGTCGCCGATGTGGTTGGCGGGGCCGGGTGGTCGGCCCTGATCGACGTAATCGCGCGCGGCGGACGCTATACCTGTGCGGGGGCCATCGCTGGACCGATGGTCGATTTCGATTTGCGCACGTTTTACCTGCGTGACCTGACATTCACCGGCGCAACCATCGTGCCGCCGGGCATTTTTGCCGATTTGGTCGGCTATATAGAGCGCGGGGAAATCAAGCCTATGCTTGCGGCCTCCTACCCGCTGCGGGACTTGCATGCCGCGCAGCAGGCGTTCATCAACAAGCAGCACGTCGGCAATATTGTCGTCACCTGCGACGAGGCTTAGACGAGGCTGAGGGCAAGACGCATGGAAATAACCGGCATCACCGTGTGGCAAAAAACACTCCCGCTGACCAAGCCCTATTGGCTCTCCGGTGGGCGGCTGAAGTTCGAAGCGCTGGACAGCACTTTTGTCCGGATCGAGACCCGTGATGGTCTGATCGGCTGGGGCGAGGGCTGTCCGTGGGGGGAGACCTATTTGCCCGCATTTGGGGGCGGCATTCGGGCTGGATTGGACGTGCTCGCGCCCGTCTTGATCGGTGAAAATGCTGGCGATATCGAGCGCTTGAACCGCGCCATGGATCGCGCCTTGCCCGGCCATCCCTATGCGAAAGCGGCGCTGGACGCTGCGCTTTGGGATCTGGCTGGAAAGCGTGCTGGCGCGCCTTTGTTCGAGCTGTTTGGCGGGGCGGAGGGCGCTGAGGCCGGCGTTGCGGTCAATTCGTCGATCTCGACGGGAACGCCTGAAGAAATGGTTGCCTTGATCAACGCCGCCCGCGCCCAAGGGTATCGCACCCACTCGGCCAAAGTCGGAGGGGCAGATATTGCCGCCGACATTGCTCGGATCGAAGCCATTGAAGCCGCTTTGCCAGCGGACGAGCACATCACCTACGACGTCAACCGCGCGTGGGTGCCCGGCGTAGCGATACAGGTGATGCAGGCGGTATCAGGCGTTGCGCGGGGATGGTTCGAGCAGCCGTGCGAAACGCTGGATCAATGCGCTGTTGTGGCCGCCCATACGACGCAGCCGATCATGCTGGACGAATGCCTGCATACGTTTCAGGATCATTTGGACGCGTGGAAGCGCTCGGCGGGTCAGGGCTGTAAAATCAAGCCCAATCGCTTGGGTGGTTTGACCAAAACCCGGCAGGTGCGCGACTTTTGTGTTGCGGTCGGCTGGCAAATGCACGTGGAGGACGTGGGCGGTACGGTTCTCGCGGATACGGCGGCCCTGCATTTGGCGCTGTCCACACCGCAAGAAAATCGGCTCGCCAGCTGGTTGGGGCACGCGCACTTGGTTGACGATTTCGCCCCGGGTGAGGGCGCACGGAATCAAGGCGGTGTGGTCCGGCTGGATCCAAGCAAGCCGGGCATTGGTGTTGAACCGCCAGAGGATTGGTTGGGCGCGCCGTTCAAGGCCTATGCCTAAGCGGACAAAAAGCGGCCAAAAGCGGTCAAACGCGGTCAAAGCCAGAAAGCACGCGTGACACCGCTCGCGCAGGCAACAAAGACGAGGAAACGGACATGGGATCGGCAAGCAGGGGTTCGATAGATATGGAAACGGGAACAAGCAATCCAGCCACTGCCCGCAACGGCGCCGATCACTGGCGCCAGCGCGCCGCTGCGGTCTTGCCCGCCGCAGGGTTTGGCAATTTCGATCCCTCTATGATCTTGGCTCGTGGTGAAGGCAGCCGCGTTTGGGACGAAGACGGCAACGAGTACATCGACCTGCTGATCGGGTCCGGGCCAATGATCCTCGGTCACGGTAACGCCGAAGTCGCCGATGCCGTTGCCGAGCAAATGGGCAAGGGGCTGACCTTTTTCACCAACAATGCCGCTGGGATCGAGCTGGCCGAGGAAATCGTTGATGCGGTCGCGTGCGCGGAACAGGTGCGCTACGTCTCAACCGGCGGCGAGGCGGATATGTACGCCATGCGTCTGGCGCGGGCGTTTACGGGCCGAGAGCGCATTCTGAAGTTCGAAGGCGGCTATCACGGCATGTCGGCCGAGGCGCTGATGTCGCTTGCCCCGCAACGCTTGGTGAACTTCCCCAACGCTGTGCCCGACAGCGCAGGGATCCCCAAAAGCGTCGAAGAAAGCATGGTGATTGCGCCCTTTAATGACCTTGAAGCGGTTGCGCAGTTGCTTGACCAGTATGACGGTGAGATCGCTGCAATCATCGTCGAGCCGCTGCAACGGATCATTCCCCCGGCGCCGGGGTTTTTGGCGGGTCTGCGGCACGAAGCAAGCAAGCGTGGCATCGTGCTCATTTTTGACGAGGTCGTGACGGGCTTCCGCTTCACCTACGGGGGTGCTCAGGCGCTCTATGATGTGGTGCCGGATTTATGCTCGCTGGGGAAAATCATCGGTGGCGGGTTTCCGTTGGCGGCCATCGCGGGCCGAGCGGACATCATGGCGCACTTTGATAAGGCCAAGGTGGGGGCCGACGGGTTTGCCATGCAGGTTGGGACGCTGTCGGGCAACCCGGTGGCGTCAGTGGCGGGACTGAAAACCATGGAAATCCTGCGCCGTCCTGGGGTCTATGACGCCATGGCGGACAAGGGCCGTGCGCTCATGTCGACCTATGCTGAGGCGCTTGGGGCCAAGGGCATCGCGCATCAGATCGTGGGCGAGCCTTGGCTGTTCGATTGCGTGTTTGCCCGCGCGGCTGTGCAGGATTACCGCGCTGTTTTGCGCAGTGATGTGGGGCTGGCGAAGACCTTTAATGCGTCCATGCGCCAAAGTGGCATTCTCAAGTCAGACGCAAAGATTTACGCCCACGCGGCTTTGACGGAGACCGATATGGACCAAATCCAAACGGCCATTCATACCGCTGCAAAGACCTTGTAAAGAAACGGAGGCGATAGCCGACCGGCGACAAGGTCGCCGAGCCGCCCGCGTGAAGCCAAAAATCAATCATCCCA
>CAJQLX010000054.1 GCA_905479265.1 uncultured Alphaproteobacteria bacterium
GCCGCTTTTTTCTTGCCTAATTGCACCTGTAAGGTATCCGCATATGAAGAATAACCTTCGCGGATTGAGGCAAACTGGGTGGCTAACATACTGAGACGCATAATTATTTTCGGCTCGATGCTGATGCTCAGTGCGTGTGGAAGCTCGGATTTGCCCATCATCACGCAGATTCCTTCCGCAGCCCGAACGCCCATCACCCTTCAGCATAACTTGATCTCCAGCGCTGATGGACTGGTGACGTTTGCCTCAACCGGTGCCGAATGCGGCATTGATGAGCGCGAAGTGGCAACGATGGTTTATTTGCCCAAAAATGGCGATCTGGGCGACGGCCTGATTGGTTGTTCCGTGGTCAGAGCGCCGGCGCGTGTGCGGGACAAGAAGCTGCATCGTGAGCTTTGGGATATTTCCAAAGCGCTGATCCCCGATGAAGACGAAATCCGCATTGAGCGCGTGATTTTGGCGCAAGACCGGCGCACAGACACCTTGGCGTTTGTTGCGACGCTGGATAACCGGGGGCAGGCATGGGAATACGGCCTGAATCTGGATGCCGTCGATCTTGACGACCCCGAGGTCTATGACGAGCTGCTCTCGACCATTGTCCATGAATACGCCCACATTCTCTCGTTGAACGATACGCAGGTTTCTTATGACCCCGCCCAGCAGCGGGCTTACGACGATCTGAGCGTGTCCGACGCGGCCTATGAGGCGATTACCATTCAGGCCGAAAAGAACTGCTTATCACAGCGCGGCATTTATGATGGCGATGCGTGCTATAAGCCCGGCGGTCATATGTTTGAGTTCTTCATGCTGTTCTGGGACAGCTATGGCGACGAGGCCTTTATCCGGGCTGGCACGGGCGAGTTGTACGACGATCACGCCGAGGACTTCGTCAACAGCTACGCGGGAAGCTCACCAACCGAAGACTTCGCGGAGAGCTTTGCGGCATGGGTGATGCCGGACATGGATGCCTTCGAAATCACAGCCGTAGTCGATACGAAGTTCAGCTTTTTCAACAGTCGCGCCGAACTGGTGTCTCTGCGTGAGCAGATTTTAGACGGTCTGGACCTGATCCAGCGCTGAGCCGGACGGGTTCAGCTCACCGCGCGCGGCGCTGATCCACCTGTCGCAGCACGGACCGTTGTATTTTGCCGGTTACCGTCATCGGCAGGACATCGATGAAAACCACTTCACGCGGGTATTCATGAGCGGCCAGATTGGCGCGGACGTGGTCTTGCAACGCACGACGCAGCGCATCCGTGCCCTTATGCCCCTGTGCCAGCACAACATAGGCGACAATGATCTCGCCCCGGTCCGAGTCTTCCCGCCCAATCACGCCGGACAAGTGCACCGCCGCATGGGTTTGGAGGCATTCTTCGATTTCAGAAGGGCCAATGCGATAGCCCGCCGAGGAAATGACGTCGTCATTGCGGCCCTCGAACCAGAAATAGCCCTCGCGGTCGCGGTGGCCTCGATCGCCCAGAATGCACCAATCCCCGATGAACTTTTCCGCGGTTTTGTCTGGCTGGCGATAGTATTCGAGGAACAGCACGGGGTCAGGCCGCCGAACTGCAATATTGCCGACCTCGCCAGCGGGCATGACCACGCCTTCGTCATCCACAATCGCGACGTAATGGCCGGGAACCGAGCGGCCCATAAAGCCGGGCTTAATGTCCATGATTTCGTGACAGTTGGAGATGACCAAATTGACTTCAGTTTGGCCGTAGAACTCGTTGACAGGACGCCCAAAGACGGCCTGTGACCATTCCTGCAGCGGTGCGCCCAGACGCTCGCCCCCACTGCCAACGGAGCGCAGGTTTACGCCGGGAACAGGCCGATCGATGGCCTTGGCCATGATCTTGAGCGCCGTGGGCGGCAGAAAGGTGTTCCGCACATGATGGCGGGCGAGCAGGTCGAAGGCTTGATCCGGGTCAAACTTGGTAAAGCGCCGAGCGACCACGGGAACCCCGTGATACAGACCCGGCAGCAGCACGTCGAGCAATCCGCCAATCCAAGACCAATCCGCAGGCGTCCAAAGCCGATCGCCCGGCTGTGGCAAGAAGTTCTGCGGCATCTCAACGCCCGGCAAATGCCCCAACAGAACGCGATGCGCGTGAACAGCGCCCTTGGGCGGACCTTCTGTCCCACTGGTGAAAATGATCAGGGCGCGGTCTTCGGCACGGGTGGCGTGGGCGCGGAACTGGTCTTTGGCAGGGTAAACAAAATCATTCCAACTGACCGCGTGGTCCGAGGGTCCATCAATCGAGACAACAGTGGACAGGGTTGGCAGCTTGTCCCGATTGACCGCTGCTGCGCCTGTCTCGCTGGTGATCAACACCCGCGCATCAGCGGTACGAAGGCGATAGGTGAGGGCGTCATGCGCAAACAGCTCAAACAGCGGAATGGTGATCATCCCGGCTTTGAGCGCGCCCAAATGCGCGGCGGCGGTTTCAACGCGCTGGGGCAAGTGGATGCCGACCCGGTCCCCCACGCGCGCGCCGCTGGCAACCAGTGCGTTGGCAAAACGGTTTGCAAGCCGATCCAGCGCAAGAAACGACCATTCGCGCACAGAACCGTCTTCCCGCTCGTCGATGATGGCGAGGCGATCGGGATCATGCTTGGCCCAATAGCCGGAGACGGCTTCGCCAATGTTGAAAAATTCAGGAATGTTCCACTGAAACGAACGCACCATGTCCCGATAGGGTTGGGGCTGAAGTAAGGCTCGATTGTGGGTGGAACTGGACATAGCCAGACTATATGCGAGAACAGCCAAAGCGCGAAGCGAAGTGTGCGACGGATCGTCGAAGAAGCCATAAAAAAATCCCCAACACCGTGTGCTGGGGATTTTCTTTGACGCTTGTGTGCGGTTGGTGGGTTTTAAACCTCCAACCACTCCTGACGAATCTCGTCGTTGCTCATCAGCTCGTCCGGAGTGCCTTCGTAGACAATCTGGCCATGACCCATCACGTAAACCCGTGTTGAGATCTTCATGGCGATGGTCAGCTTTTGCTCCACCAGCAAAATCGCAATCTTCCGACGGGCGATTTCTTCGAGCAGGTCGGCAACGCGCTGGCACATCTGCGGGGATAGGCCTTCGGTCGGCTCGTCAATCATGACGACATCCGGGTCACCCATCAGCGTCCGTGCCATAGTCAGCATTTGCTGCTCACCACCGGAAAGGGCCGCTGCGTCGACGTCTTGGCGTTCCCGCAAGTTGGGGAACAGTTCGAAGAAGTCTTCCTCAGACCACCGCGATGCACCCTGACCGGGCTTAACGCCAAGGTTCAGGTTCTGCTTCACGGTCAGACCGGGGAACACGTCACGGTTTTCCGGCACGTAGCCGATGCCGGACTGTGCGATCTGGTGCGGCGCCAAGCCTGCGATTTCCTTACCCCGAAAGGTAATGGAACCCTTGGGCGGAACTTCACCCATGATCGACTTACAAGTCGTTGAGCGACCAACACCGTTACGACCCAGCAAGGAGATAATCTCGCCTTCGTCGATGGTCATGTTCACGCCCTGAAGGATGTGAGACTTCCCGTAGTAGGCATTGAGGTCGTTGACGTTCAGAAGTGCCATTCTAGTGCTCCTCTTCCAATGCTGCGCCCAAGTAGGCTTCTTGCACGGCCCGGCTTTCGCGGACTTTCTCTGGTGTGTCGCAGGCAATGATCTCGCCATACACCAGCACGGAAATCCGGTCTGCGAGGTTGAAGACAACCGACATGTCGTGCTCAACCATCACCAGCGTTTTGCCTTCGGTCACCCGTTCGATCAGGCCAACGATTTGCGTGGTTTCCGAAGAGGACATTCCGGCGGTTGGCTCGTCGAGCATGATGACGTCGTTGTCACCGGCAATCGTAATGCCGATTTCCAACGCGCGCTGTTCTGCGTAGGACAACACCCCCGCTGGCGTGTGCATTCTGGCTTCCAGACCGATGTCGTAGACGATCTGTGCAGCTTCGTCGTTTAGGGCTTTTTCAAAGCCCAGCAGCCGCCAGAATGAATAGCCGTAGCCCCGAGCCCACAGCAGACCACAGCGCACGTTCTCAAACACGGACATGTTCGCGAAAATGTTGGTGATCTGGAACGAACGCGAGAGGCCCATGCGAGAAATCTCGAACGGACGCATGTGCGTAACGTCTTCGCCGTTGACGAAAACGTTGCCTTTGGACTTGCTGTACTTGCCGGTGATCAGGTGGAACAGCGTGGATTTCCCCGCGCCGTTCGGACCAATGATCGCGTGGCGTTCGCCCTTTTCGATTTCCAGATCAACGCCATGAATGACTTTGATCCGGCCAAAGGCTTTTTCCACGCCCTGCAGCGCGATGGCGGCATTGCCCGAAGGCCGAGGTGCCGCTTGGGTTTGCTGTACGAGTGCTTCACTCATCACGCATCTCCTGTTTCACGGGCTTGATCCCAGGCTTCACTGACCTGCTTGCGGATCAAGTACAATCCAACCAAACCAGCAAGCATGACCGCACCGGCCCAAATCCAGTTAAAGGCCAAGCTGGTGTCGATCGAGAACCAATCCAGCGGGTGTGCATTCGGGTCGCTGGCACCGGCAATTTGCACGTGGTGCATCATTTCTGCGATCACAACCAAGCCAAAGACCGCCACCATCGTTGCGATTATGGCTGCGCCGTACGGTATGAGCAATTTTCGCCATCGTTTCACAAAGGCGATGTGCATCAGGATGATGCCCGCCACGCCTTGGGGTGCAAACATCACCATCACTAGGAAGATGATGCCGAGGTACAGCTCATAGAGCGTTGAGGGCAGGACTTGCGCGAAGAATTGGTAAATCAGTGCGCCCAGAATAGGCCCAATGAAGAAACCAGCACCGCCCACAAACACGGCCATCAGCGCCACGCCGGAGTAGAAGTTGGAGAGGTCAGACTGAGTCGTGCTCTCAAACGCCAGCGCGGACATGCCGCCGGCAACACCGGCGAAGAAGCCTGCGCCGATAAAGACGAGGTAACGCACCGATCGCATGGAGTAGCCGATGAACTCGACCCGCTCTTCATTATCACGCACAGCATTGGACAGACGTCCGGCTGGTGTACGGGAGAACAGGAAGATCAAGATCACAGCAATCAGGAACCAGAAAGCGATGATCAAGTAGATCGTATCGTTCTTGTAGAACCAGAGGTCCGTTTCGCCGATGAAAGGAATGATGAACGGGTGTTCATCGCGGGCGAAGGACTTGCCGTCTTCACCGCCGAGCGAGTTCTTGAATACCGCAGCAGCCGAGTAAGCGAGCTGTCCCAGACCCAAGGAGATCATGGCGAACACGGTTCCGGCGCGGCGCGTTGAGAACGAGCCGAGGATGACCGCGAGGATAACCCCCATCAAACCGCCAAACAGAGGCAGAAACGGTGCCATATTGAAGCCCGGAAGCCCAAAGGGGGCCTCGAAGAAGTAGGCCATATAGACCACCGCGTATCCCCCGAAGCCATAGTAGACCGCGTGTCCAAAGGACAGCATGCCCCCTTGTCCCAACAACATGTTGTAGGACATGGCAAACAGGATGATGGCCAGTGACTGCGACAGCAGCGTGTGGGTTGGCACGGGTAAGAAGCCAAAGGCCAATTCACCGCCGCTGAAGTATCCACCGAGCAGAATCAGAGCCAGCATCGCAAACATGAACACTTGGATGCCGACGGGCAGGCCCGCCGGGTTAAACCGAATGTTCTTTTTGCGAACGTCGAGCGCGTTGATGTAGGTGCGTTCAGATGTTGTTGTCATCTTAGCTCTCCCGCTTTCCGAGAAGACCCTGAGGCCGGAAGATCAGGATGAGGACCATCAGCAGGTACGGGAACAGGGCCCCAACTTGCTTTGTCGACATCATGATAAGATCACCAATCATCAGACGCCGCAGCTCATAGGTTGGGCGTTCCAGCAGGGACCATTCGATGCCCAGCATGTTGGCAACCGCCTCCATCACGCTAAAGACGCTTAATTGGCTGGCATCAAACATGGTGGTGAGAATGCCGATGATCATCGAGGCGACCAGTGCGCCGTTCAGTGACCCTAGGCCACCAACAACGATGATCACGAAGATAATCGGCCCCAAACGTGCGGCGGAGCCAGGCTGCAGAGCATCGGTCGGCAGCGCGATAACACCCGCCAACGCGGCCAGTGCTGTACCAACGCCAAACACAGCCATAAAGATCAGCGGCACGTTGTGGCCGAGGTTCGATACGGTATTTGGGTGGGTCAATGCGGCTTGAATAATCATGCCGACGCGCGTCCGTGTGAGCAGCAGGTACAGGCCGATGAAAATCGAGATTGAAACCAAGATCATAAAGGCGCGATACGAGCCAAAGGGTTGGTCGCCCACGGTGAAGAGCGTTCCTTGCAGCACCTCGGGCACGGCATAGGGTTTGGTGTCCTGACCGAAGACCAGCTTCACAAATTCCTGCAACAGGAACGCCAAACCAAAGGTGAAAATCAATTCAGCAACGTGGCCAAATTTGTGAACGTGGCGCAAGCCAAACCGCTCAACCACCATACCGATGGCGCCGACAATCAACGGGACAGCGGGCAGGGCGATCCAAAAGGTCAGCCCCCATTCCTGTGCGATGATGTAGGCGAAATATCCACCGAGCATGAAGAAGCTAGCGTGAGCAAAGTTTAGCACTCCCATCATCGAGAAGATGAGTGTGAGCCCCGCTGACACAAGGAAGTAGTAGAGCCCTCGAGCCAGACCGTCGAGCAGCGTGACGGTAATAAACCCCCAATCCATGCGGACGTATTCCTTATCTTTTGAGCAGCACGACTGTGGTGGCGGGCCAAAAGCCAATCACGCACGGGTCCAGTACCGCTCCGTTGTTGTTTCCCCGATGCCTCGCCCGCTGCGTCGAAGGGGCAGGCGCTTGGTCTTGTCGAGGCTTGTCAGAGCGCCCAGCAGCGCTCAATGACATCAAAAAAAAGGGGTGGTATCCCGCAAAAGACACCACCCCTGTAGATCAGCCCAAGGTCACGAAAACCCTGGGATCAAAACGACCTTTAAGGGCGCTTCATCTCACAAGTGGTTTCCATACCCATGGAAGCCATTTCAATCGTGCTACCGGACAGAACGCCGTAACCGGAGTTATCGAAGTCCATGATGTCGCCAGCAGCGTTGGATGGAAGACCATCGTTGGTGTGGGACTGAATGTGAACGTTCTGGAACGCCTGGTGATCTTCTGCACGCATGAAGACTTTGGTGCCGAGCATGGAGTCGTATTCCATGTTCTCCATCGCCATTGCAACAGCCTTTGGATCGGTTGTGCCTGCAGCCTGCATCGCCTGAGACAGCATGCCGATCACGTTAATGATCCGTGGCTGAGAGATGTCACTGTCAGGGAACTGAGCCTTGAACGCAGCGTGGTATGCGCTGAATTCTGGGGTCAGGTTCGCGGTCCAACCTTCGGAGACCAAGTTGATGACGCCGTCACCCGCTTCGCCGAACAGGCCGGTGATACCGTCTGCAGCAGCGTAGTAGGTGTAAACTGGAATACCCAGGTCAGCTTCAAGAATAGCCTTGCCGAGGTTTACCATGTCGCCACCCCAGTTACCGGTGATCAGAGCGTCAGCACCAGAAGCCTTTACGTTACGAGCGTAAGGCGTGAAGTCCTGAACCTGGCCGATTGGGTGCAGTTCGTTACCAACGATTTCGATGTCTGGACGCTTGGCAGCGAGCATGCGCTCAGCACCAGCAGCCACAGCCTGACCGAAGGAGTAATCCTGACCGATCAGGTATACCTTCTTCAAGGAGTCGTCCGCAGCCATTACGTCTGTCAGTGCGTCCATCTTGATGTCGGAGTTCGCATCGAAACGGAAGTGCCAGAAGTTACACAGGTCGTTGGTCAACGCTGGATCAACCGCTGAGTAGTTCAGGAACACAACAGGGTTGTCAGGGTTACGACGGTTGGACTTGCTCACGAAGTCAGTCAGAGCAGCAGCCACACCGGAGGAGTTACCCTGCGCGATGAAGGTTGCGCCTTCGCCCAGACCTTTTTCAGCCTGAAGCGTGGACTTTTTCGGGGAAGGGAAACCTTCCGCACCATCGTATGCGAGGATTTCAAACTTAACCATTTCGCCACCAACATCGATGCCGCCCTGGTTGTTTACGAAGTAATCTGCCGCGAACTGAAAGTTCTGCAGACCCTTCTGACCCGTCGAGGCAAAAGGCCCAGACAGGGGGTCAATCCAAGCAATTTTAACGGTTGTCTCAGCACCAGCAGCGCCGGACACAGCAAACACAGCAGCAGCAGCTGCCATAAGTATCTTTTTCATGAATTCCTCCCAGAATTTTCTAATGAATATCCGGCACTCCTCAATGCCGAAACTTCCCGGAGAAGGTAGCATGTGTTGCAACCTTGTGAAGTCAGTTTTGCATCACAGGCATAAGAGCAAGTATTATTGGTCAGTGAATTTAACAGATAACCCCTCCCTGGGGGTGTAAAGCTGCTAATTTCTACGC
>CAJQLX010000055.1 GCA_905479265.1 uncultured Alphaproteobacteria bacterium
TAGCGACGAAAGACCGGGTACAGACCGCCCTTGAGCGTCACGCGGACATCCGCACCGGCGCTGGGGGCCGTCATCACCGGGGAGTGCCAGTGCAACTGTTGGCCGTCGTCCAACGCGACCATGAGATCCACAAACGAGCCCATGTAACGATGACTGAGCACGCGAACGTGGGTGCCTTCGTCGCCTTGCAGGGCGAGCGAGAGGTCTTCTGGCCGGATCAGGATATCGATTTCTTCCTGCCCGCCCGGCGGGTCTTGGACCCAGCGCGGCATGACATCGCCAAAGGGGGTTTCGACGGTCATTTGACCGGGCGCAAAGCACGCACGCAGAAACGAGCCCTCGCCGATGAAACGGGCAACTTCGCGGGAGGCCGGGGTGGCATAGAGGCTTTCCGGCGCACCGGACTGCTCAACCTTGCCGTTGCCGATCACGGCCACTTCGTCGGCAAAGGCGAAAGCCTCGCCTTGGTCGTGCGTGACAAGCAAGGCCGTCATCTGCTCCGCATCCAGGATTTCTGTCACCGATTGCAGCAGGCGCAGACGGGTTTCCAGATCGAGGCTTGAAAACGGTTCGTCGAGCAACAGAACCCCCGGCTTGGGCGCCAGCGCGCGCGCCAGTGCAACGCGTTGCTGCTGGCCGCCGGAAAGCTCGCCGGGGCGGGTTGTTCGAAGGTCTCGCAGGCCCGTCAGCTCCAACAGCGCATCGATCCGGTGGGTGGCTTCGCGTCCCGAGATCCCTTTGAGGCCATAGCGAATGTTGCGTTCAACCGTCATGTGCGGGAACAGCGCCAAATCCTGAAAGACCAAACCAACACCGCGCCGCTCAGGGTTGATGGTCAGGCCGGGCGCGCTGACTTCGCGCTCGCCGACGTGAATGCTGCCGTTGGCCACATCCATGAAGCCTGCAACGGCACGAAACAGCGTGGTCTTGCCGCTGCCGCTGGCCCCCACCAACGCCAACCGCCCGCCATCCTCTACGCGCAGCGACAGGTTCTCGAGCACCGGATGGTTTGGGCTGTAGCCGGTTGAAATGTTGGAGACGACAAGGCTGGGCATTCGGGCTCGGGATGGTGAATGGGGTGTTAAGAAGACTGGTTTGGTACTCAATAAAGTCTGTTTGCAGAAAACCGCAAGACATGCGCCTGCATTTAAGCCGTGCTAAAGCTGAAATGCAAAGGGTTCGACGGGAGGAATGGGCGTGGAATTTGACTATATCATCGTGGGCGCAGGGTCTGCTGGATGCGTGCTTGCCAACCGCCTTTCGGCTGATCCCTCGACGACGGTCTGCCTGATTGAGGCCGGCGGAAAGGACCGTAACCCCGCGATTCACTTACCTTTTGGCCTCGCCCTGCTGGGTAAGTTTACCAACCTGTCATGGGGCTATGACACGGCCCCTCAAGCCCACTTGCACGACCGCCGTTTGTTTTGGCCGCGGGGCAAGGTTATGGGCGGCTCTTCATCGGTGAACGCAATGATATATGCGCGCGGCATGCGCGCAGATTATGATGGCTGGGCCGAGCGCGGCGCCGTGGGCTGGGATTACGATTCGGTTTTGCCGTATTTTATGAAGGCCGAAGACAACGTGCGCGGGGCGGATGATGTGCATGGCGTGGGCGGCCCGCTTCGCGTTTCTGACCCCATCGACCCCAACCCACTGAGTCAGGCTTTTGTGCAAGCCGGCGCAGAAGTGCAAGTGCCGCTTGTCGATGATTTCAACACCGGCCAAGACGCCGAAGGGATTGGTCTGTACCAGACCACCACGCGCCGTGGCCTGCGCGCTTCAGCCGCACGATCCTATTTGTCTGATGAGGTGCAAGCCCGCGACAATCTGCACATCATGACAGCGCAACAGGTGCAGCGCATTACCTTTGACGGTCGGCGTGCAACGGGGATTGAGCTGGCCGATCAAACCGTCACCGCGCGCCGTGAAGTGCTGCTCAGCGCCGGTGCCATCAACAGCCCCCAATTGCTGCTGCTCTCTGGCATTGGTCCGGCGGAGGAACTGCGCGCGCAGGGAATCGATGTGGTCCACGATGCGCCGGGTGTGGGCAAGGGGCTTGCTGATCACCTCGATGTCATCGTCCAGCATCGCGCTAAAACCGGTGTTGGTATGGGCTATAACTACGACATGCCTTTGCGCGGGCTGAACTGGGCCCGGCTGTGGCTGTCCCGACGGGGCGGGACGCTGGCGTCCAACGTTGCCGAGGCTGGCGGTTTTGTGAAATCAGCGCCGGAGAAGGATATTCCCGACATCCAGTTTCACTTCTTGCCTGCGCGGATTGCAGATCATGGCCGCAAAATTGTTTGGGGCTACGGGTTCTGTGTTCACTGCTGCAATCTCTATCCCGAATCCACCGGAGAAATCCGCCTCGCCTCGCCCGATCCGCTGGCCAAGCCTGTGATCGACCCGCAATATTTGTCTGATCCGGACGACCGGGATATGGATGTCCTGATGGCGGCGGTGGACTGGGGGCGAAAGTTGATGGGCGCACCGGCCTTCGACCGGCACAGGGGCGCGGAACTCTCGCCGGGGCCGCACGTCCAGACCCGGGAACAACTGCGCACTTGGGTGCGTCAGACCGCGGATACAGTTTATCATCCAACCAGCACGGTAAGGATGGGCGCGGCGGATAATCTCAACGCCCCACTGCTGCCCGACTTGCGGGTCAAAGGGGTAGAAGGGTTGCGGGTTATCGATGCTTCGGTCATGCCACGCTTGGTTGGTGCCAATACCAATGCCCCGACAATAATGATTGCCGAAAAGGCAGCGGACATGATCCGCGCGACATCATAGGAAAAGCGAACGATGACCACGATCACCACCTACGACATCACGACCGCCGACGGCACGCGTTTCAGCCCGCACGCTTGGCGCACCACGATGGCTCTGGCGCACAAGGGGCTGAGCCACGACTGTCATAAGATTGGCTTCACCGATATTCCCGGCATCTGTGATGGCGCGCGCAAGATTGTTCCGACGGTGCAGTTTGGTGACGACGTGCTTTCTGAAAGTTGGGCGATCGCCCTGCATCTCGAAGAAACCGTGCCCGAAGGGCCGAGTTTGTTTGGTGGTGAGAAGGGCAAGGCCCACGCCTTGTTTCTGAACAACTGGGCGGCCTTTTCCCTGCATCCACTGGTGATCCGCATCATCCTGTTGGACATCTACAACCGTCTGCAAGACAAGGACCGCGAATACTTCCGCACGTCGCGTGAAAAGCGCTTTAACATGTCCTTGGAAGATTTTGCCGCTGGGGGCGAGGCTGCCAAAGGCCAGCTCAAGAGCGTGCTGACGCCCATGACAAAGACGCTGGAAACCCAACAATGGCTGGGGGGCCGTGTGCCGTCTTACGCCGATTACATCGTCTTTGGTGCCTTCCAGTGGGTGCGCACCACCTCCACCTTTGACCTCGCGTCATACGGTGGCGAGCCGGTTCAAGCGTGGCTGGATGCGACTTTAGACCTTTACGATGGCCTGGGTCGCAATGAACCCGCTGCCTCGTGAAGGATTGGGCGCGTCTAAGGCTCGATTCTTGCCCGGTTTGTGGACTATAGTCGCATATTGCATTTAGCCCCCTCCATTCTGGTCCGAGATAAGGGTTCTTCCTCAGTCATGGTTAAACACTGGTTCGCCACTCTTGCCCTCTGCGTGCTGGCTTCGGTCGGCTTTTCAACCGCTGGAGCGCAGCAATCGTCTGTTCGCGTGCTGGCGGTTGTGAATGATGACATCATCACCGATGTTGATCTGGCCTATCGCATCAACTTGGCGATTATGGTCGCCGAAGTACCAAACACCACGGAACGCCGTTTGGCGCTCGCGCCACAGGTGCTGGACAAGCTGGTCGCCGACAAAATTCGATTGCAGGAAGTTGAACGCCTGCAAATCGATATTCGTCAGAGCTTTGTCCTCGATGCCTTTGACAGCATCGCCGCGCAAAACAAACTTGATCGCGAAGGGTTTGAAGCGCTGATCCGTCAATCCGGTGTGCCGGCGGAAACCATGCGAGAGCAAATCGAAGCGCAGATTGCCATCAACGCGATCAGCCAGCGGCAAATCATTCCAGACGTGGAAATCTCGGACAAGGAACTGCTGGCCGAGGTCAACCGCATCAACGCGCTGCGGGGTCGGTCCGAGCGGCAGTTGGTCGAAATCTTCCTTCCGTTTGGCCGTCAGTCCCCTGAGGCGCAGGTGCGCCAGCAGGCTGAACAGATCATTGGGCAGCTGCAGCAGGGCACCGACTTTGGCAAGCTGGCGCAGCAGTATTCCTATGCCGCAACCGCTGGCGTTGGCGGCTCGCGCGGGTGGGTGCCGGAAGGATCGCTGGAAGACGATCTGGAAGCCGGCTTGGCCGACCTGCGCCCCGGCAACATCACAGAAACACCCATCCGCACGGATGACGGCTATTACATCATGGGCATTCTTGCCCGGCGCCCCATCGGTGCAGCGTCTTCGCGCACCATTGCGGCCTTGCGTCAGCTGTTCATGTTCTTGCCCGATGATCTCAGCAATCCCATCGCGCAACAGCGCTTGGCCCTACTGACCAATATATCCGAGCAAGTGCGCGGTTGCCGTCAGTTTGATGCGGTCATGGCCCAATATGGTGAAGCGGGTTCGGGCAATTTGGGCGAAATAGACTTGTCGACCTTACCGCCCATCATTTCCGTTACCCTGTCGTCCTTGGAAGTCGGTGAAGTCAGCCCACCGCTGCCTGCGGACGGGGGCGGTTCGGTCTATATGGTGTGCGGCAAGCGTGTCGAAGTGGATCCCCTGACCGCCGAAGCGGTGCGGGAGCGCTTGACCAACGAGCGCATTGAAAAGCTCACACGCCGCTATGATGCGGATTTGCGCCGAAACGCTTACATCGACTACCGGTTCTGAGTTGCCACTGACGTGAAAATCAATGATCTGCCACCGCTGCGAACCGTGCTGGAGACCAACAATCTCTCGCCGACAAAGGCTCTGGGGCAGAACTTCCTGCTTGATTTGAACCTGACGGCGCGCATCGCTCGGTCGGCTGAACCATTGGACGGCTGTCACGTGATCGAAGTCGGCCCCGGTCCCGGCGGCCTGACACGTGCGCTGCTGCAAACCGATGCGCAAACACTTTTGGTGATCGAAAAAGACACGCGCACCGCCCCGATCATGGATCAGCTGGCCCAAACCGACGAGGGGCAGGCCAAGGCGTTTCGTGTTGCTTTCGAAGACGCGCTCGCGCTGGATTTACTCGCCGAAGTCAGCGCCCCCCGCGCCATCATTGCGAACCTGCCTTACAACGTCGCAACCCCCTTGCTGGTGGGTTGGTTGCGTGATTTGTGGCGCGAAGCGGGGGCGTATCGCTCCCTGAGTTTGATGTTTCAGCGCGAAGTGGTGGACCGGATCGTGGCGCAGCCCGGTGACAAGGCCTATGGCCGGTTGGCGGTGCTAACCTCGCTGACCGTGGCATCTGCGGAACGGCAATTTGATGTGCCGGCACAGGCGTTTACGCCGCCGCCCAAAGTCACCTCTGCCATCGTCCGGCTGGATGCCCGCACCGACGTGCCCGGGCCGTTGACGCTGTTTTCACAGATTGAGCGGGTGACAGCCGCCGCCTTTGGCCAGCGCCGTAAAATGCTGCGCCAGTCGCTGAAGTCACTGGTGCCCCAGACCGAGGCCTTTCTCGAAAAGCTTGAGATCCCGCCGACCGCGCGCGCCGAAGAACGCGCGCCCCACGATTTTCGCAAAATCGCCGAAGCGCTGTCGTCAGCTCTCGATTGAGCGGATGTCCGAAACGATCTGATCCAACCCTTGCCAACGCTCTCGGCGCAGACGCTCTGCTGCGAGAATTGCACGGACTTGGCCCACGCTTTCTTCGATGTTGCTGTTCACGATGATGAAATCATATTCTGCCCAGTGGGAGACCTCGCCGGGCGCTTTTGACAGGCGATAGGCGACTTGATCGTCGGTTTCGCCGGTCATGGTCTGACGAGACTTGAGCCGGGATTCCAGCGCGGCCAGCGAGGGCGGCAGCACGAAGACACTGACGAGGTCTTGAGGCATTTTTTGGCGCAGCTGCTGTGTCCCCTGCCAGTCGATGTCGAACAGCACGTCTTGACCCGTGGCCAGCGCGCCTTCGATCGTTGCCCGAGGGGTGCCGTAGGAGTTTTTGAACACTGTCGCCCATTCCAGCAAGCCGTCGTTATCGACCAGTTCCTGAAACCGAGGTTCGCTGATGAAATGGTAATGCACGCCATCCTGTTCGCCTTCGCGCGGGGGTCGGGTGGTGGCGGATACGGACAGTTCGAGGTTGTCGTCGCCCTCCAAAAGGGCTCGGGAAATGGTGGTTTTGCCCGCGCCAGAGGGGGATGAAAGCACCAGCATCAATCCCCGGCGCGCTAGCGTATTATTCGACATTGGCCACTTGCTCCTTGAACTGATCAACCGCTGATTTCAGCGCTAAACCGATGTTTGTAAGCTCCATCGAACCGGCTTTGGAGCACAGTGTGTTGGCTTCCCGCATGAATTCCTGCGCGAGGAAATCCAGCTTTCGTCCCGCAGGTTGGCCAGAGCCCAGCAACGTCCGCGCGCTGAGGATGTGCGCGTGCAAGCGGTCGAGTTCTTCGCGAACATCGGCTTTGGTTGCCAGCATGGCGGCTTCTTGGGCCAAGCGGTCTTCGGGGATCACCGTCCCGGCTCTGCTCGCCAAGTCAGCGGCCAGTGTGGAGAGACGGTCGGCCATGGCGACGGTTACGGCATCGGCCAGCGGTTCGGCGCTCTTGGTCAAGGCTTCGACCTGATCCATCAGTCCCGACAGGATCGCAAACAGTTGCGCGCCTTCGGTCAGGCGCGCGCGCTGCAGGCCTTGGGCTGCATCAACAAAAGACGCAAAAACCGCATCATTGAGCGCGCTTTGCTCGTCTTCACTGAGCGACGTGCTGCGTGTTTCCAGCACCCCGGGCAGCGCCAGTAAGGCCGCAGAATCCGGCTCTCGCCCATCCCGCCGGCGCACCACCCGCGCAAGGCGATCCAGCGCGTCGTGGTTCACCTGTACCTCGCTTCGTGCGCCCGGCAGGTCCAGTTGCAAACTGGCTGACACCGAACCGCGTGAAATCTGGCTTTGCAGCGCTTTCTTGAGTGCTGGTTCAAGGCTGTCCATGCGACTGGGCATCCGCCAACGCACGTCGAGCGATTTTCCGTTTACGGACTTCAGCGACCAGCTCCAGGTCGCTTCGCCGTGGCTGCCATCAACGGCCGCAAAGCCGGTCATGGATTGCAATGGTGGGAGGTCTGCCGTCATGTCGCGTCTATACTCCTGCTGACCGGCAAAGGGTAGGGCTTACCCATCAAAGCCAGCCGTTACCTAGGAACATAGCCATGAAAAATCCGTCCGTCATTGTCATCACCGGCGCCTCCAGCGGCTTGGGCGAAGGGCTTGCCGTTGCGTACGCAGCGCCGGGTCGAACGTTGCTGCTCACAGGGCGTAACCAGGCGCGGCTCACAGGTGTGCTTGCGGCGTGTGAAGCCAAGGGCGCGACAGCAATTCCAGCGCTGATCGATGTTTCGGATCGGGAAGCGATGGATCGGATGCTCACCGATTTTGACCGCGAGAACCCCATCGACCTGCTGATCGCCAACGCCGGTATCGGGCATGGGACCGGCAAGTACCTGATGGAACGGCCCGAGCAGACCCATGAGCTTTCCATGATTAACGTTATTGGCGTGTCCAATACTGTCATGCCGATCATCAACCGCATGGCCGCGCGTGGGCGAGGGCAGATTGCCCTGATGGCCTCCGTCGCGGGTTTTGCTGCTGTGACGCAATCGCCGTCCTATGCGGCGACCAAGGCGTACGTGAAGCACTGGGGTGAGGCGCTACACGGGCGACTTAAGCCCTTTGGCGTTGAGGTCACGACGATCTGTCCGGGTTACGTCAAAAGCGCCATGACCGATGCCAACCGCTTCAAGATGCCGTTTCTGATGGAAACTGACCGGGCGGTGGATATTATGGTTCGGGGTATGGAAGCGGGCAAAGCGCGGGTCGCCTTTCCATGGCAAATCACGTGGCCCGTTGGTTTGGCCAGCGTGCTACCGAGCTTTATCGCGACCCGGTTAAACAGCCTAAAGCGCAAGCCAAAATTGCCGCCTATTGACTGACAGCGCTATCCGCCAAGGGCCGGTGCGCTGGCAGGTTTTCAGTCGGGCGCACGGTCGGTGGATTGGGCATGAATCGTCGGAACTCGCAAGCGCGCCACTCTCGCACCTTTTGCTGATGTTCAGCGTAGGTCACCGTAAAGGCGGTTGCGCCGTCACATCCTGCCACAAAGAAAATGAAGTTTGTCGCAGCCGGGGAAAGCGCGGCTTTTAGGGCATCAACCCCGGGGTTGGCGATCGGACCGGGCGGGAGGCCGTCGTTGCGATAGGTGTTGTAGGGGTTGCTGGCATCGTTCAATTCAGACCGCCGCAAGCCCCGTCCCAAACGCCCGGTTCCCTCGGAAAGGTAGTAGACCAACGTTGGGTCAGCTTGCAGCCGCATGCCCTGACGCAAGCGGTTTGAATACACGCTGGCGACCAAAGGCCGCTCCGAGGCTATGGCGGTCTCTTTCTCAACGATCGAGGCGAGGATGAGCGCCTCTTGCTTGCTGCCGACCGCGGCAGTGTCCGCCCGCGCGGCCCAAGCGTCGTCTAGAGCCGCAACCATCGCCGCTTTCATGCGGTCCAGCACGTCCTGTCGCGTATCATTGAGCGCGTAGGAATAGGTGTTGGGCAACAGGGTGCCTTCGGCGGGTATATCGGTAATTTCCTCGGTCAGACCCGGCGCGGAATTGAGTCGTGCGATGACGTTTTTCACCGTAACGCCCTCAGGGACCGTGACGAAGCGATTGACCGCGCGGCCCTGGGTCAGAATGTCGAGGATTTCTGCTGGGTCTGACAGGGCCGGAATGACAAACTCGCCCGCTTTAATCGTCGAGGCATCACCGCGCAACCGCGCGAGCAGGGTGATTTGTTCGGCGCTGTTGATGAGATTCGCTGCTTCAAGGTCGGCGGCAACGTCGCTCAAGCCTGCGCCAGAGGGCACCACAAATGTTGCGTCACGCGTGGCCGTCGCGGGCGGCTGCATCCAATACGCGCCCAACCCCATGACAGTTGCAACAGCAGCGGCCAAAATCGTACCCATGGTCACCCCAATTTTAAGAATGAATTTGAACACGCGAAGAGTGTCCGCTCCTGAGGGTGTTAAGCAATCCGGGGGCCGAACAGGCTATAAAAAGTGCTTTAGCCCTTAAAGGCGGTGAAAATCACGGAACCATTGGTGCCGCCAAAACCAAAGCTGTTTGATACTGTAGCACGAATTTGGCGTTCTCGAGGCTGGTTTGGCACCAGATCCATGTCGATGTCTTCTTCCGGATCCAGCAGGTTCAGGGTTGGCGGCGCCACTTGATCCCGAATGGCCATCAGACAGAAAATCGCCTCCAACGCGCCAGCTGCGCCCAAGGCGTGGCCAACAGCCGATTTGGTTGACGACATGGACATGGACTTGCGGTGCTCACCAAACAGCGTCCGGACCGCGCGGAATTCTGCGAGATCACCCAGCGGGGTCGAGGTGCCGTGCGCGTTGACATAGTCGATGTCTTCGACGTTCAAGCCGCCCGAGCGCAAGGCATTTTCCATCGCACGACGACCGCCGTTGCCATCTTCTGGCGGGGCGGTGATGTGGTGAGCGTCGCCGGACATGCCATAGCCGCTGACCTCAGCGAGGATGTTTGCGCCGCGGGCTTTGGCGTGTTCGAGTTCTTCGAGCACCAAAACGCCAGAACCAGAGCCCATGACAAACCCGTCACGCCCCTTGTCCCACGGACGCGAGGCTTCAGCCGGGGAGTCGTTGTATTTGGTCGAAAGCGCGCGCGCGGCACAGAACCCTGCAACGCCGATTTCGATGATGCCGTGCTCAGTCCCGCCAGCCACCATGACCTCGGCATCGCCCAAAGCGATCATCCGAGCGCTGTCGCCAATGGCGTGGGTGCCGGTGGTACAGGCGGTGGAGTTGGCGTGATTGGGTCCACGGAACCCGTATTTAATGGAGATGTGGCCCGACGGCAGATTCACCAGAATGGCGGGAATGGCAAAGGGTGACAGGCGGCGTGCGCCCTTGGTCATCACCGTTTGCACCGCGTCGGTAAAGCTTTGGATTCCGCCGATGCCGGAGCCGATCATCACGCCCGTGCGTTCTTGGCTCGCTTCATCGGTGGGTTTCCACCCTGACATCTCCACCGCTTCGGTTGCGGCGGCGAGGGCGTAAATGGTGATGGGGTCAACGCGGCGGCGTTCCTTGTCCGGCATGACAGCTTCTGTGTCGAGCGCGAACGGATCGTCAGATCGCACGCCACCCACAGTAGGGACTTCGCCCCCAATGGTGGACGGCAAATGCGAGGCATCAAAGCCCTGGATCGTATGGATACCGCTTTCACCGTTTAGCAAACGCTTCCAGACGTTATCGACTCCGGCCCCCAGCGGTGAAACCATACCAACGCCGGTGACCACAACACGGCGCAAACCGGTCATGTTCATCCCTCACCCGTATAGGCAGAATGGCGCGCAGGGCGCCAATCTGATCATCTTAAAAAGTCTGTTGCTTAACCAACAGCTTCAGAAATGTGCTTAACGGCATCACCAACGGTGCCGATTTTTTCAGCTGCATCATCTGGAATTTCGAGGTTGAACTCTTCCTCGAAAGCCATGACCAGCTCAACGGTATCAAGGCTATCCGCGCCCAGATCGTCAACAAAGCTTGCGGCTTCAACCACTTTGTCTTCTTCGACAGACAAGCGCTCGACGACGATTTTCTTAACGCGATCAGCAACGTCACTCATGGTAAACAGTCCTACGGTTGTTCGTTTAAAGGAATAGGATGCGGTCCCTTAACACAAGCGCCGAGCTTGTCGAAACCACAGAACGAGGGTCTGCTGACCGCTACGGCTATAGCATGGCCATCCCGCCGTTCACGTGCAAGGTCGTTCCGCTCATGTATGCGGCTTCGTCACTGGCCAAGTAAACAACAGCAGCAGCGATTTCTTCGGGCTTGCCCATGCGCCCCGAGGGAACGTGCGCAATTTGGTCAGCGACGACTTTTTCAGGCAGGTCGGCGGTCATGGCTGTTTCCACAAAACCCGGCGCGACGCAGTTTGCCGTGATTCCCCGGGAGCCCACTTCGCGCGCGATGGATTTGGTCATGCCCACGATTCCGGCTTTGGAGGCGGCGTAGTTCGCCTGCCCCGGGTTGCCCATGAAGCCCACCACGGAGACCACATTGATGATCCGGCCCCAGCGCCGCTTCATCATGCCCTTGATCGCACCGCGACACAGGCGGAAGGTCGCCGAGAGGTTGACGTCGATCACTTGAGAAAAGTCGTCGTCCTTCATCCGCATCACCAAGCCGTCCTTGGTCAGGCCCGCATTGTTCACCAGAATATCGATCTGTCCCGCTGCCGCTTCGGCATCAGCGAGCATTTTGGCTTCGCTTTCTGCGTCGCCAAGATCGGCTGTAAAGATGTGGCAGGGCGTCGAACAGGCGGCTGCGGTTTCCTGCAGCGCTGCTTCGCGACGGCCGGTCAGAATCAGCGTTGCACCCTGCTGGGACAAAGCAATCGCGGTCGCGCGGCCAATACCGCCAGAGGCACCCGTGACGAGGGCAACTTTTCCAGTAAGGTCAAACATAGATCTTCCTTATTCGCGGACCCCTCGTGGGGGAAGCATTTGTGTAACTTTGGGCTTAGCGGAGCGATTCCGCAAAGCCTTTCAAGCCGTCAGCCGTGCCAACAGACTGCGCCGTGACATCAGAGACAATGCGCTTGGTCAGCCCACCGAGCACAGCGCCAGCACCCAGTTCAACCAGCTCGGTCACACCTTGACCGGCCATCCACTCCACGGACTCGCGCCAGCGCACCCGACCTGTCACTTGGCGAACCAGCAGGTCTGCAGTCTGGCTGGGGTCAGCGTAACTCGTCGCCAGCACGTTCGCGACGACGGGAAGCGAAGGAGCGTCGATGGTGGCCGTGGCCAGCGCCTGGGCCATGGCATCGGCGGCGGGTTGCATCAGCGAGCAGTGGAAGGGCGCAGAAACGGGCAGGGGCAGCGCGCGCTTGGCGCCTGCGGCTTTCATGGCGTCACCGGCCGCAGCAATCGCGCCGGCTGAGCCAGAAATCACCACTTGGCCATTGGCGTTGTCGTTGGCAATTTCTGCCACGCCCAAGCCGGCATCACTTTGGGCCAGCACGTCTTCGACTTGTTCCATGGTCAGCCCCAGAACCGCCGCCATCGCGCCTTCGCCAACGGGGACAGCGGATTGCATCGCCTTACCGCGCAACCGCAGCAGCTTGGCTGTGTCCGCAATCGACAGGGCACCAACAGCCGCCAAAGCCGAATATTCACCCAAGGAGTGACCCGCGACAAAGCTGCCGTGATCTTTCAGCGCGAGTCCCCATTCCGCTTCCAGCGCACGAACGGCCGCCAGCGAAACCGCCATCAGCGCCGGCTGCGTGTTTTCTGTCAGCTTCAAATCATCGTCGGAGCCATCAAAAATCAGGGCAGAAAAATTCTCGCCCAAGGCTTCATCGACTTCGTCGAAAACGGCCTTCGCCGATGGGAAGGACTCGGCAAGGTCTTTGCCCATTCCGATTTTCTGACTGCCCTGACCGGGGAACACGAAAGCTCTCATGACGCGGCGCTCCGTAAAAAACGTGACTGATCTCAACAATTGCAGCGGTTTATGCGCCGGTGGAGCCAGCCTGACAACCAGCGCGGCAGGTTTAGCTGGGTATCACGGGAGCCATGCGTCCCAGCGGTTGTTTCCATGGCCCTTAAGGGCTAAACGAACGCTGCTCAACTACTCCTTGCCCGGTCCAGAGCTTTACCAAACGAGCGGGCTATTGAGCGTACCGATTTTCGGGCGCTCATATTATCCAGAGGGAGTCATATAAGAATGGCTTTTTACGAATGCGTCTACATGGCGCGGCCGGATGTATCCCCGACCCAGGTCGAGGCGATCACCGAGCAAATTACCACCATCGTCACTGAGTTCGGCGGTTCGGTTCACTCTTCCGAGTACTGGGGCCTGAAGTCCCTTGCTTACCGCGTGAAGAAGAACCGGAAAGCGCACTACGTGCTGTTGAACATCGACATGAACAACGAAGGCAAAGCCGAGATGGAGCGCAACATGGCGCTGAACGAAGACGTTCTGCGCATGATGACCCTCCGCATCGAAGAAATGCCTGAAGGTCCATCCATCCAAATGCGTGCCAAGGCCCGTGGCGATCGTCCAGATCGCGGCGACCGTGGTGATCGTGGTGGCGAGCGCGGCGGTGACCGTGGCGGCGACCGCGGTGGCGATCGTGGCGAACGCCGCGAACGTCGCGATGCTGAATAAGAGTTAGGAAGAGGATAAAGACTATGGCTCGACGTCCCTTTACCCGTCGCAAGAAGTCCTGCCCGTTCTCTGGCCCTAACGCTCCAGTGATCGATTACAAGGACACCAAGCTTCTCAGCCGCTTTCTTTCTGAGCGCGGCAAGATCGTTCCCAGCCGTATCACGGCTGTGTCCGCGAAGAAGCAGCGTGAACTCTCCCGCGCCATCAAGCGCTCCCGCACGATGGCTTTGCTGCCATACGTGATCGGCTAAAGCGGAAAAGGAAAACAATACAATGATGAACGTTATCCTTCTCCAACGCGTCGATAAGCTCGGCCAAATGGGTGATGTCGTAACCGTTAAGCCCGGTTACGCGCGTAACTTCCTGCTGCCACAGGGCATTGCTCTGCGGGCAACAGATGCGAACAAGGCTTCCTTCGAAGCCAAGCGCGCACAGCTCGAAGCCGACAACCTGAAGCGTCGCGAAGAAGCTGAAGACATGGCTGGCCGCATGGAAGGTCTGTCGATCCCAATGATCCGTCAGGCATCCGACACCGGTCAGCTTTACGGCTCGGTGACGACCCGCGATATCGCTGCTGGTATCTCTGAGGCTGGCTTCACGATCATGTCCAGCCAAGTGCTGCTTGACCGTGCGATCAAGACTTTGGGTGCTCACCCGATCCGCGTGAAGCTTCACCCAGAAGTGGATCTGATGGTTCAGATCAACGTTGCTAAGTCTGAAGAAGAGGCCATGGGCCTTGTTGTTGAGGAAGAAGAAGACGATTTCGGTAACGATCTCGAATTCGGTGCTTTCGACAACGAAGACGGCGACGTTGTGATCGAGCGCTCTGACGCTGGCGATGATGAAGCAGAAGAAGCTGCTGCTGAGTCCGACGACGACTAATCGTCTTCGGCTTTGCCTGAAGATATGAAAAAGGCCCGGCGCACACAGCGCTGGGCCTTTTTGCTTTTTGGCGCGCTAGAACCGCCCGCTTACCACTTGGATACGCACGGCACTTTGGACAAATCAGCCCGGTCTTTGTAGCGCTGGGCGATGGTCGTGACTTCTGCCATCAAGCCCGCGTCGAGCGTGGTGGGGTTCAAGCCCAAGCCGAGGAACTGCGCGTTGGCCACGTTCAGCTCGTTCTCCGCCGCTTCCTTGCGCGGGTTTTCCAGCCGAGCCACGTCAGCGCCAGTCATGCCCGCAATCTTGTCAGCCAAATCGCGCACGCGGTGGGTCTCGGTCATCTGGTTCAGGATCGCCACACGCGCCCCCGCCGCCGGTGGATGTTCCAGCGCCAGCTGCACGCAGCGCACCGTGTCCTTGATATGGATAAACGCCCGCGTCTGCCCGCCCGTGCCGTGCACAGTCAGCGGATAGCCCACGGCGGCTTGCATCAGAAAGCGGTTCAGCACCGTGCCGTAGTCGCCGTCGTAATCGAAGCGGTTGATCAGGCGCTCATCACGCTGGGTCTGAGGGGTTTGCGTGCCCCAAACGATGCCTTGGTGCAGGTCCGTGATCCGGATGCCATCGTTCTTGTTGTAGAAGTGGAAGAACAGCGCATCCTGGGTCTTGGTCATGTGATAGATCGAGCCGGGGTTCGCCGGATAGAGGATCTCGGTCTCGACGTCTTCGCCGGGGCGCACCTCGACTTTGACGTTCAAATATCCTTCGGGGATCTGCATCCCCGCTGTGCCGTATCCGTAAACGCCCATTGTGCCCAAGTGCACCAAGTGGATGTCTTGGCCTGAGTCCACAATCGCGGCGCAGACGTTGTTGGTCGCTGCCAAGTTGTTGTCCACCGTATAGCGCCGGTGTTTCGCGGATTTCATGGAGTAGGGGGCCGCGCGCTGCTCAGCGAAGTGAATGATGGCATCGGGTTGGGTTTCCCTGATCAGCGCGAGAAATGCGTCATAGTCGGTCGCCACGTTGAGATTGCGGAATGCGATGTCGCGCCCGCTCACCTCTTTCCACGCGGCCAGGCGCACGCCCATGGGTTGGATGGGGGTTAGGGATTGGGCTTCGAGCTCATTGTCGATATTTCGCCGAGAAAGGTTGTCAACAATCGTGACCTCGTCCCCGCGCTCGGAGAGATGCAGCGCCGTCGGCCAGCCGCAGAAACCATCACCGCCTAAAACCATAACTTTCATGACACGCGTGCTCCTTCAGGTGAGTAAGCCTCCCATAAAACGGTGATTTTCCTGAGAGGCCAGACCCAGAGCGGCAAGTCTGTTCAGCGTCTAGATTGCCCTTAAACCGTGAGGATGCTGCGGAAAAACCATGCTGAAGCCATCATTGTTTGAGATGCTCTGTGGATGTCGGGGGAAGGCGCCCGAATAAGGCGAAAATACGGCAAAAGTGCTGTCGAGCGCCGGGTTCAAACTAGACAGCTTGGCCGAATGATCTCACCCTGAGCGCAGGGCACGTGTCACATTTTCAACAGTCGCTCTTGGTCTGCTTGTCCTTGGCGGCCAGCGCCTCTATCTAATGAACATACCCTTGGGAGGCATTCTTTGATGAAATTCGTGCTCGGTCTGGCCTGTGTGCTGCCGCTACTTACCCCTGTCACAGCCGCACAGGGACAGTCGGGCGACTTCCTTGCCGCCTTGGCCGCCACACGGTCGAGCGACGCTGAAAGCGCGACGTCCTACCTTGCCGACGCGTTGCTGAAGGATCCGGGCGAGCAGGCGCTGATCCGCCAGCAAATGCGCATTCTGACCATCGAAGGCGACTTTGACGCGGCGTTGGAATACGCGCAGGACTTTTTGCAAATCGACGCAGAGGATCAGCTGGCGCTGAACATCGTGCGGATCGAAGCGATCAAGCGAGGCGACTGGTCTAGCGCGCTCTCTACCTTGCCCCGACCGGCCGGGTCGCGCTTGGACGACATTATTGAAGCCATTGCCTACACCTCGATCCTGACCGGTGATGGCCAGATCGACGAAGCGCTCACGAAGATCGAAGACGGCTTGGATGCCATCGGCTTTTCCCATTTGGGCAATTACGCGCGCGGCTTGGTCTACACGACCCAGGCCGAGTACGAAAACGCAGCCGACGCCTTTGCTGCCTTTATCAATCAAGATCCCTTCCAATACCCGCGCATGGCGCAAATTGCCGCCGAAGCGCTGGAACGCTCCGGGGACACGGACAATGCCAAGCTGCTCTATGAGGCCTTGCTCACCACCGGTGCACGCGTGGCTGGCGAAGCTGGGCTTCGTCGCATCGCGCAGGGTGAGGCCATGCCTGACGCGCTGGCCATAAAGCCTTTGGATATTTACACCGAGCTGCTGTTTGTTATCGCCCGTTTGCTCGCAGAACAGGACTCACCTCAGCTCGCCTACCGCTTTGCGCAGGAAATTGGCTATCTGCTCACCCCACAATCGTCCCTGTATCCCGGCTACACGGAGGTCATTGCCTCGTCTTTGCTCGAACTCGAACGCTATGAGGAAGCAGAGACGTTCTATGCCGCTTTGGAGCAGGTGGAAGAGTTCAAGTTGGCCGCACTGCTGGGGCAGGTGCAGGCGCTGTCCGACCAGCGGCGCTATGACGATGCGCTAAGCGTTCTTGATGAAGCCGAAGATCTGCTGGGCGGCGCACCGGGTATCAATCGGCAGCGGGGTATTCTGTACTTTCGCGCACAGGACTACAAAAGCGCCGTCGATGCCTTCGGCGCGTGGCGCGATCAAGTCCCAACATTGGGCACGGGCGCAGCGCAGCCGTTGTTTATTGCCGGGATTTCCCATTATCGCCTCGATGACTTTGACAATATGGAAGAGGCGTTGCTCAAGTCGCTGGAACTGAACCCCGACGACCCCAATGTCCTGAACTTTCTGGCTTATTCTTGGGTTGAACGCGGTTTGAACCTTGATCAGGGGTTTGAGATGCTGAACCGGGCCGTTGAGATGCAGCCTGACAGCGGTGCCATCATCGATAGCCTGGGTTGGGCCTATTACCAGCTCGGCGAATACGAAGACGCCTTGCCCCATTTGGAGCGCGCCTTTCAGCTCAACCCATGGAGCTGGGAAATCGCTGAGCATGTTGGTGACGTCTACTGGAAGCTCGATCGGACGCGGGAAGCGCAGTATTTTTGGGCGCGTGCGCTGGACTTGCCGGATATTCCCGAGGACCACGTCGAGGCAATCGATGTCAAAATGACGGACGGCTTGCCGGACGACGATGACGCCGCGCCGGAGTGACAGCGTCTTTGCCCCGGCAAAGCTCAATCTGTTCCTGCACGTTCTCGACCGCCGCTCAAGTGATGGCTTGCACAGCCTGCAAAGCCTGTTCGTCTATTTATCGATGGGGGATCAGCTGCGGTTTTCACCCGCTGCAGCGTTTGATCTCAGCATGTCGCCCGACTTGGGCGTTGCTCGTGCCGATAATTTGGCGTGGCGGGCCTTGGATGCCGCGCGTGGACTGGCGCCGGATTTGCCTGCAACCCACGTGACCATCCGCAAACACCTTCCTGCCGAAGCGGGTTTGGGTGGTGGAACGGCCAATGCGGCTGCGGTTGTGCATTGGGCTGAACGCCTGCATCCCGAGATCGACTTTCGCACGCCTCTGGCCGCTTTGGGCGCTGACATGCCCCCGGCAATGGATCAGACCGCCCGCCTGTGGTCCGGCACCGGTGATCGACCCGGCACGCGTGTTGATGGATTGGCAGGGACGCCGGTCCTGCTGCTCAAACCGCCCACGGGTGTGGCGACGGGCGCGTGTTTTGCGGCCTTACAGGGTCAGTTTGGTGCGCCAGCGCCCTGGCCAGATGATGAAGCCGCGCCCAGCGGTGCTGAACTGCAGCACGCGATCAAGGCGGCACGCAATGATCTGGAAGCCCCGGCCTGCGCCCTGAACCCTGATGTGGCTGAGGCCTTGGCGCTGTTATCGGGCGTGGAGGGGGCTTGGTTGGCGCGAATGACAGGGTCGGGCAGCACGTGTTTCGCGCTGTTCCACGAAAAAGGGCCGCGCGATGCGGCCCTTGCTTTGGTTCAGCGCACCCGCCCGACATGGTGGTCTGGCGCGGCTGACATCATTTAGCGTTCAGCGGGCTACTGGATCAGATCCAGAACCCCCATCGCTTCCGCTTCGTCTTCGAGGTGCTGAAGCAAGGCTGCGGAAATTTCCTGGGGTCCGGTGTAGCCGTATTCGGTGGCATATTCGGTGATTGCTGCCGTCGTGCGGCCATCGATGACGCCATCAACCGTACCGGGATCAATGAACAAGGCATCAAGCACCGCTTCGATCCGGTAACGCTCGGTTTCACCAATGGTCGTGATGGGCGTGCTGGTCCGTTGCATGATCGAAATCGTCGCCCAGGCTGCTGCGGCGAGCAGAACCAGCGTCACAACAATCAGCGACAGGGACGAAAACGCCATCCGGCCCCGCTTGGTCTGTGTGATTGGACCGGCGGGTGTCTCTGCGCGGGCTTCTGTGCGCTCGACATTATCCTGAATTTTCCGGGCGAGCAGCGTCCGGCGCGGCTCAGGCTCTTGATTCAGCACGCCATCGCTTTTGACCGGGCGCACGTTGGCATCGGGCCGGGCATGCGCTGCGTCCGCTCGCGCCGAAGCGGCGAGAGATCCCATTTGTGGGGTCAGAAGAGAATTAGCGGGTAGATGAGACACGCGACCTATTACTCCTACACCGCTTTGAGCGGTGACATTCGGTAGCGCTAGGCCTTTAGCGATCAGGCCTTTTCCACGCTGGGTGATATTTTGCCACATCGAATCTGCTTTAGCGACTAAAGATTTCGCGACTAAGGCCGATTTAGAGGCGTATTTTCCCACAAAAGCCGCGGGGCTTTCGCCAGTGCCATCGGTCCGAGCGCGCGGGTCTGTCGCCGGATGTACAGTGGCCGACTGAAAGACCTCAGGATCTACAGAGGGATCATTTTCGGCCGTGGTTTGGTCAAAGCCGTGGTCGTCTTGTGGCGCTGGTGCGAATTCTGCCGTGTCTCGGACGGCTTCCACCGTCTCAATCGGACCGGCGGTTTCAGCCGTTGCGGCTGTAATGGGCGCTTCGAGTGGGCTGATGTCTTCGTCCGCGACTGGATCAGCGGTGGGAACAACCAGTTCGTGCGCAGGTTCCAGATTGTGGAACTCGGCCTCGCGCTGGGTGAGCTGCGGCGTGCGGCCAACGTAGGCTTCGGCCATGGGGCTTGGTGGTTCCGGAATCACGGTGCCATAGGAAGCCGTATCAGAGGCTGAACCGCTGTTTGGCATTCGGTTGCTTGGCGGCGGCGTGCTGCGCTTTGCTGTAGAGGCGTCGCGCGGTGCTTGGCGGTCCAATACGGTCGCCGCTTCCGCGTAGGTCCGAAGGCGCTGGCGCGCACGGAACTCCAACGATGGCTGGGGCGCGCGATTGGTTGGCGCGGCGGAGAGCGGCGCAACGCGCTCGTCTCTCGACGTGACAATTTTGGGTCGACTGCGAGTGCTCCCCAACTCAAGAGCAGTAAATCGACGGCTGCGAGACAAATCGTCTGAACGGTCCATATAGGCCTCAAAATCGTTTAGCCAGAAACACTTAGGTCTCTGATTTAAAATATAATTTTCGACCGAAATTATGATGATGGTCGAAGAAAGTGGGCTAATGCCCTGAAATTAGGCGTGTTTATGACAAAGAATGGCCCGTAATGCAAGCTTTATGCGAATTTTCGTGATGGCCGATTTTCGCTGGTCCGATACGCAGGATTGCCCTTGCCATCCTTTAATCCCTCGCCTAGAAACCAATCCATCGGTTGGGGCATGGCCAAGCGGTAAGGCACCCGGTTTTGATCCGGTGATCCCAGGTTCGAATCCTGGTGCCCCAGCCACCTTTATTTCTACGACAAACGCAGCATGATTGCGGGCGCGCTGATGCGCCGCTCTTTGTCTGGTTCAGCGCACATTCTATCGTGGTGCTGTAACGATGACATTTCTTTCAGGGCAATAAGCGTTCTCATGGCCAATCAAATCCGCGCTCTTCACGACATCAAAGACCTCGACATGCGAATCGCTGCGAATGGCGATTGGTTCTACCAAGGCTCCAAGATCGAACGCCCAGCGCTGGTGCGCTTGTTTTCGACCGTTTTGCGGGTGGAGCCGGATGGCCGATTCTTTTTGCAGACGCCGGTAGAGCGCGGCGAGGTCATCGTTGAAAAAACACCCTTTATCGCCATTCTGATGACGGTCGAGGGCAGCGGGGCGGATCAGACCTTGCGGTTTGAGACGAACGTGGGCGACTCCGTTGTTGCCGATCCTGCGCACCCTCTGTCTTTCACGCTTGATCCCGAAACCAACGAGCCGTTCCCCGTGTTGGACGTTCGCGATGGTCTGACCGCGCGGCTCAATCGAGCGGTGTTCTATCAATTGGTGGATTTGGCGGTCGAAGATCCGGAGTCGGGCGGCCTGCGGGTTTGGTCGGGCGGTACGGCGTTTTCGCTTGCTGGCCTTGATCCGTGACGCTGACGGCGGCGGCGCTGCGCCAGACCATCGGCGCTTGGGGGCAATCGGAAGCAGAGCGCCAGCCGCGTTTTGGCGATGACCTGCGCGCTGACGGCAGCAACCCGCAACGCCGCGCCAGCGCTGTCATGGTGATCCTGCTCGATCATGGGACAGACATTACACTGGTTCTGACCCAACGCGCCGCGCACTTGCCCAAGCACCCCGGTCAGATTTCCTTTCCCGGGGGACGGGCAGAGGCCGAAGACGCGGATTTGCTCGATACAGCCCGGCGCGAAACCCGTGAAGAAGTTGGTTTCGACATCGCGCGGCACGACGTTTTGGCCGCCTTGCCCCGATACGCCACGCGAACCGGCTACGACGTTGCGCCCTTTGTTGCGCTGGTCAAACCACCAACCCAGTGGACCCCACAAGAGAGTGAAGTAGCCGCCATTTTTGAGGTGCCGTTGGCGCGGTTTTTGGCCGGTGATAACTGGCACCGCGACGGCGCGCGCTTCGCAGGCAGTCCATTGAGGCATTGGTGGGCCATGGATATTGAGGGTCGTTATCTTTGGGGCGCGACTGCGGCCATGCTACATGGCTTTGCAGAACGCCTGTGTGCGGACCTGAACCGACCCTTTTGACGTGATCCATGATCCCTTCTGACGACGATCCGAATGTAACTGAGCCTTTGCCCGACGATGACAGTCGCCCTGTCGCGACGGTTGATGCATCTGTGCTGCTGTCGGCGCACGGCGGGGCCGCGGCTGAGCTGATCGATATTTTGGGCCGCGACGCGCGCTTTGTCGGCGGCTGTGTGCGCGACATGGTGTTGGGGCAGTTTGGTGAGGGTGACATCGACATCGCCACGCCCTTGCACCCCCGCAACGTCACCCGCCGCCTGACCCGCGCCAATTGGAAAGCCATTCCCGTTGGCATCGAGCACGGCACGGTTTTGGCGGTCGCGCCCGAAGGCGGGGGGACGTTTGAGGTGACGACGCTGCGCGAAGATGTTGAGACCGACGGACGGCACGCCACGGTGCGCTTTACCGACAGTTGGAAAGAAGACGCGGCGCGGCGTGATTTTACCTACAACGCCATTTCCGTGGATCGCGAAGGCTATCTGTACGACTACTTTGGCGGCCTTGAAGACCTCGAAGGCGGCTATACGCGCTTTGTCGGCAATGCTTCTGACCGCATTGCTGAGGACAGACTGCGGATTCTGCGGGCGTACCGGTTTCATGCCCGATTTGGCTTGCGCGCGTGGGACGGGGCCACGGCGCGGGCGTTGGCGGCCCAAGCCCATGAGTTGCAGCACCTCTCTGGCGAACGGATCCGGCAGGAGATGGGGAAGCTGCTGGTTGGGCCAAACGTTATTGCCGTCCTGAAAATGATGGCGAGTCATGGCGTCCTCCAACACGTTATTCCCGCCGCGCCCCACCGGTTCCGCACCGATGACTTTGGCTTGCTTGATCGTTTGATGATTTTGGAAGATTTGCACGATCAGCCGGGCTTGTGGCGGCGGCTTGCCGCTTTGCTTCACCGGGATCAAGACCGCATGAAGGCGCTGGCTGAACGTTACCGGATTTCTAACCGAGACCGTGATGCCCTCATGGCCCTGAGCGCACAGGTGCCAGCAAAACCCCTTAATTGGGCGCTGTATCAAGATGGGTCTGGCGCGGCTTTGGACCGCTTGCTGTTGGACGCCGCTGAGATGAATGCGCCTGCCAGTGCCGGACATGTGCACCGCATCCTGTGCTACGAGCCGGCGGTGCTGCCCATCAGCGGGCAAGACGCCCTCGACCTCGGCGTTGGTCCGGGGCCACTGGTTGGGCAGCTTATTCGACGGGTTGAGGCGTGGTGGATCGAGCGCGATTTCCAGCCCACGCGAGAAGACTGCCTGTGGCAGCTGTCGCACGCGATCAAGGCAGAATTTGACTTAGGCGACAGATGAACGATGTCCTTGAGTGCGCCTGCGGCGAAGAAGACCTATGCACACATGCGCATGTAAGATAATGTGGCATGACCATTTGGACCAACGGACAAGAGATAATCTTTTGACTTTGAACCCTGAAACATCCAGCGACCGCCGCACGGCGGGGCAATCGGTAGCGGACTGGGTCGCCGAAGAACTCAAGCGACACATCGCTTCGGGTGAACTGGCGCCGGGCGATCGCTTGCCGGGGGAGCGTCAGCTTTCTGATGCGTTGAGTGTAAGCCGGGTTTCCATTCGGTCCGCTTTGCAAAACCTCAAGGCCCAAGGCTTGCTCAGCTCGGTTCAGGGTGGCGGCACGCACGTTGTGGCGCGCGATCCGTCTATGGATCGTCCCTTGCTGCACTTGGTTGCCTCTGACCCGCATGCGTTGCACGATCTGGCTGAGATGATCGGTCACGTGGCCAGCTTTGGCGCACGCCGTGCTGTGCAGAATATCACGTCGGACCAAATCGAAGACATGAAAGCGGTGTTGGAGACCATGGCGCTGTCTGGACGCTCACCGTCCTTGCAGGCCACCGATGACATTAAATTCCACGCTTTGCTCGCCCGCGCGTCAGAAAGCGGGGCGTACATGCACCTGATGTCGGTGTTGCAGGAAACATTGGGCGCAGCGTTGATGTCGAAAGCGGCGCGCAATCAGCCAACACGCGAAGAGGCCCACGCCTTTCTGCACATCAATCGGCTGCTGGTTTTGGCTTTGGTTGAGCGCGATGCTGATCAGGCCGGTCAATTGGCGCAATCCCATGCGGACCAACGCCGAAAGTTGATGGAGAACGCTGTTCCTTTGCAGGACGCTCAGCGCTCCACCCCGTTAAGAGCGGCCGGTTAACCGCTCTTTCCCATTCCCGCGTTACAGATCCATCGTTCCCGTCATATCGCGCAGGCGCTCGGCTACGGTCTGCCACATGGCGTTGTTGGGGCTCAGGGCCAGTGCGGCTTCCACAAACTCAAGCGCCAGTTCAGTCTGACCAGACCGCATCGCAATCTGCGCGCCGCCCATCAAAGCACCAAAGTGCCGCGGTTCAAGATCGATGGTGACTTGAACGTCGGTCAAACTCTCAAAATTATTGCCCATCAGGAAATGCGTGGTTGCGCGCATATTGTAGGCTTCGGCGAAGTCGGGGTTAAGCTCGATCGCTTGGGTGAATTGCTCAATGGCCGCTTTGTAGTCAGAGGACTGCATCGCATCCATACCCAGCGTAAAGGCTTCGTCCACGGCTGGTTGTTCGACGGAGCGCCACGCACTCCAGATCTGGTTTTCCAAAATCTGTCGTTCAATGACGTCCTCGGTCTGGTAGAGGGCGTCGAAATAGGCATCAAGGCGGGGATCGGTCTGATCGGCCTGCGCCACCGTCACGGGCGCAGCAAAGAGGGTGAGGAAAAAAATAATCTGTTTCATGATCTTAACCATGAAACGACCGACCGGCTCTGCAAGGGTCGGATTGTCACAGTGGGGTCATAAACCCCGGAAACTCACGCATCCGTGACGAGCCAAAAGAAAAAGGCCGGAGCTATGCGCTACCGGCCTTTCCCGAATATTCATACTGTCTTGCCACCCTAGAGCGGCACAACATCAGCCCTGGCGGGCCTTAAAGCGTGGGTTACGCTTATTGATAACGTAGACGCGACCGCGACGACGGACGATTTTACAGCCCTTCTCGCGCAGTTTTGCGGTCTTCAGTGAGTTACAAACCTTCATGGCTCTCTCCGTGGCCATGCGGCCAACTCAAATAGGGTTCCGAGGAATTGGGCGGGTTTTAACCGGGAGTCTGCCTCGGAGTCAACGAAGCGCAGTCTTGCGTCTAGGGCGGAGCAGGTCGAACTCACGAATTAAATCATCTCAGAGCGCTTTGTTGTAATATTTGTTACAAGCTCGGTAACATAATCCGTAACCCAGCCAATCTATAGACAGTCCAGCAGCAGGCACGCATAACCACCCCTTGTGGCGCCCCTCCACCCCTGCTTGATCACGGCCCCACCACTGGCAAAGGCACAAACCATGCTTCGCAACCGACTGGCAAAAATCGTCGCGACCCTAGGCCCGGCCTCAAACACCGCTGAGGCCATCACGTCTCTGTATGAGTCCGGCGCAGATGTGTTCCGTATTAATGCCGCCTATTCCAACGACGCCGACAACGCGGCACTGATTGGTCAAGTGCGCGAAGCGATTTCGGATGACTCAAAGCCGGTGGGCACCATCTGGGATCTGCCGGGGCTGAAAATGCGCATCGGTGGCTTTAAGGATGGCAGCGCAACGCTGGTTGCCGGATCGACCTTCACGCTCGACCAATCCCCTGAGGATGGTGACGAAACCCGCGTTTATCTGCCCTTTCCCGAGGCTTTTGCCCACACGCGCGTCGGCGATGTCCTGCGCTTGGATGACGGGCGCCTGACACTGCGGGTGACGGAGGTCACGTTGTTCCGCCTTTCGACCACCGTCGTTGCGGGCGGTGAGCTGTCGGCCAACAAGGCCATTTTGTTCCCCAACGTCCCCATTCCAACCGCTGAAGTATCCAACCGCGATGCGGAAAGCCTGAGTGTCGCGCTGGAGGCCGGGGCTGACTGGATCGCAGCGACGGCCAACGGCTCGCTCGACGTGGTTCGCGATTTGAAGCGCCGGATTGGCGGCAAGGCGCGGTTGATGGTCAAAATCGACAGCAAGGAAATGCTGGATCAGCTCGAAGCGGTGCTTGAGCTCGCCGATGGGTTGTTTCTGGCGCGCGGTGATCTGGGTTCTCGCATGCCGGTCGAAATGATCCCCAATGCGCAAAAAGACACTATTCTTGCCGCCCGCGAAGCCGGGAAGCCGGCGATTGTCGCAGCGCAGATGCTTGAATCCATGGTTGGTGATCCAACCCCGACCCGGGCTGAGGCCTCGGATGTCTGTCAGGCCATTTACGATGGTGCAGACGCGGTAACGCTGTCAGCCGAGACGGCCGTTGGTCACTATCCCATCGATTCCGTCGCGATGATGGAACGGCTGATCATGTCAGCAGAGACGGACGATTTCGATACAGCCGTGGGCCGTGCCTTGGGCACAGCGGGGGAAGACGGCTCAAAGGTCGAGACCATTGGCGGGGCGATTTCCAACGCCGCTGTCTCCGTTTCCAACGAGCTGCAAGCCTGTGCGATTGTCGTGCACACGTCCAGCGGATCCACGGCGCGCCGCGTGGCGCGTCTGCGTCCGGGGCGTCCGATCCTGTGTCTGACAGATATGGAAGAAACCCGCCGTTACATGACGGTTGTTTGCGGTGTGCACTCCTTGCACATGCCATCGCTGAGCAGCTGGAAAGAGGTTGTTGAGGTCGCGGTCAAGGCGGCCAAAGAGCAGCAATTGGGCGAAGCGGGTGAAGTGATTGTCATCACCGCTGGCATGCCATGGGGCGCATCGGGGTCAACGAACATTCTGCGCGTGGCAACGCTCTAACCCCGGCTCCGCTTCGTCATCCTGTCCGGGTCTGGGTCAGGCGGATTGCTGTTCCGTCTGACGCTGCCACAGGCCGGCATAAAGCCCGTCCAGCGCCAGCAGCTCGTCATGGGTTCCGCGTTCGACCAAGCTGCCGTTATCCAACACCAAAATCTGATCGGCATGCATGACGGTCGAGAGCCGATGCGCGATGATCAGCTGCGTGCGCCCTTCGCCAGCGTGGGCGAAGTTGCGGACGATTTCGGCTTCGGTTCCGCTGTCGAGCGAGGATGTCGCTTCGTCGAGGATAAAGATGCGCGGGTTCTTCAGGTAGGCGCGTGCGATCGCCAAGCGCTGGCGCTCCCCGCCTGAGAGCTTCAGCCCCCGATCCCCAACAATGGTCTCGTAGCCCATGGGTAGGCCTTCGACAAAGGTACTGAACGCCGCCATGCGCGCCGCCTCGCGGACTTCGTCCATGCTGGCCTCAGGGCGGGCGTAGCGGATGTTGGCGTCGATGGTGTCGTGGAACAGCACACAGTCTTGGGGCACCACGCCCAAGGCGTCGCGCGCGCTCCTCAGACGGACGTCGCGAATGTCCTGCCCATCAATCAGAATGGATCCCTTGTCTGGATCATAGAGGCGCAGCAACAGTTTCTGGATCGTAGACTTCCCCGCCCCCGTCGGCCCGACCAGCGCTGTTGTTTTGCCGCCGGGTACGACAAAGCTCAAGTCGCGCAAAACCGTGCCTTTGGAGGCGTAATCAAAGGTGACACCTTCGAACGCAAGCGACCCGTCGCCCGGCACCAAATCTGGCGCGCTGGCTTTGTCGTGGATGGTATTGGGGACTTCGAACAGAGACATCATGCGCTCGGTGTGGCGCAGGCTGTCGAGGATGCGACGGTTGACGATGCCCAAGCCCCGCAGCGGCTGGAACAAGCGCAAGATCAGCGCCGCCAACGCCACAAACCCGCCCACGGTTAGCGCGCCGGCGGAAACCTTGGGCACGGTGATGGCGAGCAGGGTGATCAGGGAGCCGCTGAGAATCACGGCAATCGTCACTTGTCGGATCATGAAGTAGACCGAAACTTTCAACGCTCGGCCGCGATATTCTTCCATAGCGCCGTCAACGGCCTCGGCCTGACGGTCCTCTGCGGCAAACGTCTTGACGGTTTCGGCGTATGAGAGGCCTTCGACGATCAGGTCAGACACCCGGTCTTCGGACTCGTTCACCCGGCCAACCAGCCGCGAGCGGACCCGGTCAAACAGCACCACAGCGCTGAGATAGAACACCATCGTCACGGCCAAAATCCCTGCGGACCAGAGATCGTATCGCGTGGCCAGCAAGACGTAAGCGATCAGCAGCTCGATGATGATGGGAACGAAACTGAGCAACACCACGTTCGCCAGTTCTTCCAGCGCGCGGGTGCCGCGTTCGACCGACTGGGCCAAGCCGCCCTTGCGATTGTCCAGGTGATACGCCAGCGGCAGCCGCAGGATGTGGCCGTAAACGTCTGTCGTCACCCGCCGAATCGCTCGCAGGCTGACGCGGTCCATCAGCATATCCATGACGTTATCCAGCACCGTATCCGCCACGCGGAACAGCCCGTACGCCAGCACCAGCCCCAGCGGCAGCGCCACTTCCATACCGATGCCCAAGTTGTCGATCAGCGCGCCGTAAACAAACGGCAAGCCAATGACAAAGACCTTGTCCGCCACAAGCAGCACGGCAATCAGGATCAGCAACCCGGGGCGACGCTCAGCGGGGTTTTTGGACCAGACGATTTCCTTAACCAAGCCAATAAGATCGCGCAGCTTTGGCTTGGATTTACCATCATGAGCCCGGGGCCAATTACCCATGGCAACTTTAGAAACGGGGGGCATAGATCAGGTCTCTTGCGGGTTATGGCGGAAAGGGTGGAGCGCATCCCACACCCAGCGTTCGAGGGGCACCGGTAGCCCCATCGCTTCCGCCAGCAGGCTTGAGGCTAATATGGGGGCATAGAGGTAACCTTTGGACCCCAAGCCGGTCAGAATGCCCAAATTTTCTCCGCGCCACCCGGTCAGCGGTATGTGATCCGGCGTCGTGGCGCGCAGGCCGACCCATGAGGTGCCCGTGGGTTGGGCGGCGAAATCTGGCAAAGCCGTGCGGAGGCGATCGAGGTTGTCCGCCTGATCACTGTCGCGGACAGCGCGCCAGTCTTGAGGCGGGTTGCGGTCAAAACTTGCGCCAAGCCAAGCCTGCATGCTGTCTTCACTCGGCAGCAGAAGCCGACCAAAGTTCAGCGGATGGGTGAGCGGCGCATCCAGGGTTAGCAGCTCTTGTTGCCCGCGATTGGCGCGCAGAGTTAATCCATCGAGCAACGCCGCAGACTCCAACCCCGCCGCAACGACGCAAGGGCCATCGGGCAGGCTCTGCACCGCTTCGGCGCGATGATCGACCTGCGCCAGAACCTGTGCGCGAAAGGCAGCGGTATCGACGCTGAGCGCCTGATGCACCCGCACTCGCTGGTCATCGATCCAATCATAAGCCACGTCGGTTTCCGCCTGCCAGCGTGCCCTGAGCTTGTCGTCCGCCACCACGGCATCAACGCCCCTGCGGGCTGTGGGTCCATAGGCGCTGAGATGAAAAAAACCGGCGCGGCGCAAGTGACCGAGCGGTCCTAAATCCCCGCTTGGGCGGAAGTTGACCAACGCGAAGGGAACAGCCGAACCGGGCGCAGCCTCACCCGTGCCGTGGATGGTCGCTGGCCAGCCCAGACGCTGTGCGGCCAACCCCACCATCAAGCCAGCCACACCGGCGCCAGCAATCGTAAGGGGGGCGGTTGGCTTGGCGCGAGGGGTCCAGCGGCCACTGTACTGTGCGGTCAGGTGCTCGCGCTTCTTGGCCCAGCCGGTGCGCTTTTCAACCGCAAAGCCCGCGCGCTCTAGCCCACGGCGCACGTCGCCTGCGGCGGTAAAGGTGGAAAGCCGAGCGCCGGGGCGGGAGAGCCGCGCGATTTGCGTAAACAGGTCAGGCGTCCACAGATCTGGGTTCTTCGCGGGTGAAAAACCGTCGAGAAACCAGAGGTCAACGCGCGCATTCAACCGGCTCAGCGCTGACGCAGCATCCCCGTGCAACAACAGCAAATCTTCATCGTCGGCTGGTGTGACAAACCCAGCGCGTGGCTGGTCCGCCGCCGGGCGCCATCGCAGCGGTTCTGGCCGCAAATCATTGGCCGCTTGTGCTTGTGCCGCGGTCAGTGGGCGCGCTTCAACGCCGATATAGTGCAGCCGACCCTTAAAGCCGCAAACCGCCATCGCCTCCCGCACGAGGCGATAGGTCAGCCCCGTGCCAAAGCCGATTTCGCCCACCACCAGATCGCCATCATCGGCCAGCAGATCGAGCAAGCCTGAGCCTTCGAGGTAGACGTAGCGAGACTCGTCGAGGCCGTCGTACTGAAAATACCAGTCCCCGTGCGCGGCATCGATTACCTTGCCATCGTCGATAACCAGCCGCGCTGGATCAATTTTTAGCGGTTTTGGAAAAGCCATGCCGTCCTATGGCTTGATTTTCGTCGCAAGGAAAGCAACGACTGTGCTTTCATCCACGACACGACAGGAACACGCAGACAATGACGCTGAAACGCTATGGTGCCGTAAAGGGCCGGGTCTGTGATGTCTATGGCGAGCGACGGGACAATAAATCTCCGCATTTCTACATGACCTTGGACTGCGGTCGGCGCGAATGGCGCTTGGCGATCAATGTCAAATCGCGGCGCTGGCCCAGTGAAGTTGCCTTTACGCGCATTGCGCCGTTTACCAATGCCTTCACCCATCAGCTCGACGCGCTGGACTTGGGGCTCAACAGCATGAATCGAGGCCGAGAGCGCCGGCGGGGCGGTTTGGATTATCTGCGGGACAACTTTTTTCAGCTCAATCAGCTGGTTGCGCTGCCACATCACAAGCCGGGGCGGAACAACGATTTGATCGATATTCTCTACCGTGACGGCAATCGCGCACAGCAGCAGGGTTGGGAAGCGGTTGCCTTTGGCGAGCCGTACAACGACCGGGCGCGCTGGGGGCTGCACAACATCCACATGAACCAAGGCTCGATGGGGCGTTACAAGCGCGTCAACGGGCCGTCACAGGACGGGGCGCTGTTTCTGCGCGCGCCGGACGAGGGTTGGATCGCATACTTCTGGGCGTTTCAAAGCCAAGCGGCACAGACGGACCCGATCACCGGCAACGCCATCGAAGACGCGCCGCTGATCTGGAACATTTTGCACCCCGAAGGTTAGCCCTCTGGCGCTTTGAGTCGGGGCAATGGGCGAGACGGGATTTCCTTCAGCAACCCGCCGACACCCAAGCCCTGAATATCCCGCGCGCTTGGGAACAAATCGGCGCAGGCCCGTTCAAGCACCCAATCAAAGCCGTTAAACGCCACCGACCGCGCACAACCCGGCGCGCCAATCACGGGCACATCGCCAAACTGGCCGATGAACAGCAGGTTGCCCGGATCCACTGGCATGCCCAAGTGATCCACCCGGCCCCCGGCTGCGACCAATCCCGCTGGCCCGACATCGCGCCGATCTTGTGTGGCGGCACCGGGAAAGATGACAATCAGGTCGCCTCGGGTATGGCGCAAGGCTTGGGCCACGGCGTCATGCTGGTGGGCAACGCGGTGTTCTTCGCGGATGGAACTGCCCAGGGCGGCCAACCGCGCACTCAGCGCATCGCGGGCTTTATCAAGCGTGCGGTCTTGCACGGCGTCAGGCTGGGTTTGGATCAGCGCAATGGACCGGGGTTGCAAAGGGTGCACGCGCAGCAACGCTTTCGCCGGTGTCGCGGCCTCTACGATCGTCCGGTGCACGCCAAAGGGAATGACTTTCAGCGTGGCGACCAAGTCGCCTGCTTCGACCCGTTGCAAGTCGGGCAAAGTCGCCAGCGTCAGCGCTTCGCCAGCCCGGTTAAAGGCGGCAACGCCGGGGGCATCAACGACCAACAGCCCCGCTTCTTCTGCCAATGCATTCACCCGACCTGTTCGCGCTTCGCTCAGCGTCAGGGACGGGCCAAAGACATCGGCTTGCAGCGCTTTGGCGGCGGCGTCTTCACACAAGTCTTCAGGATCGAGCTGGTAGACCTGAATGCGTTGCGCGCCCAGCAAACTGGCATTGGTCTCCGACAGCAGCGTTCCCTTGCGCAGCCGCCGTCCTTCGAGAACAACGGCCTGCGCCAGTTGCCATCCGGCCGAGCGCTGCGCTTCTTGCGTGGCGAACTTCACCGCTCAGTCAGCCTTCTGGCCAACGTATTGGTATATGGCCGCGCTGCCGTGCAGGCGCCCTTCGCGCAAAACCCGGCCAACAGCGCGGTTGATGCGGGCGTCCAGCATGCCAAAGTCCTCGTTGATCTCTTCAGCTGAATACATCCAATCCTCCACACGCGGCCCGCCCGATAACAGCGGCATTTGCTCTTTTCTGAATCCTTCAAGGATCAATCGACCACCGGGTTTGAGTGCTTTCAAACACCCGCGATGCGCTACCTTGGCAGGCTCGCGCGGTAAATGGAAATAGAACAGGACGATCAGGTCAAAATGCGCCTCGGGGTAGTCCCATTGGCTGGCATCGGCGCAAATGGTTTCCAGCGCCACCCCGCGCTGCGTGGCGAGCTGCTGGGTCTTCGCGATCCCTTCTTGGGAATAATCCAGCGACGTTACAGACCAGCCCTGCTCCGCCAACCAGACACCATTGCGGCCTTCGCCGTCGCCAACCGCCAACGCTTTTCCGCCTTTTTCTGGCACTTGTTCGACCAAAAATGCATTTGGCTTGGTTGAAAACATGAAGCGACCCTTCTGGTATCGCTCATCCCAGAAGGACGGGTTCATTTGGGCAGCAGGCTTGGAATTCACTGGTTTTGACCTCGTTGACGCAGAAAAATAGGTAAATATCCTAACAATCTAGGCGCGAGCCCTAGATTTCGCCTCATTTTCCAATTATGCGTTATTGCGTTTACATTCACGTATTCATTTTCATTCGTTGCGGCACAAAATCCGCATAAAAAACCCATGATTCAACCGCAATAAAGTCGAAGAAGTCTTTAGACTTTCGCCGACGCGGATATGACTGGCTTTGCTGAGACAAAAGTGTCATACCCGCCATTGCTTATGGGGAAAACAAGCAAGTGCGTTAAGCACAGAAGCCACGTTTCCAGCAGGGAATGCGGCCATATTCATTGGAGCGTATTAATGCGAATTATTGGGGTCTTTCTCGGACTTTTCGCCATTGTCAGCCTCGCTGGCGCCGTTGCGGTATTTTCAACAGCCGCAGCAGAATTCGAAGCCGAAATTCCGTCTGAACAAGTGCTGATCATCGATAACTAAGTTCTCGTCGAATCATCGACGGCTAAGTTCTCGTCGCACCACCGCCAAAGTGCGCCTGTAGCGCGCGATCTATGACCTTCAACGGTCGGCGGTTTTCGGCAATATCACCGAATACGACCATACCCGAGCCCACCATTCGGTGCGCTTGGTTGTGCCGGTTGAATGTCACGCGACTGTGGAATGACCCTTGGTCAACCGCAATCGCTTCACCTGTGCTCAGCACAGGATACCAGACCAGCACCAGAGCATCCGGCACGCGCTCCACCAGCCGCTTGGCGAGCTGGGGTGCGCGGTCGAAGTCTTCTTTCAGCTCGTACGACGGGTCGATCATTCCAATGAGGCGATGGCGCGGGTCGTGGTCGGTGAAAACATCCAACATGCCGTCAAAACCGTCGCCGCGCATGGGTTCAGCGTGTCGATAGTGGACCATGGCCTGTTCCAGCGCTTTGAACTCAGCCGGGTGCTGTTCAAACAACACCAGCCGGTCGCGCTTGCGCAGCGCACCCCCAGCGATGCACGGACTGCCCGGCAGCTGCATGATCGCTTCCCCGCGGTTCCAGCGTGCGACGACATCGCGGTAGCGCGCCAAGGGCGTTGCAAGCCCGCTTTGCTCGTAAATCGCACCAATGCCTTCGCGCCATTCCCCGGTTTTTTGCGCCTGTTCCCCGGTCAGATCATAGAGGCCGCGTCCCGCGTGGCTTTCGATATAGGTGAGTGGCCGCGCTTTCTTGGCGAGCAAGGAAAGAACGGCGAGCAGGAAAGTATGCTTGTGCACATCGGCCTGATTTCCGGCATGAAACCCATGTTGGTAAGACAGCAAAGTCTGGGGTGCTCCCATTCGTGAATTGCGGATGCCCTGCCTAAGCGGTGGCAGGGCGGAGAGAAAAGGCCTATTTTCAGCTCCATGACTACGAGACCTTTCAAGAAAATGCACGGATTAGGCAACGACTTCGTTGTTGTTGACGCCCGCATTGACCCCTTCCAGCCCTCAGCGGCTGTCGCGCAGCGGATCGCAGACCGGCACTTTGGCGTTGGCTGTGACCAGCTGATCGTGCTCGAACGCCCCCTCGATCCTGCGGCGCAGGTCTTCATGCGCATTTACAACGCCGATGGTTCACAGGCCGAGGCCTGCGGTAACGCAACCCGCTGTGTGGCGCGCTTGCTGTTCGAAGAAAGCGGTATTCCGCCGGTTGTCCAAACCGTCGCCGGTCTGCTGCCGACGCAGCGCTTGCCCGATGGTCAGTATTCAGTCGGCATGGGCCCGGCATTTTTGGAATGGCAAGAGGTGCCACTGTCCGAGGCGACCGACACGCTGAACTTGCCTGAGCTTGTGCCGGGTTTGGGCGCGCCGGTCGCGGTATCGATTGGCAATCCACATTGTGTCTTTTTCGTCGAAGACGCCGATGTGATGGACTTCGCGCCCATTGGACGGGAAATCGAGCATCACCCCTTGTTCCCCAACCGGACCAACGTTCAATTCGTGACTCCCATAGGCCGAACCCATATTCGCCAACGGGTTTGGGAGCGCGGGGTCGGCATCACGGGCGCCTCTGGATCCGGCGCCTGTGCCGGCGCGGTGGCGAGTTTGCGCCGGGGTTTGGTCGATGGCCCGGTCAGCGTCTTTCTGGACGGTGGCTTGCTGGTCATCGATTGGGACCAAAGCAGCAATCAAATCACCATGACCGGAACGGCGACCTTTGCCTTTAACGGTGGGCTGTCTGAGGAAATGCTCGATGGCTGAGGGTAAGCAGGTTCTGTCGTTCGGCTGTCGGCTTAATATTTACGAGTCTGAAGTGATCAAAGGGCACTTGCCCGAAGGATCAAATACGCTGGTGGTCAACACCTGCGCGGTCACCTCCGAAGCGGAACGACAAGCCCGTCAAGCCATCCGCCGCGCCCACCGCGAGAACCCCGAGGCGGAAATCGTTGTGACGGGCTGCGCGGCGCAAGTGAACCCCAAAGCCTTCGCCGATATGCCTGAAGTCGCGCGCGTGGTTGGCAATCAGGAAAAGCTTGAAGCGGCAACGTGGCAAGCAACGGACGCCCAACCCCAGCGCGTGGTGGTGCAGGATATTATGGCCGTGCGCGAAACCGCGCCGCATTTGCTCGACGGCTATGTCGAACACACTCGCGCTTTTGTGCAGGTTCAAACCGGCTGTGACCACCGCTGCACGTTCTGCATCATTCCGTTTGGCCGGGGAAACAGCCGGTCTGTGCCGGTTTCCGACGTGGTGGATCAGGTCCACCGCTTGGTCGAAGGTGGGGCGCGTGAAGTGGTGATTACGGGGGTTGATGTCACGTCTTTTGGCGCGGATTTACCCGGTGAGCCCACGCTGGGACAACTGATTCGCCGAATTTTGATGGCTGTCCCAGCGCTGCCGCGCCTGCGTTTGTCGTCGCTGGACGCCGTGGAAATGGATGATGATCTGCTGGCGCTGGTCGCAAACGAGCCGCGCTTGATGCCGCATTTTCATCTCAGCCTGCAGGCTGGTGATGACATGATTCTCAAGCGGATGAAGCGCCGACACCTGCGCCACCATGCGGTTGATTTGGCGCGGGAGCTGCGGCGCTTGCGGCCTGACTGCGCGCTGGGCGCGGATATCATCACAGGCTTTCCAACGGAAACCGAAGATATGTTCCGCAATTCCCTGGATCTGGTGGATGATTGCGGCCTTACGTATCTGCATGTTTTTCCCTATTCCGAGCGCGAGGGCACGCCAGCGGCAAAAATGCCGCCGGTCGCCAAGTCCGAGCGCAAGCATCGCGCCGCGCGTCTGCGGGCCAAGGGCGATTTGGCGAAGTCAGCGTTCTTGTCGGCGCAACAAGGCGAGGTCGTCCCGGTTTTGTTTGAAAAAGACGGCTGGGGTCGCACGCCAAACTTTGCCTCCGTGCGCCGATTGGATGGCAGCACGCCAGCGGCAGGAACGCTGGAATCCCTGCGATTGGTTGACTTACAGGATGGAATTTTGATGGGAGTGCCGCACTGATGCGCTGGCCGTGGCAACGAAAGAAAGAACCAAAGGTCGAAGCACCGGAGACGCTCGCAGAGGTCGAAGAAGACGACATCGCAGCCTTGGTTCGGCAAACTGTGCCGGATGATGAATCCGAACCCGGACCTGAGCCGGAATCCGTCCCTGACCCCGTTGCGCTCACGCCAGAAGTCCCCGAAACACTCGCAGAGCCAGAGCCAGAGCCAGAGCCAGAGCCAGAGCCAGAGCCAGAGCCAGAGCCAGAGCCAGAGCCAGAGCCAGAGCAGCGTTCTTGGCTGTCCCGTCTCACCGGCGGTTTGGCTAAATCTTCGGCGAAGCTCACCAGCGGCATTACCGGGGCGTTCAACAAGCGCAAACTCGACGATGACGCCCTCGAAGAACTGGAAGACGCTTTGATTCTCGCTGATTTGGGCGCGGCACCGGCGGCGAAAATCGTCGCTGATTTCGCCAAAACCCGTTTCAACAAAGAAGTCTCCGACGAGGACATTCGTCTGGCGCTGGCCGAGCAGATTACGGCGATCTTGCGCCCGGTTGAAATCCCGCTGGAGATCGACACCAGCAACGCCCCGCACGTCATTTTGGTTGTTGGCGTCAATGGCTCAGGCAAGACAACGACCATTGGTAAACTCAGCCAGCATTTCACCGATGGCGGGCACAAAGTGCTGCTGGCTGCCGGCGATACCTTTCGCGCGGCAGCGATTGAGCAGCTTAAAATCTGGGCGGATCGTACGGGTTCTGAAATTGTGGCCAAGGAGCAGGGCTCTGACGCTGCGGCGCTCGCGTTTGAAGCCATCACGCGGGCCAAGGAAACCGGCGCTGACATCGTCCTGCTGGACACCGCCGGTCGCTTGCACAACAAGGCCGATTTGATGGACGAGTTGTCCAAGGTCGTGCGGGTGATCAAAAAGGTGCAACCCGATGCGCCGCACGATACGCTGCTGGTGCTCGATGCAACGACGGGTCAAAACGCGCTGAGCCAAGTCGAAATATTCCGGAAAACGGCGGACATCACCGGCTTGATCGTGACCAAGCTCGACGGCACAGCCAAGGGCGGTGTGATGGTGGCTTTGGCGGATAAATTTGGTTTGCCCGTGCATGCCATTGGCGTGGGAGAGACAGCGGCGGATTTGCAGCCCTTTGATGCTGAGGAATTCGCCCAAGCGCTCACCGGTGCTGATCTTGGCGGCTAAGCGCACCAGACCGGTCCGTGATAAACTTTTCTTCACGGGCTTCTTACTGGACCGTTAGGACCGATTTTTGCTCCACACAGGGGAGAAAGGGTATTGCGATGCCATCGCGCCCTACACCCTTATGTAAGGAACAAGAATCATGATGAAACGCATTTCTAGTGTGCTAGCGATCCTGTTTGCAGTTTTCGCAATTGGCAGCGCAGCGCAGGCCGATACCAACGCTAACCTTGGCTTTATGGACTGGGATCCCGCGGCGGCGCAGGAAGCGGTTTCGAACGGCGAGCGCGTCGTCATCAACACGTGGGCGACGTGGTGCCCGTTTTGTAAGGCGCAGCGACGTGCGCTCAGCAGCTTGCTCAAGGCTGATCCCGATACCTATGGCGATGTGAAAGTGTTTGCCGTGGACATCGATGATGCAGACACCCCAACGCGCATTGGGTCGGTGGGCGTTTCAAAAACCACATTGATTTTCTTCGCCAATGGCGAGGAAGTGTCTGTCTACAAAGGCCAAGACACAGCGGAAATGGCGGGTTTCCTTCAGTAGGCTCCGGCCCGGCCTAAAGCCAAGGCTTTGAAACCTATGTGAACCGTGTAAGGGTCTCGCTGTACGTTTTCAGTGAGGCCCTTTTTCGTGACCGACGACACCCGCAAAACCCAATTCGACTCCACCGGCGTTGCCGCTATGGTTGGTTTCACGATGCTCATGGCCTTTAACCAAGTCTTGGTGAAGTTCGTGAACACCGGGTTGCAGCCTGTGTTTCAAGCGGGACTTCGTTCGGCGCTGGCGGCTCTGGTGATGACGATTTTCGTCTACGCCATGGGCAAGCGGTACACGATTAAGCGCGCCTACATCCTGCCCGGGCTGTTCATCGGTTTCCTGTTTGGGGCCGAGTTCCTGTTTCTGTTCATCGCGTTGGACTTGTCCACGGTCAGTCGCACCACGTTGCTGTTCTACACCATGCCGCTGTGGATGGCCGTGCTGGCGCACTTGTTCATCCCCGGCGAGCGGTTGACCCCCGTGCGCTGGGTCGGCATTGCGGTGGCGATTGCCGGTGTCGTTCTGGTGCTCAGCGAACGGTTGTTCTCAGAGAAAGCGGGCGGCAATTTGGGTTGGCTTGGTGACGTGCTGTGCTTGCTGGGCGCGGCGTTCTGGGCGCTGCTGGCGCTGACGATCCGGCTTACGCCCTTTGGTCAGGCGAGCAACGAAACGCAGCTGTCGTTCCAGTTGGTGATCTCAGCGATTATCCTGATCCCGGCCAGCGTCATGCTGGCGATCATCGCGCCGGATAGCGCGGTATTTGGCCCCCTGATCCGGGATTTCACACCGCTGATTGGCGGCGTGGTGGTGTTCCAGGTTGTGGTTGTTGTGTGCTTTGGCTTTAGCGCGTGGCTGTGGATTGTCCGGCACTATCCAGCGACGCAAATGGCGTCGTTTATTTTCCTCACGCCGGTTTTCGGCGCGGCGTTTGGTGTGCTGTTGCTGGGTGAGCCACTGACATTCAGACTGGTCGCCGCGCTGGTGATGGTCAGCATTGGCATTGTGCTGATTAACCGAAAGTAGCGGGCGCGGTGAAGCGAGCGGCTAGCGGCCAACGGGGTCGAGCGTTTCCATGCGCGGCACCCACGTATTTTGCGGCTGATCTTTGATCTTCAGGAAGTGGCTGAGCGATTTCTTGCTCGATGGGAACGAATAGTCGTCCCATGGAATTTCATCAAAGCCGAACCATTTGACCTCAAGCGATTCTTGTCCGGCAACGGCCTTGCCGTCGGGACAATCGGCGTAGAAGAAGATCTGCACCTGCGCGATGTGGGGCACAGTGAACATACCGAGCAAAGGGCCAACGTCAATTTTGGCACCGCACTCTTCCCACGTTTCCCGCGCTGCGCCTTCTTGCAGGGATTCGCCCTTTTCCATAAAGCCGCCCGGTACTGTCCAGAACCCGCGGCGGGGTTCAATGGCGCGACGGGCCAGCAGGATTTTGTCTTCAAAGACGGGGATAGCGCCAACGACCACGCGGGGGTTGTGGTAGTCGATGAACCCACAGTGATCGCAGATCGACCGTTCCAGATGATCGCCTTCCGGCACTTCGCGCCGGAATTGTTCTTTCAAGGTCTGCTGCTGGCTCATCACTGTCGATCCTTTGCCGCTTCCAACGCTTTCACGCCCGGGAGGGTTTTGCCTTCCATCCATTCGAGGAAAGCACCACCCGCTGTACTGACATAGGTCAAATCACGCTCAACGCCAGCGCGGGCGAGTGCGGCGACCGTATCACCGCCGCCGGCGACAGAAACCATTTTCCCTTTCTTGGTCGCTGAAGCGATGGTTCCGGCGAGGGTAAAGGTTGCTGTGCCAAAGGGTTCAAACTCAAACGCACCAAGGGGACCATTCCACACGACGGTTTTGATGCTCTTCATCCGTTCCAGCAAACTTTCCACCGCCAGCGGGCCGTAGTCGAGGATCATGTGGGTGTCTGGAACCGTGTCCACGGTCACGATGTAGGACTGGTCCCCACCGTCGATGGTCTCAGCCACGTTTGCGTCTTCGGGCAAAAAGACGGTGCAGCCCGATTTCTGTGCAGCGGCAAGGATGTCTTTTGCAGTTTCGGTCAAGTCAGCCTCAACGAGGCTCTTGCCCAGCTTGTATCCGGCGGCGAGCAGGAATGTGTTGGCCATACCCCCGCCGATCACCAGCAGGTCAACTTTGCTGACCAAGTGCTGCAGCACGTCGATTTTGGTGGAGACCTTGGCCCCGCCGACAATCGCAGCGACAGGGCGCTCTGGTGCATCCAGGGCGGCGCTGAGGTTGGTCAGCTCGGCTTCCATGGCCAAACCAGCATAGGCGGGCAGGTGGTGGGTGATGCCTTCGGTCGAGGCGTGGGCGCGATGGGCCGCGGAGAAAGCGTCGTTGACGTAAAGATCGCCCAAGGCGGCGATGGCTTGGCTCAAGCCCGGATCGTTGGCTTCTTCGCCCGCGTGAAACCGGGTGTTTTCCAGCACGAGAACGTGGCCGGCGGGTAAGAAGTCGATGGCGGTTTGCGCCTCGCTGCCGATGCAATTGGCGGCAAACTGAACCGTTGCGCCCAGCACCTCGCCCAAGACCGCCGCAACCGGTTCGAGCGACATTTCAGGCACGACTTGCCCTTTTGGTCGACCAAAGTGGCTGAGCACAGCAACCTTTGCCCCGCGCTGGGTCAAGTGTTTGAGCGTTGGAACCAGCCGGTCGAGGCGCGTTGCATCGGTGACGCGGCCATCGGCCATTGGAACGTTCAAATCGGCACGGACCAGAACCGTTTTGCCACTGACATCTGCATCGTTGAGGGTGAGAAAACGGGTCATGCGTAAGGGGTCTCTTTGTTTGGGGTGGGGGAGCGCGTGGTGGTTTAGGCGCTAGAAAGAACGTCGCTGATGCGGGCTTTGGTCTCCGCAGAGGCGATCAAGCCAAGCTTGGAGCGCCGCCAGAGGACATCATCGAGTGCGGTAGCGTACTCGCGGTCGCGCAGATACTCAATTTCGCCCTGTGATACACCGCTGCCAAAGTCTTCGCCCCGTGCGGCTGCGATATCATAAGCATGGGCGCCATAGTTGCGCAGCAGACGCCAAGCCGTCTTGGTCGGCATATCGGGATGCGCGGCGCTGAATTGGGCCAGCGCTGCGTCGAAGTCCAGGCCGATTTCACCGCCGGGGAGAACCGCGCCCTTGGTCCATGTTTGACGCATGTCAAAGAACGGCTTGAAGTAATCGACGGCTTCTTCGGAAAGCTCGCGGTAGGCGGTCAGCTTGCCGCCGAAAATGGTCAGCAACGGCGCATCGCCACCGGGTTTTCCGTCGAGGCGGAAGGAATAGTCGCGGCTCACTTTGGAGGCTGATTTGCCTTCCTCAAACAACAAAGGCCGCACGCCGGCGTAGGTCCAGACAACATCGGCATCGGTCAGCGACTTCTTGAAATAGCGGTTCACGGCGGTGAGCATGTAGCTCTGCTCTTCGCTCGTGCAGTGAACCTCGCGCGGGTCGTCTGTGTGCTCAACATCCGTGGTTCCGATCAGGGTAAAATCCTGCTCATACGGAATGGCGAACAGGATCCGCCCATCGGTGTTTTGGAAGATATAGGCGTGGTCGCCTTCGAAAGCCTTGGGCACGACGATGTGCGAGCCGCGCACCAGCCGCAGCTTGGCGGGGTCGTTGGCGCTGACAACGTGCGCATCAATATCCGCTGCCCAAGGGCCGCCAGCGTTCACCACAGCGCGGGCTTGGGCCTGGGTTTCTGCGCCATCATCGGCGCGCAGGGTCAGGGTCCACAGCGTGCCGTCTTCGGTACGACGGGCGCTGGTGACTTTGGTGCGCGTGCGGACGGTTGCGCCGCGGGCCTGTGCGTCCATCGCGTTGAGCACGACCAGCCGCGCATCCTGCACCCAGCAATCGGAATAGAGAAAGCCGCGCTTGACCCAATCCTGCAATGGCGCGCCTTCGGCCCCGGAGCGCAAAGAAAGACCTTTGGAGCCGGGCAGCAGTTCGCGCTTGCCTAAGTGGTCATAGAGAAACAGGCCCGCCCGGATCATCAAGAAGGGCCGCTGTTCGGGGGAGTGCGGCAGGCAGAAGCGCAAGGGCCAAACGATGTGCGGGGCCGCGCGCATGATCACTTCACGCTCTGCCAGCGCTTCGCCAACCATTTTGAACTCGTAGTTTTCCAAGTAGCGCAGGCCGCCGTGGATCAGCTTGGTGGACGCCGAAGAGGTGCCGCTTGCGAAGTCTTTGGCCTCGACCAACAGCGTCTTCAGCCCCCGTCCCTGTGCATCGCGCGCGGTCCCGGTTCCGTTCACGCCGCCGCCAATCACGGCGAGATCGAAAATCTCCATAGTCAGGCTGTCCCTTCGCGCCGGGAATTAGGGCAACTGTGCGGTCGGATCCCGGTCGATGATGTGAATGTATGACCCCAGAATATTACCGATTTGATGCCCGTGAAGGCCCAATGATGCCTGTCTGCTGTCCGCTGCGTGGAACAACGAAGGTGGAGCGAGGCATTCGGCGCTGGAAGCGTGGAATTCGTGACCTTTTAGCGCGGTTCCCGCCCAAAAATCTTCCGGAGCTGTGAGGGAACGATAGCCCAAGGTGCGCGCGCTGCCGGTGGTGTAGTGCGTGGCGACCGGCAGCAGGCTGGCCATGGGGAAGCGGGTGCCGTTGACGGTGATCGCTTCACCCAGTGCCATGTACCCACCGCACTCGCCATAAATCGTGGCCCCGCGCGCGGCGGCACTGCGCAGCGAGTCCCAGAACGCGTCGGCTTTGCTGAGCGTGGCAGCGTGCAATTCGGGATAGCCGCCGGGGAGAAAAACGAAGTCGGCGGTGTCTGGAACCCGCTGGTTGGCCAAGGGCGAAAAGCGCGCCTCTTGCCCTGTGAGCCAATGGGGGTAGGCGAAGCGGAAAGCGTCATCCCATGCCAGTGCGACGGTGCCTGCGGTGTGCGGGAAAAAGCCCGCTTTGCGCGGCTGTGGTGGTTCAGCGCCGGGAATAAACCGCGCAAGGGACAGGAGCTTGGGCAGGTCAAACCGCTCTGCGATCAAGCCTGCGAGGTGTTGGGCTTGCGCGCCCATGTCGGGCAATTCTTGGGGCAGGGTCAGGCCGAGATGCCGGCTGGGCCAGCGCAACGCGGACAGCCGAGGCAGGCTGCCAAGAACCGGAATACCGCTGTTGTGCAGGGCTTCGCGCAGCATGGTTTCGTGACGATCTGAACCCACGCGGTTGAGGATGACGCCTGCGATATCAATCGACGGGTCAAAGTGGCTGAACCCGTGAACCAAGGCGGCAACGGAGCCAGACATGCCCTTGGCATCCACCACCAAAACCACGGGCAAACCCAAGGTGCGGGCCAGATCAGCGGTGGAACCGCCCCCGGCTTGAGCGCCGTCAAACAGCCCCATGACGCCTTCGATCACGCAAAGGTCGGCGTCACTGGCGGCGAGAAGGGCTTTCATCCGCGCCGGGGTCATGGCCCAAGGGTCGAGGTTGGGGCACGGTCGACCGGCGGCGAGGGCGTGGTATTGGGGATCGATGTAGTCGGGTCCAACCTTGAACCCCTGAACGGCGGTGCCCGCATCGCGCAGCGCCGCAAGCAACCCAAAGGTCAGGCTGGTTTTCCCCGAGCCCGATGACGGCGCCGCAAGGATAAACCCCTTAGCCATTCCAGTTCAGATGCTCGCGCAGGGGCACCACATCCCCCACGACAATCAGCGACGGCGGCGTCAAGCCAGCGGTTTCAACGTCCTTGGCGCAATCGGCGAGCGTTGACATCAAAACCTGTTGGTCGGCGTAGGTTGCTTTGCACACCACGGCGACGGGCTCGTCAGCAGGCCGGCCAGCGGCGATCAATCGTTGGGTGATTCGCGCGATATGCTTGATGCCCATAAAGATCACCAGCACGGGTGACCCTTTGGCCAGTGCTTCCCAGTCCAGCCGCTCGTCCGGCATGTCGCCGCTCATAGAGTGGCCAGTGACAAAGGAGACCGCGGCATTGACCGTCCGGTGCGTTACGGGGATGCCCGCATAGGCGAGGCCACCAACCCCCGCAGAGATGCCCGGCACCACGCGGAAGTTCACACCCGCTTCACGCAGCACCAGCGCTTCTTCGCCGCCGCGTCCAAAGACAAACGGATCTCCGCCCTTGAGCCGGACCACGCGCTTACCCTGTTGCGCCAACCCGATCAGGCGCTGGGTGATGTCTGTTTGCTTTGGCGAGGGCCGCCCGCCGCGCTTGCCAGCAAACACGATCTCAGCCGACTCTGGCGCAAGGGACAGCAAGCGCTCGTCAACCAATGCGTCATAGACGACGGCGTCCGCTTGCTTCAGCGCTTCTGCGCCCATCAGCGAAATCAAACCGGGATCACCGGGGCCAGCACCCACCAGCCACACCCAGCCGGGTTCAAGTTCAGGAAAGGTATAACTACGAATCATGGGATCCTAATCAGCACATTCGACCGGTTTTCGCCTAGAGCTATGCGCGCATGGCACGAAGGAGGACTTGGCATCTGCGGCAGAAACAGGCTTTTGTGCGTCTATGAGCGTTTCAACTGTACCCGCCCCGAAGAAACCTGAGGACACCAGCGCGCTGCGTCGCGGCTGGACCACGGGGGCGTGCGCGGCTGGGGCTGCGGCGTCGGCCTTTGGTGCGCTGACGGGGCAGGGGTTTGAGGATCCGGTCCGTATCATTCTGCCCGGCGGTCAAGACCCGGCGTTTGCGTTGGCGGTTGAATCCCAAGGCGACGGCTGGGCGCTGGCCGGGATCATCAAGGATGCGGGCGATGACCCCGACGTCACCCATGGCGCGATGGTTCAGACCCGCGTGAGCTGGGGCGAGCCAGGCAGCGGCGTGGTGTTTGTTGCCGGCGAAGGGGTTGGAACGGTGACCAAGCCGGGCTTGCCGATCGACGTCGGTGAGCCGTCAATCACACCCGGCCCCCGCGCCCAAATCGCCGACGCCTTGCGGGCGCGGAACAAGGGAACAGTGCCGGACGTGGTGATAGAGCTGTCAATTCCCGGCGGGGAGGCCATGGCGCTCAAGACGTTGAACCCGCGTTTGGGTGTTCTGGGCGGGTTGTCGATTCTGGGCACCACGGGCGTGGTTATTCCCTATTCCTGCAGTTCATGGATTCACTCGATCCACCGAGGGATCGATGTGGCGCGGGCGCTGGGGGTGGATCATGTTGTGGGTTCAACCGGTGACACGTCCGAGCAAGCCGCAAAGGCCATGCTGGGCTTAGGCGATCAAAGCCTGCTCGACATGGGCGACTTTGCCGGGGGCATGCTGAAGTACTTAGCAAAGAACCCCGTGGCGCGGGTGACAGTCGCAGGCGGTATCGGCAAGCTGACAAAACTGGCGCAGGGCGCTTTGGATCTGCATTCCAGCCGCAGCAAAGTCGATGTTGGTTTCCTGCAGGATCTCGTCGCGGACGAGGGCAAAGCCATCGACTGGAGCGCGGTTGAAACGGCGGCTCAAGCGCTGCTGGTGACAGAAGCGGCAGGGGTCGCGCTGGCGGATCGGGTGGCTGCTTTGGCGCAAACCAAGGCGCAAGCGGTGGCCGGGTCGGAGTGCCGCGTGGATATCCTGGTGTTTGACCGGCGGGGGCGGTTGGTGGGACGTGCAGACTAGGCGGCACCACATCCTGATTTTGGGCGGCACCAAAGAAGCGCGCTTGCTGGCCGAAGCACTGGCGCAGGAGCCGGGCTTGTCCGTGACCTATGCGTTGCACGCGCCGACCGGAACCGTCGCAGCGCCCAAAAACTGCGCGATGCATGTCGGTTCATTTGGCGGTGAAGCGGGTCTTGTGCGGTACATGGCCGAGCAGGGCGTGAGCGTGTTGGTCAATGCGTTGCACCCCCACGCGCAGACCATGCAGGACCGCGCAGATCGGCTGTTTGAAACCCTCGACATGCCAACATTTCGCTTGGCGCGAGGGCTGTGGCAGGCTCAGCCCGGCGACCGCTGGACTCACTTTTCCGACGCTGAAACCCTGACAAACGCGGTTCAACACGCCGGCCATGAGCGACTGTTTTGCGCTGTGGGGCCAAAGGCGATGGCGCAGTTTCTGCCCTTGAGCGCCTTTGCGACGGTCTTTGCCCGTCGATTTGATGTCTCCCGCGGCCCCGAAGATGGCTCGATCAGCTGGATCGATGCCCTGCCGCACCCGAGCATCGAGGCGGAGACCGCCTTGCTGGTCCAGCGGGGCATTCACGCGCTGGTGACGAAAAACAGTGGCGGGGATCGCCCGACCAAGCTGGATGCTGCTGCTGGCCTTGATCTACCGGTTTACATGCTGGACCCACCCCGCCGAACCAGCCCCGCTTTTGAGCGCTGGGAAGACATCAAAGATGCCATCGGAGCTTTGGGCTGAATGGCAAGCATCAGACCACCAAAACAGCGCGCGGCGGAAACGGGATACTTTGAGTCTCCCACAGGTCGCTGCCTTCTTTCCAACAGCCGTAATCCTTCGATCTATGACCATCGATGACACCCCCTTCAATCAACCCGCCCGGCGCACCAATGGCCGCCGAGGGGCGGGCGCGCGCCGGATGATTGACACGTCCGTGCCGAGCCCGTGCATTTCGATTTGTCAGATCGACAAGGCGTCGGCAAGTTGCACCGGCTGCAAGCGCACGCTCGACGAAATTCGCGATTGGATGATCATGACCGCAGACGAAAAACTGAGCGTCATTCGCGCGCTGGACGAGCGCTAATCATGACGCGTATTCGACTGGTTCTGGGCGGAGCGCGGTCGGGAAAGTCGGCCTTTGCCGAGCGCGTGGCCCGGGAAACGGGGCTAGAGCGTCACTACCTCGCCACCAGCCGCATTTACGACGACGCCCACGCCGCCCGGATTGAGCTGCACCGCCAAGCCCGCGCAGGCGATGATTGGACCGTCCACGAAGAACCCATCGCCTTGGCGCAGAGCTTGCGCGACACAGCGGCGGATCATCGCGTGGTCTTGGTTGATTGCTTGACCCTGTGGCTGACAAACCTGCTGCTTGATAACATGGATATCGATGCGCACTTCGACGGGCTAGAAGAGGTGCTGCCGACCTTGCCCGGTGCTGTCTTGTTCGTTGCCAACGAAGTCGGGCTTAGCGTCGCGCCAGAAACCAAACTCGGCAACCAGTTTCGCGATTGGGCGGGCGTGCTCAATCAGCGCGTTGCGCACCACGCGCAGCACGTCGATTTCATCGCGGCGGGATTGCCGCTCAAACTTAAGGGTTAAACACCGTGGCTCAAAAAGTTCCTGTTACCGTTGTTACGGGCTTTCTTGGCGCTGGCAAAACCAGCTTGATCCGCCATTGGCTGGAGAACGCGGACGGTCGCCGCTTGGCGCTGATCGTCAATGAATTCGGTGACGTTGGGGTGGATGGGGAGATCCTGCGCGGTTGCGGCATCGAAAGCTGCGCGGACGAAGACATTATGGAGCTGGCCAACGGCTGCCTGTGTTGCACCGTCGCTGATGATTTCATTCCCACGATGGAAGCCTTACTCGACCGACCGAATCCGCCAGAGCACATCATCATCGAAACCAGCGGTCTGGCGCTGCCCAAGCCCTTGGTCAAAGCCGTTGACTGGCCAACGTTGCGCCCCCGCGTGACCGTTGACGGTGTGGTCACGGTCGTCGATGGCCGCGCGGTCGCTGACGGCCTGTTCGCGCCGGATCCAGCGGCGGTTCAGGCAGCCCGCGAAGCGGACGAAGCACTCGACCACGAAACCCCGCTCGAAGAGCTGTTTGAAGAGCAATTGGGCTGCGCGGATTTGGTGATCGTCAACAAGACTGACTTGATCCAAGACACAGACTGGGCCGAGATCGAAGCCCGCGTGAAAGAAGACGCGCGCGGCGGGGCTGGTTTGATCAAGTCCAGCTTTGGCGCTGTCCCCCCATCGGTTGCGCTGGGGCTGGGCGCCGCCGCAGAAGACGACTTGGACTCCCGCCCGTCTCACCACGACGACGGCCACGAGCACGACCATGACGACTTCGACAGCCGGGTCATCCACTTGGGCGAAATGACCTCCGAAGCGGCGTTTCAGCAGGCGGTTGAAACCATTGCAGGTGAATTCGGCCTGTTGCGTGCCAAAGGCTTTGTTGCGGTGACGGGCAAGCCGCGTCGCTACGCCATGCAAGGCGTCGGCACCCGCTTTCAGGGTTACTTTGACCGCGAGTGGACCGCCGCTGAAACCCGGCGCACGTCGGTGGTTTGTATCGGGGAGCACGATTTAGACTGGGACGGCATTCACGCGGCTGTATCCGGCATTTCGGCCTAAGCCGCCATGCACTTACTCGCCGCCCAACCCGGCGCACTGACCGACAGCGACGAAGCGGTTGATCTGGCGCAGACGCCGGGCGCGCTGGTGTTTCTCTCCGCAGCTGATACCGACCTTGCCCTGATGACAGCGGCGCAAGAGGGCGTGTTGCTGGATGACCCCCAAGCCCCCACGTTGCGCGCTGCGAATATCATGCAACTCGCTCACCCCATGAGCGTTGATCTCTACGTCGAACGCATCATCGCACAGGCGAAAGTGGTGGTTGTCCGGGTTTTGGGCGGCAAGGCCTATTGGTCCTATGGGGTCGAACAGCTGGTCTCTGCCTGTCAGAAATCCGGCGCGACGCTCGCGTTTTTGCCCGGCGATGACAAGCCGGATGCTGAACTCCGCGCTTGGTCAACCATGGATGGGGCAAGTTACGAGGCGCTGTGGTCGCTGCTGATCCACGGCGGTGCGGTCAATGCGCGGGCTGCGGTCCAAGGGTTGGGTCAGCTGGCCCGGGGTGAAATGCCGGTCTTTGCTGCCGCGCAAGCCCTGCCGGAAAACGGCGCGCTTTCTGTGCCGGACGCATCTGGCGGCGCTGTTGTGCCGGTGGTTTTTTACCGCGCCTTGGTCCAAGCGGGTGATCTCGCGCCGGTTTATGCCCTGAGGCAAGCGTTGGCGGACCAAGGCCTCCGTCCCCTGCCGATCTTCCTCAAAAGCCTCAAAGACGCAGGCTCTCGCGCGTTTCTCGCGCAGACATTCGCGGATTTTCCGCCCTCTGCCATCATCAACTTCACCGCATTTTCCGCGTCAAAACCCGGCCAAAGCTCCGACGACAGTCCCTTCGGTGTGGATGCGCCCGTGATCCAAGCCGTGCTTTCGGGCGGATCCTATGAGGCTTGGGTCGAAGGCACCCAAGGGCTGGGGCCGCGAGACTTGGCCATGAACGTCGTCTTGCCCGAGGTCGATGGCCGCATATTGAGCCGTGCCATTTCCTTCAAGTCCGCCGGCGACCCCTCGCCGGCCAGCGAATGTGCCATCGTTCGTCACCAACCGGTCAGCGATCGGGTCGAATGGGTGGCGCGGTTGGCGGCTTCTTGGGCCCGCTTGCGGGCGGCGGAAACCGGCGAGCGCCGGGTGGCGCTGGTGCTCGCGAACTATCCGAACAAAGACAGCCGGATTGCCAACGGCGTCGGTCTGGATGCTCCGGCGAGCACCACCACGCTGCTCCGCGCGCTGTCGGAGGCCGGCTACCGTATCGGACAAGCGCCTTGTGAAGATCCAAAGGCGCTGATGGACGTGTTGCTGACCGGTCCAACCAACCTCGATCCCAGCCGACAAAGCACCACCACGCTGCACTTGAGCGCGGCAGACTACGAGGCCTTTTTTGCTGCGCTGGACCCCCAAGTGCGCACGGCGATTTCCGAGCGCTGGGGCGCGCCCTCGGCTGATCCGTTCTGGGATGGAAACGGCTTTCATCTGGCTTTGCACCGGTTTGGCAACATCCTGCTCGGCATCCAGCCACAGCGTGGGTATCACTTGGATATCGAAGGCACCTACCACGACCCCGATTTGGTGCCTCCCCACGGCTATTTGGCTTTTTACGCCGCTGTTCGCGCGCAGGCGGATGCTGTGGTGCACGTGGGCAAGCACGGCAATCTCGAATGGTTGCCGGGCAAGGCTTTGGCGCTGTCGCAGCAGTGTTTCCCCGACGCCATTCTTGGCGCGATGCCGCAGCTCTACCCCTTTATCGTCAATGACCCCGGCGAAGGCTCGCAGGCCAAGCGCCGAACCGCTGCCGTGGTCATCGATCACCTGACCCCGCCGCTGACGCGCGCTGGATTGCACGGCGATTTGGCGCTGCTCGAAGCCGACGTGGACGAGTACTTCCAAGCCGCCGGGTTGCATCCTGCGCGCGCGAAATTGCTGGTGACGGACATTGTGAACAAGGTCTACGACTTTGGTCTCGCCGGTGATTTGGGGCTCAAGGAGAACGAGGGCGAAACGGCTGTTTTGGGCAAGCTCGACGGCTTTCTCTGTGACCTCAAAGATTTGCAAATCCGCGATGGTCTGCACATTTTTGGCTGTGCCCCCACGGGCGCGCAGCATCGCGATTTGGCGCTGGCTTTGGCGCGTCCCGGCTTTGGTGATGTTGCGTCCTATATCGATGCCCTGGCGCAGGCCGAGGGCTATGACGGCTCCTCCCTTCTCGCGCTCGATCCCGGCGCGGCGTTGAGCGCTGAACGTCACCCAGAGCGGCGCACCGTGTCCGATCACGTCGAAGCGCTCGAAGAGCAGGCGCAGGCGATCTTGGATGGGGCGGAAAGCGCGCCTAATGCGGCTTGCGCAGCGGTCTTTGACGCTATTGTTGCTGTGATTTTCCCGCTCATCGAACAATCGACCACGCGGGAAATTCAAGCGACGTTGACGGGTTTGAGTGGGCGTTTTGTGCCCCCCGGCCCGTCTGGTGCGCCGACACGCCGACGGCTCGATGTCTTGCCCACGGGCCGGAATTTCTATTCCGTCGATACCCGTTCAGTCCCAACCCAAGCCGCTTGGCGCTTGGGCTGGAAGTCGGCGTCGCTGCTGGTTGAGCGGTTTGCACAAGACAACGGTGATTGGCCGCGTCGGATGCTGCTGTCGTGCTGGGGAACGGCAAACATGCGCACGGGCGGTGAAGACATTGCTCAGGCGTTGGCGTTGCTGGGTGTGAAGCCGCAGTGGGATACGACATCGGGCCGTGTGACGGGATTCGAGGTCTTGCCCCTGGACGCTTTGAACCGCCCCCGGGTGGACGTGACGCTGCGCATTTCTGGCTTTTTCCGGGATGCCTTTCCCGGTTTGATGGACTTGTTTGATGCAGCGGTAAAAGCCGTTGCTGCGCTGGACGAGGACGAGCGGGACAACCCCTTGGCCCACCGCGTTCAGGCTGAAACGGCGCGTTTGACGGCCAGCGGCTTGGATCAAGCCGACGCCGCGCGCCAAGCCAGCTTTCGCGTTTTTGGCTCCAAACCCGGTGCCTATGGCGCAGGCCTGCAGGCGCTGATTGACAGTGGGGCTTGGGAAGATCCATCCAAGTTGGCGGAAGCGTTCTTGGGCTGGTCGTCCTACGCTTACGGCCAACGCGTGGCTGGACGAGCAGCGGGGGAGGCTCTGCGCGGGCAGTTGCGGGATGTTGAGGCTGTGATCCACAATCAGGATAACCGCGAACACGATATCCTCGACAGCGATGATTATTACCAATTCGAAGGCGGCGCGTTCGCGGCGATTCGGCACCTGAGCGGGCAATCGCCCAAGGCCTACCACAACGACCATTCCGAGCCCGAACGCGTGAAAATCCGCTCGTTGTCTGAGGAAATGAGCCGAATTGTGCGGGGCCGGGCAACCAACCCCAAGTGGATCGACGGCGTCATGCGCCACGGCTACAAGGGCGCGTTCGAAATGGCAGCGACGCTGGATTACCTCTTCGCCTTTGCCGCCACAACCGACGCTGTGTCACCCGATCATTTTCAAGCGCTGTACGACGCGACCTTGGCACAGGACACTGTGCGTGATTTCATAGCCGAGCATAATCCCGAGGCGCTAAAAGACATGGCGGCTCGCTATCTGGAAGCCATCCGACGTGGCTTTTGGACCCCGCGCTCAAACACAGCCGGTGCCGCGCTGACGGACTGGTCAACAGGAGGAACCGACGCATGGCTCTGAAGCGTCCTGAAGGCATGACCGATGAAGAATTCATCGCCCGTGCCAATGACAAGGCCCGAAAGAAGAAAGCCGCGCGCGACAAGATCCTGGCGACCAAGACCATCGAAAAGGGGTTGCTGATCGTTCACACCGGGCCGGGCAAGGGCAAGTCTACGGCAGCCTTTGGCATGGTGTTCCGTGCACTGGGCAATGGCATGAAAGTCGGCGTGGTGCAGTTCGTTAAGGGCAAATGGGAAACCGGCGAGCGGGCTGTTTTGGAGAAGTTCCCAGACACCTGCACCATTCGGTCGATGGGCGAGGGCTTCACGTGGGAAACCCAAGACCGCGAGCGCGATATTGCGGCGGCCAATGGCGCTTGGGAGATGGCCAAGGAAATGATGGCTGACCCCAGCTACGATATGATTCTGCTCGACGAGCTGAACATCTGCTTGCGCTACGATTATTTGAACATCGATGATGTGGTCCAAACACTCAATGAGCGCCGGGAGATGCTGCACATGATCATCACGGGCCGGAATGCCAAAGACGCCCTGATCGAGGCTGCGGACTTGGTCACCGAAATGGGGCAGATCAAGCATCCCTTCCGCGAACAAAACGTCAAAGCGCAACGAGGCGTGGAGTTTTAAGCGTGACCAGAACGCCGGCGCTGATGCTGCTGGGCACCGGATCAGACGTCGGCAAGTCGCTGGTGGTCGCGGGGCTCTGCCGCGCCTTTACCCGTCGCGGCCTGCGCGTTGCGCCCTTCAAGCCGCAGAACATGTCGAACAATGCGGCGGTTACGCGCGACGGCGGTGAAATCGGTCGCGCTCAAGCGCTGCAAGCCAAGGCCTGCGGTCTGGCGCCGCACACCGATATGAACCCGGTGCTGCTCAAGCCCCAAAGCGAAACCGGCGCCCAAGTGGTGGTGCAGGGCAAAGTTTGGGGATCCGCACGCGGGGCTGAGTATCAGGCTATCAAAGGCCAGCTTATGCCTGCTGTGCTGGAGTCCTACGACCGCATCAGCGCGACGGTGGATTTAATGGTTGTTGAAGGCGCGGGCAGCGCCTCGGAGCTCAACCTGCGCACGGGTGATATTGCCAACTGGGGTTTTGCACGCGCTGCGCAGATTCCAACGGTGCTGGTCGGCGACATTGATCGCGGTGGCGTCATCGCCAATATCATCGGCACCCATCGGCTTATTTCCGCTGACGACCGAGCGATTTTGCGTGGTTTTCTGATCAACAAGTTTCGCGGTGACACCAGCCTTTTTGCCAGCGGCTCGACTTTGATTTGCCGTGAAACGGGCTTGCGCGATTTGGGCATTGTCCCGTTCTTTCCAGCCGCCCGCGATTTGCCCGCGGAAGATGTTCTGGCGCTGGATCAAACCCGTGTGGCATCGGCAGGCTCGGCCACGCGGGTGAAAATCGCCGTGCTGCGGTTGGGGCGGATCTCCAACTTTGACGACTTTGACCCCCTGGCCGCCGAGCCGGAAGTCGATTTGGTCTTTGTTCAAGCGGGTGAGACGATTCCGGCAGACGCTGATTTGGTGATCGTGCCGGGGTCCAAAGCGACGTTGGCAGATTTGGCTTTTGTCCGGGCGCAGGGCTGGGACATCGACATTGCCGCTCATGTGCGCCGGGGAAAGCCCGTGTTAGGCATTTGCGGGGGCTATCAGATGCTTGGCCGACACGTCGCCGATCCCGATGGTATCGAAGGCCCCCCGGCCAAGGCGACAGGCTTGGGTCTGCTGGACGTCGAAACGGTCATGAAAGGCCCAAAAACGCTGGTTGAAATTCGCGGTACGGACTGCGCTTGGGACCAAGACGTTGCGGGCTATGAAATGCACATGGGGGTGACGACCCCGGTGGGCGAAGGCGTGCGTCCGATGTTGCGCTTGGGCGGTCAGGACGACGGCGCCGTGCAAGGGGTAGTTCAGGGGTGTTACTTGCACGGGTTGTTCAACGAAGACGGCTTCCGCGCCGCATTTCTGCGCGCGCTGGACCCGGCCTTGCAGAGCGCTCTTGCCTTTGATCAGCGCGTAGAGAGCACGCTGGATGACTTGGCAAAACACTTTGAAACCCACCTCGATCTCGACGAATTTTTCGCCTTGGCTCAAGCGGGTTGACCCTCAAAGGCTGAGGGCGGCCCAGAGGATGAGGGTACCCAGAGCGACGATAGCGGTCATCACGGCGCCTGCGCGGAAATAGAGCCCGAGCGCGCGGACAATGTCGCCGCCGGTCAGGTCTCGCCGACCATTGCCCATTGGGGGATCGGTGGACCAGCCGGTATCGTACTTGCGCGGTCCGGCCAGTGCCACGTTCAGCGAAGCGGCAAAGGCGGCTTCGGGCCATCCCGCGTTGGGTGAGCGATGCTGGGGCGCACCCCGCACCATCGCGCGCCAACCGCCACCAGAGACAAGGCAAACTAAAGCGCCCGTAAGCCGGGCGGGAATCCAGTTTGCAGCGTCGTCCAGACGCGCTGCGGGCTTACCAAAGTCCTCAAAGCGTTCGTTTCGATAACCCCACATGCTGTCCAGCGTATTCACCGCTTTGTACGCCAGCAGACCCGGTAATCCGCCGATCAGACCCCAAAACAGAGGGGCTGTGACGCCGTCGGAGAAGTTTTCGGCCAAGGATTCAATCGCAGCGCGGCTCACGCCGGCTTCGTCCAAGGCTTTGGGGTCACGGCCAACGATGTGGGATACCGCTTCGCGTCCTTGGTCCAACCCTGAGGCCAGACCGTCAGCCACCCGCGCGACAAACTGTGCCAGCGTTGAAAACGCGAGCAGGACGGCGCTGGTCAGCGCAAAGACCAGCGCGTAGCCCCAGAACGGCAAAAGCAACAGCGCGAGCAGGCCCAAAGCCGCGCACCCCGCCACCAGAACCGTCCAAGCCACTGCCCCTTTCCACCGCCGATTCTGCACAGAACCGCGGTTCAACCGCTTTTCAAGCCACGAAACCACGCCACCAAAAAGCACCACGGGATGCGGGTTCGGTTCGAAGGACCGGCGAAGCGTGCAAAGCACCAATTCCAGCGCCATCACGACCGAAAGCACAGCGCCGTTCACCAAAAGAAAAGATAAGAGCATCATCATGGCGCGAGAAATACAGGACTCGCCGCACTGTGTCGCGTCAAAGTGGGCTAACCAGTGGTCCTTTAGCGCGCTAAATGTGCGGATAAGTCATCTGCGAAGTTGAGGAGCACTCGGGAAATGAAGACAGGCGTAATGGTGTGCGGCCACGGTAGCCGTAATGAAGGGGCAGTTCGCGAGTTTGCCCAAGTTGCTGAAGGCCTGCGCACGCGGCTCCCACAGTTTGACGTGGACTACGGCTATCTCGAATTCGCCACGCCGATCATCAAAGACGGTTTGGACCGTTTGCGGGAAAAGGGCTGTGAGCGGATTTTGGCTGTTCCGGGCATGCTGTTCGCGGCGGGTCACGCCAAGAACGATATCCCCTCGGTCCTGAACACCTATGGTGCGCAGCACAACATCGAAATGCACTATGGCCGCGAGCTGGGTGTCGATAACAAGATGATCCGCGCCGCCGGCGAGCGTGTGCGCGAAGCGATGCAGCGCGCCAATGCAGAGCAGGGCGAAGTCCCTGCGCACGAGACGCTGTTGGTTGTTGTCGGTCGCGGCGCGTCTGACCCGGATGCCAACGGCAACGTCACCAAGATCACCCGCATGCTGTGGGAAGGCTTGGGTTTTGGCTGGGCCGAGACGGCTTACTCTGGCGTGACGTTCCCGCTGGTGATGCCAGCGCTGGAAAAGTGCGCCATGCTTGGGTTCAAGCGCATCGTCGTCTTTCCGTACTTTCTGTTTACGGGCGTTCTGGTGAACCGGATTTACGACCAGACCGATGAAGTCGCCGCAAACTACCCCGGTTTGCAGTTCATCAAGGCGGGTTATTTGAACGACCACGATCTGGTGCTTGATACCTTCAAGGACCGGGTTGAAGAGTGCATGACCGGGCAGAATGTTATGAACTGCCTGAATTGTAAGTACCGGGAGCAGGTGCTGGGCTTTGAAGCCGAAGTGGGCCTGCCACAGGAATCGCACCATCACCACGTTGAGGGCGGCGATAAGTCTGATGGGCATTCGCATGACCATTCCCACGATCATGCGCCCGGGCATGCGCACGAGCACGCGCATGGGCATTCCCATGATCACAGCCAGCCGCACACACACCACCCCTATCCCCACAACGATCATCCGATGGGGCCATGGTCTTTGCCGGGCAGTCGCCAGGGCGATCACTTGGTGTGTCCCTGTGGGCGCTGGGCTGTGACGAAAGATGATGAGCGTTTTGGGGCTTAAGCCCGCTCAACTTTTTGAG
>CAJQLX010000056.1 GCA_905479265.1 uncultured Alphaproteobacteria bacterium
AGGCCTTGAAACCTCGGCTGTGCCAAAGACTTTAAGGCCAAGACGTTTCGTCACCACAAAAGGCTCGAACCCATGCTTTCGATGATCACCATCATTTTCCTCGCCACGCTCATGACGCTGGTCATGAGCATCGTTCCCGGGGCGTACAAGCTGTTCACCTCTGGCCTGGATGAGAAGCTCAAGACCGACGCGAACCTGCAGGAGTTAAAGGGCTGGGGGAAGTTTGCGCAGCGGGGGTTTGAGAATCATTTGGAGACCTACGTCACCTTCATGGGGCTGGCGGTGTTGGCCGTGTATCTCGGCGACCGGGTTGGGGTGGATGATGTCATGCGGCAGGCCATTTTGGGCGGCTGGATTTATCTCATTTTCCGGGTTGCGCACTTCGTCTGTTTTACGCTTTCTGTGCCCTACTTGCGCACAGCGAGTTGGTTTGCGTCGGTCTTTGGAATCGTGCTGATCGGCTGGTCTGTGTTCCAACTCGCCGGGTTCTAAACCCCGGCCTAAGCGCCGAAGGATTCCCGATCCATGCCAACCTTGCTCGGTTTTGCCGCCATTGTGCTGTGGGCGGCTTTGGCGCTGCTGACCTCACTGACGACACGCATTCCCTTGTTTGAGTGGTTGGCGCTGACCTTTGGTCTGGCAACACTGCTGAGTCTGCCCATGCTGCTGCGGGCCGGGGCCTTGGCTTCGCTGCGGGCGGTGCCGATGGGGGCTTGGGCGCTGGGGATTATCGGTCTGTTTGGCTATCACGCGCTCTATATGCTCGCGCTCAAAAACGCGCCGACGGCGCAAGCGGGGCTGATTGCTTATTTGTGGCCTTTGCTGATTGTGCTGTTTTCCATGGTGGGACAGGCGTGGCGGCGCTGGGTTCTGCCCATCGCCGGCGGGGTGCTGGGGTTGATCGGCGCTGGATTGCTCGTTGCCGACCCGAGCGAAGGCGGGTTCGTTCAAGACTATGCTTTGGGCTACGGCTTCGCGCTCGCCTGCGCGCTTATGTGGTCCAGCTACTCGGTCCTCAACCGCCGGTACAGCGCGGTTCCAACCGTGGCGGTGGTGGTCTATTGCGCCATTGCAGCGCTGGGCGGCGCGGGCCTGTCGCTGCTGTTCGAACAGTGGGTGACACCCACCGCGCTGGAGTGGGCTGGATTGGTTGGATTGGCGCTGGGGCCGATGGGGCTGGCGTTCTTTGTCTGGGATTTTGGGACCAAGCACGGCAACGTCACGCTGTTGGGCGCGCTGAGCTACTTCGCGCCGCTGCTGTCGACCATACTTCTGGTGCTCACCGGACGCGCTGCGCCGTCGTGGGCGTTGGCTGCGGCGACGGTGTTGATTGTTGGCGGCGCCGGGCTGGCCGCCTTTGGCCTGCGGAGGCAGGCCGGCGACCGCAAAAAACCCGCTTAGGGCTGTTCTTTCTCAGCCCGCAGGGCGGCGAGCTCGGCGCGAATGGCGTGCAACTCTTCGAGGATCGCCAACTGCGCCGGATCCGCCATTTCTTCGGCTGTCATCTGGCTTTCCTCTTCGTCCTTGGCCGAGTCCATCGCGTTGACGAGAATACCGATGAACAGGTTCAGCGCAGCAAAGGCGGATATGACGACAAAGAGGGTAAAGTAGATCCAAGAGCTGGGGTGAACTTCCATGATCGGTCGGACGATGCCGTGTGACCAGCTTTCCAGCGTCATGATCTGGAACAGCGTATAGAACGCGCGGCCCAAGTCGCCGAAATAGTCGTAGCCTTCACCATAGCCGCCATAGAGCGTGCCGCTGTACAGCTGCACACCGATCACGGCAAACACGTAGTGAATGAGCATAAGCAGCAGCGCGGCGGACCCCATGCCCGGCAAGGCGCGGAACAGGCCGGACACCACCAACCGCATCGCGGGGATTGCAGCGACAAGCCGCAGAACGCGCAACACCCGCAAGGCGCGCAGCACTTTGAGCGAGTCGGTGGCCGGCACAAACGCCACCGCCACCACCGCCAAATCAAACCAGTTCCACGGGTCGCGGAAGAAGCGCAGGCGATAGGCGGCTGCCTTGAGCGCGATTTCAACGACGAAAAAGCCCAAGGCGATCATGTCAAGAAACAGCAGAATCTGCCCCACGGACCCGTTACCGGCCTCGCGCACATTTTTGCTGGTCAGCAGGCCCAGAATGACAGCATTGGCGATAATCACGCCAATGACCAAGCCCCGGAACCAACTGGCCTCGACCAAGCGGGTCAGGCGGGTGCTCGGCCCCGTTGGTTTTGGGCGGGAGGGACGTTTAGAGGTGGAGACGTGTGGGGCGTTATTGGCTCGCGCCGCAGCGTGAGCGCCCGTGACTGGAGATTTCATCAGTTAACCGCAAAAGGTGATGGTCCGCTAGGAAAGTCCGAAGACAACGTCGTGCATAACCCGCCCGGGCAAAAGCGTGAACCAAATGTTGAGGCCCAACGCTCCAAACCACAGAAATATCATCGTTAGGCGGTGACTTTTGATGTCATGCCTCCGCGCGGCACGCCAGCCAACAACCAAGCTGATGGTGACCACCACGCTTAGCAGGTGGATCGGGCTAAACGGCCCCCACAGGCGGATCACATTTATGAAGAACGAGGACAGCACAACGACCGACATGGCGGCAATCCAAGTATAGCCCAATGCGCGGTGAATGAGGGTGCCTTTGGGGCGCACAAAGATGAACACACCCATAACAAGAGAAAGCAGCGCGGTGCTGGCGTGAAGAGTGATCAGCCAGCCCGATTCAAGCAAAGGATCGAGAGTCATTCTTTAGCAATACTACCCAATGAACGAGGAAACATGTTCGGCAGACTTAAGCCACCGCGTACCGTGCGCGGGCGCCCCGTTCGATGCCAGCGGCAATCAGGCGGTCGATGTCGAGCCGATGGCGAACCAGTTCCAGCACCTGCATTTCTTCGTCTGTCAGAACCCCATCCGCAGCGGCCATTTCGCAAGCCAGCGCGTAGCCGGTTTCGCAAAGCTGTGAAGACAGCGCGCTTTGCATGTCGCCAAACAGCAGCTCGAGGCCGTCTTCAGCCTCCAGCGCTGTTGCAATGCGCCGCGCGGTTTCGGGCAGGGTTTCGATCTCAAAGGTATTGAACACCGGCCAACTGCGCACGACGTCCGCCATTTTCTTGAGCTCTTGATCCGCGATATCGTTGTCGGCTGCGGAGACCAGAACCATGATGGCAATGAGTGAGTCGTGGTGCGTCGCCATAGGTGTTTCCCTTGATTTTGATAGTGCGAGTAAACTTTCGCTGCACTCTGATACATGGCGACCGTTTGGGTTGGGTCAACCGCGCAGGGGGGTTCAAAGCCGTTGTTTAGTCCAAAAAGTCCCGAATTCGCTGACAGGCCTCTTCCAACCCGACCCGGTGTATCGGAACCCCGGTGGGAAAGGCACTTTCCAAGCGGCTGGGCATCATGGGATCGAGCAGGACAAAAACGCCCTTGTCGGTTTGTCGCCGAATCAGACGGCCAAAGGCCTGGCGCAGCTTGGCCCGAGCCAGCATATCGTCCAGCCCCCGGCCCCCAAAGGCATCGCGCCGCGCCCGGTGCAGGATGTCAGGACGCGGCCACGGCACGCGCTCAAACGCCAGCAAGCGCAGGCTGTTCCCCGGCACATCCACACCGTCACGGACCGCATCGGTTCCCAGCAAGCAGGCATTGATGTCATCGCGGAAAATATCGACCAGCGTGCCGGTATCCATCGCATCGACGTGCTGGGCAAACAGGGGCAGGCCGTTTTCTTCCAGCGGGGTCCGGATCCGGTCATAGACAGCACGCAGGCGTCGGATGGCCGTGAACAGACCAATGCCGCCCCCGCCCGAGGCCATAAACAGGCTTTCAAACGCCGCTGCCAGTGCGCCGGGTTGGTTCTTTGGCACGTCGCCAACGATCAGGACTTCAGCTTGGCTGGCGTAGTTGTACGGGCTTTCGACCCGCGCGCGAAAGGCGCCGTTTTTCAGGTGCTGCGCCCCGGTCCGTTCCTCGGCCACGCGCCACGCGTTCTCGGTATCGGCAACGGGATCGGTGAGGGTTGCTGAGGTGACCACAAAGCCTTGCACTTGGCTGGCCATGACTTGGCTGAACGGCTTGGTGGGGTCGATAAAGTGGCGGTAATAGCCAAGGTCGCGATCGCGACCGTCCACGCGCTCGACACTGAACCAGTCCACAAAATCCGCTGGTGCATCGGTTTCAAGATCGCGGAGCATGGATGACCATGCGGTTAGGGGGTCGATGGCACGGCGCTCAAACGAGCGCACCATGGCTTCGGCCCGTCGGCGGGCATCGGCTTGGGATTTCCACTTGACCGGTGCGTCGTCAGCCGCCTCTTCATCGTCTTTATCGGCGTCGTTTTCATGGCCCGTTGGTTGTTCGAGGACGTCGATCAAGCAGGCGCGCAAGTCCTGAACCGGCTTGAGCAATCGGCCCAAAGCATCCTGAAACTCGCGCGCGGCGGCAAGCAAGCCGGTGATCGGTGGGCGCGGGGTGCATTCGATGGAAAAGGGGTCACCGGGCTTGTCGGCGCGGGCGTAGACCTGCTCGCCCACAAAGCTGAGGAAGTATTCCCCGGCCCCGTCCGGCGTGCCGTCGCGCAGGCGTTGGTACCAGCCTGGGCCGGGCAGGGTGTAGGCCCCCTGTTCGACTTCTTTGAGCAAGTCGGGCAAGCGAGAATCCAGCGTGACGACCTCTTCCATCCGCACGCGCAAGCCGCGACCCCGCCCCCGCCGATCGTTTTCCGGTCCCAGCAGCCAGCGCCGCAGTTCGGCGGTTTCCATGCCAGAGAGCGAAGCGCTGAAGAAAGAATCGGAGGCGTCAAACAGGTGGTGCCCTTCGTCGAATACGACGTGCTCAGACAGATCGCTTTCCGGGCCTTGGCCAGCTTGGTTGAGCACCAAAGCATGGTTGGCGATAACCAAGCGGGCGTTGCGCGCGTTGCGGATGTTCTTTTCAATCCCGCATTTGCCGTAGTGTGGGCAGCCAGAATAGAGGCATTCGCCGCGCTGGTCGGTCAGGTCTGTCGTGACCTTGGTTCCAAACAAGTCGATCAGCCAGGCCGGAAAATCCCCCCCGACCATGTCGCCGCTGCGGCTGCGTTCCGCCCAGCGCGCTGTGATGACAAGCCCGATGCGTTCCCGATCCGACAGCCCCCCGGCTTGACCTGCTTCTTGCAGATTAAGCAGGCAAAGGTAGTTTTCTCGCCCTTTGCGCACCACCACGGAGCGATTCTTGGTGCCGGGCTCTTCGAACAGGCGGTCCATTTCCTGATCGATCTGGCGCTGCAGGGCGCGGGTGTAGGTTGAGACCCAGACGGAGCCCTTGTTCTTGCCCGCCCAAACGGTCGCAGGTGCCAGATAGCCAAGCGTCTTGCCGACGCCGGTTCCCGCTTCGGCGAGGACCATGTGGGGGGAGGCGCGTTCTTCGCGGGGGTGGAAGGCTTGGCTGACGGCGGAAGCGTAATCGGATTGCGAGGGCCGCTCTTCAACGTCACCCCGGCCTAAGCCCAGCAGCGTGGAGAGCTGCTTTCGGGCTTCTGCTTCGGTCACGGGGTCGGTTCCCGGACGGCCTTGGGCGGCTTCCTCTTCCCACGTATCCATGCGCTCCCAAACCCGCAGGGCGCGCGATTGGTCCGCGCCGGGGTCTAAGGCGGCATCGCCCGCGGTCGCGGCAAGCCCGCGCACGATGGGTTGCGCCCACGGCCAGTGCGCACGTGCCGCGATCCAAACGCCCGACAGCATCACACGGTCGGTTGCGCCAAAGCTGCCCAGCTCCGCCAACAGGGTCCGCGCCAAAGCCCGCAGCGAGGCGGCGAGATCGGCCGGCGTGGCGCTGTCCTCGGGTTCTTCAAGCCCAGCGGCTTTGGTCAGGGATTTGATTGTTGGCGTGACCGTGCGCGAAGGCCGGACAAAGGCAAACAGCTCAAGCACGTCCAGCGCACGAAACCGTGCCATGCCGCCGCGCCGGGCCAGTGCTGGCATGTGACAGACCAGCGGCGCATCCTTGGTCAGCGCCGTGCTGAGCGCTTGCGCCGCCAGCTGTTTGGGCTGCTGGCCGGACTCGCACCACCACAGTCCGCCGCCGTGCCACACGAGCACAGGGGCAGTATCAACGGATAGACCTTCGGAACGATCGAACAAATCAAGCATACCAGTGGTTTTATGCGCAGATTTCGCGCTTTGATAGCTGTAGTTTGAGCCGCCATGCAGGTTTGTGGCGTTTTGTCCGAGCCACAAAGGCCTTAGTGTCCGTTTCACCATCAACCCCACAGGATAAATGATCCCATGACTGAGTTATCTGCTCTTGCTGACGCCGCCCGTGCTTGGCCGTTTGAAGAAGCGAAGAAACTCAAAAAACGGTTGGGCGGTAAAGCCCCAGCCAAAGGATACGTGCTGTTTGAAACCGGCTATGGCCCTTCGGGTCTGCCGCACTTGGGCACCTTTGGCGAAGTCGCCCGGACAACCATGGTCAAGCGCGCGTTTGAGGCGCTGTGTCCGGACATCCCGACCAAGCTGGTTGCCTTTTCCGACGACATGGATGGTTTCCGCAAAGTGCCAACCAACGTTCCCAATCAGGAGCTGCTGGCGACCGCCTTGCATAAGCCGCTGACCCAAGTGCCGGATCCGTTTGGCGAAGAAAGCTCTTTTGCCGCGCAGAACAACCGCCGCTTGCGGAGCTTTCTCGATGGGTTTGGTTTTGATTACGAATTCAAATCATCGACCGAAACCTACCAGTCAGGCGCGTTCGACGACGCCCTGATCCGCATGGCCGAAGTCTATGAAGACGTCATGGGCATTATGCTGCCCACGCTGGGCGCTGAGCGCAAGGCGACGTACTCGCCCTTCCTGCCGATCTCTCCGGTCAGCGGAAAGGTGCTGCAAGTGCCGATGCTCAACGTTGACGCCAAAGCCGGGACCATCACGTATATCGAGCCAGAGACAGGCGAAGAAATCACCCAGCCGGTTACTGGCGGCGCGTGCAAGGTACAGTGGAAGCCCGATTGGGCGCTGCGTTGGTATGCTTTGCAGGTGGATTACGAGATGTACGGCAAAGACCTGATCGACAGCGCCAAGATTGCAGCGCGGATCACCAAAGCGCTGGGTGGTCGCGGGCCAGAGGGCTTTTCATACGAGCTGTTCCTCGACGAGCAGGGCCAAAAGATCTCCAAGTCCAAAGGCAACGGCTTGTCCATCGAGGAATGGTTGGAGTACGGCCCAGCTGAGTCCTTGTCACTCTACATGTTCCAACGTCCGCGCACGGCAAAGAAGCTGCATTTCGATGTCATCCCCAAAGCAGTCGATGACTACGTAACCTTTGTCGAGAAATTCCCCGGTGAGGCTGGTGAAAAGCAGTTGGAGAACCCCGCTTGGCACATCCACGGCGGCGAGCGTGTTCCCAACGGTGAAGAGGGCGTGTCGTTCGGTATGCTGCTTAATCTCGCGTCCGTGGTTAATGCGTCGGAGGCGAGCGTGCTCTGGGCCTTTATCCAGCGCTATCGCCCTGCTGCCAGCCCGGAAACCACCCCGTTTTTGGCCAAGTTGGTTGACCACGCCGTGCGCTACTACCGCGACCGGGTTGCGCCAACCAAATCCTACCGCGCCCCAACCGAAGCGGAAGTGGCTGCCTTTACCGCACTGCACGAAGCACTGGCTGCATTCGAAGGGCAGGATGCAACAGCCGAAGACTTGCAAACGGCGGTCTTTACCGTGGGCAAGGGCGCAAACTACGAGAACCTGCGCGCGTGGTTCCAAGCCTTGTATCAGGTGCTGCTGGGGCAGGATCAGGGGCCGCGCTTTGGATCCTTTATTGCGCTCTATGGCGTGGCTGAAACACGGGAATTGTTGATGCAGGGCATCAAGGGCGAGTTGGCAGCATGAGCCTGATCTATCACATGGCGCACCAGTCCGACTGGGACGCCGCCCATGGCACGGGCGCCTATCATGGCTCCGCTGATGATGTGCGGGACGGTTTCATCCACTTTTCAGCAGGCTCGCTGATTGCTGAGTCGGCGGCGAAACACCGTGCGGGACAAGCGGATTTGCGGCTGATTTGTTGCGAGGCTGAGGCCTTGGGCGAAGCGCTGAAGTGGGAACGGTCCCGCAATGGGATCGACTTCCCCCACTTGTATCGTGCGCTCGACCCTGCTGAAGCGCTGTGGTCGGTTCCCCTGCCGTTGGATGACAAGGGCGTGCATGTTTTCCCTGAGGATTTAGCCTGATCTATGTGGTCTCTCGCCCCCGCTTTGCTGCGTGCTTTCGACCCTGAAACCGCTCACCGCCTGACCATTCGTGGGCTGTCGTTGGGCCTGCATCCCCGATTTCGCGACCGCCGGGCTGAGCCTGTGGCGCGGGTGTTTGGCAAGGATCTTCCCAACCGCTTGGGACTGGCAGCAGGCTTTGATAAGGACGCTGAGGCCGTCGCAGCGCTGGCAGCGCTTGGGTTTGGCGCTGTCGAGATTGGCTCTGTCACGCCAAAACCGCAGCCGGGCAACCCCCGCCCCCGCGTCTTCCGCCTGCCCGAAGATCAAGCGGTGATCAACCGCTACGGCTTTAACTCAGGCGGCCACGATATCGTTCGCCGCAATCTTGACCGCCTGCGCCCAAACCAGCGCCCGCCGCTGCTGGGTGTCAATTTGGGGGCCAACAAGACATCTGAGAACGTCCCTGCTGACTTTGCGCTGGGCGTGAGCAGGTTTGCCGACATCGCCGACTACTTGGTGATCAACGTGTCCAGCCCGAATACGCCGGGCTTGCGCGATCATCAGACGATCGACGCGCTGGGCCGGATCCTCGATCTGGCGTTGGACGCGCGCGCGCAGACCAGCGCGACGCCGATCATGCTCAAGATTGCGCCAGACCTCGCGGACGGCGATGTCGCGGCGATTGTGGAACTGGCGCTGGATCGCGGCATCGAAGGGCTGATTGCCACCAATACGACCATCGGTCGCCCCGACGATCTGCGCAGCACAGGGTCAGCGCGGGGCGAAAGCGGCGGTTTGTCGGGTCAGCCGTTGTTCGAGCGCGCCACCGACGTGCTCACCGCCATTCGCGAGCAGGCTGACGACCGCCTCGTGGTCTTTGGCACCGGCGGCGTCGCAACCCCTGAACAAGCGCAGGAAAAGGTTCGGCGCGGTGCGGATGTAGTGCAGCTCTATACCGGCTTGATTTATGGCGGTCCGGCGCTGGTTAAACCGTTGATTGGTGCTGTGTCCAAACCGGCCAAGACGCACCGTGTGACCGGGCTCAATCAACTGCTGGACCAGCAAGGCTATCGCGGTTTGATCGTCGATCTTTGGGGTGTCATGCACGACGGCAAGACCCTGTTCCCCGAGGCGGTCGAAGCGCTCCGCCGGGCGCGACAGCGGGGGGTTCAGGTGCAGTTCCTGTCCAACGCGCCCCGCCGAGCAGACTCGATTGCTGCGTTGCTGGCCGGCATGGGTATGGCCGCAAAAGACTATGACGGCATTGTTTCCAGCGGTGAAGAAAGCTGGCAGGCGATGAAGGACCGCAGCGACCCGTTTTACGCCGCGTTGGGCCGACGCTGCTTCCATTTGGGCGCAGGCGCAAAAGACGCCAACATGCGCGAAGGCTTGGATTACGACTTTCAGGACGAAATCGCCGGTGCCGAGTGGATCCTCAACACCGGACCGGCGGCGAGTAAAGATTTGGCCGAGTGGCTGCCGCTGCTGAAAACAGCGCTAAGCGCTGGCTTGCCGATGGTCTGCGCCAATCCTGACCGTGTGGTCATGCGCGGCGATAGCCGGGAGCTGTGCGCGGGTGCTTTGGCAGAATGGTTCGAAGATCACGGCGGCACCGTCCGCTGGCACGGCAAGCCCTTTGGTTCTGTTTACCGCAGTGCGCGTACCGCCATGGGTCTGGGCCGTCACGAGGTGCTGGCCATCGGTGACAGTTTCACCACCGACGTCGCCGGTGCGCGCGGGGCGGGGATCGATGTGTTGCTGGTGAACACAGGCATTCACCGGCGTGATCTGGATGATGACTTGATCGCTGGCGTCGATCGGCTGAGCGTAGAAAAGGGCGTGCGCCCAAGTTTCGTGGCGGATCGGTTGCAGTTTTGAGGGTAGAACTTCGACCTAAGGCGTAACATTACGCGAAAAAATTGATTGAACCCTCTGTAAAAAAGGTATATTTCTCCTAACATTATGCGGGACTGTCGATTCATTTTAACGACAGAACCACGATTTTCAGCCCTGATTTTTGCTTTGGGGCGCGCATTTGATGTTCAGGAGCAGTGCCCATGACGGCGCAGTTTAAGCCCAATTCACGCTTTGAATCCTACACGCCGACCTTTGTTTTCGCGCTGATCATGACGGGTGCTTGGTTGGTCGCGGGGTGGTCCTTGTTTGGCTACTACGGGGGTCCGACGGCCTTTGCCAGTCTCAGTCCGGCGGAAGTCGGTCTGGTGATTTGCGGCGGTCTGTTGCCGCTGATGGCCATTTGGATATTGTGCGGCATGCTGGTTGTTGGCACACGCTTGCGCAATTCGATGATGGCCGAGTTGAGCACGCTGCGCACCGTGAACATCATGCCCGAAGAAACCCAAGCGCACATCAAGTCGATCACGCGGGCGTTTGAGGATCGCGTGGGGCACCTGCAGGGCGTGACCAGCGGCATTCTCAGCTCGTTGGAAACCGCAACGCACCAGTTTGAACATCAAACCGATATGCTCGACGCGCTGTCGATGCGTGTTGATGAGCAGGCCACAACGATCTCGACCGCGCTGAGCATTCAAGGCAACCAGCTCACCGGCGCAGAAGGCCGGATTGATCGCATGGTGAACCGCATGAAGCATGCGATGGACGACGTGCGCGAAGCCGGTGATGGCTTCCGTGACAACCTGACCAAGCCGATCGCTGAAGTGCAGGATACGCTGGCCGAGGCCACGCAATCGATTCACACACAGATTGACGAAATCTGGTCCCGTCTGGAGCTGCTGGACGCGGCACAGGCCGAGACCGAAGACGCAACCGCCCGGACCCGTGCCGCGCTGGAGGCGGAGTCGGAGAACTTGCGCGTGACGGCGGATGCTGCTTTGGGCAGCGTTGAGGCCATGTCCACCAAGCTCACAGGCCAGATCGACATGCTTAAGTCGGTATCCCACGACGCCAATGACGTGGCTGATCAGATGCAGAACCGCTTGGAGCAGCAGTCCAAAGCCCTGCGCCAAGCCGGTCAGGACTTGTCGGCGCACGCCGGTGAGCTGCATGAAGCCATTCAAGAGCAAGCCAGTCACCTCACCACTTTGCAAACATCGGTGGACAGCTACGGCAGCGCCATTTCTGAGGAATTCGAGCGCAAGGTCGAGCGGCTCATGGCCTCGGCCAAAGAAGCCGCTGACATTGTGGGCGAGCACACCGCGCAAGCAACACGCAAGGTGATTGAAGAACTTTCCGACAACGGTGACAAACTCACCGGCAACATCAGTTTTGTCTCTGAGCGGGTGGAGGAGCTGACGGAAGCGCTGACGACGGGCGCATCCGTGCTCAAGGAAACCACGCTTTCGGCCAAGGAAGCGATGAAGGACAGCGCCAAAGACGTTGCAGCGATCATGACCACCTCGACCAAGGGCGCTGAAGTGCGGTTTGTCGAGCTGGGCGATGCCTGGGCCGAAACGCTAGAAGATCAGGCCGCGCGGGTGGAAAGCCTGCAGGAAATGGCAACAGCCGCTGAGGATCAGAGCTTCAAGCGTGCCGAGGAATCCGTGATCCACTTCGCAGAACGCCTCGACCATGCGCTGCAGGAACGGTTCGAAGACGAGCACGGTGCCTTTAACACCGCACAGCGCCAGATTGATTCGGCAGCACAGCGGACCGTGAACAACTATCACCGCTTGGTGGGCAGTTTTGTCGAAGACCTGACGCAGAAGGCGGGGGCGGAGATGGAATGCCTCATGACCTGGGGTCAGGAAATCCCCCGCGCAGCCGAACACCTGCGCGAAACAGCCGCCGAGGTGGTTCATCTGATGGATGAAAAAACCAAGGCCCTGCTGGCTCGGACCAACGAAGTGCGCCACGCGACCACGGACGCATTGGCCAGCACGCAAAGCCTGTTTGACGGGATTTCCCAAAGCCCGCAGCGGCTGAATGATTCGGTTGAGCAGCTCAAGGCGACCTCCACGGTTGCCGTTGAAGACCTGCGCACACAGACCGAAGCGCTCAACACCTTGCTGCTGGACAGCCGAAACCGCATGGTTCGCCTGACTGAGCAGTTCCATCGCGGCGTTAATGACGATCAGGTGGACGAACGTCTGGTTCGCCTCGCAGAGGCCATTGAGTTGGGCCAGCACGCGCTGAATAACGCTGCTTCGGCCTTTACCAATAGCACCCATGAAGCCGCAGAGTCAGCGCACTCCGCAGCAGGGCGTTTGATGGATACATCCCGGCTTGTGGGCGATCAGGTGCAGATGTTGCGCGACATGACCACCAATACGGAAAGTGCGAGCAACTTGCGCCGCGTGACCGATCAAGCGCAGGAGTTGCGAGCGATTCTCGATCAGATCGGCGTGGCAGCGGAAAACCACCAGCTCAAGCTGGTGCAGGTGACTGAAGAAGCCCGCACGCAGTCCGAACGGCTGCTGGAAACCGTCAAGTCTTCGGAGCGCGAAGCGTTTTTGAACGAAGCGTCATCCATGGTCGAAGCCTTGCATCAGTCCGCCATCGACGTGGATACGATTTTGGACGGCAACTTGCCCAGTGACGTGATCATGGCGATTGATGCTGGCGATCGCGGGGTCTCGGTCCGCCGCCTGCTCAGCCGCTATACACCGACCGGCGCCGCAGCCATGGCGGATCTCTATGCCCGCGACCGTGCCTTTACCGAGCGCGTGGACCGGTATTTGGAAACTTTCGACAGTTTGCTGGCACAGGCCAACCGGGTCGATAAGTCCAAACTGCTCCACACCACGTTCCTGACCGCTGATATCGGCAAGCTCTACGTCTTCCTCGCCCGGTCAATCGGGGTCATGCAAGCCGCAGAATAGGCGCCGCAAACGGCCACGTCATAGGTCTGCAAAAAAGCCAGCACCTGATGTTCATCAGGGCTGGCTTCGTTTGTGTCGTGTCCCAAGACTCTAGTTCTCGGACGGATAGGCCGTTTCTAGAAAGTGGGAGGCCGACCCAACCGGCGCGTAAACCGCTGGGAACTGCTCCGCCTCAAAAGGCTGACTGTCGTATCCGGTTGGTGCCGTCGATTGAACGCCATAGCCGGGCAGGTCGGATGTGTCTTTCACCACCACCACGCGCGGCTCCCCCCCTGAGTACCAAACCGGCATACCGTCCGCGTTGACGAATGATCCATCGGGCTGAACAAAAGTGCGTCCGGCTGATGCGCTATTCTGGGTCTGATAGGACAGGGTTTCATACTGACCCATGGGGACAGCGACCGCTGGCACGTTTGGTATCTGCACCGCAGCGTTTATGATCGGTTGCGCGTAAGACACCGGTTCGGCGTAAGGGATTGGCGCGGCGTAGGTCACGTTCTGCCGGGGATCAACCACCTGCGACTTGACGTAATAGGACGCATCATTGGCGAGGATCGTGTGCCCCTGACCGTTGGCCGAATAGGACACGTACGAGCCCGCAGCCACGGGCTGATAACCCGTTTTGCTGTAAAGAGATGGTTGCATGTAAGCGGTCTGAGCCTGCACTGAGCTGACCGCAAAGACCCCGGCTAAAAACGCCGCGGGGATCATCAAATATTGAAAGTACCGCATGAGATTCTGCTTTTTGCTTTTCCAAATATAATGTCTCCGCCACGCGACTGATTATGAAACAGTTCGCGCAACGCAGGGTATGGATCTGCAACCAAGGGGCCAGTTAGCGGTAAAAACTGGTTAAGGCGTAGAAAGCAGCATTATTCCGACCCAGCGGTTGAGTTGCGGGCAAAAAGCGGGAAATTTGGTCGCTTAATGCTTATCCCGCTTTCAAATCGTCAACGGGCCGAGTCGGAATAATTTCAAAGCAAGTCGCAGGTTGCGCTTACTGCACGTACTGACCGGACTGGGTCTGGAAGTATTGCTGACCCTGAACGATTTGCTGCTGTGCGGGGTAACCGGACGGGGCAGGGGCGGTTGCGTACTGCTGCTGCTGAACCGCGCCATCGACGCCTTTGACAACAGGCAGAACGGCCGCTTCGTAGACCACAGGCTTTTCCGTCTGAATGATCTGCTGCTGATACTGGACCGGCACTTGCTGCACGGGCATTTGCACTTGCTGGTACTGCACTTGGCCCGGAATGACCTGCTGGTGGTACGTCACCGGACCGGGCGCATAGATTGGAATGCGCGCTGCTTTGTTATAGAGCGCTGGCGCGCCGCCAGTGGCTTCCATGGTCGGCATGTAGTGGGTGTTGCCGTTGACAGAATAGGCCACCGCTTGCTGCGGATTCATCGCCATTTGCGGCGCATAGCCCGTTTTGCTGTAAACGAGGTGTTGGCCCGGTACTTGTGCGCTTGCGGAGGAGGCGAGCAACAGTGCGCTGAGGCCAGCAATTTTGAGAAGTCGAGACATCGGCTTTTCCTATGGAGTGATACAGACTGCGAAAGTTCGTGTGCCTCTACTCCGCAAGCGCGATACCAAATCAGTTTTCACTATTTTTGCGCTATTACCGCACTAGATCGCCTTAACTGCCGCCAATGAACGCATAAAAAAACGCACCCCCAACGTTATGCGTCACCAATTTATTATCCGACGTCGCTTGCGTGGCTGCGTGCCAGCAGCTCGTTGAGCAGCTGTTGCGGCGTGATCCGCTCAGAAACCAAGGCGGCAACCGCGCTCACTATGGGCAAATCGAGTGCTTGTGTGCGGTTGGCAGCGACAACGCTTTGGGCTGCTCTTACGCCCTCGACCGTGGTGCCTTGCGCCAGTACAGCGCTTGCGCGTGCGCCCTGACCGAGTTCAAAGCCAAAGCGGTGGTTGCGCGATTGCCGGTCTTGGCACGTGAGCGCAAGGTCGCCAATGCCGGCCAAGCCCGCAGCGGTGCGCGGATCTCCGTCGTAAGCCCGGATCACGCGTTCGATCTCACGCAGGCCGCGTGTCATCAGTGCCGATCGCGCGCTGGCGCCCAATCTCATGCCGTCTGCGCAGCCACAGGCGATGGCGATAACGTTTTTCAAAGCGCCGCACACTTGTACCCCTCGGGGATCGTCGCTGTGATAGAGGCGCAGCAGAGGGGTGCTCAGCGTGCTTAGTAGCGGGTCGGCGTCGCCTGTTGTTGCCAAGGTCAGGGCCGTTGGCCGGTTGGCGAACAAATCCGCAGCAAAGGATGGACCGCTCAAAACAGCCAACCGGGGCTCCCCCATCAACGCTTCACTCAGCAAGGCTCCCTGTTCATCGGCAAAGCCTTTCGATGCGGTGACGATGGCACAGTTGGGGTGCAGGGAGGGGGCTAAATTCTGGAAAACGGCAGTCTGAGCTTGGGCTTTTACAGCCAGCACCACGATGTCGGCGGGACTGGTTGCCTGAAAGTGGTCCAGCTGTCCGCCGTTTACACCCGTCAGGACGGGACAGTCCGGCACGGCGGTATTGATCCCGTGGTGGCTCAGTGCCTCGGCCTGCGCAGCCTGACGACACCACAGGCGGACGGCGAGACCGCTTTGAAGCCAAACATGGGCCAAAGCTGAGCCAAAGGCACCGGCGCCAATAATGTGGATGGTCGAAGCGCTCATATTAAATTTGTCAAAAACTGAAAAAGCATAGCGGGTCGTCTCTTGTTCTTGTCTGCTGGAGTCCGCACATCACTTGCATCAGTTTTTTGCAGGAAGCACGCACCGATGACCGACAATACCGCGCCGACCGGACAATCAAAAGCGGCAGCTGCGACAGCCGCTTCTAAGAACCGGGAGGTGGACACGGGCAAACCGAGCCCAAAAGGTGCGACGCCAGAAACACCCAAGGCATCTTACGAGCGCGATGGTAACCAGCTGGTGACCGCTTTGAACCTGCTGCGCTACCTTTGGCCCAGCGACAAGCCGCGTTTGCGGATGCTGTTTGTGTTTACTGTTTTGGCCATTTTGTTGGGTCAGATGTTTTTGGCCGTAACGCCGCTGGTGTTTGCCACGGTGGTTGATGCTGTGGGGGGGGAGGGCGTTTTCCCGACCGCGTCCATCGCGCTGATCATTGGGTTGGTCACCGCCTTTGGTCTGGCGCGCTTGCTGGCCCAGGGCAGTCAGGAACTCAGCTCGGCGCTGTTTATCTTTGTCGGTCAGAACGGTATCCGCACCGTGGCGTTGGATACGTTCCGGCATTTGCACCAGCTCAGCCTGCGCTTCCATCTGGACCGGCAAACCGGCGGGCTTTCGCGCGCGATTGAGCGCGGCACCAAGGGCATCGAATTTGTCCTGCGAATGATGACCTTTAACCTCGTGCCGACCACGTTTGCGATTTTGATTGTGAGCGCGATTTTGCTGGTGAACTTTGGCACGCTCTACGCCGTCATCACGTTTGTGACGGTCGTTGGCTATATTGCCTACACCATCGCTGTGACCGAGTGGCGGATCAAGTATCGCCGGATGATGAACGAGACGGACTCCGAAGCAACGACCAAGGCTGTCGACTCGCTATTGAACTACGAGACCGTCAAGTATTTCTCCAACGAGCAGCACGAGGCCGTGCGCTATGACAGCGCGCTCAAGGGATACGAATCCGCAGCCGTGAACAGCCAGCTCTCGCTGTCGTTGCTGAACTTGGGTCAAGGCGTGATCATTGCTGGCGGCTTAATTCTGCTGCTGTCTATGGCGGTGCCGCAAGTGATGAACGGGGAGATGACGGTTGGTGATTTCGTCGCCATCCAAGCCTACCTGATCCAACTCTATCTGCCGCTCAACTTCCTCGGTTTTGCGTACCGTGAGATCAAACAGGGTTTGGTGGACATGGAGTACATGTTCAACCTGCTCGAAGTGGAACGCGAAGTACCAGACCAACCCGGCGCTGTGCCGATTGCGGTGCAGGGGGGGCGGTTGGCCTTTGACGCTGTGGATTTTGGTTACAACGATGATCGGCAAATTCTTCATAAGCTCGACTTCACCGTTGAGCCGGGCAAGACCCTCGCCATTGTAGGGCCCAGCGGCTCTGGCAAGTCCACCATTGGCCGGATGCTGTTCCGCTTCTACGATGTCTGGGACGGCGGTATTCTCATTGATGGGCAGGATCTGCGCAGCGTGACCCAGTCTTCACTGCGAGAGGCCATCGGCATCGTTCCGCAGGATACCGTGCTGTTCAACGACACCATCGCCTATAACATCGCCTATGGCCGCCCTGACGCAAGCCGAGAAGACGTTATCCGGGCGGCAAAGCTGGCGCAGATCCACAACTTTATCCTCGATCTGCCCGAAGGCTACGATACCCGCGTTGGCGAACGGGGTCTGAAGCTGTCGGGTGGGGAGCGTCAGCGTGTTTCGATTGCGCGCACGATCCTGAAAGACCCTGCCATCTTGCTGTTCGACGAAGCCACCTCCGCGCTTGATACGGATACCGAGTCGGCGATTCAGGCGTCTTTGGCGGCCGTTTCCAAAGATCGAACCACACTCATCATTGCGCACCGGCTTTCTACGGTCGTGGATGCTGATGCGATTATTGTGCTCGATAAGGGCAAAATCGTCGAAAATGGCTCTCATCACGCCCTTTTGGCGCGCGATGGGGTCTATGCGCACATGTGGCACTCGCAACAGGAAGCTGATGAGTAACTGCCGCAAGGCTTAGCACTGGCTTTTCCACAGTTCTTTGCGTAGAAAGCTGCAACTCTTTGACCACGACTTAATTTAGGAGCGAGGCTCATGTCCCGCCGCTGTGATTTTGTTGGCCGTAAGCCACAAGCTGGTAACACCGTATCGCACGCTATGAATAAGCGTCGCCGTCGGTGGCTGCCTAACCTGCAAAACGCGACCCTGCATTCTGAGATTCTTCAGGAAGGTGTCCGCGTTCGTCTGTCCACACGTGCGATCCGCACCATCGAAAAGAACGGTGGTTTGGATAGCTTCTTGATGGGCACCCCGAACCGCAAGCTCGGCCCTGATGCTCTTGATATCAAGAAGCGTTTGGAAAAAGCACAGGCTCCCGCGGCCTAATCAAGGCTACGGCGTCAAGCCGGAAGTTGATTGAGTGCCCACTGGGCACTCTCAGCCACGACAGGGTTTTCTGAGCGTGCGAGTTGCTGAAGTGGCTCGCGCGCTTTTTCTTGCCCGGAATTTCCCAAACAGATGGCCAGATTGCGCAAGAATCGCTCAATCCCAATGCGCTTGACCGGTGAGCCGGAAAACGCAGCGCGGAAAGCGGCATCGTCGAACGACGTGAAGTCGAGCAAGCGCGCTTGATTGACCACGTCACGGGGCTTGAATCCGGCCTCAGCGGTCGCTTTGGCAAATTTGTTCCACGGACACACCGCCAAACAGTCATCGCAGCCATAGATCCGGTTTCCCATCGCCTTGCGGAATTCGACCGGAATGGCGCCGCGGTGCTCGATGCTCAGGTAGGCCAGACAGCGCGTGGCGTCGAGCGTGTAGGGCGCGGGAATGGCTTGGGTTGGGCAGATGTCGATGCAGCGGGTGCAACTGCCGCACTGATCCGGCGTCGGGTCGTCCGTGGGCAACTCGATGCTGAGGTAAATCACGCCCAGAAAAAGCCACGAGCCGAATTGGGGTGATACCAAATTGCTGTGCTTGCCCTGCCAGCCCACGGCTGTTTGCGCCGCCAACGCCTTTTCGGGGACGGGGGCTGTGTCCACAAAGACCTTCAGCGCTTGGCCGTTGGTCTGTTCCGCGATCCACCGGCCCAGCCGCTTCAGGCGCTTCTTGAGAATGTCGTGGTAATCGCGGTTCTCTGCGTACACAGAAAAGTTGGCACGCTCAGGCTCTTCTAACCGGTCGAGGGGATTGTCTTCGGGGCCATAATTCAGGCCAACCACAACAACCGACCGGGCTTCACGCCACAGGGCCTGGGGGTCTGAGCGCTGCTCCAGCCGGTTCTCCATCCAATCCATCGTCCCGTGCTGCCCTTGGGCCACAAAGGACTGGTAACGCTGTTGATTGCGTTCGGGGATGCTGGCCGGACCAAAGCCGCACGCGTCAAAGCCCAAGGCCAGGGCCTGTGCGCGGATATCATCGCGCAGCGCCGCTTGGGGGTCAGAGGGGGTCGATGTCGCCTCGGGCATAATCGGCGAGCACTCCTGCTTCAAAATCAGCAAAGGCGCCGGCTTCGATCGCCGAGCGCATCCGCGCCATCAAGTCCTGATAGTGCTGGATATTGTGCCACGTCAGCAGCATCGCGCCGAGCATTTCGTCAGCCCGGTGCAAATGACGGATATAGGCCCGTGAATAGTTGCGGCATGCGGGGCAGCCGCAGTCCTCGTCAATGGGGCGCGGGTCATCCTGATGCCGGGCGTTGCGCATGTTGATCGGCCCACGCCAAGTAAAGGCCTGACCGGTCCGGCCCGACCGCGTCGGCAGCACACAGTCAAACTGGTCAATCCCACGCTTAACCGCCCCGATCAGGTCAAGCGGTTTGCCCACGCCCATCAAATAGCGTGGCTTTTCTGGTGGCAGGAAAGGTTCGCAGATATCGAGCGTGTTGAACATCAATTCTTGCCCTTCGCCCACGGCCAACCCGCCAATGGCGATGCCGTGGAAGTCCAGCGGTGCTAAAGCCTTGATCGACTCCTCCCGCAAATCGGCAAAAACAGAGCCTTGCGCGATGCCATAAACGCCGTAGCCCGTCCGGTCTACCCACGCGTCCCGCGAGCGCTTGGCCCACCGCATCGAGAGCTGCATGGAATTGTGCGCGCCAGCCTTTTGAATTGGGTAGGGCGTACACTCGTCCAGCGCCATCGTGATGGTCGAATCCAGCATGCGCTGGATGTCCATGGAATCTTCAGGCGTGAGGCGGTGCTTTGATCCGTCAATGTGGCTGCGGAAGGTCACGCCGTCTTCGGTAAGCTTGCGCAGACTGGCCAGCGACATGACCTGAAACCCGCCAGAGTCCGTCAAAATCGGCCCGGGCCAATTCATGAATGTGTGCAAGCCCCCAAGGTTATGAACCCGCTCGGCCGTTGGACGAATCATCAAATGATAGGTGTTGCCAAGGATGATTTCTGCGCCGGTTGAGCGCACGCTTTCTGGCATCATTGCCTTGACCGTCGCCGCGGTGCCAACGGGCATGAATGCGGGGGTCTCGATGGTGCCGTGCGCGGTATGGATCCGCCCGCGCCGGGCCGCGCCATCGGTATTCAGAACATCAAAGGAAAATGGGGTTGTCATGGCGTATCGCTCAATTCCAGAAAACAGCCGTCACCATAGCTGAAAAAACGGTAGTGGTTCGCGACGGCGTGGGCGTAGGCCGCCTTCATGGTTTCGGTGCCGCTAAAGGCACAGACCAGCATAAACAGCGTCGATTGGGGCAGGTGAAAATTGGTGATGAGCGCATCGACGACGTGGAAGCGGTCGCCGGGTTTAAGAAAAATGTCAGTGCTCATCGCGCCTTCGGTGCCGCCCAGACTTTCCAGCGCGCGCAAAACCGTGGTCCCGACGGCAACCACGCGCCGCCCTTGGGCCTTAGCCGCTGCAATCTTGGCGGCATTTGCCGCATCAAGCGCGCAGGACTCGCTGTGCATTTGGTGCGCGCTGATGTCATCAACCCGGATCGGCGCGAATGTGCCCAAGCCCACATCCAAGCGCACTTCGGCAGTCTCCAACCCCTTGGCTGCGACCAGCGCGGCAAGGGTTTCTTCGTCGAAATGCAGGCTGGCAGTCGGCGCGGCGAGCGAGCCTTTTTCTCGTCCGCAGAAGGTGCGGTAGTCGTCCCGGTCCTGCGTTTCCCCGCCCTTGGGTCGTTGGATATAGGGCGGCAGCGGCATGTGGCCCAGAGCATCAATGGCGTCAAGCACAGCGCCAGTGCCGCTGTTGGCGAAGGCCAAGCGAACGTCTGCGCCGTCTTTGGCCTCCACGATCGCGGTCAGGCTGTCGCTGAACAGCAGCCGGTCGTTGGGTTCGAGCTTCTTGCCCGGTTTGGCGTAGCAAATCCAAGTATCCGGGGTCTCAGTTTCCGCGACCAGAGTGACTTCAATTTTGCCGTCATAGACCGTCGGCCCGCGTTGGCGGCGGCCGATCAAGCGGCTGGCAAACACTTGCGAGTTGTTGAACACCAGCAAATCACCAGCCCGCAAACAGGCGTCCAAGCGCGCAAATGTCCGGTCCACCAGCGTCCCTTCTGCCCCAACGTGCAGCAGTTTTGCTGCGGCACGCGGGTAGATCGGACGCTGGGCAATCAGCGCTTCGGGAAGCGCGAAGTCGAAATCGCTAAGCCGCATTCGTGGTCCCGCTTTTGGCGAAGACGCCAGCGATCAGAATGCGGAACGGCACCAGAGCGACCAAGGCAACGATAACTTTTACGCCGAAATCAACGCTGGCAAAGTTCATCCAGTTGCCAGCCCCGCTGGCCGCGATGGAATAGAAGATCACTGTGTCAATCAGGCTGGCAACCAAGGAGCTGACCAAGGGACCAAACCACCATGCGCGTTGGCGCAGGGCGTTGAACACGGACACGTCGAGAACCTGACCAATGACAAAGGCACTCAGGGAGCCCAAAGCAATCCGGCCAACGGACCAAGGGTCACCAAAGCCTTCACCGACGTTGCCCCCGCTGAGCAGGAAGTAGGCGACACCGCCAATAAAACCGATGGCAATCACCCAAAATGCGCGGCGCGCACCGAACAGGCGGTTGATGATGTCCGTGATCAGAAAAGCAACGGGAAAGGTAAACTGGCCGTAGTTGAACCAGTTGGCGTTCAGCCAAGTGATTGGCATGCCAACCAAAACATTCGAAATGTAGACGATAAAGGCCATAAGGGCGCCAGCAATCACCAGCGCAGGCAGAATGGCGTTCTGCTGCTGAGTCATCTTTGTCTTCTCCAGTTGTTCCCCGGTCACGACCCAACGAGCAGGAGGCTCGCAGGTTTAACGCACCGGGTCGGGGTACAAGACGGTCTTAGCCCAAAACCGTTAGGGACGCCACAGCAGCGCAGCGATGATCGTGGGCAGCAGGTTGATGTAATTGTTGTCAGTCGCGACCACGATCAGGAATTCTGCTGGATCCGCCGTCGGTAAGATCGCAACCGATTCGACATTGGCCACGGCACCCAAAATAGGATCAAGGTCGAGGATCTGCTGAGGCTTCAAGCGGCTGCCTTCGGCGATATCGCTGACGGGAACGACCATCAACCGGTTGCTCAACGGTTCCCGCATCGAAACAAACTTGCGCTCGCTGACCACCAGAAAGCGGCCATCAGGGGTCACATCAGCCCCTGTGGGCGCAAAGGCTTTGTCCCATTCGTACACAAGGATGGGCCAGTCTTCGCGCTGATCATCATAGATCCAAGCCCGCAAACCGTCTTCGCGCTGCACGCCTTCGGATATGGCAAGCAAGGACTTGTCGGGCAGCGTGGCCAGCGCTTCGACGCCATTTTTGAACCGGGAAAGACCCCGCAAGGCGATGGGAACAGGCAGGTCGCTGATTTTGGTTCCGCGCCGCATGACGCCAACGCGGTGATCAACTTCAAACCCAAAAGCCAAGCGTTCATCCCAAATCGCCAAGGATTCCGCTTGCCGCACACGCACACCGGTTCGGGCGTCCGTCAGGCGTTCGACCGACAGCGTCCGGTCGTGCACGCCCGTGAGCATAATGGCCGGCTCGGTCTCGAACACCAGATCACCGCGCAGCAAGCTGCCGCTATCGGTGACAGCAATCATGCGAACACCGTTGTCGGAGACAGGCGGCACCAGTCCCAGCCCAAGCCCACTGACCCCGCCCAGCCGCTCATCTTGTGAGCTCAGCGCCAAACCCCCGGCCCACGTAAAGGCGTCCGGCAACTCATAGGGTTCCGGTAAGGGGGTTGCGATGATGCTGAAATGCTCCGCCGCCGGGCTCTGTCCGCGTGCAAGGTTCGCGCTGCACAACAGCAAAAGGCCCCCGAAGAGGCCTTTTCCTATTGCGTTCGCGGTGGTCGCCGACACTAGAGCTGGCGAGCGATTTCTTCGATTTCGAAGCATTCGATCTGATCACCAACTTGAACGTCCTGGTAGTTCTCGAAGGCCATACCACATTCGAGACCGTTACCCACTTCGCGGACTTCGTCCTTGAAGCGGCGCAGGGTCTTGAGCGTGCCTTCGTGGATAACCGTATCGTCGCGCAGCAAGCGCACTTTGGCGCCCCGCTTGACCACACCTTCGGTAATCCGACAACCAGCAACTTTGCCAACCTTGGTGACGTTGAAGGTCTCCAAAATCGTTGCGTAGCCGAGGAAGTTTTCGCGCTGCTCGGGCTTGAGCAGGCCGCTCATCATCGCCTTCACGTCATCCACAAGCTCGTAGATGATCGAGTAGTAGCGAATGTCGATGCCGTCGCGCTTAGCACTTTCTCGCGCTTGGGTGTTGGCACGGACGTTAAAGCCCACAACCATGGCGTTCGACGCACGCGCCAGCGTGATGTCGGATTCGGTGATACCGCCCACGCCCTGATGCAGGACGTTGACTTTCACTTCGTCCGTGGAGAGCTTTTGCAGCGTTCCGATGATGGCTTCGACCGAACCATGCACGTCGCCCTTGATGACCACGGGCAGTTCTTCTGCTGTGCCATCCTTGAGGGCGGAGAACATGGATTCCAAGCTGCCTTTGGAGGCCAGTGAAGCGGCTTCCTTGGCTTTGCTTTGGCGGAATTCAGCCACTTCGCGCGCCCGGGCTTCGGACTCGACCACAACGAACTCATCACCGGCAACCGGCGTACCGTTCAGGCCAAGAACCTCAATCGGGGTGGAAGGGTTGGCGTGCTTGACCTGTTGACCCTGATCGTTGATCAACGCCCGCACTTTGCCCCACTCAGACCCGGCCACAAAGATATCGCCGATTTCCAACTTACCGCGCTGGATCAGGACGGTCGCAACCGACCCTCGGCCCTTTTCCATCTTGGATTCAACCACAGCACCCGATGCGCGGGTGTCGGGATTGGCTTGCAGGTCGAGAACCTCGGACTGCAACTCGATGGATTCGAGCAGGCCGTCCATGCCCGTTCCTTTGAGTGCAGAGACGTGCGCAACTTGCACTTCACCACCCATGGATTCGACTTGGACTTCGTATTGCAGCAGCTCTTGCTCAACCTTGCTCGGGTCGGCGTCCGGCTTGTCGCACTTGTTCACGGCAACAATCATCGGAACACCCGCCGCCTTGGCGTGGGCAATCGCTTCCTGGGTTTGCGGCATGATGCCGTCATCGGCCGCGACGACGAGAATCACCATATCGGTGACGTTTGCACCGCGTGCCCGCATCTCGGTAAAGGCCGCGTGACCCGGCGTATCGAGGAAGGTGATGACCTTGCCGCTGGGCGAGGTAATCTGGTACGCGCCGATGTGCTGGGTGATGCCACCCGCTTCACCGGAAACCACGTTGGCTTTGCGGTAGTAGTCGAGGATCGATGTCTTACCGTGGTCAACGTGACCCATGACCGTCACAACCGGTGGACGCGGTGCTTTCTGCCCGTCGTCATCGATTGGGCTGGCGAGGCCTTCGAGAACATCCGATGCCGAAACGCGGCGGATGTGGTGGCCAAGCTCTTCGATCACCAATTCAGCGGTATCGGCGTCGATGGACTGGTTCACCGTCGCCATGACGCCCATTTTCATCAGCACCCGGATAACATCTCCCGAGCGCTCGGCCATACGGTTGGCGAGCTCACCCACGGTGATGGTTTCCGGCACGATAACGTCGCGGATGATCTTTTGCTGTGTTGCCAGCGCTTCTTTGGCGCGCTGCTTCTCCCGCTCGCGCTGACGGCGAATGGAAGACAGGGAGCGCATGCGATCTTCATCACCCTCCAGCGCGTCAACAACGGACAGCTTGGAGCTGCGGCGGCGACCAGAGTCGTTTTTCGCGCGCAGTGTGGTCTTCTTGCTTTGCTCTTCTTGGCCCTTTGCCTTCTTCACGCGACCAAAGACCGGAGCCTCTTCTGGTCCACGCTGAGGCCGTGGTGGGGCTTCACCCTTTTTGGTCCGTGCGCGATCAGCGGCGGGGGCTGGCGCGGCGGCAGCTGGTGCTGCACCCGCAGCAGGCGCGTCCTTGCGCTTGGGCGCTTCGGCTTTGGTCTCCGTGGGGGCCGCAGCCGCCGCAGCAGCTGGCGCTTGCCGCGCTGTCTCTGCTGCGCGTTCAGCCTGCTTGCGGGCTTCCTCAGCTTCGGCGAGTTGGCGCTGCTCTTCCTGACGGGCACGTTCTGAGGCTTCTCTCGCCTTGCGCTCAGCCTCGCGTCGCTCGGCTTCCGCCGTAGCTTGAATCGCGCGCTCCGCTTCTCGTGCTTTCGCCTGCTCCAAAACCGCCATGCGCTTAACACGCTCGGATGCGGTCAAGGTGCCGCTGGTGCTTCTTGAAGGCGCGGGCTTTGGGGGCCGACTGGGGCTTGCCGCTGGCGTGCCGCTGTCTTCCGGTTCTGTGGATTTTTTCAGGTTTGCGAGGCCTTCGGCCAGCTCCTGATTTGGAACAGCCGCCATCTTGCCCGTTGTGCCGCGTTCGAAGGTGCGCTTGGTGCGCTTCTCCACCACGACAGTCTTCGAGCGACCATGGCTAAAGGACTGCTTTACCTGACCGGCATCAACCGTTTTTCGGAGCTCAAGCTTGCCTGGTTTGGACAACCGCAGGGGCTGCTTGGAATCCGGGTTGTCGTTTTCGTTTTCGTTGGACATCGAGTCTTTCGTCGCCTTCTCAGCGCGGCCTCGGCCGCATCATACTGGGGGGGTTGTCAGCACATTGCGTTCATACCCGTGTTGCTTGGTTCCCGAAGGAAGCCGTTTCTATGAAGCCGCCTCGGCGACTGGTGTACCCGGCTGACCCACACTCTTTAACAGTGCATGATCAGCCTTGATTGTCTTTGCCAGTCGGGAATCCGTAACCCCCGAACAAACAGCCGTTGCGCGCCCCAAGGCTTGAGCCAAGGTTTGCGCTGTTTCACTGAGCAGAACTGCGGTTGCCGTGTCTTCTGCGATCCGAATGAGCGGATCGAGAGTCTTCGGGCTTCCATCTGACGCAAGAACAAGCAGCCTCAGCTTTCCATGCCGGAGCTTATCTTTTGTCTTTTCAGTCCCCACAACCAGCGCCCCTGAACGGCGCGCCAGCCCCAGTCGATCCAGCATGTTTTGCCGGATCTGTATCTCAACGCGTTCCAGCAAATCAGCCGGGATACCGGCCTCAGATTTGGCAGAACGGGCGAAAGCGTTTTTCTTCACCGCAGTCTCTAGCACATCCCGCTTAGGAATTAACCAGATTCCACGCCCCGGCAGCCGCTTACCCAAGTCAAAGGTCACTTGACCCGCAGGATCGAGGACAAATCGCAGCAAAGTCTCACGATCTGCAATCTCTCCTGTTACAGCGCATTTGCGCAGTGGATCTCTCTTTGACACGGGCTTTGCCAGAATTTTCCGCTTCTCCTGCGTTCTTTACTCGTCAAACCAATGCGCGCGCGCAGCCATGACGATTTCGTTCGCCGTCTCTTCGGTCATCTCGTGCGCGGCGAGCAGTTCAGAAAGCTCATCGCCGGCCAGATCACCCACGTCATCCAGCGTCTTAATGTTGTTGTTGCCGAGAATGACCATCATGGACGGGGTCAGACCCTCCAGCGCAGCAACCTCGTCTGTGACGCCAATCTGCTTGCGCTCTTCGTCGCGGCGGTCTTCTTCTTGGGACAGCCAATCGCGCGCACGGTTGCGCAGCTCTTCACCGATTTCCGCGTCGAAGCCTTCGATCGCAGCCAATTCATCAACGGGCACGTAGGCGATTTCGTCCACGGCCGTGAAGCCTTCGGCGACCAGCAGATGCGCGATGACATCTTCGACATCCAGCGCCTGCACAAACAGGCCAGAGCGCTGGTTGAATTCTTCCTGACGACGGCCTGATTCTTCTTCATCGGTCAGAATGTCGATTTCCAAACCGGTCAGCATCGATGCCAAGCGGACGTTCTGACCGCGACGACCAATGGCCAAAGACAGTTGGTCATCGGGGACAACAACTTCGATGCGGCCTGCTTCTTCGTCCAAAACCACCTTGGTCACTTCAGCCGGCGCCAGTGCGTTTACGACGTAGGTTGCGATGTCTTCGGACCAAGGAATAATGTCAATCTTCTCGCCCTGCAGTTCACCGACAACCGCTTGAACACGGCTACCGCGCATACCAACACAAGCACCGACCGGGTCGATGTTCACCTCGTGGCTCAGCACAGCAATTTTAGCGCGGGAGCCGGGGTCACGGGCGACGGACTTGATTTCGATCAAGCCGTCGTAGATTTCCGGCACTTCCATAGAGAACAGTTTCGCCATGAAAATCGGGTGTGTGCGGGAGAGGAAAATCTGGGGGCCGCGGGTTTCTTCGCGCACGTCATAGATGTACGCCCGAACACGTTCGCCCACCTTTGGCTTTTCGCGCTGGATCAACTCATCCCGGCGCAAGATGGCCTCGGAGCGGCCAAGATCAACATAGACGTTGCCGTATTCCACCCGCTTTACCAGACCGGTAACGATCTCGCCCTTGCGGTCTCTGAATTCGTCGTACTGCTTCTTGCGCTCTGCAAAGCGCACTTCCTGCACAATCACCTGCTTGGCGGACTGCGCAGCAATCCGGCCCAGATCAATGGGGGGCAGCTCTTCGGTTAAAAAGTCGCCAACGGCCAGCGTGTCGTCGGTCAGGTGCGCATCACGCAGCGTGATTTGCGTCATGTCGTCTTCGACTTCATCGCGCGTGGCAAAAATTTCGCGGTAACGGTGCAGCGTGATTTGGCCGTTCTTACGGTCAATCGCTGCCCGAATGTCGTGGTCTACGCCGTACTTCTGACGACCGGCGCGCTGAATCGCCTTTTCCATCGCTTCCAAGACTTCATCGCGCTCAATTCCCTTTTCGCGCGCGACCATGTCGGCCATCTGGATCAGTTCAAGTCGTGGGGTTGCAGTTGTTTGAACCACGTTATCCATGGAGTTTTTCCTCAGCTTTCCGGTGTAGAACCGGCCGTTGAATCAGAAGTCGTTGTGTCGGTCGCATTTGGGTCTGCCAGCGTGACGGGTCGGGGCAGCGTTCCGGCTTTCGCCGCTTCAAAGAGCTCGTCTGTGGCGATCAGCTTGGCCTTGGCCATGTCGCTGAAGGTCAGCAGCGCATCACCCTCTTCGGTGATGATCAGCACCTTGTCGCCCTCAACACCGCCCAACGTGCCAGAGAACCGGCGACGGCCCTCGACGAGAAATCGGGTTTCCACTTTGGCTTTGAAACCCTTGAACCGCTGGAAATCCACCAAACGCGTCAAAGGACGATCCACGCCCGCCGAACTGACTTCCAGCGTGAAGGATTCCGCAATCGGATCTTCCACGTCCAGCAAGGCCGAGAGGGCGCGCGAGATTTCTTCGCAGCCTTCGACCGTCATCAGGTCGCCATTGGACGGCTCAGCCATAAGCTGCAGGCGCGGGTTCTGTGACCCGATCAGCAACAGCCGCACAAGATCAAAGCCCATAGCCTCCAGCATGGAAACAATGTCGTCTTCGATCTGGGCCAAAGGTCCAATAGGGCGCTCTAGGCGTTCCATCATTCAGTGCCAGCAATCAAAATGGGGTTGTAGAAAACAAAAAAGCGAGCCCGCGGCCCGCTTGTTTCCAAGGGCATCGCATGAAGCTCTACATCGAGAAGCTCACGGGCCAACACCGCCTACATAGAGTTAATCGGGCAAACGCTCAAGGCTTAAATACAAAGGCTTACGTTCTTCCCGCACTGCTTTAGCCTCATAGCGGGTTTGGGGCCAATCGTCGGCCCGCAGCCGCCAATCGTCCGCCCGCTTTGCTGTCCAGCGGAATTTCGGATGCGCCAGCGCGATCCGTGTCATCCACGGCTGATAGTCGGCGTGATCCGTCGCCAGCCGCAACTCACCGCCCGGGCGAATGGCCCGCGCCATCGCGTCCATCATCGACGGTTGAATGATCCGCCGCTCCCAATGTCGTTTCTTCGGCCAAGGGTCGGGGTGCAGAACAAAGGCCCGCTCCACGCTGCCTTCCGGCACGCCTTCGACCAGAACACGGCCATCGCCATGCATGATGCGCACGTTGCTAAGGTTAGCATCGTGCAGATGCCGGACCGCTGAGGCAACGCCATTGAGGAAAAACTCCGCCCCAATCAACCGCACATCCGGATTGGTTTCGGCTTGCCACGCCAAGTGCTCACCAGCGCCAATACCCACTTCGAGCCACAACCGCTCAGGCTGCGCGCCGAACAGCGCAGGCAGGTCCACGCGACCTTCATCATCGGGCACGCACGCCAGTTCGGGCAGCACCTCCGTCATCATGCGCGCCATCTTGGGCTTGAGTGGACGGCCAGACAAACGGCCCCACAGGTGGCGGATGCCATCCTTGGCGGTGGTGTCCTTGCCGCGGTAGGGCTGAAACTCAGTGGCGGAGGGCGGTTTGGTGGGCGCTTTCGACATGGTCCCCGATCTGCCCAAAGCAGCGAAGCAGGTCAAGAGGGGGCCTTTAGGGGACGTGCTGGCCTGTTTTGTCGTCAAGGCTCTGACAGACCGATAAAACCAGCTGAAGAAAGGCTTGTCGCAGGGCTTTGTCTTCGATCCGGGTGAAGCCCCGCACCAATTCGCTGAGCTCGGCGTCCCCAATCCGATCCACGCCTTCGAAGTCGATTTGGTCTTCTCGCAAAACGCCGTCTTCGGCTTTGTTCAGGTTTTCTGTGTCGTAGTCGTCGAAGAAATATTGAATAGGGACATCCAGCGCCTTGGAAAGCTCATACAGCCGCCCCGCTGACACTCGGTTCGAGCCGCGCTCGTATTTTTGTACCTGTTGAAAGGACAGATCGACTGACTTCGCAAGCTCGTCCTGCGTCCAGCCGCGCACCAAGCGCCGTGTCCGAATGCGTCGCCCCACATGGACGTCAACCGGATTTCCCAGTCCTTCCGCCGTCGAAGGTCGACCTCGTTTTCGCGGAGCCGTTTCTTCCATTGTTGCTATGCCTTTAGTGTCGTCACGAAAATAATGGCATGAACATACAATTTTAATCAAACGGTCTCAATAACAAACTACATCTTAGGCGGGAGATTCTTTCTGTTTTTCGCCAATCCAAGCGTGAAGCCGCTCAGAATCAGGGCCAAAACAACGATCCAAAAACTCAGACGGGAATTTTGACCAAAGGGCGTAATGCCAAGGGGTTGGGGCAGCGGCAGGTTGATCACTTCCGTTGCGCCATAGGCAATCCGGTGATGGACCACACCAGCAGCGTCAATCACCCCTGAAATCCCGGTGCCGCCAACACGGACCATGGGTAAGCCCTCCTCCACCGCCCGAAAGCGCGCAAAGGTAAAGTGCTGGCGCGGTCCGGACGTGTTGCCATACCAGCCGTCGTTAGAGATGTTCACCATCCACTCGGGCCGAGGGCCATCCGGCGCGATGACAGCGCCGGGAAAGATCATTTCATAGCAAATCAAGGGGGAGACGGGCGGCAGACCCGGCAGGGACCACGTGCTCAAACCCGCGCCTTCCCAAAACGATCCAGCAGAAAATGCAGCGATGGGGATCCAGCGGACGAACCACGGTTTGTATTCGCCAAAGGGCACCAAATGAGACTTGTCGTGACGGGCTTGGATGCCGTCGTTTGTTAGCACGTAGGCAGTGTTGGTCGGGATGGGGTTCGCACCAGGGGAAGCGCCCAAGCCGCCTGTGATGATCCGCGCATCGGGTGGAAAGTTCTCGATGACCCATGCGAGGTCTTCGGGGAAATGGTCGATGAAGAATTGGATCGAGGTTTCGGACCATATGGCCACGTCGTGATGGCCCTCACCGCTGAATGTCAGCGCAAGCAGGTCGCGCACCCGCTGCTGCTTGGCCCGATCATCCAGGCGCACAAGCGCATTTGTTCCCGGTTGGACCAGCCGCACAACGGTTTGGGTTGGTGTGGCGGCCTGAGCGCTAACGGTCGGCAAGCGCCACGCCCCGAATCCGATCAGCAGCAGCAGCGGCACGGCGGTCACCGCCAGCGCCTGACCCGGGCGGCGCACAGCAAACAGGGCTGGACCTGCGGCACTTGCGGTGGTGAGCGCTGTCAGGCCAAAAACCCCAATCCACGCAGAAAGCTGCATCGTGAGCGGGTGAAAGCCCCAAACCGTCCCCAATGGCCCCCACGGTAAGCCGGTCATCGCCCAACCGCGAAATCCCTCCGCGCCCATGGCCGCGCCCGCGAAGATCAGAACCGCTCCGCTCATCCCCAGATCGAACCGCCGCACCACCAGCCAAGCCGCCAGCCACCACGGCATTTGCACCAGCGCGAGAAACGCCGGCAGTCCCAAAATCGCAAACGGGGTCACCCACCAGTATGTCGCCAGATCCACGCCAACGACCCAGCCCAGCCAGTACATGCCGCCGACAATTTGCCCCCACCAAAACATAAAGATGAACAGCCCCGCACCGCGCCATCCACGCCGGCTGAGAATCAGCAGCAGCGCCAGCGGATAGGCCATCCACAAAGTAGGCAAAATCCAGAGTGGCGGTTGTGCCAACGCGGTGAGCAGGCCGAGGCCAAAGAGCAGCAGGCTTCCGATGCCGCTGCGCACGCGGGTAAAGCGGTCCAAGGCCTAGTCGTCCCCGGAGTCCGGCACGCCCATCGGGTCACTGTCTGCGGTCAACGCGTCCCCCCCGTCGGCGGCAACGGCCAAACGGCGGCGGCGGCGCAGGGGGTTGGTTGATGGCTCGATATGCACGCGGCGAATGCGGCGCGGGTCTGCGTCCATAACCATGAACCGCCAACCCGATGCATGGGTCAGGATCTCCCCCCGAATGGGGATGCGGCCCGCCAGCGAGAACACCAAACCGCCCAGGGTGTCGAAGTCCTCTTCGCGGTCTTCTTCGGTCAGAAAAACGCCAATGCGGTTTTCCAGCTCTGTCAGTTCCAGCCGGGCGTGCGCCTCGAATTCGTTTTCGCCGACATTGATGATGCCGCCTTGGTCTTCGTCGTGCTCGTCCTGAATGTCGCCCACGATTTCTTCAACCAGATCCTCGATCGTCAACAGCCCGTCGATACCGCCATGCTCATCCACCACAAACGCCATGTGACGGCGCTTTGTGCGCATATCCAGCAGCATGTCGAGCACGGGCATGGAGGGCGCGACAAAGATCGGGGGTCGCAGGATTGACCCCAGACCTTCGTTCGAGCCGCGCGCTTTGGCTGCCAGCAAATCCTTGATGTGAACCAGCCCGCGAATGTCGTCCTTGTCTTCGCCGTAAACCGGCAACCGCGAGTGCCCTTCGGCAGCGGCGACTTCGATCACAGCGTCGATCGAGGCATCGACCTCGACCGCGATGATTTCGGCGCGCGGCACCAGCACATCTTCGACCGTGCGGTCTTTGAGCTGCAGGATGTTCGAGAGCATTTTGCGCTCGTCTGCGCCAAAACCGCTGGTTTCGTCATGATCGGGGGATTCGAGGATGGTCTCAATGGTGTCACGGTCGCTGCGCTGGGGACGCACCAAGCGCACAAGCGTGGCCAGCCCCTCGCTCAAGCGGTCGCGGACGGAAGCTGGTTGAGACGGTTCAGAACTGGATGAGTCGGCTGACGTTGTCATTGCGATTTCAGAGTGTCTGCACACTGCGGCAAAATTAGGGGACGCATGCTCGCGTTAGAATGCTCTTGCGCTGCTTTGCGGCTGCTGGTGCTCAGGTTACTCCGCGCTTTCTCCGTAAGGGTCAGGATAACCGAGGTCTCGCATGGCCAGTCGTTCCAGACCCTCCATAAGCTCGGCTTGCTTATCTTCAATATGGTCAAAACCCAGCAAATGCAAAACCCCGTGAATAATCAGGTGACTAAGGTGGGCATCCAGCGGCTTTTCCTGCTCCAGAGCTTCGCGGGCAAGAGTTTCACCGGCCAGCGCCAAATCGCCCCAGTACACCGACGGCCCATCGTCCTGCCCCTGCTCCATAATATCTTCGGGGTCGTCGCCCTCATAGTTGGGCCAAGAGAGCACATTGGTCGGCTGTGCCTTGTCGCGAAAATCTTCATTCAGACGGGCCACGCGCCGATCGTCGAGGAAGGCGATCGAGACCGCGGATTCAGCGTCCCAAGGGTCAAACCCTGCGCTTTCCAAGCCAACATGAAACGCCGTCGTGACCGCGCGATCGCTGAGGGTTGCAAGGTCGTCAGCGGAGAACTGAGGCCAAGCCTCGGGCACATCGAGGATGAGTTCTGCTCTCATCCCTGATCGGCTTTGGTTTTGTAAGCGTCCGCTTCGGGCTTTGGCGCGGCGTCATAGGCTTGGATAATCCGGCCAACCAGCGGGTGACGGACAACATCGCTGGCATTGAAGCGCTTGACCGCCACGCCCTTGACCGAGCCCAGCGTGCCCAACGCGTCGCGCAGACCGCTTTTGATCCCACGCGGCAAGTCAACTTGGCTCAGATCACCATTGACCACCATGCGCGACCCCTCACCCAAGCGGGTCAGGAACATCTTCATTTGTGCCGGTGTCGTGTTCTGGGCTTCATCGAGAATGACGAAGGCCTCTGACAAGGTTCGACCGCGCATGAACGCCAGCGGTGCAATCTCGATGGATCCTGCTTCGATGCGCTTCTCCACCTGATCGCGCGGCAGCATGTCATAGAGCGCGTCATAGAGCGGGCGCAGGTATGGATCGACTTTCTCTTTCATGTCGCCGGGCAAGAACCCTAGTCGTTCTCCAGCCTCGACGGCGGGACGGGACAGGATCAGCCGCCGGACCTTGCCCTCCAGCAGGTGCGATATCGCCATTGCTGCGGCCAGATAGGTCTTGCCCGTTCCCGCTGGGCCTACGCCAAAGGTCAGTTCATGGTCACGCATGGCAACCAGATATTCGGCCTGACCCGGGGTGCGGGGCGAAATGGATTTTTTGCGCGTGGTGATGGCCACGTTGGCGGTGTTGGCTTGGCCCTGGCCCGGGGCGTCGTCTGTGCCGCTTTGCTCAACATGATGCCGGCCCATTCGAATGGCCGCTTCCACGTCAGCGGGCTCAACCACCAACCCACGCCGCGCGCGATCGTACAGGCTTTCCAGCACTGCAAACCCCAGCTCAACCGACTCAACCTCGCCATGCAGCACGATTTCATCTGACCGATTGGCGATGTCCAAACTCAGCCGTTTTTCGATTAACGCAAGATTTGCGTCTCCCACTCCGCAGACGTCCAGAGCCAGTCTCGCGTCCGCAAATTGGAACGCGTGCGAAGTTGCTTGGGTCATTTTATGGCTTTCATGCAGTTAGGCGGCCTGTTGAGCCATGAGGATCTGGCCCTTCAGAGAGTTGGCGCCCGCCGAGAGAATTTCAACGTCTACCAACTGACCTAACCGATGTTGCGGCGCCATGACATGCACCGACTGCATGTAGGGACTCCGGCCAATCAGCTGCCCGTCTTCCTTGCCCTCGCGTTCAAGCAGGATCGACATGGTCTTGCCCACACAGCCCAAGTTAAAGGCCAACTGCTGTTCGTTGAGCAGCTGCTGAACGGCTGCAAGGCGCACAGACTTCACGTCCTCGGGGACATGAAACTCCACGTTTGCTGCCGGCGTGCCGGGGCGGGGGCTGTATTTGAAGGAATAGGCCTGAGCGTAGTTCACTTCGGTGATAATCTTCAGCGTATCGGCAAAGTCCTGATCGGACTCGCCCGGAAAACCGACAATGAAGTCGCCACTGATCGCCATATCTGGCCGGATGCCGCGCAAGCGCTTGATGATATCGATGTACTCAGCGGCGGTGTGTGAGCGGTTCATGGCCTTGAGAATCGGGTCCGAGCCAGACTGTACAGGCAGGTGCAAGTACGGCATCAGCTTGGGGTTATCGGCGAAGGCTTGATAGAGGTCTTCGTCCATGTCCTTGGGGTGGGACGTGGTAAACCGCAGACGGTCCAGCCCTTCAATATCGCTCATCGCCTTGAGCAGGGACGCCAGATTCCATGATCCCGCCCCCCCATTGGGCGCATCACCGTGGTAGGCGTTGACGTTCTGACCCAGCAGGGTGATTTCCCGCACGCCCTGCGCTGCTAAGCGTTCAGCTTCAGCGAGCACAGAAGCAACCGGGCGCGATTCTTCGGCGCCGCGGGTGTAGGGCACCACGCAGAACGAGCAGAACTTATCGCAGCCTTCTTGAACCGTTAAGAACGCTGAGGCGCCCGTGGCGGCGGACCGCTCTTCGGGCAAATGGTCGAATTTGGATTCTGTCGGAAAGTCGGTTTCAACGATTGACCGTTCCCCGCGTTCAACCCGGTCCACCAGCTCGGGCAAGCGATGGTAGGATTGCGGGCCAACGACCAAATCGACGGCAGGTGCGCGGCGCTGGATTTCTGCGCCCTCAGCCTGCGCGACACAGCCGGTGACCGCGATCTTTAGCTCCCGGCCTGATTGCTCCCGCAGCATCCGCATGCGGCCCACTTCCGAGTATACCTTCTCAGCGGCTTTTTCACGGATGTGACAGGTGTTCAGGACCACCAAGTCAGCGTCATCAGCGCTGTCTGCGGTGGTGTATCCGGCTTTGCTCAGGCTCTCGGCCATGCGCTCTGAATCATAGACGTTCATCTGGCACCCGTAAGTGCGGATGAAAACGCGTTTTTCTGAAGTCTCACTCATGGGTGCTAGTTATCACCAACTACGGCCAGCTGAAAAACAAAAACGGTCGCAGGGCATCAGACCCGCGACCGTTTTAACAAAGGCAAAAGCAAGGGTTTAGTCGCTGGAGCGGCGTGTTCCCAAACCAATCTCTTTGGCCAGCTTGGACCGCTGTGCTGCGTAGTTTGGCGCGACCATTGGATAATCGGACGGCAAACCCCAACGCTGACGGTACTCTTCCGGTGTCATGTTGTAGGCCGTCTTCAAATGACGCTTAAGCATTTTCAGCTTTTTGCCATCTTCCAAACAAACAATGAAGTCTGGCTTCACAGATGAGCGGATAGCAACCGCTGGAACCAATTCTTCTTCTTCTTCGACTGCAGGCGCTTCGACAGACGCGAGTGTCGAATAAACCTCTGCGATCATGCGTGGCAGATCACCAACGGCGACGGAATTGTTCGAAACATGAGCCGCGACGATGTCTGCTGTGAGCGCAAGCAACTCGGAGTTGGCGTTATCTTTCACCAAAATAATCCTTCTTGAAAACGCCAAAAACATAATGGCGATATTTGATAGTCGGTACTTATACCTATGCTTGATTTTTTCAAGCGGGAATGTTCGAAACTGGCCAGTTTTCAGCGAAACTGGCAGCGGTTCAATTGGGTTGGCGCTAAAGCCGCTAAGAAAACCAAAATACTAATCTAGTGAAAGTCTCATCAGAACTGCGTTCTCATACCGACCGTCGCTTCTTTTGTAGTAATTTTTGCGAACACCAGCGTTGGTAAACCCAATATTTGAGTAGAGAGCTATAGCGCCTGTATTATTTTCTGCAACTTCAAGAAAGCATACCTCACAATCACTAAACTTTTTTACTGTTTGTTGAAGTAATTTTCGAGCAATTCCCTGCCGACGAAAATTGGGAAGAATACAAATTGTGCATAATTCAATTTCAGGCGAAATAACATTAAATAAGAGGAAGCCAGCTATTTCTAAGTCTTCGTCCACCCAACCAAAACTGCAGTATGTCGGCAAATTGAGGAAAGTTTTAAAGGTGTCTTCGTCCCAAGGGCTGTCAAACGATGCTTTGTGCAGTGCGGCCATCGCTTGCGCATGATGGCTGGTCAGGGCCACCAAGCTCATGGCTTCGCGCCACCACCGATTTCTGGGGCGCGTAAGTATAGAGGCGTGGCTTGATTTTGGGATTGGGTCAGCAAGGCGTCGTTTTTGGATGCTTTAGAGAGAAAAGACGCCAAAACGGCCATATCGGGCTCGGCATTGGTTGCTGTAGGACTGAGTTTTTCCGCAGCGGACCCCAAGACCCGCGCAACGTTGATTCGGCGCTGGGTGTCCTCAGGGGTCAGAACTTCGTCGTTGAGCAGGACGGAAACGCCGTCGGTATCATAGGCCCGGATGAACAGCTCAGCACGGCGTGATTCGAGCGCAATACACAAACCGCGCCGATCCACATCGCCCAGCGTGTAAACATCGAAGGCGTTGAACCCGTGAAAGACGGCACCAGTCGCGCGCGCCAGCCCCAAGCCAGCAGCAATGCCCAGGCGAATACCCGTGAAACCACCCGGACCGAGGGTGCAGCCGATACGCTCCAGCGCGCTGGGGTTTCGGCGGTGAGCGGTGAGCAGGGCGTGCAGGGCGGGCAACAGCGCCGCCGGTTGCCCGCGATCCATATCAAGCTGCGTGGTCCCGATCAGCTGGCCGTCTTCGGCCAGCGCCGCACTCAGTCCGCGTCCAGCGCATTCGAAGGCCAGTGACAGCATGGTTCGTGCTTACTGAATATACAGATTCATCGGCTGCCCACCGGACAAGCGCGCACGGTCAAAATCCGTCAGGCGGTTGTCTGTCACGATTGTCGTGATGGTGCCTGAGTAATAGGACGGATCTTCGCTGTAGCTGCTCAAGTGCGGGATCAAGTCGCGCGCGCTCGGCGTGCGTCCCGATGCACGGAAACTCGCGCGGGTCCGACGCATTTCCAAATAGGCAGCATTGGTGTTCAGATTCTTCGCGTAGCTCCGCACGGATTCTTCCAGTGAGGTGAAAGTCCGAACGCGGTGGCTTTGGTCCGCATTCCGGTCGCTTGGGGTCATGCCCGGTTGGCTGGCGTCCCAGACCCGCTGACCAAACAAAGCGTTACCTTGCTGGACATAGCGCGAGGTGCCCCATCCGCTTTCGAGACCTGCTTGCGACAGAATAAGGCTGATGGGGAGCAGATCAACGCGCTGCAGCAGATTGGTGGTGTTGCTCTGAATATCGTATTTCGCAGCAATTGTTTTGACCGCAGCCGGGGCGCCGGTGATCGGGCCGCGGTAGCCGCTGCGTTCGATGATGGAACGCTCAGCGGCAATTTCCCCATTAATCTTCAGCGCCAAAGGCAGCATCAGGCGCAAGAACACGTCTTTGTTCATGGGCACGCTGTTGTTCATGTTGGCGGGCATCCGACGGGCAAAGACAGGCGGAACCAGTGAGCCGCGACGCATTTTGTCGAGCGTGTAGCCGTTTTGGTCAAAGAAGCGCCCGACGCCTTCTAACCCACCGGGTACAGATTTCGAGACCGCCGGCCCTTGTGAGCCCGTAGAAACAGGCGTGGCAGCGTAGTTATTGAGCACAGGCGAATTGAGGTAGGTGGGCGTCGCTGCGACTTGTCCGGCGATGCCCGTGTTCGCATTTGCGAGGAAATTCTGCGTCGGCGACATGGGCGTTGCTTGGCCCAAGTCGATGGGCTGCGGGCCGGATGTCATTTGCGAGGTGGCCGGGGTGAAAGATGATGACGTGCGGGGAGCGGCCACTTGTGCTTGGCGCTCTGCTGCTGCGGCGGCGGCTTGTTCTTCTTCTTTCGTCGGGTTCCCCGTGACCTGCGGCAGCCATTCATCGACGATGTATTTCAAGGTATCGCCGGAGACTTGGAACCCTTCGCCATCGACTTGAACCGCGCGTTCCTGATCAAAGGCAAAGCGCTCGCTCAATTGGTCGGGAAACGCTTCGACCCGTCGATCGACCGCTGCGAGGCCTTCAGCGACGCGCAAGGGCGCTTCTTTAATGTCAAAAGTACCGTTTTGCGCAGCGATGTCTTCGCCGTCGATTGTCGTCGTCGACGAGCAAGCTCCAAGAGCCAGCAGCGCAAAACAAAATGAAACAGCAGTCGGGCAACGGAAATGGCCGAGCAAAGCGAGTCCCTCACAAATTCACATGGCTTAAAATGCCACGCTTGCTTAAGTGTTTAGCGAGGCAATTCCCATGTAAATACGGCGGAATGAGGATTATGTGCTGCTTAGGGGGCTTTCATGACCAAATGTAGTCGCGAAATGTCCTGTTATACGGCAGTTACTTCCCGTACCTCTGGCACATAATGCTTCAGCATGTTTTCGATTCCCATCTTCAGAGTCGCCGTTGAAGACGGGCAACCCGCACAAGCGCCGCGCATGTGAAGGAAGACAACACCCTCTTTGAACTCATGGAAAACGATGTCGCCACCATCCATAGCAACCGCTGGGCGCACGCGGGTGTCGAGCAGGTCTTTGATCTGCGTGACCACTTCGCTGTCTTCCTCGCTGGATTCTACCGTGGAGCTGTCTTCGCGCATCACCGGACGACCGGCGGTGAAATGCTCCATGATCAGGCCCAGAATGGATGGCTTGATCAGGAACCATTCGCGGTCGTCGCTTTTGTGAATGGTTATAAAGTCGGACCCGAGGAACACACCGGTGACGCCCTCGACCTCAAACAAGCGCTCGGCCAGCGGGGATACCACCGCTTCTTCACGCGTGTCGAAATGCGCGGAGCCTTCATTGAGAACGGTCAAGCCCGGCAGAAACTTCAGCGTCGCTGGGTTGGGCGTAGATTCTGTTTGGATAAACATCGTGGTTGTCCTGTCCTGTATACTCCTAACATGCGGATCCCACGCCCAGAGATCAAGTCGGTGCGGCGTCAAGCAGGTGCGCATTCCCGGAAACGCGCGTTATCTCACGTTTTTGATCGCACAGATTTGATTGTTTTCGTTACAAGGAGCCGTGAATGCGCCATAATCTGCGCTCAATTTGACGCCTAAGTGCCGACATCTTTCGCCCCTGCGAGTGGCCTTGGCCTAACGCTTCCTAACGCTAATCTGATGAGTGTTCTTGATGATCCGACTTTTTGCCCGCGCTACGATTATTTTTTCGGTCGCTGCATTCTGCCTTGGTCTGTTTGGTGCGGCGCATGCCCAGTCGCAGACGACACAGGAACAGGTGACAGCATTCCTCAATCAGGTTGAAACGCAGATCGAAAAGATCACGACAGCCAAAGGGCGGTTCATGCAGATTTCTGACTCAGGTCAGATTGTGCGTGGTGATATTTCGATCGCGCGTCCGCGCCGGATGCGTTTTGACTATGATGAGCCATCACCGGCGTTGCTGGTCGCCGATGGTCGCTTTATTGGCACCTACAACACCAAAGATGAAACCTCGGCGCACCGCCAGATCAATCAGACCCCGCTCAAGTTCCTGCTGAACGAAGACCCCGATCTGGCCAACGGTGTGAAGGTGTTGAAGATCGAGCGTGTTGCCGAGTCGGTGCTGGTTACCATTCAGGACCGCCGCAGCCCCAACCAAGGGCAACTCATCCTCGTACTGGATACCCGCACGCTGGAACTGCGCGCGTGGCAGGTGATTGACGACAAAGGTGAGCGCACAACCGTGCGGCTGGAATCCATGGCCTACGGTGTTCCCCTGTCCAATACGCTGTTCGAGCGCCCAAAGTTCTAATGGGCCGCCGTCCTGTCATCGGGGTCATGACCTGTGCACGACCCAAGCACGAGAAAACGCCAGAGTACCTTGAGTTGGCCGTTGGCCAAAAGTACATGCAGCCCTTGCTTGACCGCGAGGCTTTGCCCTTTCCCATCCCGAATTTCGGTGAGCAAACGCCGTTTGACGCGATTATGGATCAGATAGACGGCTTGCTGCTGACCGGCTCTCTGAGCAATGTCCACCCTGATCGCTACGCCGGTGACATCAGCGCCAAGAGTTACCCCCTGGACCCCCACCGGGACGCCTGCACGTGGGGTTTGCTGGATCGCTGTATCGCGCAAGGCAAGCCCGTGTTTGCCCTGTGTCGCGGCTTTCAGGAGTTGAACGTCTACGCCGGGGGCAGTCTGGATCAAATGGTCCATGAAGTGCCTGGCCGGATCGATCATCGCTCCCCCACCTCGTCTGTCCCTGAAATCAAATATGGCGCGTGGCAACGGGTTGAGGTGACGCCCGGCGGCACGCTGGCCCAAGCACTGGACTCAAGCGCGCCCATCATCATCAACTCCCTGCACCTGCAAGGCGTGGATCGGGTGGGCGAGGGGGTGACGGTTGAGGCGACGGCCAGCGATGGTTTGGTGGAGGCTCTGTCGATTGATCGCGCAACGGCCTTTTGCCTCGGCGTGCAGTGGCACCCCGAAGCGCTGCCGGAAAACCCGGTGAGTGTGGCTTTGTTTGACGCATTTGTAGCGGCTTGTGTGGACGCTCGCGACGGCTGAGGCTAGGGTCGCGCCATGAGAATTGTGACATGGAATGTGAATGGCCTGAGAGCCCGTGCAGCGCACGTCAATCAGGTTATCGAAACCCTGCAACCCGACGTCCTGCTGCTGCAGGAAATCAAGATGGACGCGTCGATTTTCCCCGTGGACGACTTCGCCGCCGCCGGGATGCCGCACACCACCGCGCATGGGTTCAAGGGCAAGCACGGCGTCGCCATCGCTTCGAAACACGAACTGGGTGACATCAGCAAAGCGGTTTTGGGCGGCATTGACGACGGACGGCACGTGTCCGCGACGGTTTCGACCAGCGCTGGTGATTTGCGCCTATCCAGCCTTTATGTGCCTTCGGGCGGTGATAAGCCGGATGTCGAAATCAACGACAAATTCGCGCACAAACTCGCGTTCATGGAAGACATGAAGACGTTCTTCGCCGGCGGTGGCTTTCATGTTGCCGGGGGCGATCTGAACATCGCGCCCGGTGAAGAAGACGTGCACAACCACAAAAAGTGCCGCCGCCTCGTGGGGCATTCCGACGGCGAGCGGGCGATTATGGCAGAGGCCATTGCTGCGGGAGAATGGGTCGATACGGGCCGTCATCTCCAGCCCGACGGACCCCTATTTTCTTGGTGGGGTTACCGCTTTCCCCCCGCGTTTGAACGCGATCTTGGATGGCGGCTGGATCACCTGTGGCTCAAGCAAGCGCATGCGGACAAAATTACCGGCGGCTCGGTGTTTCGTGACAGTCGAGGCTGGGAAAAACCATCAGACCATGCCCCTGTGATCCTCGATCTCGACGTGACGGCAGGCTGAGGTGATCCACGGGCGATACGAACGAACGGCGTGGATCGGTGACGCCGTGCTGGGGGGCGTGGGTGCTGGGCTGCTTGGCCTTTGGACCGCCGTGCTGATCCCCGCACCGTGGGCGATTTTGCCCGGTTTGGGGTTCTTGGGCAGCGCTTATCTGATTGCACGCGGCCTGTGGCTGAATACCGTGACCTACCGCTTGGGCGCAGACGGCTTGCTGGTGCGCCAAGCGGCGGGGGTGGCGGACAAGGTGGTCGCGCTCAAAGACATTCGGCGCGCGGATTTACACTACTTGGGCACGTTGCTGCGTGGGGCGCGGGGGAAGAGCGGTTTGTTTGTTCTGCATGTCGCGGATACGGCCACCAGCATGCGCATTGAAAGCAAGGTCGAGACCTTTTACGCGCTGGCCAATGCGGTGTTCGAGGCCCATATCGCCGCAGGACACCCAATCTCGCTGGCGACCTATGATAACGCGCAGGCCTTGGAATTGGACGCGGGACTGAAGACCGAAATGATCTCCAGACCCGTCTAAGCCGGCTTACATGGCCAAGCGATACCCGCCCGGTTCGGTCACCAAAATCGAATTTTGCTGTGGGTCCGGTTCAATCTTCTGACGCAAGCGATACACGTGGGTTTCCAGCGTGTGGGTGTTGACCCCGGCGTTGTAGCCCCAAACCTCATCCAACAATGTATCGCGCGACACGACCTTGCCGCCCGCACGGTAGAGGAATTTCAAGATCGCCGTTTCCTTTTCCGTCAGGCGGATCTTGCGATCATTGTCATTGTTGGTGAGCATCTTGGCCGCGGGGTGGAACGCGTACGGCCCAACGGTGAAGACAGCATCGTCGGACTGCTCATGCGTCCGCATCTGTGCCCGCAGGCGCGCCATGAACACGTTAAAGCGGAACGGCTTGGTGATGTAATCGTTCGCCCCTGCGTCCAGCCCAAGAATAGCGTCAGCGTCGCTGTCCTGACCGGTCAGCATAATAATCGGCGCTTTCAGCCCGCGACGGCGCATCAGCTTGCACAGATCGCGGCCATCCATATCGGGCAGACCCACATCCAAGACAATCGCATCGAAGTGGTCGGCGTCGGCGAGCTTCATGGCTTCCGAGCCGTTTTCGGCTTCGCTGACCGTGTATTCTTCGTGAAAGCCCAACTGCTCGGCGAGGGTTTCGCGCAGGGTGGGGTCGTCATCAACCAAGAGGATCCGGCGGCGATTAGAGTCGTTGGCGAGGCTGTTCATGGACAAAATCCTTTCAGGCAAGAGGCTCTCTGCGTCTCACCCTTATGTTAGCCTGACACGAACGTCTGTCATCATGTCACAAGCTCTTGTGGAGGCTTTGTGAGATTTGTCAAATTGACGTGAGGACGAAAGTGTTTAATTTCAGGTGTTTAGGGGTGGTCTTGTGCCAAAAATCGCACTTCCGACCCGAATGTGAGTGGCCCCAAGCTCCACGGCAGTCTGGTAATCGCCCGACATTCCCATCGATACCCACGGCAAATCAAGTTCATCGGCCATCCGCTTGAGGAAGCCGAAATGCCCCGAAGGGGCGTCTTCGACCGGTGGGATACACATCAACCCGGCCAGCGGCAGGTTCTCTTCCCGCGTGAATTGGACCAGCGCTTCGACGTCGCTGGGAAGGACGCCGGCCTTCTGATCTTCTTCGCCCGTATTGACTTGGATCAGCAGCTTGGGACATCGGCCCAAGGCCTGCGATTCCTTGGCAATCGAGCGCACCAGTTTGGGCCGATCAACGGTATGGATCACGTCGAACAAGGCCAGAGCGTCTTTGGTTTTGTTGGTTTGCAGGGGGCCAATCAGGTGCAATTCCATCTCTGGCCAGTCGGCGCGCAAGTCGGGGTATTTGCCCTGACTTTCTTGCACTCGGTTTTCCCCGAAAATCATCTGACCGGCTCGCAGGGCTTCAACCACCGCCTCTTGGGGCTTGGTTTTGGCAACGGCAATCAGGTTTACCGTGTCACTGGACCGCCCGGCACGCTCAGCGTAGCGATCGATTTGCTCGTGCACGGCACTGAGGTTTTCGGCGATCAGCGACATGGCCTAGACCAGCCCTTCGCGGCCAATGGCAAGGAAGCGCTGCTCCCGCGCGCGCTTGAGCGCTGAACCATCCATGGAAGACAGCAGCGCAAGTTGGTTTTCTAGGGCGTCGCCCAGGGCCATCGCCGCTTCTACTGGCTGACGATGCGCACCGCCAACCGGCTCGTCGACGATGCCGTCAATGATTTTGAGCCGCAGCAGGTCTTGCGCGGTCAGGTTCAGCGCGCCTGCCGCTTCCTTGGCGAATTTGCCGTCTCGCCACAGGATCGACGCGCAACCCTCTGGTGAAATCACGGAATAGACCGCGTGTTCGAACATCAGCACGCGATTGGACGCCGCCAGCGCCACCGCGCCGCCCGATCCACCTTCGCCCGTGATAACAGCGATGGAGGGAACGCGCAGGCGCAAGCCGGATTGGATCGATCGTGCGATCGCTTCGGCCTGTCCGCGTTCTTCTGCGCCCTTGCCGGGATAGGCACCGGGCGTGTCAACAAAGGACAGAACCGGCAAGCCAAACTGGTCCGCCAGCTCCATCAAGCGGATGGCTTTGCGATACCCCTCAGGCCGACCCATGCCAAAGTTGTGCTTCACGCGCGAATTCATGTCGTGGCCTTTTTCGTGGCCCATGACCACGACCGCACGACCCCGGAACCGCGCCAATCCACCAAGAATCGCTTGATCGTCGCCGAAGTTACGATCCCCCGCCAAGGGCTGATAATCCGACAACAGCATGTCGGCGAGCGCAAGAAACTGGGGGCGATCGGGGTGACGCGCAACTTGGCATTTCTGCCAAGGATCAAGGTTACTGTAGACTTGGGTGAGACGCTTGGCCGCCTGCTCGCGCAGCTTTTCCAGCTCGACGCTCATCGCGCCGTCGGTTTCTTCACCAACGAGCCTGCTGAGTTCAGCGATCTTCGCTTCCAGGTTCTTGACTGGCTTTTCAAACTCCAGGGCCACCGCAGCGGACATGCGAGACGTCTCCCGTCTTTTGTTACTGGTTAGATAGGTTGTGCTAGCCCATTGCTGCCGCTTAACAAACCCAGATTCAAGGGGTGAGCTGCGCCCACAATGGCCCTCAGCCGTTCGTCTAGGATATGGGTATAGATCTGTGTGGTTGAAATATCGGCATGTCCCAGCAGCGTTTGAACCGCGCGCAGGTCGGCGCCATGGGCGAGTAAGTGGCTTGCAAACGCGTGACGCAGCACGTGTGGAGACAGGATTGCCGGGTCAACACCCGCCTTGCCCGCCAAGACTTTCAGGGTCGTTCCGAGCTTTTGACGGGATAAGTGCCCTGTTTTGGTGGATTCGGGAAAAAGAAACACGCTTTCTTTGCCAAGCGGCAGGAATCCAACGCGCCCCTGCTCCAGATAGCGGGTCATGGCCTGTTGAGCGGGTTCGCCCACGGGGATCATCCGCTCCTTATTGCCTTTGCCCCGCACGACCAAAAATCGGGCATCGCGGGCCGCAACGGCGACCGGCAGGCTCACCAATTCACTGGCGCGCATACCGGTGGCATAGAGCATTTCGACCAATGCAAGGGTGCGTAATGTTGTGGGCGTCCCCGATTCGGCGTCTTGCTGGGCTTGGGTCAGCAGCTTTCCAACCTGGTCTTCGCTGACCAGTTTGGGCAAAGGCTTGCCGGTTTTCGGGCCATCGATGTGACGGGCGGGGTTGTGCTTGCGCAGGCCGTCTTGTTGCAGGAACAAGAAGTATTGCTTCAGCGCCGACAGCTTCCGCGCTGCGCTGCGCGCGGATTGTCCGCTGTCCAGCAAGTCTGCGAGAAAGGCGCGGATATCAACATCATCGGCGAGCGCAATGTTGCTGCGCAAATCGGGTCGGTGATGATCGATGCTGCGCTGGAACTCCGCCAGGTCGCGGCGATAGGCGTCCAGCGTGTTCGCCGCCGCGCCGCGCTCGCTGCGGAGCATTTCAAAAAACAGGTCGAGGAAGGGTCCATCGTTCATGGCCACGGGTCAGCGCTGGTCGTCATTGGGGGGTAAGTCCTGACCGAGAATAATCTCACGGGCGAGCTCTTGGCGAATGGTCTGCGCCGGGCGCGGTGGCTCCCACGTGTAAAGCAGGATGAGGAAGAACACACCGATCACACACAGGATCACCAGAAACAGCAAAAAGGGGTTTGGATCGTTCCGACGGTAGGTCATCTGTCGTTGTTAAGCCCTGTCTTCGTTTACAGCGTCAATAAACGGGTCTAAATGCCAAGTCATGACCCAAGCACGGAATAAAAGCCTCGCAAAGTCGCTCCACGGCCTGATCGACCGCCCAATCGTTTTGGTCGGCTTGATGGGCTGCGGCAAGTCTAGCGTCGGCAAAGTCATCGCGCCTTTGCTGAACTTGGGCTTTTATGACTCCGATACCGAAATCGAAAACGCCGCGGGTATGTCTATCGCCGAAATCTTTGAGAATTATGGCGAAGCTGAGTTCCGCTCGCTGGAGCGACGCATTTTTGAGCGCTTGTTGGATGGCACCCCAAAAATTATTGCCGCTGGGGGCGGCGCGTTTGTCCAAGATGACACGCGGGCTGTGATTCAGGAAGGGGCGGTTTCGATGTGGCTGCAGGCCAAGCTGTCTGTTCTCGTTTCCCGCACGCAAAAACGCGGCAATCGGCCCATCTTGGCGGGCAAGGATCACCGCGTGGTTCTGCGCGACTTGATGCAGAAGCGCAGACCAGCATACGAGAAGGCGACCTTGAGCGTGTTCTCAGGGCCGGAATCTATCGATAAAACAGTGCGAGCAGCGCTGGATGCGCTCAAGGGCCACTTCAAGCCCTGAAGCACAGGATCACATATGACCCAGACAATCGACGTTGGCCTTGGTGAACGAACATACCCCATCCATATCGGCGCAGGCGTGCTGGATGGCTTGGCGGCGCAGTGGGCGGATCGGCTCAAACCGCGTCGGCTCTCTATTGTGGCGGACGAGACTGTGTGGAAAGCCCACGGCCCCGCCCTGAGCGCGCAACTGGCGCAAGCGGAAATCGACGTGCGCTTGGTGACGGTGCCCGGTGGCGAGGAAACCAAGTCTTTCCCGGTCTTTGCCGATGTCTGCGAGCAAATGTTGGCTCATGGTATCGAACGCCGAGACGTGCTGCTGGCCTTTGGCGGTGGTGTTGTTGGCGACTTGGCCGGCTACGTTGCCGCGTCGCTGCTGCGCGGGATCGACTTTATTCAGGTGCCGACCACGCTTTTGGCGCAGGTGGATTCTTCGGTGGGCGGTAAGACGGGGATCAACTCGCGCAATGGCAAGAATTTGGTGGGCGCGTTCCACCAGCCAAAGGCGGTTTATATCGATACCGACCTGCTCGAAACCTTGCCCGAACGCGAATGGCGCGCGGGCTATGCTGAGGTCGCAAAATACGGCTGTCTGTGGGATGGCGCGTTCTTCCAGTGGTTGGAAAGCGAAGGGCCGGCGGTGAAAAGCGGTGATCAGGGCGCGCTGATCGAAGCCATCACCCGGTCGTGCGCCATCAAGGCGGACGTGGTTGCACAAGACGAGCGCGAGTCCGGCGTGCGGGGTTTGCTGAACCTCGGCCACACGTTTGGCCATGCACTCGAAGCCATTTACGGCTACGATGGACGCCTGTTGCATGGCGAAGGCGTTTCCGTCGGCATTGGCCTCGCCTATGCGCTGGGGCGTGAACTTGGGCTTTCCAGCGGGCAGGATGAGCAGCGGGTCAAAGCGCACCTTGCGGCGGCTGGTTTGCCGGTTCATCGCGCTGATCTAGCACCGGAAACACTGACGCTCGACGCCCTGTGGACGCCAATGATGAAGGATAAGAAGGTGCAGGATGGCGTTCCGACCTTTATCGTTCCAACATCGATCGGTGATACCCATCTAAACAGAGACGTGCCCAAAGCGGCCGTCGATAAAGTTCTTAACGAATGGTTGGAGACCTAATCCCGTGTTGACCACTGTGGTCGCTATTTCGCTTGTCATCGTGCTGTTGCTGGCGGCTTCTGCCTTTTTCAGCGGTTCTGAAACAGCCCTGACCGGGGCGAATGCTGCGCGCATGCACCTTTTGGCCAAGGGCGGAGACCGCCGCGCGGCGCGGTCCGAACGGTTGATCGCGATTAAAGATCGCGTGGTTTCCGCCATCCTGATTGGCAACAATCTGGTGAATATCCTGGCTTCAGCCTTGGC
>CAJQLX010000057.1 GCA_905479265.1 uncultured Alphaproteobacteria bacterium
CATCATCATCCCGCAGCATGTAAACCAGCGCGGGGCTGTCCAGGTCTTTTGCCACCGCCGTGTAGACCGTATCGGTGGCATTTTCCTCGAACGTCGTGGTGTAGATCGGATACTCAAATTCCGGTGCATCACCGATTTTGGTCAGGATGTACCACGCCGCTGCGCCCGCCAGCACGATCACGCCCGCCGCTGTCAATTGCGTCAGATATGTGGGCCGAACCACCGTGTAGGTGTCTTGTGTCGTCACCGGAACGGGGGAGAGGCCCTCGGCTGTGGCGGTTTTGGAGAACACATAGCCGTCGATTTGCTCCGGCGTCATGACGGCGTGGGCCAGCTCGTACGGCATGTGCTTTTCGGAGATAAACAGGTCGCCTGAGGCGTAGCCGTATTCACCTGCTGGAATAACGATCTTTTGGCCGTTGTCGAAGGTGATTTCCATCGCACCATTGGCCAACTGGCTCGCGTTCAGCTCGCCCACGTTAAAGTAGGAATCACCATTCTGCATGATGGTCTTGGTCTTCGCGGCGGCTTCGGCAGCGCCAAAGGCAAGCGCGGACCCCAAGCCCAGAGCGGCCAGCGCGGGAGCAGGGCGCTTCTTGCGGCGAAGGCGCAGACGCGGGGTGACTTCAAACGTGTCAGCAAACAAAGAATCGGGTGCGCCGTTGGTATGTGCGCCTGAATTAGCCAAAAACATAATTTGGTTCCTGAGAATGAATAGCTTCGGAACAGCGGTCAGAAATTAAAAAAGTAGAAAATAAAGGTAATACATCCCGTTATGATGCTCTGCCGTTTTGCAGATCAAGCGCTTTGCTGGAATCACCGGTCTGGCAGTGGTTTATGCGACAAAACCGGCGACCAGCGTGGTCTTTCATCACATTATGCGCAGGGAAACCGGCGAATCGACTTAAATACGATTCGCATACAGGTCAAATTCATCAAAATTACCGCGATTTTGAGCGATGTCCCATGGACTGCTTTTTGCGCCTTGCCATTCCATCCAAAGGCTCTGCTCCGAAAACGCACTGCTGCTCGTGATTATGCGACTTAGCACAACCTTTTTGAGAAGAACCCCACGCAATTTAGGGCATTTGTACCAATGATGATCTCCGCGCTGCGCTCTGAAACCACCCACCAAGCCCCAACAGCAGGGCGAAAAAGAGGGGGGCGGATTTTGGCTGTTTTGGCCAGTGCTGCCATTGGTTTGGGTCTGACCGCAGGGGTGGCGCAGGCCGAGGGTTCGGCTGACCTGATCAAGCGTGGGAAGGGCTTTCGCGCCGCTTTGCTGGCCGCTGACCCAACGCTGGGTATTGTGCCGCCCGATGGGCGAGAGAGTGTTTCGCTCCACTTCGCCTATTTGAACGAAGGCGAATATCTCAACATGTCCTCCTCCGCGCAGGGGATTGGGCAAGGCAAAATCGTCTATCGCGACCCCACGGGGATGTCGAACCGCTGTGACCCATCGGTGGGTTACATTGAAAATCTGGCGACGGAGAAAGCCGGCGCAGCGGCGGGGAATCCGTGTTCGGTGCGGGTTGAGCCGGGCTTAGCGGGGATTTGGGAGGTTGAATTCCTGCCCCCAAGCGCTGAAGTTGCGGTCGAGCGCTATGAACCGGTTTTTGGCCGGGATGCCTGGGCGCCCCAAACGGAATCCGATTTCTGGGTCCGCGCTTGGGATGTTTCCGTTTCCACCGCGCCGCTTGCCGATGGCGGCGCAGCGGTGCCGGGGCGGACCTACGTTCGGACCTTCGCAGGGATCGTTGGGGCTGAGGCAGAGACGGGGCAGCCGTGGAACTCCATCTGGTTTGGTCGCACGTCGGATGGGTTTGTTTACGCCCTTGATACCAACGGCATAAAGGGCTCGGCATTCAACCTGCTGGGTTCGACCCACGGGTTGAAGGATGCGACCGGAGAGTCGCTCTATGCCTCAGCCACGCTTGATGCCTTGGGGACGCGGGCTTTCCTTGCTGATCCCTACGCCTTTGCTGCACCGGGCGGCGAGCAGTCGTTGAAGCTGTTTTACAACCGTCCAGACCAGAGCCAACCGGCGGAAGCGACGTCATCGCTGATGGGGGCCGAATGGTTGAACACGCCGATTGGTGAAGCGCAGACCATGACCGAGCTGACGTTTGACGCAGAGCGGAATGTGATCGTTGTCACGGTGGACGGCGAGGGTGTGTCCAATGCGCTTGAGCTGTTTGACGCCGATGACACGGGCGCGGATGGCATTGTGCAATTTACCTACACGAACCTGCCGTCGGGGACGTCGTTGCTGAAACTGCCAACGGGGATCAGCGGTGCGTTGGTTGGGCGCTTCACCGCCAAACGCGCCGAAATGCATTTTCCAATGGCCAACATCGCCAACAGTCAGACCGGCATTCGGATCCGCCGGATGAATGGCGACAAAGACGGGACCGGCGATCTGTTTTGGAACTTGGGCTTTGAGCCGGGGCGCTTTGACGGGGATTTGGTGAATTCAACCAACTCGTTGCGCGGTGTGGCGGGTGCTTGGGGACCGGAAAAGGGACTGGGGCGCATCAATGACGTTTGGGCCATGAATGCGGTTCAGGTCGAGATGCCGCTTTCGCTGCCTATGGTCGAAACTGATTTGAGTTTGGAATTGGCGCTGATCGCGATTGAGCCTGCCGCCACCGCCGGGGCGCAAATGGCCGATGTCGAGCTGATTTTGCGCAATGAGGGGGCAAGCAATACCTCGGTTATTCGCATTGATATTGCCGAAACCGGTGGTGTGGCGGTGGAAGGCGTTGACGGCGCGCTGTTCCAAGATGGCGCTGTGTTTGTTGATGATTTACCGGCTGGCGAAACGCTGCGAGCGACGCTGCGGGTTCTCGTAACCTCCGCCAATGATCCTTTGGCGATGGCGATTACCGGACAGGCGCTACCGGATAGCAATTTGGTCAATGACGTTGGTTTGGTGATATTCCCCGAACCCGTTTCGACACCTGAGCCTGTTTTGGCACCTGTGGAAGAAGCCATTGCGGCGGATCCCGTGGTCAGTGAGCCCTTAGCGGTGGTTGAAACGGAAGCTGAAACGGAGGCTGAAACGGCGGTTGAAATTGTGGCGGAAGAGGGCGCGCTTGATGCGATCATGGCCCTTGACGATCCCACGATGGAGCAGGTGGCAGAGGACAAAGAGCCTTTCGCTGACCCGCTTGTTGAGCCGGTTGTTGAGTTAGCGGCTGACCCCTTAGCGGGCGCAGTTCCAAATGCGGCTGAGCTGGTCGAAGCGAAGGATCAAGGTCAAGTTGATGGCCGTTTAAAGACTGATTTGATTGCCCTACGCAAGCGCACCGACGGCGACCAAATCGAAGCCGATCTCATGTTTGCCTTGTCGAACACAGGGACAGAGACACTGACCAACGTATCGCTGCAGGTGTCACCAAAGCGGCATCTGGGTGAGGCGTTTGTGTCGATGGTTGGCGAGCCTATTTTTGAGATTGAGCCCATGCTGCCGGGTTCGTGGGTTGGGCTGAATCCCGGATTTACAGGCTTCCCCGGCAGTGATGAGGTGTTCTTGCCCGGCGGTGTTCTGCGCCCGAAAGACAGTGTGATGCTGCGGATGACGGTGCACTATGACCAAGACGCCCTGGGCGGGATCTCTCCGCTGTCTATGCGTGGTGATTTTTTGGCGTCAGCGAATGATACGGATTACCGCTTCCCGTCGGACAATGATTTGCTCGGGGGCAAGGTCGATGAAAACGGCGATGGCAACCCGCTGAACGACAGCACGCCCTTGCCGGGTTTACGGCTGATAAAGTCGGTCAAGGTGCTGCCCGGACCAACCCGTGTTGAGGCCTTTAGCGGGGCGTCGGACGTGGTGTTTGAATATGTGCTGGAAAATACGGGCGGGATGGTTCTGGAAAACCTCGCCATGGCGGATTTGTTTGTTGAGAATGAAGCCGTTACGGAGATCCTCGACGTTGAAATCTTGTCCGTCGAGACGGCGTCTTCGACCTTTACCGCCACTGACATTCCCGATGCGTTTGTTGGGGTGAACACGGTGCAGCGTTTTGAGGGCGGTGAGGCTATTCTCCAGCCCGGCGAAGAGGTGCGGGTGTCGGCGCGGGTGGTGTTTACCCTTGATGAAGCGCGAAGCACGAAGCCCATTCTGACCCGCGCCGCTGCCTTTGCGCGTGTGGATGTGGATGGGGATGGCACGTTGGATTCCGTGGTGGGTGATCCCGCCGATTCTGCCTCGACAATGGGCTTTGATGCCGATGGTGACGGCGAGGAAGGGAACGATGCAGCGCCCGTGGGACTTGGCCGCATGCGGCTTGCGACGCTGATTTCAGGCCGGATTGAAACCGATGGGCCAAACAGCTTTTTGCTGCTGACCACACAAACAACGGCGACCAATACGGGAACGACCAAGCTGGGTAATATCGCGGTGGATTTGCCGCTGCCGGAAACCATGATTGTCGAGTTTATCGACTTGGTAAAGCCAGCAACCATCACGGTGCAGCCCGCCAGCGGTGAGGCGGTGACGGAGCCGCTGACCTATGATGGGATTGATGATTTCCGCATGATCGACGAGATGCTGGCGTTGGATCTGGGCGATAGCTTTACGGTTGAGGCAGAATACCGGTTTTTGGTTGGGGGGATTGATCCTCTGGCCCTGACCGACATGCAGGCCTTTGGCACCGCGACGGTTGATCGCGATCGCGACGGTTTTGCGGATTTCGAGATTGCAGCGGAAAGTGTGCCCACACAGTTTAACGCCGAGGGCAGCATCGCGGTTGTTGAGCAGTTGGTCGAAGCGCAATTGGCGACAGAAGTCGCGGCGGCGATTGCGCCCGTGGTGGGTTTGGCACCAGACGAGGTGACCGATGTTCCGGGCGGCATTGCTGTTGCTCCGACTTCTGCTGAGGCTGCCGCTGCTGAGACGGTGAGCCTCGATGCGCCAACGGCGTTGGAGCAGCCCGTTGCCGGTTTGTCGATTGTGACCACTGAACAAGACGTTTCGGACCGTTTGGCCACGTCGGGCTTTGTGGCGGCAAGTGATGGTGAAGTGCTGATCGCTGATACGCCTCAAATGAGCGAAACGACCGTTTCCCCTGAAGCGGCTTTGGCGGCTATTGAAGAAACACTGGCGGCAACAAACGCGATGCTGGGGGAGGATGATGCCTTGCCGGGTGGCGAGGATGATATCTTGCCGGGAATCGCGGACAACGTCAGCACCTATGAACCGCTGGAACCCCAAGATAGCGCTGAGATTGAGGCGATGATTGCCGCGATTGATGCGGTCATGATTGACGACCCCATGTCAGACGATGTCATGGTTGATGACGTGATGGTTGATGATGTCATGATCGAAGACGTGATGATTGATGACGTGATGATCGATGATGTCATGATTGACGACGTGATGATTGATGATGTCATAATTGACGACGTGATGATCGACGACGGACGGGCGGCTGGGCCTGCGGCGGTGATGGATTACGCTGATCCAGTCCAGCAATTCCAGCAGGAGCAAATGACCTATCAAGCCGCCGGTGGTGCAGTGGCGCCTGCGGTATATCAGTCTGCGCCCGTGGTTCAGCAACGCTTTGTGCGGCCCCCAAAGGTCGTGCGCAAACTGATCCCCGGACCAAAAATCGGATTTCCAGCGGGCTCGGTTCCAGTCTCCCTGACCAGTGGGTTTCAGCTGGCGGTTCCACAGGGCTATCAGGCCTATCAAGCGCCCGATGGTTCCTTCTTCCTCATGCGCAAGCGATGACAGTCATACGCAAGCCCAACTGCTAGGCAGAGCAGCGGAATTACGGCATAAGCGGGTGAAAGACCTGAGGAGACGAGACTCGCTTATGTACGCTGCCGCTATTTCCGGGACGGGTTTGTTTACCCCGCCGAACACCATCACCAATGATGAATTGGTCGAGGCATTGAACGCTTTTGTTGCTGGTTTCAACGCCGAAAACGCTGCGGCGATTGAAGCGGGGACCGTCGAGGCGCTGTCGCCCTCGTCCGATGAATTCATCGTTAAGGCCAGCGGTATTCGGGCGCGCTATGTGTTGGATAAAGAGGGCGTGCTGGACATTGGCCGGATGGCGCCTTCGCTGCCGACACGGGGCGATGATGAGCTTTCCATTCAGGCAGAAATGGCGATTCAGCCCGCGCGCGACGCGATTGCAGCGGCGGGTTTGGAGATTTCCGATATTGATGGTGTGATCTGTGCCGCATCGAACATGCAGCGCGCTTATCCGGCGATGTCGATTGAGATTCAGGCAGCACTGGGGATGGACGCTGGTTGGGCTTTTGACATGAACGTGGCCTGCTCTTCGGCGACGTTTGGGATTGATATGGCTGCGGCGGCGGTGCGTTCGGGGCAGGCGAAGCGGATCTTGATGATCAATCCGGAAATTTGCTCGGCGCACCTGAATTGGGAAAACCGAGATTGCCACTTTATCTTTGGTGATGTCTGCACGGCGGCGGTGATTGAGCGTGAAGATTTGGCGGTCGAGCGCGGCGCGGGACCGGTTTGGTCTGTTCTGGGTTCCAAATTGAAAACGCAGTTCTCGAACAACATTCGCAACAACTTTGGCTTCTTGAACCGCACGGAAACGGACACGCGTACCGGCTGGGACGTCCTGTTCAAGCAAGAAGGGCGCAAGGTGTTTAAAGAAGTTGTGCCCATGGTTGCACAGATGATCGGTGAGCATTTGAGCGAACATGATCTGTCCGCCACGGATGTTCGGCGATTCTGGCTGCATCAAGCCAACAAGAATATGAATGACTTTATCGCGCAGAAGGTGCTGGGACGCGTTCCAGATGAGGATGAGGCACCAGTGGTGTTAGATGAATTTGCCAATACCTCGTCAGCGGGCTGTATTATTGCCTTTCATCGCCATTCTGGTGATCTGGGCGTTGGCGATAGGGGCGTCTTGTGTTCCTTTGGAGCTGGTTATTCCGCCGGTAGCGTGATTGTGCGCCGGGCGGCCTGAGCCACAGACACTGAACCGAGGATACTTGCCCCATGACCACGCGCTTTACCGGGACCGATGCCTATGTCGCTGATGACGGGCTGATGATGGCTGTCAACGCTGCGATTACGCTGGAAAAACCCATACTGGTTAAGGGTGAGCCGGGAACAGGAAAGACGATGCTTGCAGAGCAAGTCGCGGAATCCTTGGGTGCGCCGTTTATCCAATGGCACATCAAGTCCACGACCAAGGCCCGCCAAGGCTTGTACGAATACGACGCGGTGAGCCGCCTGCGTGATGGCCAGCTGGGTGAAGAAAAGGTCCACGACATTGGCAACTATATCGTCAAAGGCAAACTGTGGGATGCCTTTGAAAGCGAGCAACGGGCCGTGTTGCTGATCGACGAGATCGACAAAGCGGACATCGAATTTCCGAACGATCTGTTGCTCGAATTGGATAAGATGGAGTTCTTTGTTTACGAGCTAAACCGGGTCGTGAAAGCCAAGAACCGCCCGATCATCATCATCACATCGAACAACGAAAAAGAGCTGCCGGACGCGTTTCTGCGCCGCTGCTTCTTTCACTACATCACCTTTCCCGACCGCGAGACACTGACGAAGATTGTTGATGTGCACTATCCGGGCATCAAGCAATCTTTGCTGAAAGTCGCGATGGAAGCGTTCTTTGGCCTGCGAGACATTCCGGGGCTGAAGAAGAAGCCCTCGACGTCGGAACTGCTGGATTGGCTCAAGCTGCTGATGGCTGAAGACATCGACGAAAGCGTGCTGCGGGAGTCAGCGACCAAGAAGGTGATTCCCCCGCTCTATGGTGCCTTGCTCAAGAACGAGCAAGACGTGCAGCTGTTTGAACGACTGGCGTTCATGTCTCGGCGAGAAAGCTAAGACCAAAGCTAAGACCGGAACGCCGCCGCACGGGTTTCGTGGGGTGCCGTGTTGTGTTGGAGCGGGTGGGGGAGCGAGCGCTAAGGCTCGCTAGTTGGGGCCGCAGTCGTCGGTGACAACAGGATAGCCGCCCTGACCAATGGGGCAATCAGCGTAGGGATCCGGATAGGCGGCGGCTTCGTCCGCCGCGGCTTGCGCGGCTGTTCGGTCTTGGCTCGATTGGCGGTCGAAGTCGGTCTGCTGTTCAACCAAGGCATTGATCCGGTCTTTCAGGCCGATCAGCGACGGATCCGATTTTTCACATTCGATGAAGAAGTAGCTGTTCCGCGTGCGGGGATCGCTGGCCTGCATAACTTTGGTGACAGACCCATAGCCGGAGGAGACGCAATAACCGGCTTCCTCGGCCTGAAATGGGGATGTGAACAGCTCAAACTTGAAGTCGTCGCCCTCCACGGGGACGATCATCGTGTACTTGGTCTGGTCAATCTCGACAGGACGGGCGCGTTCGATGGCATCAAAATCGGCGACCCCGCCACCGGCTGCGCTGTTGCCGCTGCTGCTGGCTTTGTCAGCGCTGGTTGAGCCTGAGCTTGCGGTGCTGAGCATTTCGATCTCTTCGCAGGCGGTTAAGCCCGTTGCAAAAAAGCAGAGGCCCAAAAACCCAAGAGCGATCCGGCTGTGGCGTGGTAAGGCGCGTTTCATATATCCCCCAATTGACAATCCACTTGTGACCAAATGGACCCTCGAAAAGTCTGAGCGGGTCTGATCGTTAGCGTTTATGATTTTGAAGCCCCCGCCTGTAGGGTAGCGTTTTACCCTTGATAGGGCTGAGTAAAAAGAGGGAAGAGCGCTTTGGACACGAAGATCATCGCGAAACAGTTCAACAGAGTGCCTCGCGGACCACAACCCGCGCTGGATGCCGACATTGTAAAGCGGGTTCGCGAAACCGTTGGTGGACAGCACTTTTCACAGACTTTGGACATTACGACGGTCAGCATCGAATACGGTCAAGTCACGATGAAAATGCCTGTGCAGCCAAAGGTTTATCAGCAACTGGGTTACGTGCATGGCGGGGCCATAACCTCGTTATTGGATACGGCGACAGGCATGTGTTCCATGACGCTGATCGGTGAGGATGAAGCGACACTGACCACGGAGCTGAAGGTGAATTTTCTGGGCCCGGGCGAGGGCGAATACCTGTTGGGAACAGCGCGGACGATTAAGAACGGCAGCAAACTGCTGATCATGGAGGCCGAGGCGATTGCCGTGTTTGCGGATGGACGGACGCGGGATGTCGCGCACATGACCACCACGTATATCAGAATGCCGCGACCGGCGTAGCGTGCGCCCGCTATGTGCCTGCGGAAATTCACCTGTTCGGGTCTAAGCCGTTGATCCCAAGGCCGGAAGGGTTCAGATTTCGGCTCAACGTCTGTAACCGCTGAAAGTTTGATCATGTCCGATACGCCGACCGTTACCCCGCTGTTTCCTCTGGGCGAGGATACGACGCCCTATCGCAAGCTGGACGTTGCCGGCGTTGGGATCGATACTTTTCGGGGCGAAGAGATGCTGGTGGTTGAACCCGGCGCGCTGCGGGCTTTGTCCGACGAGGGTTTTCGTGACATCAACCACTTTCTGCGGCCTGGCCACTTGCAGCAACTGGCGGCGATCCTCGACGACCCAGAAGCAAGCCAGAACGACCGCTATGTGGCGCTGGAGTACCTGAAGAACGCGTCGATCGCGTCAGGGGGCGTGCTGCCCATGTGTCAGGACACAGGCACGGCGATCATCATGGGTAAGAAAGGGCGGCGGGTTTGGACGCCGGGTGGTGACGAGCAAGCGCTGGGGCAGGGCGTGCTGGACGCCTATGAAAAGAACAATCTGCGCTACAGCCAACTGGCACCGATTTCCATGTTCGAGGAGCGCAACACGCGGAACAACCTGCCTGCTCAAATTGACATCGCCCAAGAGGGCGATGACGCTTACAAGCTGCAGTTCATGGCCAAGGGTGGGGGATCGGCGAATAAGACGTTCCTGTTCCAGTCCACGCCGTCAACGCTGGACCCGGCCCGGTTGGTCGCCTTTTTGGACGAGAAGATTCGCACGCTGGGGACAGCGGCCTGTCCGCCCTATCACCTGGCCATCGTTATTGGTGGCCTGTCGGCGGAACTGAACCTGAAGACGGTGAAAATGGCGTCGTCGCGCTATTTGGACGCTTTGCCCACGGCGGGCAGCGAAGCGGGGCATGCGTTCCGTGATCTGGAGATGGAAGCCCAAGTGCTGGAGCTGACTCGCCAAATGGGGATTGGTGCGCAGTTTGGCGGCAAGTATTTCTGTCACGACGTGCGGGTCATCCGCCTGCCACGGCACGGCGCGTCCTTGCCCATCGGCTTGGGCGTTTCGTGCGGCGCGGATCGTCAAGCGATGGCGAAAGTCACGCGGGACGGGGTGTTTTTGGAGCAACTGGAAACCGACCCGGCGCGGTTCCTGCCCGACATTGACGAGAGCCAAATCCAAGGCGATGCGGTCGCGATCGACCTGAGCCGACCCATGGACGACATCCGGGCGCAGCTGTCGCAACTGAGTGTCACAACGCGGGTGATGCTGACCGGGACCATGATCGTCGCGCGCGATCTGGCGCATTCGAAGATTCGGGCGCGGATCGAAGCGGGTGAGGCCATGCCGGACTATTTTAAGGATCATCCGGTGTACTACGCGGGTCCAGCCAAGACCCCCGAAGGCTACGCCTCGGGTGCCTTTGGCCCCACCACGGCCGGGCGTATGGATGCCTTTGTCGATCAATTCCAAGGGCTGGGCGGATCCATGGTGATGCTGGCCAAGGGCAACCGCAGCCCGCAGGTGCGGGAGGCCTGCGCCAAGCACGGCGGCTTCTATTTGGGCACCATTGGCGGTGTGGCAGCAAAGGTCGCGCAGAACTGCATCAAGGCGATGGAAGTTTTGGAATACCCTGAGCTGGGCATGGAAGCGATTTGGAAGATTGAGGTCGAGAACTTCCCGGCATTTGTCATTGTCGATGATAAGGGCAACGATTTCTTCAAAGACCTGAAGCTCTAAAGCGACCGATTGGGGGTGGCGCGTCGTTTTCTAACCCGCTGCGCGGGTTACGAAAACACCACGCGCAAGCAGATCGTCGGCTGCGCCGCCGGTCGGCTGTCGCCTCCGTCTTTCCAGCGGCTTCGCGCTGTATCAAAGCTTGTGCGCGGGCGGGGTCCGTGGTCTGAGGTTCAGCGACCGATAACGCGGTCAACCCTGTGTGAACGGAGTGCCGCTTGAGCGTGCTTGATATCCTGACTGTGATTCTGCCGATTTACCTGCTGATCGGCCTTGGCTTTGTGTCGGTCTGGCGGGAATGGCTGCCCAAGGAATCCGTCGCGGGGTTTGGCATCTTTGTCCGTAACTTTGCCTTGCCCTGCGCCATTTTCCTCGTCGTGGCTCAGCGGGATCTGACCGAAGTGCTGCACCCGGGCTTCATGCTCGCGTTTGCTGTGGCGTCCCTGTTGTCATTCACCGTCAGTTACAGCTTCGCCCGGCGGGTTGCGGGGCATGCGGCTTCTATGGTGGGCATACTGGCGCTGGCGGGGTCCATGTCGAATGGGTTGATGATCGGTATCCCGCTGATCACCGGGCTGTTTGGTGTTTCAGCGCTCTCGGTCATTGCGCAGCAGTTGGTGATTGAGAATGCGCTGGTGCTGCCGCTGGGTTTGGCGTTGGCCGAATTGGGGCGGGCGCAAGAACAAGAGCAAGAGCAAGAGCAGGCCCAAATGCTGGCCCAAGCGCTGGCACAGAAAAAGGCACAGGGGCCGGCGTCAACCACCGTGGGACGCGCCCCTCGATCCGGACTGGCATCGCGGCTTGGGTCCGTGATGCGAAAAACGGCCTTTCGCGTGGTGACAAACCCGCTGATCGCCGCTTTGCTGCTGGGCTTGCTGGTGAGCCTGCTCAACCTGCCCCTGCCCGAAGCGATGGTGCGGTCTATCGATCTGTTAGCGGCCAGTGTAGGCGGTATGGCGTTGGTATTTATTGGCGCCATGCTCTACGGCACGGATTTGCGTGCGGCTTTGCGCGGCGTGATGGCGGCGATTGCCGTGAAAAGTGCGTTTCACCCGCTGGCGATGGCGCTGTCGTTCTGGGGGGTGATGTTGCTGTGGCAGGCGATGGGGTGGTTGCCCATTCCCCCGGTTTACATCAACGCGTCCATCATTATCGCCACACTGCCGACGATTGGCGTGCTGCCGGCGGTTGCTGCTGGCTTTGGCCATGGGCGATCGATCTCGCTGGCGGTTTTGGTCATGACCGTGATCAGCATGGTAACGACGCCGCTGACCGTATGGCTGCTGCTGACCTACCAGCCGTTTGCCTGATCAGCAACGCGCTGGAACAGCCGGGTAGGCTTTGAGGAGGGGGCCGGTTCAGAACCCCTGTGAGGCCGCCAATCCGCCCAAGCGCCCTGTAATCGCGTGGAACTCGGCGACCATATCGTCGATTATGGCCTGTACGGGGCGAACCTCGTCGATGAGCCCTGATGATTGGCCGGCCAGCGCCACGGACGCTTCCATATCGCCGCCGAAGTAGAGATCCTTGATCGAGGCCATGACAGAGAAATCCATGCGGCCTTCTTCAGCAATTTTGGCCGTCCGCTCGGTTTTGAGCGCGCGGATGCAGGGGGAGGCTTTCTTGTTCAGGACAAACGTGCCTGTGGTCTCAGCCTCGACAATCGCGGACTTGTAGTTGCTGTGGACCGGGCTTTCTGCGGATGAGACAAAGCGCGTCCCCATCTGCACAGCCTCAGCCCCCAAGGCAAAGGCAGCGGCCATGCCACGACCGTCACAGATGCCGCCTGCGGCGATCATCGGAATGTCGCTGACGGCGCGAATGCCTTGCAGCAGGACCAGTGTCGAGACTTCCTCAGGGTTCTTGAAGCCGCCGCCCTCAGCGCCTTCGACCACCAGTCCGTCAACGCCACACTCAATCGCCTTGAGCGCCGCCTTTACCGTCGGCACGGCGTGATAGACGACGATGCCCGCTTCCTTCAGCGGGGCGATGAACTTGGCGGGTGATCCGGCGGAGGTGGTGACAAACGTCACCCCGCTCTCGCAGATATAGCGCAACATGGCGTCATCGCGCAGGAACAGGATCGGCAGATTGACGCCGAAGGGTGCCGTCGTCAGGTCTGCCATCGCCTCGATTTCGGCCTTGCAGGCGTCGGTCTCGCCGCTGCTGGTCTCGATGATGCCAAGGCCGCCTGCGTTACAGACCGCGGAGGCCAGCTGTCGGCGGGCAATCCAGCCCATGGGGGCTTGGACAATCGGGTATTTTGCGCCCGTGTGGGCGAGGAAGCGATTGGGTGTTGGGCTCATGATGGTCATCAGGCTCCTGGAATGCCAAGTTCGGAAACGCCGCCACGGTCCCCCGACCAACCCAGCGGATCGGCGAGAAAGGCCTCGACCTGATCCAGCGTCGCGGGGTCAAAGGCGGCTTGCTCACGTGCTTCGGCCAGCACGTCGCGCCACGTGGCGAGCGCGTGCAGTTGGACGCCGTGCGCCGCCAGCGCGGGGCGGGTTTGGGGGAAAATATCGTAGAAGAACAACACAAACGTATGGCCACACGTACCGCCGGCGTTCCGAATTGCATCGATAAAGCGGAACTTGGAGCCGCCGTCGGTGGTGAGGTCTTCGACCAGCAACACGCGCTTGCCATCGACGGGCGCGCCCTCGATCTGCGCGTCACGGCCAAAGCCCTTGGGCTTCTTCCGCACGTAGTTCATGGGCAGCTCCATCCGGTCCGCGATCCAAGCGCTGAACGGGATCCCCGCTGTTTCGCCCCCGGCGATGGCGTCGAATTGCTCCAACCCCACATCGCGATACAGCGTGGAGACGGCAAAATCCATGAGGGTCGAGCGCAGGCGCGGGTAGGAAATCAGGCTGCGACAGTCGATGTAAACCGGGCTCTTCATCCCGCTGGTCAGCGTATAGGGCTCATCCGAGCGAAAGTTGACCGCGCCAATTTCCAGCAAAGCGCGCGCGGTGATGCGCGCCATCAGCGCGGGGTCAGCAAAGGCAGGTGACTGCATGGGGTGTCCTCAGCGGTTCGGGTTCTATCATTCAGGGCAGCACGCAGCGGGTCATCGGACCACGCGCCAGTGAATGGGGCGGATGGGGTCAAAGACGGTCACGGTCTGGTCGCCCACAATGATCGGCTCTGGCACCGGCTGGGGCGCGTCTGTACGCTCCAGCGTCAGGGTGCTGGTGTTGGTCGGCAACCCATAGAAGCTCGCGCCATTGCGGCTGACAAAGGCTTCGAGCTGGTCCAGCTTGCCCGCGTCTTCGAACGTTTGGGCCAAGCACGCCAGCGCATTGGGCGCGGAGAACACGCCCGCACAGCCGCAGGCGTTTTCCTTCAGGTCGGTTGGGTGCGGCGCGCTGTCGGTGCCGAGGAAGAAGCGCGGATCGCCGCTGGTTGCCGCCTCGACCAGTGCGTCTTGGTGCGTTGAGCGTTTGAGGATCGGCAAGCAGTAGTAATGCGGCCTGACCCCGCCCACCAGCATGTGGTTCCGGTTGAGCATGAGGTGCTGGACCGTGATGGTTGCGCCCATGCTGCCCGGTGTTGCGCTGGCCACGTAATCGGCACCGTCCTTGGTGGTGATGTGCTCCATGACCACGCGCAGCTTCGGGAAGCGTTGGCGCAGGGGGTCGAGCACGTCCTCGATAAACCGGGCTTCGCGGTCGAAGATGTCGATCTCGGGGGCTGTGACTTCGCCGTGGGTGAGCAGGGGGATCCCCAGCGCTTCCATCCGTTCGAAGACAGCGTGCGCTTTGGTGACGTCTTTCACTCCGGCGTCTGAGTTGGTGGTGGCCCCGGCGGGATAGAGCTTAAGCGCGGTGATGATGCCGGCTGTGTGCGCGGCTTCGATGTCGTCTGGATCCGTGGTCTCGGTCAGGTACAGCGTCATCAGCGGGGTGAAGTCTGCGCCATCGGGGATCGCAGCGCGGATGCGCGCGGCGTAGGCGGCGGCGTCCGCGCCTGTGCGCACGGGCGGGACCAGGTTCGGCATCACGATGGCGCGGGCAAAATCGCGGGCCGTGTAGGGCGCAACAGCCGCCAGCATCGCGCCGTCGCGCAAGTGCAGGTGCCAGTCGTCAGGGCGGGAAAGGGTAAGATGATCGATCATGCCCTTGGCTTAGCGGATCGGCAGCGGCTTTGTCACGCGCAGAGGGTTCATGGCACAGGCGATGCGATCACCGTGGGTTGGCGTGTGATCGGCGTTGCTGGTGCGGAAAAAGATTTTAAAACGGCGCGACGGGTACTGACGCGCGGTGACGAAAAATCGCGTTTCAGCGGTTCGGACGGCACGTAAGACGGAGGCGGCAGCCGACCGGCGACAGGGTCGCCGACCCGGCTTGCGCGGGATCGCAGCGCAGGCCGCGCAGCGGCCAAGCGTAGATCACGCCACCAACACGCCGCTAGCGCTCGTTCCGCAAATGCCGGTTCAAATACACCTGTACGGTCCGCATCAGCAGGATCAGCATCGCCGTCACCGCCACGAAAAACAGCCCGACGATCGGGTAGGCGATAAACGGGTTAAACGTCCGCTCGGCAAAGTATTGCGCATAGTACAGCGCGTCCCCGCTTTGGCGGCGCACGGGAAAGCCTGCGCCGAGAAACACGATGGTCGTGGCGTGGAACAGAAAGATCGCCTCGTTGGTATAGGCCGGCCACGCCAACCGCATCATGGTGGGGAAGGTGATATCTCGGAACCGATCAAACGGGCGCAGCGCAAAAGCGCGCGCTGCTTCCAGATCGTTGTTCGGCACAGCCCGGTACGCGCCGTATAGGATCTCCGCCGAATAGCAGGCGGTGTTGAAAAACAGGACCACACTGGCCCCATAGGCCGCCGTGCGGAACACCCCCGCGCCCAAGCTGGCAAAGATCAGATAGCCGATGAAAAACTGAATCAGCAGCGGCGTCCCGCGAAAGGTGTAGATAAACGCCCGCGCCGGTGCGGTCAGGTACCACTCGTCCCGCGCTTTCAGCAGCGCAAGGCTCAGCGCCAGAAAGAACCCCGTGCTCAACGCAACCGCGCCGAACAGGATATTGCGCAGCATGCCTGAGCCGATCAGCACCGTGATGTTACACAGGTTGATCGGCGCGCCGCCCTTGGCGTTGGTCGATCCCGGCAAGCCCCGTTCGCCCAGGCCAAAGCTGCGGAAGGCGTAACTGTCCAGCGCGGTGATGCACTCGTTGACAAACTCCATGCTCACACCCGCCCGCTGGAGGCATTGTTGATCGACATGCCCTTGTTGAAGTGCTTCTCAAGCCGCGAGAAAACCTGTTGCGAGATCATCGTCAGGCCGAGGTAGAAGACCCCCAGCGCGATGAAGTACCACAGCTTCCAATCGCCGTGGGGATAGGTCGAATACCGCCGCGTCGCCATTTTCCCCAGCAAGTCAGCGTAGTAAATGATGTCCTGAATCCCCAGCAGGAACAGCAGCGGCGTCGCCTTGATCAAGATCAGCCACAGGTTCGAAAATCCCGGCAGCGCAAAGCGCCACATCTGCGGCAGGTGAATATCGCGGAAGACTTGGAACCGGCTGAGGCCAAAGGCCGCTCCGGTTTCGCGTTGACCAAAAGGCACCGCCTTCAGTCCCCCATCGATGATGTTCGCGGCAAAGGATCCAAAGACGATGCCGTAAGCGACGATGGCAAGGACGATTCGGTTAAACTGCGTCGGAATGATCGCGGCCTCTTGGCACGGCTGCAGGTTCACACCGTTGAAGAACGGCTCCACCACGTCTCGGCAATAGATCGCTTTGTGCAGGAAATATTCGATCCCGATTTCAATCGCCAGCGGCACAAACAGAAAGAAGATGATGTCCGGGATGCCGCGCACCATGATGACGTAAATCGTGCAAATCTGGCTGATAACGGGCCAGCGTGACGCCTTGCCCAGTGCGCCCATAAAGCCCAAGCACAGCGATACCGGTACGGTAAAGGCAAGGATCAGCATGACCACACCGCCGGCGCGGAAGATGCTCAGGTGCTTTTTGGTGGTGAAGTAGCAGGAGAACCACTGCAGTCGCTCTTGCACGCTGATGCCAATGGCTTCATCGCCCAGTGCGATTTTCACCTGCTCGGCGATGGCGGGGCAATACTCAAACATCAGCGACTGACCGAGGCGGAGAGGAATTGTTGCAGGCGTTCGGACTTCGGATTGTCGAACAGCTCGGCGGGCGTGCCTTCTTCTTCGATACGGCCCTGATGCAGGAACACCACTTTGTCAGACACGTCGCGGGCAAAGCGCATGTCGTGAGTAACCAACAGCATGGTCCGGTCCTCGTCCGCCAGGGATTTGATCACCCGCAGCACTTCGCCCTCCAGCTCGGGGTCCAGCGCTGAAGTGGGTTCGTCAAACAGCAGAGCCGCGGGGTCCATTGCCAGCGCGCGCGCAATGGCAGCGCGCTGCTGCTGACCGCCGGAGAGTTGGGAGGGGAAGGCATCGGCTTTATCGTCGATGCCGACGCGGCGCAGCGTGTCTTCCGCGCGTTGGCGCGCTTCCGATTTGGACCGCTTGAGCACGCGGCGCTGGGGCAGCATGACGTTTTCGATGATCGACAGATGAGACCACAGATTGAACTGTTGGAACACCATGGACAGGTTGGCCCGGACCCGGTTCACTTGGCTGGCATTGGCGGGCAGGCGGCTATGGCCCTTGGCTTTGAACGACAGGTCTTCACCACTGATGGCAATGCTGCCTTGTTCCGGCACTTCCAGCAGGTTGACGCAGCGCAGCAAGGTTGATTTCCCCGACCCTGACGACCCGATCATGGTCACCACGTCCCCCTTATTCGCCGTCAGATTCACGCCCTTGAGGACGTGCAAATCGTCGAATGACTTATGAATGTCGGACAGCGCGATGACAGGCTGATCCTGTGGCTCAACTGGGGGCATGTGTGAAACGTCCTAGAGCATAAAAACAGTCTTAAGGGTCTATTGGTTGTGACGCTTGAGTCAATGTTGAAGCGGAAATTAGAAGCTGTAAAACCAGCCCGATCTTCCCTGTTC
>CAJQLX010000058.1 GCA_905479265.1 uncultured Alphaproteobacteria bacterium
TGACAGTCGTTTGGGAAAGATGCTGTTTATTGAGAAGCACAGACCGGACTTCATCAGGTTCATAGACACAGACACAATCTCTCTAAACGAAGCATACACAGCAGTTAGAAGAACACGAGAAGACAAGATGCCATCCTTGGCAAAAGGCACTTGGAACAGTCTCAACGAGAACTCTGCTGACTTTGTTTTTCATCATAAGTCATCAAAGAGAATGGATGAGGTTCAGGACGGTTCAGTCAATCTTGTTCTTACCTCCCCACCATACTGGAACAAGAGGATTTACACGTCTGAAGGTTTAGGGAATGAAAAAGATCCTGATGAGTTTGTAGATAATCTCACAGAGCATATGCGGGACATATGGAGGGTGTTGGATGACAAAGGGTCATTCTTCCTCAATCTGGGAGATACATTCTTTGAGAACAAGTTGCAGAACATACCGCATAGGGTGGCACTGGGTTTGGTCTCTCAAGGATGGACTCAGAGAAACACAATCATCTGGCAAAAAACAAATCCAAAGCCCCAAAGTTCAAAGAACAGTCTCTCTCCAACTTACGAGTTCATCTTTCATTTGGTGAAGAATGCGGACTACCACTACCAACACACTTTGATGGAACAGAAGTCTCCATCTGTCGCCATAGCACCCAGACATAGGGCTACTGGAACTGATGATACTGAAAAAGTAGGTCATCCTTACATTCCAAGAGATGGGAAAAATATGGGTGATTACTGGAGTGAAGATGTTGTCAAAAGTGCTGTGGGTCGTTCACTTGATACCCAGCATCCAGCCCCTTTTGCTGAAGAGATATTGATACTGCCTATCCTTCAAACCACACAGGAAGGGGATACAGTTTTGGACCCGTTTATGGGTGCCGGGACAGTTGGTAGAATATCAAACGCATTAGGCAGGAAGTTCATCGGGTATGATGTTGTGAGATATTGAGAGCTGGACGGTGAAATCTATGTCTTGGTCTGTCTATCGGTATAGAACCTAAGAGTAATACCCAAAAAAAATAGTAAAAGTTGCGTGTGGGTATATGAAACAAACATTTACTATTTTTCATCTATGCGCATTAGGAATAAGTATTTTTCATTATTGTAAGCAATAAAGTGTCTTACAGACTTATAAATACTAATGAAGATACGACCAAAATGTATTCTCATTAGTTTAGTGTAGCACGCATTCTATTATCATACATTATATCTTCATTTTTATTCGGTTTAGATTTTGAATAATCCAAACTGAAGTTTTTCTATGCAATAATACTGGATATAATACATGAACCTTGATTTAGACATTAACCTATCAAAATACCTAAACAACCCAGAGTCATCAAAAGCAGAATGGAATGTTTTGGTAAAAGAGGGATTAGAACGACAACTACATAAAGATATTTGTGAATCTATTAATATTTATAAGGCAGAACCTATTTTCTATCATCTAACACTACGGATGAATGAAAAGTGGATGAGGCAGTTTTCAAGGAAGAGCAGCTATAGGACTCAGGTAATCTGGGACATTACATCTATGCTTTTAGGCAAGATAAACCTGCGTCTGGTGAAGCACCCTACCCGCACCTGTAGTCAGCCATATAACCTGAGATTTTGGACTGCGACTGAGAACAGAACCCAAGAAGGTTCCTACACAGATGACCATTCACACACACTACTGATGGTAAACCCAAAACATATTGAGAAATGGTCTAACCCCAATCAGTTAGGGTCCATAGTTCAGTCCATTCTTCATAAGAGCAGACCATTCACAGCAAGGGGCATAGAGACCCATCTTGCCCGAGACTGCCACTCTGTAGATGTGAGACACATCACCTCCCCAGAGCAGTTCCACAAAACCACAGACTATGGACTGAAGACTGCCGCAGACAGGGACACAGATAATGCCTTTACGATAACAAACCAAAATAGTTGGAGAACAATCTATGCCGAACAGAATGATGCAAGACAGAACCCTAACCTTCCGTCTGCCTGACGATATTTACCAAAAGATTGATTACCTTGCCGAGCAAAACTGGTGTTCAGTTTCAGCAGTAGTGAGGAATGCCATTCGCAGAGAACTGAATGCGAATGAGGAACTCTTTGAAGAAGACTACATCAAGTCCACCAAGCATCATTTGCGGGCATACTAAGCACCCGTAAGACGATGTGAAATCCGTGAAAATAGGGGGTGTTTATCACTCTCTCTACAGAATGTTCCTAAACCAAAAACATACAAAATTGAGGAACAGAGAATGCTTCAACATACGAACTTTGAAGAACTATTCAACGAACTCAAATCCATCCAGCACCTCAATCAGCAGGGATACAACTACTCAATTGAAACCTTTGCTCTTCATAACGAAGGCACCCGAGATGACTGGGATGGTAATATAGATGGAGTAGCATCCATCCTCAAAAACCACGCATCTTCCAACACGATGAAACTGATTGTGGTGCGAGGATGAAGACCTTCATAGAACTCACAGACCACCTACAGACAGACCCTGTATCTGCTGCTGATGATATTACCGAGAGCAAAGGGTTTCTTAGGAAGGGTGCTGCTGCTTTTACCCTGCAGAGTAGAAACCATTCTAAGTCTGCTCAATCCTCCTTCAAGCAGTCCCTAACAGCACTTACAGGTGCCAAGGGTAAAAATCTACCCCAGAAAAGTTAGATGCTCTCTGTGAGGCATTTGAGGGTCTTCTGGCAGGACTTGATGAGATGACTAAGCAACTAAACCAAACCACAGCAGTTTCAGCATCATCTGCCTTACTCAACGAACGAACAGACAAAGAGATTTTAAATCTTTTGAAACAGAGCAAGACCAGTAGGAGACGCAGGTAATGCCTACCAAACAGATATCTAAACTGAACCTACAGAAAATGATTCAGGGTCGTTCATATGCTGAGAAGTTTGACCTGATAGAGGTAGAGAACGAACAGCAAATCAGGGGTGTATCCACGGCACTAAAGAAGAAACTGAAGGATAACCCAGAGGCACTTATAGTTGTTTTATGAGGTTTGTTTCCCTTTACTCTGCGATTAACAAAGTTTGAAAAAACGGTCACAAAATCAGTAAGTTAGGTTTTCAAAACGGGACTTTATCAAGTCTGTTTTTACAAAGACCTTACAAAGTATATTCGTAGAATGTGCAACCTATTGATTTTTCTGCGTTATTTTATGCACAAATCAAGGTATATTACTGAGTGGGAATAGGTCCGGCGCGCCTAGTAGCCGGGTGAACCAGCAAAGCGGTCTTCGTCGATGTAGTCGGAGAACCGCGTTGTCGAGCCGTCAAAGAACAGCTTTACGTCGCCGGTCGGGCCGTGACGGTTTTTGGAGATGATCACCAGCGCCTGATTGTGAATGTTGGACATGTGATCCTGCCAATCCGACATCCGGGCTTGGAATGAACCTTCGTCCTCGTCGCCCCGCTTGATCGGAATTTTGCTCTGCTCGTAATAGGCTTCGCGATAGATGAACATCACCACGTCCGCATCCTGCTCAATCGAACCGGATTCACGCAAGTCAGCGAGCTGCGGGCGCTTGTCTTCGCGGTTTTCCACCTGACGTGAAAGCTGCGAGAGCGCGATGACAGGCACGTCGAGTTCCTTGGCGATCCCCTTCAGACCTCGGGTAATCTCCGAGATTTCCTGCACCCGGTTCTCAGACCCGCCAATCTTACCCTGCATCAGCTGCAAGTAGTCCACGACAATCAGATCAAGCCCCCCGTACTGCCGCTTCAAGCGACGCGCGCGGGTGCGCAGTGACGACACGGGCAAGGCCGGCGTATCGTCGATGAAGAAATCCAGCGTTTCCAAGTCACGGGAAATCGTGAAGATGGTGTTGAATTGGTCCGAGTTGATCTCACCCTTACGAATGTTCTCTGAGCTTACGCCCGACTGCTCCGACAACATACGCGTGGCGAGCTGCTCGGACGCCATCTCCAGCGAGAAGAACGCGACTTTGCCGTTGGCTTTCTGCGCCGCGTTAAAGGCCATGTTGGTCACCAGCGCTGTTTTGCCCATCGCCGGACGCGCCGCGAGGATGATCAGGTCAGAGCGGTTCAAGCCACCGAGTTTTTGATCCAAATCACGAAAACCCGATGGAATCCCTGTGTAGTCACCATCGCGCTTGACCGCTGCGTTGATAATATCGAGCGTGGATTTCAGGATCTTATCGAACGAATTCGGACCGTTCTCGATCTCACCGCTATCAGCCAAGGAATAGAGCTGCTCCTCGGCTTTTTCGATTTGCAGCATGGGCGGGTTTTCAAGGTTAATCTGGAAAGCATCGTTGACGACGATTTCACCCAAATCAATCAGCTGACGGCGCAGATGCATGTCATAAATCGTGCGGGCGTAGTCATTGGCGTTGATGATCGAGACAACGGCAGACTGCAGCACGGCAAGATAATGACCGCCGCCGATTTCTTCGAGCGCGCCGTCCTGATCAAACATGGTTTTCAGGCGGGCGGCGTCTGCGATTTCACCGTTCTCGATGATCGTCTTGATCGCCCCATAAATCCGCCCGTGAACCGGCTCGGCAAAGTGCTCGGGCAGCAGGTAATCAGAGACACGCTCGAAAGCGAGGTTGTTGGTCAGCAGCGCACCCAGCAACCCTTGCTCCACCTCGATATTCTTGGGCGGAACACGGACACCCAAGCCCGGCTCAACCTCCTCGGTTGCGCGTGGCGCGGGTCCGGCGGGTCCGTCTTCGGGGGGTGAAAACGGATCGATGGGCGGCATGTCGTCGAAATTATCCATGCACTTTGTATAGCAGATAACTACGCATAATCTCTTACGCTATTTAGGTGAAGATTCTGTTTTTCAGCCCTGCAGCAGGCGCCCGGCCCTTGTGAATAATCGGGATAAGGGGGATGGATCCACCCTTAGGGCTTCGTCACCAGCTGCGCCAAGCTATCGGCTTGCACGACCGCCTTCAGCATCAGCCCAAAGGATGACTTATCGCCGGATTTGACCGAAATCAGCCGGTTTACCACCTGCGATCCGGCTTGGGCTGTCACGCGATAGCGACCTTCTGGCAGCAACAACGTCTGGACGGCAGCCCCTGTTTTAACGGCACCGCCAAACCCGTTCGCATCGGTCGAGACCTGTTGGGGTACGATTGACCACTCGATGCTGTCATTGTCCAACGACCGCCCCGAGTCATCCAACAAGCTCAGCGTCACTTGGCCCAGGGAAAAATCAGGTTCCAGCGCTGTGACCTGCCCCGCCAAAACATAGAATTCCTGCTCCAGCTCAACGTCATTCACCCGCGACCGGAGCTGGTAGCCCCCGGCGGGTAACTGCACCATGTCGCCGTCCAAAGTCTGCGAGGTCACAATCGCGGCGCCTTGCATCTCAATGCGCCATTGCACGTCTATGCCCGCCGGGACCGCTTCGCCATTGTTGGCGAAACTCAAGCGAACCGCACCGTCGTTGAAGCGAACGCGCTCAAAAATGGGTTCACTCACCGGCTCTGAGGCATCGACAAAAACGGTCTGTGAAGCAACGAAGCCTTCAAATGCGACTTCGACATCATAAATGCCGGGTTTGAGGTCGATGGTGGCTTGCGGACCTTGGAAAGCGACCTGCTTTGCCGGATTGCGCGCATCGCGAAGCACCCACTGCAGATCTTCATCAATCGGCGCGCCGCTTTCCCCCGCAATCAGATCAAGGGAAACAGGCAGCGTTTCAACGGTAATGGCGTGAGCCGTCGTTTCACCCGCTGTCACGGTCAACGGATGACTCCAACGGTCCAGACCGATTTCAGCTTCCAGCGTATAAGCCGCTTCGGGCACATACAAGCGTCGCACTTCACCCGCCGCGACCGGTGTCTCTAGCGCGTAAAACGGGCTCGACACGCGCACCATCAGCGGCTGTATGGCGGCATCTGTCGCTTTGGTCGGATCAAGGCGCAACTCCAGCCGCGCCAAATCGAGCGAAAATTCGTGATCCGTGCGCTCAAAGGCCTCAACCGAAAACGCCTGCTCGACCAACTGACCATCCAATTCCGCGATAACCCGGTATTCGCCCGCCGTCTTTGGCAGCGACAAGGAGGCTCCCTGACCAGCATCCAGCGATGCGTTCGTGACGGCATCCTCAACGGTCCAGCTCAGCGCCACGTCTGCATCAAGCGGTACGTCCGGTGACAGCATGAAGCGAACGGTGTCTGGCTTTCGTGCAGCGACGATGGTCTGCGCCTCTTCCATCGCTGCTTCCAACATTGCGATGCGTTGGCTCAGATCCTCTTGCCCCAAGCGACACTGCGCGAGGCCATCGGTCAGGGTCTGATTCTGTGTTTCCAACCGGGTGGCTGTGAGTTTGCTCTCCGCGGCCTGTGTCAGCGCATCATTGCGCGCGGTCACCAAACGCAGGTTTTCCGCTTTGGTCGCTTCGAGCGCTTCCAAGGCCGCGTTCAGGTCCGTGCGCATGGTCTCGCTGGCGGCCAAAACACCTGCCATTTCCAACTCAAGCGCTTGCCGCGCCTTCATATGGTCAAAGGCAGCCTCATTCACTTCCGCTTCCCAATTGGCTTTCATCGCCAATTGATTGGCTTGCAAGCCAGCGAGCAGATCGCGCGCGTCATTGACCCGCCGTTCCGCATCGGCCCGCTGTCGCTGCACCACCAAAACGTCCTGTTGCGCGTCCATCAATTCGGCTCGCACGGATTTGAGTTGCTCCAACAGCGCCGAACGCTCGCTTTCCAGTTCAGAAATCTGTACGTCCCGCCGGGCAATCACCTCCAACACTGGCAAATCATTGCCCTCAAGGGTTGGCTGTTCCTGATCCGCAAGGGGGCGCCCGGATTCGAGGCTTTGGGCCAATTGCTGCGCCGACGAAGCCCGCAGAACGTTCTGGTCCAGCGCTTCTTCGATGTCATTGATCCGGCCATGCAGCTCCGCCGATTGCGCGGCTGTTGCGGCCATCTCCGTTTCCAGCTTAGCCCGCCGCTGGACGAGTCGCTCGTACCCTTGGCGCAGCTTGTCCGCCGGTTCCGTCACCACCGCCGACACCTTGGCCATATCAGCCGCCAGATCCGCCCGACGGCTGAGACCCAACGTTCCAGAATTCCAAGCGTCCGTTTGATCCTGCATGCGGATCAGCATGAGGTCGCGAGAGCCGAGTTGGTCGCGCAAGCGCTCTGCCGCCCCTCGGATCATCGCGATCTCGTCCTCCGCGCTCAATCCATCGGCAATCTGGAGTTCTTCGGTCAATAAATCACGCTCGGAAAAGGCATTCACACGGCCCGCGAGCGCGGAAACAGCATCGTCCAGCCGGGTCAGGTCACCCCGAATCCGGGTCAGGTCGCGCACCGACATATCCTGTTCCTGCAACAGCAGCCGCGCGATGCTGGCGGCTGAACGCTGTGCGTTGGATGTATGGGACAGCGACAGCGCCTTCGCAATCAGCGGCGTCAAATCTTCGCCCGGTTCAGCAACAACAAAGGAGCCCCCGGCGCTGGACGGCAAGCACCGCAGCAAAGCCGCATCCGAGGCATCCATGCCCATTCCAATCAGATGAACGGGGATTTGCATCTGGGCCAAGGGCGCCGAAAGCGCGCAAGCGTTGCCGCCGCACTCTTCCGCCCCATCGGTCAGCACAACAATCGCGCCCGGTCCGGCTTGCTGTGACAGGCGCGCAGCGGCGGTTTCGATCGCATCGGCCAAGGGTCGCATCCCGCGCTCTTGGGGGGCTTCCGCGCGCAGCGCTCGCGCCAACGCGGCGGGGGTGGCTGTGGGATTGGTCAAAACTTCAATGTCTGAGCAGTCAAAGTTTCGACGATGGCCAAAGGTAATCGCCCCAGAGCGGGTCGCGCTTGGCATGTTGGCGGTCGTTGCCGTAACGGCATCGCGAGCGGCTTCGAACTTGCTTGCGCCCCCGCCCCAGCCCTGATTCATCGAGCCAGATCCGTCCAACACAATCATGACATTCGACGTGTCTTTGAGCAGGGTTTCAAGGAAGTCGGATTCCTGCGCCAACGCTGCGCTGCTGCACAGCGCTCCAACCGCAAGGGCGGCCCAACGGATGATTCTTGCACCCCACGGAAGGGAGCGGTACTGGTCCTGACCAAATGGCACGGTCTGACTCCAAAACTGCACGTCTGAAACGGCTAAATTGCAAATTGCTACGCATAATCCCTTAAAACGACGGGTTATGCGTCTTCTTAGCCAAGAGTGCTGCAAGCCGCGAGCCACGAATAAGGCCACAAAAAAAGGCCTCCTGCAGGAGACCTTTTTGATGCCGAGCAGAGGCTTACATGTTGCCGTAGTTCGGCCCACCGCCGCCTTCTGGCGTGACCCAATTGATGTTCTGGGTCGGATCTTTGATGTCACAGGTTTTACAGTGCACGCAATTTTGCGCGTTGATCTGTAACTGCGGATTGGTGCCGTCGTCATCCCGCACAATCTCATAAACCCCAGCCGGACAGTAGCGCTGCTCAGGTGCATCGTACTGCGCGAGGTTGATGGTGATCGGCGTGCTGCTGTCTTTGAGCGTCAGGTGGATCGGCTGATCTTCCTCGTGGTTCACGTTTGCGACGTAGACCGAAGAGGTCTTGTCAAAGCTGATAACGCCATCGGGCTTTGGGTAGTCGATCCTTTTACACTGATCCGCTGGTTTGAGCGTTTCGTGGTCTTTGTGCTTGTGCTTGAAGGTCCACGGCATCGGAATGCCCAAATTGGACAGATGCAGTTCCAGTGCACCAACGCCGAAACCAGCCAGTCCGAGCTTGTGGAACCAAGGGCCAAAGTTCCGCGCCTTGAACAGCTCTTTGAACACCCAGCTCCGTTCCATGTTGGACTGGTAGTCTGTGACCTCAGCCGGGGCAGCTTCACCCTGCTGCAGCGCTTCGAACACCGCTTCAGCCGCAACCATGCCGGACTTCATCGCCGTATGAGAGCCTTTGATCTTTGGAACGTTCAGGAAGCCAGCAGAGCAACCCAGCAGCATACCGCCGGGGAACGTCAACTTGGGAATAGACTGGAAACCGCCCTCGTTGATCGCACGCGCCCCGTAGGACAACCGCTTGCCGCCTTCGAGCATCGGTCTGATCTTTGGGTGCTGCTTGAAGCGCTGGAATTCATCGAACGGGCTCAGGTGTGGGTTTTTGTAATCGAGCGCGACCACGTAACCGACGTAAGCCTGATTGTTGTCGAGGTGATAGATAAACGAACCGCCCCACGTATTCCAATCCATCGGCCAACCCGCCGAGTGCAGGATCGAACCTTCTTTGTGCTTCTCGGGGTCAAGCTCCCACAGCTCTTTAAAGCCAATGCCGTACTTTTGCGGGCTGGAGTCGTCGGCCAGACCAAAGCGCTCGATCAACTGCTTAGACAGCGAACCGCGCACGCCTTCGGCGAACATGGTGTACTTGGCGTGCAGCTCCATACCCGGCTCAAAGCCAGATTTTTGCTCACCATCACGACCAATGCCCATGACACCGGTTGCAACGCCCTTGACCGAGCCATCGTCGTTATACAGCACTTCAGATGCCGGGAAGCCGGGGAAGATTTCGATGCCCATGCCTTCGGCCTGCTCCGCCAACCAGCGGCAAACGTTGCCCAGCGAGACGATGTAGTTGCCATCGTTATGCACTTGCTCAGGCATGGCCCAGATCGGCATGGAAATTCCATTAGCCTCGGTCAGGACCATGAATTTTTCATCCGTGACGGGAACGTTCAGCGGCGCGCCGCGTTCTTTCCAGTCTGGGAACAACTCGTCCATTGCGCGCGGTTCCATCACCGCACCTGACAGGATATGAGCGCCGACCTCCGAGCCCTTTTCGAGCACAACAATCGCCAGCTCTTCACCCTTTTCCTGCGCCAGCTGCTGCAATCGGATTGCCGCAGAAAGTCCAGAGGGGCCGCCGCCGACAATGACGACGTCTACTTCCATCGCTTCGCGTTCCATGACCTCAATCTCCCAAGTCATAGGGGACTTCTTGGCGGCCTGCGTCGCTGATGCATGTACGATCAGCGAGCTTTGGGGCTTGAGCCAATGTGAAATCCCTTCCACATTCATAAGAACAATATTGAGCGGACCATAGACAATCAGTCTGCACGCGCAACGCAAACAAACCGGATGCGACTTCTATTCATGTCAGAAACGCTCAACACGACTGTCTACGACCCGGCCCTGTGGGCTGAGGCTGTCGCTTGGCAGCAGGAATGCGGCGTTTTCGATCTTTTGTCGGATCAGCCCGTAGACGCTTTTGCCGCACGTGAGCTGGAAAAGGCATCCGCGCCAGCGGCGATTCGCACCGACGCCGCGCCGCGTCCTGCGGCTGCGCCAGCACGGCCCGCAGCCCCTGCGCGCGCAAAACCCGCTGCCGCGCGCCCCCCAACCAACCAGCACGCTCGCCGTGGTTTAGAGGCGGTTGCCGATATTGCAGAAGCGGAGAAGCGCGCCGCTGCGTGTTCGTCCATCGAGGAATTGGTGGCCGCCGTTGAGGACTTTGACGGCTGCTTGCTCAAAGACACGGCCAGCAACACCGTTTTTGGCGACGGACCGACCGACAGCGACATCATGATCATCGGCGAGGCTCCCGGCGCAGACGAGGATCGCCAAGGCCGCCCCTTTGTTGGCCGATCGGGTCAAATGCTTGACGAGATGCTCTCTTATATAGGGCTCAAGCGAGAAGAAGACTTCCGCATCACCAATATCGTCTTCTGGCGACCACCGGGGAACCGCAAACCCAATGCCGGCGAAGTCGCTTTGTGCTGGCCGTTTTCCAAGCGCCATATCGAGCTTGTCCAGCCAAAGGTTATTCTGGCCGTTGGTGGCTTGTCGGCGCAAACCCTGCTCGACCCCAACTTGCGGATCACGCGAGAGCGGGGGAAGTGGCGGTCGCTGGATGTTAGGGGCAGTGCTGTTCCTGTGCTGCCAACGCTGCACCCGGCTTACTTGCTGCGCCAACCGGTCAACAAGCGCGAGGCCTGGACTGATCTGCTGACGCTCAAACAGTTCCTGAACAATCCGGAAGGCTGATGATGATGATGACCCAGTCCATACCCGCCCGCTTTGACGAAACCCGTCCTTTTTTGGCGGTCAATATCGCTGTGCTCACGGTGTCCGACACGCGGACTGCGGAAACGGACAAAAGCGGTGATGCGCTGGCGGCCATGATCGAAGCGGATGGCCACTTGGTTGCCCATCGGTTGATCCTGAAAGACGACGCAGACGTGATCGCCGCCCAGCTCGACGTCTGGATCAGCGATCCGACCATCGATTGCATCATCACCACCGGCGGCACGGGCGTAACAGGCCGCGATGTGACACCCGAAGCCTTTGACCGTGTGCTTGAAAAGAAAATTGATGGGTTTGGCGAGATGTTTCGCTGGCTGAGCTTTCAGATGATCGGCACCTCTGCGCTGCAGTCCCGCGCCGTGGGCGGCGTGTCGCAAGGCACCTATATGTTCGCCCTGCCCGGTTCAACCGGCGCGGTGAAAGACGGTTGGACAAAAATTCTCCGCTTTCAGCTGGATAATAGACACCGGCCCTGCAACCTCGTGGAATTAATGCCCCGGCTGCAAGAAGTCTGAGAGAGCACGCAACCGATCCATGGCACTGACTGAAACTCAACTCGAATATATTTCGACCAGCGTAGAAGCCTTGGGTTTAAGCGCCGATCCGATCCGGCCTTTGCGCTTGCGCAGCCTGAGCCATGAGCACGTGCGGGTCGCAAACCACGGTGTTGTGCGCATGCCCATCGCGCTGCCGAACGAGCGACACTGGACCCAGTGGGCCGATTTTCAGGCTGAGGCTTATGGAACGCTTGGCCGGCGCAACCTGTCGCCCCGTTTCTTTGCGTCCCTGGACTCCTGTCCCGCCCTGCCAAACGGTGGCGCTCTTGTCGAGTTTGTCCAAGGCCGCTTGCCCCGACTGCCCAAGGACTTTCCAGCGCTGGCCCGGTTCTTGGCTAAACTGCACCAACTGCCGCCACCGCCCCAAGATATGTGTGGCCTGCCCTATCACAGCGAGCCCCTGCTCGCGGCCATGCAGGATATTCTTGAGCAAGCCCAATATCTCGCTGAAGCCCCCATTACCGACGGCACGCGCAAAATCCTAGAATCTGAGCTGACGTGGCTCGATGGTTTTGCGACGTCGGGCTGGGTCCGTATGGGCGCACCGCCCTTTGGCTTGACGATTGGCCGCGCGCATCCGGGTGATTTCCTCATCAACGACCAAGGCGAAGCGGTTCTGTTGGATGTTGAGAACCTGCACTATGGCCTCAGCATCCTCGATGTCGGTGCCCTGTCTATATACCCGGCAACGGTTTGGGATATGGGGGTCAAAAGCGATTTGACGGAAATGGACGTGCTTGAGTTCCACCGCCATTACCTTGATGCCCTGCCCAAAGCCCACCGCACCCACTACGCGCCTTGGCTGCAGGTGGGACGCCGGATTGCCACGCTGCGGCTTCTGACATGGGCGTGCATGTGGCTTGTACGGCACCGGCGTCCGGGCGACCAATGGGCCGCCGACAAGCGCCCGCCGGGGATCATGACGCACGCGCTCACCCAAGCGCAACATTTCGTGTCAGAACCCGTTGTTGGTGCTCTGCGGTCAGAATGGATGCGTAGAGATGGGCTTTGTGCGCAGATTAATCGGTTATGACCGACCTCTTCGGCAGCGAAATTATCGCAGGCATCGACGAAGTGGGGCGCGGCCCCCTTGCCGGTCCGGTTGTCACCGCTGCGGTCATATTGCCCAAGCCCATCGTCGGTTTAGCCGATTCCAAGACCCTTAGTAAGAAACGGCGCGAGGCGCTGTTTCCGCAGATCATGTCCCAAGCGCTTGTGGGAATCGGCGCGGCCTCTGTCTGTGAGATTGATCAACTCAACATTTTACACGCCACCATGCTGGCCATGCGACGCGCCGTCCTGCGCCTTCCCGCCGTGCCGACGCTGGCGTTGGTCGATGGCAATCAGAACCCGGGCCTGGGCCTGCGCACGGAATTAATCGTCAAAGGGGACACCAAGGTTCCTGAGATTTCTGCGGCTTCCATCGTCGCGAAAGTCATTCGCGATCGTCTGATGAGCAAACTTGCGCTGAAGTATCCGGTTTATGGGTGGGAGAGTAACGCGGGCTATGGCGCAAAGCGGCACCGCGACGCGATGGCGGAACAGGGCGTCACCGCGCATCACCGCCGAAGCTTCGCGCCGTTACGGGAGTGGTTGGAAAGTGAGACATTTGTCGCATAACTCGCTGCACATCAAGAACACAAAAGGAACAAGTTTTCGTACTGCGCCTATCTCAACACACCTTTGTAGGCTTTGGTTTAAGAAGAACAGATAGAGTGCTGTTTTTGCTGAATTTTTATTGACAGATTCGTGAGCGCAAAACATTGTGCGCCTATGATTTCAGCTCATAATATTTCAAACCAAATTATTAACGGTGACTGTCTCGAAGTGCTGGCTCAATTGCCGTCAGCAAGCGTGGACATGATATTTGCCGATCCGCCGTATAACCTGCAGCTCAAGTCGGAACTTCACCGTCCTGACCACAGCCGCGTTGATGGCGTCGATGACGCATGGGACCGCTTTGACAGCTTCCGTGCTTACGACGAATTCACAGAAGCATGGTTGACCCACGCCCGCCGGGTGCTCAAGCCCACTGGCACGATCTGGGTCATCGGCACCTACCACAACGTCTTCAGAATGGGCGCAAAGATCCAAGATCTTGGCTTCTGGATTTTGAACGATGTTGTGTGGCGCAAGACGAACCCGATGCCGAATTTTCGCGGTACGCGGTTCCAAAATGCCCACGAAACACTGATCTGGGCCTCGCACGACGAAGGCGCAAAGTATCAGTTTAACTACGAAGCCCTCAAAGCTTCCAATGATGACCTTCAGATGCGGTCTGACTGGCTGTTCCCTATTTGTCAGGGCGGCGAGCGCATCAAGGACGATGAAGGAAAGAAAGCGCATCCGACGCAAAAGCCGGAAGCCCTCCTTCACCGCGTTATTTCAGCTGCGACCAAAGCTGGTGATCTTATTTTAGATCCGTTCTTCGGTACGGGCACCACAGGTGCTGTTGCCAAGAAGCTCGGTCGCAACTTTGTCGGGATTGAACGGGACGAAGCCTACGTGGCTGTCGCTCAAGATCGTATTTCAAAGATCTCTGAGCCCGATTCAGTCGTCATTTCCGACCTTCCCAGCAAACGCGAAGCGCCGCGTATCCCGTTTGGTCAACTCCTTGAGTTGGGCATGCTGGAACCAGGCGTTGAGCTGTTGGGACCCGGGCGTAAATTTAAAGCGCGGGTAGCCGCTGATGGGACCGTTATGGCCGACGTCCATCGTGGCAGCATTCACAAGGTTGGCGCGGCCCTGCAACAAGCGCCCTCCTGTAACGGCTGGACATTTTGGCATGTGGAAAAGAACGGCAAATTATTGCCGATCGACGCCTTGCGCCAGGAGGTTCGGCAAACCTTACAACCCAGTGTAGCAGCATGAGTTGACGAGGAATTACTGGCAATTTCAGCCAGTGGAAGGGCTTTGGATCAGCTCACTTATTTTCAAGAGCGTGCCTTGCGATTTTTTTCATGATCGTGGGTAAGGCAAATTGATCCAAGTTCTTTGAGGGCGCCCACGTGGCGCCCTTTTTTTTCGCCTCGATCACGCGCACCGCTTGGTCGATCGCAGGGGCTGGCACCACCACCACCCGCACGCGCAAATGAAAATGCGTGAAGGTGTGCTCGATTTCGCCGGGAATCATGCGTCCCTGCAGCTCGGACGGCGTCGCATCGGGCCAAACCTCGCCCCACTCGGTTCCCGGGACTTCCATCATTCCCCCCAGCAATCCCGTATCGGGCCGGCGCGTGAGCAGGACGTCGCCTTGTTCGTTTTCGATCCAATAGGCAAGCCCGAACCGGGTTGGCTTGGGCTTTTTGGGCGCCTTTTTGGGAAACGCCGCCGCGCGCCCCTGTTCCATCGCCTGACAGCCCTCAGCGATGGGACACAGCAGGCACGATGGCGAGCGTGGGGTGCAAATGCCTGAGCCCAAATCCATCATGGCTTGCGGAAAATCGCTGTTTCGCGCGGCGGGGGTAACGCGGTCGGTCAGCCTTTTGACCGCTGGTCTGGCTTTGGGCAGCGGGTCTTCCAACGCGTACCAGCGGCTGATGACCCGCTCCACATTGCCATCGACAACAACGGCGCGCTGGTCAAAAGCAATGGCGGCAATCGCAGCAGCGGTATAGGCGCCAACGCCGGGCAAGGTCAGCAAGTCCACCTCATCGCGCGGAAAGACGCCTTGACGGTGGTGAGCAATCTCAACCGCGCATTTGTGCAGGTTTCGGGCGCGGGCGTAGTACCCCAAACCCGCCCAAGCGGTCAGAACGTCATCCAAGGGCGCATCGGCCAGGGCTTGGACGGTCGGCCAAAGCGCTGTGAATTTCTCAAAATAGGCGCGAACCGTTGCCACAGTTGTTTGTTGCAACATGATTTCCGAGAGCCAAACGTGGTAAGGGTCAGCCACGGCGTCGCCCGTCGCCCGCCAAGGCAGGGTTCGGCGGTGCTGATCGTACCAAGCCAATAGCCGGTCGGAGAATGATTGCTCCAACGGATCAGGAGAGACAGAAACGGGTGGATCGGAATAAGCCATTGTCGAAGGATGTAGGACGAAGCGGTCCGCGCGGCAAAGACTCCGCGCGCAAAACCGCCAAGCGCTCTTACAAAGCGCAAGGCCTGTCGCGGCTCATCCCCAAGGTGCTCAAGGATGGCTTGGGGCGCAAAGGCAGTCTCGAAGCGGACTTGGCCTTGCATTGGCGCGACGTGGTTGGCGCGGATCTGGCCAAATGGACCCTGCCCACCAAAATTACCTATGCCGATCGCAAGATGCGGCGGCGGGGGACACTGATGATCCTGGTCCACCCCGGCTACGCCCAATTTGCGCAGATGGCTGAGGGCGATATTCTGTCGAGCACCAACCAATTTCTTGGTCACGGGCGGGTCGAGAAAATCCAACTCAAGCAGACCCATAGCGTCAGCTTTGGCACTCATCGCAAAACTGTGAGCGTTCGTGGGGTCGCAGACCACGCTTCAGCGCTGGAACCCAGACGCGAAAGACGCCAAAATGGAGATCTGGATACGGCGCTCGAAACTCTCCGCCAAAGCGTTGCAGAACGCGAGAGACAGCGCTAAATCGCATAAGTTACCCACAAGAATCTGCACGACTCCGGTTGTTAGTGACCGACTCGAGTGGATAAGAGCAAAGGATGAATTCGATGTTGAAACTTGTCGCACCCTTGGGTGTTGCTGCTGCAGCCTTGCTGGTGCTCGCCTCGCCGAGCCTCGCCCAAGAGAGCACGGCAGACGAAACCACAGCGGCTGAGCCTGCTGCGGACTACGTGATGCTGGCCAGCGACGGCGGTCTGGGCACCGGGGTCTATGATGATGACACCTATGAAGGTCTGCCGGACGCGCCGATTGTTTTGATCGAATACGCGTCCCTGACATGCCCACACTGTGCAGCGTTCCACGACGAAGGCTACCCGGAGCTCAAAGAATACATTGATGCCGGTCAGCTGGCGTACGTGTTCCGTGATTTCCCCCTCGATGGAGCGGCTTACCGCGCTGCTCTCTCTGCGCGCTGTTTGCAGGGTGAAGCGTACTTTGGCGCGATCGATGCCTTGTTTGCCAACCAGCGCGACTGGAGCCGGGGTGGGTCAGAAGACGACTTGGCGCGCGAGATTTCGGCGCTGACCGGTCAAACCGAAGACGAATATAAATCCTGCGTGGGTAACACCGAAAACCAGCAAAAGCTGATCGAGCGTTACAACACGGCGATCGATCTCGGCGTCGATGGCACCCCGCGCATTTACATCAACGGTGAGCTTTACACCCCAAACCGCGGCTGGTCACAGATCGGCGACGAAATTGCGCGCTTGGTAAAGAAGCTCAAGGTCTAAGACGAGGGTTCATTTGGTCGCGTTCACAAAACTCCGAATCCAAGGCTTTAAGAGCTTTGTTGATGCGACCGATTTCCACATCGAACCGGGTGTCACCGGTGTCGTAGGGCCAAACGGCTGCGGCAAATCCAACATTGTCGAAGCGCTGAAATGGGTCATGGGCGAGTCCCGATCCAAGCAGTTGCGCGGCGCGGATATGGAAGAAGTCATTTTCAATGGCTCTTCCGACCGCCCCGCCCGCAACGTGGCCGAGGTCGAGTTGGTCATGTCAAACGCGGACGGCTCCCTGCCACCGCAATACACCGAACACCCCACTGTTGGGGTTTCTCGCCGGATTGAACGCGGCAAGGGTTCGGACTACCGAATCAACAAATCACGCAAAACCGCTGGCGAAGTAAAGCTGCTGTTTTCCGACGCAGGCTCAGGCGCGGCGTCCTCTGCGATTGTTTCGCAGGGCCGTGTGGCGTCCATCATCAACGCCAAGCCGGTCGAACGTCGCCAAATCCTCGAAGAAGCAGCAGGCATCGTCGGGCTCGCAGCGCGCCGCCGCGAGGCAGAAAACCGTCTGCGCGCCGCAGAAACCAACCTTGAGCGGCTCGAAACCGTGATGAATGCCCTGCAAGAGCGGTTGAAGACGCTGGAAGGGCAAGCAAAGCAGGCGGAAAAATACCGCCGGCTCACGGATAAAATGACCCGGCTGAATGCTCAGCTGCATTATTTGCAGTGGGTGGCCCAGACGCGGACGGTCGAACGGTCCAAGGAAACCTTGGTCAAAGCTGAAAGACGCGTGGCCGAGGCTGAAGCGAACGCCGCTCGGGCCAACAAGGCATCGATCAACCTGTCCACTGACCTGCCAGACTTGCAAAAGCAAGAGGCGGAAGCCGGTGCGAAGCTGCAAGCGTTTTTGGTCGCCAAAGACGGTTTGGAGCGAGACAAGGCGGACATCGAACGCGCGCTGCAAAACAACGCCAACCAGCGCCAGCAGCTGGAACAAGACAAAGTGCGAGAAGCCAATCTCGTGACCGACGCCGAATCGGCCTTGGCACGACTGGCTGCAGAAGAAACCGACCTGAAGACCGCCAGCGAAGGCGAAGCTGACGCGCTCGAAGCGCTGGAGACGGCTGTTGAGACGGCCAATTCCGCCGTTAGCGGGCTGGAGCAAGACATGGCCAACGCCCGCGCTGATGTCGCCCGTGTTGGTTCAGAGATCACGGCGCGGACCACCGGGCTGAACCAAGCAAAACAGCGCCTTGAAGCCCTGACCACCCGCCGAGAACGGCTGGAAGGTCAAATCAACGACATTCAATCGCGGGATTCCGAAGGCGCAGCACACGCCGAAGCCCGAAGCCGTGCCGAAGCCCTGCAAACCGATCACGATGCCGCCGCACAAGCGCTCACGACCGCTGAAGCCGCAATGACCGATGCGCGCGACGCCGAACAAGCCTCGCGCGCCGAAGCCGACGCTTTGGCCCGGGCAGAGGCTCAGTTGCGCGCCGAACTGGGTGGCTTGCAGAAACTGCTTCAGGCCAGCGCGAACCAAGGCAGCACCAGCGCACAACCGGTGCTGTCTTCCATCCGCGTTCAGGACGGCTTTGAAGCGGCTTTGGCCGCCGTGATTGGCGATGCGCTGCAAGCACCTGCGGGCGCGCAGGACAAGGGCGATTTTTGGCTCGACGCCGCCGGGTCTGACGGCGCTGCCTTCACCCTACCCGCAGGAACCACCCCGCTGCGTGACGTGGTTGATGCCGCGCCGACAGCGCTGAATTTACGACTGGCAGCGTCCGGTGTGGCCGGTTCAGCGGCAGAAGCGTCTGCGATGCAGCCGACTTTGCGCCCCGGTCAGCGGTTGACGACCAAAGATGGTGGCTTGTGGCGCTGGGATGGCTACACGGTCCTGCCGGGCAAAATTCCGGGCGCAGCGCGCCTGCTGGAGCAGCGCCGACGTGCCGAAGAGCTTGAAGCACTGATCGCCAGCAAGCAGTCTGACACCGCCAATTCTCGCACCAAAGCCGAGGCTGCGGCCAGCACGCTCAAAGCGGCGCGCACCGCAGAAGCGCAGGCGCGGCAGAACCTGCAGATGGCTTATCGCGCCCTGACCGGCGCGCAGAGTGAGCTGTCGCGGGTCGAGGCCAAGGCGGCTAAGATCGAGGCCGAAAGCGGTGCTTTGCGCGCTGCTCTCCAGACACTGTCAACAGACCACGAAGAAGCATCGGTCGCCTTTGACGCCGCACAAGCCGCCTATGATGGGCGTCCCGATGCCGAAGCTATGCAGTCCCGCGTGGACGTGCTGCGCCCCCAAGTCGAAGACGCGCGCCGCACCCTGACCCAAGCGCAAGCCGAACGCGAACAGCACAAGCGGGACGCCTCCACCCGCAAAAACCGCCTTGGCGCGATCACCACAGAGCGGTTTTCGTGGGACGGTCGTCTCAAGAACGCTGAGCATCAGCACGCACAGCTGAAGCAGCGCGACGCCACACTCTCGCAAGAACGGGAATCGCTGGAAAATCGTCCAGCGGAAATCGCACAGCAGCGCGAAACGCTGGAAAACAACATCCGCGACGCGCGCGACGCGGTTGAACGCGCTGTGGCCGCTGTCTCCGACCGCCGCGCTGCGTCCTCCACAGCAGACGCTGAAGCGCGTCAGGCGGAAAAGGAAGCCGGGTCGGCGCGGGAAGAATTGGTCACAGCAAAACTCACCGCTGAAACAGAAATCGAGCGGAAGGACGAGCTTGCCGCTGCGATTAAGGAGACTTTCGCCGCGGGGCCACAGGCGCTGCCCGGTCTGGCGGAGCTGGATCCAGCCGGTGATTTGCCGCTCAAGGGCGACACCGATCGCGCTTTAAAGGCTGCAATCCGCGACCGCGATGCTTTGGGTGCGGTCAACCTGCGCGCTGAAGAGGAAAGCACGGAACTCAGCGACGAGCTTGCGACCTATGAGGAAGAGCGCGCAGACCTGAACAAGGCCATTGATAAGCTGCGCAAAGCCATTTCAAGCCTGAATAAAGAAGGCCGCTTGCGCCTTGCTGATGCCTTCAAGAAAGTAAATGAGGCCTTTCAGGAGACCTTTACCCGCCTGTTCAATGGCGGGACAGCGCAACTGGAGCTGATCGACGGTGACGACCCGCTGAATGCTGGGCTGGAGATCTACGCGCAACCGCCGGGTAAGAAGCTGACATCGTTGGCACTGATGTCCGGTGGTGAACAATCCATGACGGCAACCGCGCTAATTTTCTCCCTGTTGCAGACCAATCCCGCACCGATCTGTGTGCTCGATGAGGTCGACGCACCACTGGATGACCACAACGTCGCGCGATTCTGTGATTTGGTCGGCGAATGGGCGCGTAAGTCGAACACGCGCATTGTGGTTGTGACCCACCACCCGGTCACGATGTCGCGGGTAGACCGCCTATTCGGTGTAACAATGGCTGAAAGGGGCGTTTCAAGCCTTCTTTCCATCGATTTGGACGAAGCACTTGTGCATGCTTCTACAGCAGAGGCGGGTTGAGGCTGCATCCACCTCCCTGCGCTTGACGACCCTTTCCCTGAACCCTACACGTTCGCTCAAACTTGCTGAGTTTCGAGCTGCGCTTTACGGGGCGTGATTGGGGCTCAAGAGAGCACAAAATGTCGAACGACCCGAAATCGCCCAGCTCTGGCTTGGAAGACTTAGACGCGCGCATCAAAGCAGCGCGACCCAAGTTGGATGATGCGGCGCTCTTGCGCGCCAAAAGTTCGGCCAACGATGCAGCGTCTCAAGCGCTGACGGTGGCCTTTGCTTTTGTGCTGTGTATCGCCGTAGGCGCAGGGGTTGGACTTTGGATAGATCGGTTCCTCGGGACACTCCCGTGGTTCATGATCATTGGATTCTTCGCCGGGTTTGGTCTCGGCTTTTGGTACATGCTGTTTAAGGCGCGTCAGTTTGATGAGCGCCAGAGAGAACGGGGAACTGACGATGGCTGATAAAAACGAGAACGGCTCTGCATTCGACCTGCTGGGCCAGTTTGACATCGCGCCGATCAAGGCGGTCAAGGATACCCCGTTCGAGTTCATTACAAACTCAGCGTTCTTTATGATCCTGACGGTCGCGGTGATTGCCGTGCTGATGCTGGTATTTACCGCTAGCGCGCGGGTGGTTCCGGGTCGCCGTCAAACACTCTCTGAGATCATCTACGACTTCGGCTTTGGCCTTGTGACCGACATTTTGGGCAAGCATGGCCGCCCGTTCCTACCGTTTGTGCTTTCCGTCTTCCTGTTCGTGTTCGTAGCGAACATGTGGGGGATGATGCCGTACTCATTCACCGTTATGTCCCACGTCTCGCTGACAGCATTCATGGCGGTCGTTATCTTCAGCATGGTGATCTACATCGGCGTGCGTCGTCACGGCCTGAAGTGGTTCTCCCTGTTCGCGCCAAGCGGTGTTCCGTTTTGGCTGCTGCCCTTCATGATCTTCATCGAAGTCCTGTCGTTCTTCGTTCGCCCCCTCACGCACTCGCTGCGTTTGTTCGCGAACATGACGGCGGGTCACATCGTCTTGAAGGTGATCGGCACCTTTGCTTCATTCACGCTCATCGGCGGTATCGCGCTTCTTCCAGCGCTGGTTGCCCTGAGTGCTTTGGAATTCCTGGTGGCGTACCTCCAGGCATACATCTTCGCTCTTTTGGCTGCGGTTTACCTCGCAGACGCAGTTGAACTGCACCACTAGATCGTTTTCTCCGGAAGTCCCGATCATCGGGGCTTTCACTTCCTAACCGTCGACATTTGAAATTCGAGAAGGAAACGTCATGACGTTGGAAATGTTTAAGGCGCTTGGCGCTGGTCTCGCTACCATGGGCTTCATCGGCGCTGGTATCGGCCTTGGCACCATCTTCGGCAACTACTTTCAGGCTGTATCCCGCAACCCTGCGTCTCAGGACAAGTTCCAGACCTGGTTGTTCGTAGGCTTCGCACTGACGGAAGCACTGGGCATCTTCGCATTGCTCATCGCTTTCATGATCATGTTCGTGATCTAAATACTGAAGCCCGCTCCGGTGGGCTTTACGTCGACGGTAAACTCGCAGCACCGTCACAGGCTTTGGTCCTGCGCGGTGCTGCAAGTTACCAACGTTGACACCGAAATTCCGGACCCTCGATGGTGGCGCGCAACGCCGCCTACGGTTCACAACACTCGCTAACGGGAGGCCCGCATGCCTCAGTTTGATATCCTCGGTGACGGCACGGCCATGGGTCTGAACCTGCTTTGGTTCATCATTACCTTTGGCCTGACCATGCTCATCGTTTCAGTCGGCTTGCGCCGGATTGAGACCGTTCGCAGTGAGCGCGATGCGCTGACCTCGGGCAACATCGATCGCGCACAAAACCTTTCCGACGAAGCCAAAGCCATGATGGCGGCTTACGAGGAAAAGATGGCGACGGCGCGTTCCGAAGCACAAACCATCATCAAAGCGGCTTCCGATGAAGCAGCGGCGAAGGCGGCAGAAGCTCAGGCGAAGCTGGCGGCGGATCTCGCGACCAAGCAAGCCAGCGTGGAAAAGGCAATCGCCGATCAGACCTCAGCAGCGCTTTCCGAGTTGTCGGACGTTGCTTCTGACACCGCTCAAATCGCGGCGTCGCAGGTTCTGGGCGTAAAGCTTGATGACAAGAAACTGACTCAAGCGGTGAAGGAGCTTGGCAATGGCTGATAACAGCGCAAACACCAACATCATCACCTACCACCTCGACCCTTCCAACCCAAAGTTCTGGGTCGCAGCGGGTACGATCGCATTCCTCGCCTTCGTCTTCTGGCGCGCCGGTGGTGCAATCCTGAAGTCACTGGACTCACGCGGCACTGAAATCTCCAAGCAGATTGATGAAGCGGGCGAGCTGCTGGCTCAAGCCGAAGCGCAGATGGCGGAGTACAAGGCCAAGTTTGGTCAAGCCGACGTCGACGCGGGCGCCATCATTGAGCAAGCCAAAGAAGAAGCGGTCCGTCTGGCTGAGAAGTCTGCCACCGATCTCGGCGGCCTTTTAGAGCGCCGCAGCGCTGCGTTCGATCAACGCATGAACCAGCTGCAGGTGCAGGCGCAGAACGATCTGAAGTCTCGCGCAGCCGAGCTGGCCATTGGTGCCCTGCGCAAGTCCTTGCCAGAACAGTTGGATGCAGCCGCACTGGCTTCGCTGGCTGACACCGCCATTGACGACCTGCCCAACCGCGTTTAACCGCAACAGGGCAGGCATTCAAAACGAGGGGCTTCGCGGCCCCTTTTTTTGTGGCCAAGGTTAGCGCTGAAAATCACCAGCGAGACCAGCATGACGGCACTCTCACAAGGGATGAAAACCGGACTACGCGAAGGCGCAATCGTGGGCCTGACGGCGGCATTGCTGGGTATCATGTACTCGCTGGCGGCGTTGGAAGCGGGGCTGAGCGCGCTTGAGGCCGTGTTTTATTCCGCTGTTGTGTACTCCGCCGCCGTGCAGTTTGCGGCCTTGGGTGCTGAAACAACCCTTGGCGCGGTCCTGACGCTCTTGTCTGGCAGTTTGTTTATCTGCTCTCGCAACGTCCTGATGTCCCTCGACATGGCGCGCAAATCGCAGGGCCGATTGGCCGAATTGCTGTCCATGACAGGGTTGGTGGATGCTGCGTGGGCCATGTCGCGAGGGTATAAGAAAGACGACTTCTGGGGCTATTTCTGGGGCCAAGCCATCGCCATTTATGCCCTTTGGATGGTGGGCGCCGTGGCTGGTGTAACCATCCCGATTCCCAGCCATCCCGCCATCGACGCGGCGTTCGCAGCGACGCCCGTGGTGTTCTTTGCCCTGATGATCGCGCTGATATGGCGCAACGGCACCAACAAGATCCCCTCCTTGGCCACCGCCGTGCTGACCATTCTGGCGGCGAAAGGGCTGGCATTGCCCGATACATTGGCCGCGCTGCTGGGTGCGAGCGTCGCTGCGGTGACCTTTGTCCTGCTAGCCCCAATGGAAACCGAAGACACCACACCGGACACGCCGTCATGAGGGCGGAGATCATCCTGCTGGGTTTTGCGCTGTCAGCTGTTGTGATGGTGAGCCGCATGGGGCCCTTTGCCTTGCTCGCTGGCCGTCAAATCCACCCTCGCCTGCGGAAACTGATCGAGATTATGCCCGGCTGTGCCATCGCGGGCTTTATGACCACATGGGCCTTGCCCGGGGAGGGCGAAGGGCTGCTGGATAAGCTCCCGCTCTGGATCGGCGCTGGGACGGCTATGGCGATATGCTTAACGTCGGGCCGTTTGCTGCTGGGGATGGTTGCGGGCTTGACCGTGGCAGCCCTAGGATCGCTCGTCCTTTAACGCCGCCTGTGCCGCAGCCAGCCGCGCAATCGGCACGCGATAGGGCGAACACGAGACGCTGTTGAACCCAAGATCATGGGCCAGCATCACCGAAGACGGCTCCGCCCCCTGCTCCCCACACAATCCCATCGGCATATCCGCTTTGGTGATCCGGCCTCGCTCGACGGCGATGGCCAACAGCTCGCCCACGCCTTGCTCATCGAGAACCCGAAAGGGGTTTGATGCCAGCAGACCAAGATTGCGGTATTCCGGCATAAACGTGCCCGCGTCATCCCGTGACAGGCCAAAGGCCAACTGGGTCAGGTCATTGGTGCCAAAGGAGAAGAAATCGCAACCCTGGGCGATTTCTTCGGCGCGCAAGCAGGCCCGAGGCGTTTCGATCATCGCGCCGATGCCAATGCTTTGCCGGGCATCTTCGGTGACAATCGGCTCCAATCGCTCGCGCAGGATCGAGACTTCGCTCGCAGACGAGATCAGGGGCAGCATGATATCAACATGCGGCTGAATGCCTTGCTTGCGCGCTTGTCGGCAAGCAGCCATCAGCGCGCGGACTTGCGACTCGTAAATCTCGGGGAACATGATGCCCAAGCGGCAACCGCGCAGCCCCATCATGGGATTGGCTTCGCGCAGGGCTTCGAGCCGACGCTGAATGCGCAGTAAGCCCAAGCCCGTGGCTTCGGCGAGCTGCTCAATCTCCCCGCTTTCGGATGGTAAAAACTCATGCAGCGGCGGATCGAGCAAGCGCACGGTCACCGGTTTGCCTTGCAAAACCACCAGCAGGCGCAGGAATTCCGCTTGCACCAGTGGTTCCAGTTCCTTGAGCACGGCTTCGCGCGCGTCCACGGTTTCCGCGAGGATCATCCGCTGGACGTCGCCCAGTCGCTCAGCGTTGAGGAACATGTGCTCGGTTCGGCACAATCCAATGCCTTCAGCACCAAAATGCAGCGCCAGTTCGACTTCTGCGACGGTTTCGGCATTGGCCAAAACCTCCATTGACCGCGTCGCATCACACCACTTCATGATCTTGTCAAAGGCTTCCGGCAGAGTCGGTTCTTGGGTCTCCACCCGGCCCGGCAGCACACGGCCAGAGGTTCCATCGATGGTAAGCCAGTCGCCCTCATAGAACAGTTGGTCGCCGATTTTCAGCGTCCGGCTGTCGGGATCAACGTCCATCTCTCGAACGCCCACGACACAGGGCTTACCCAAGCCGCGCGCGATCACTGCCGCGTGGCTGGTCATCCCACCCGCGCGCGTGACCACACCCGCCGCCACGGTTATGGCGCGGATGTCTTCGGGCGTTGTTTCCTTACGCACCAACAAAACCGGCCCAGCGCCTGAGGTTTGGGCCACGTCAATGGCATCCCGCGCAGAAAAGTAAATGCGCCCCGCCACAGCACCGGGGCTGGCGTTAATCCCAGTGGCAATGGTCAGGTTCTCGCCGCCGGGGGCCAAGCGTGGGTGCAGCAGTTCTTCGAGGTCCAGTGCCGAAATCTGCGCCAAAGCCTGAGCCTGGGTCAGATGTTCGGTTTCAACCAGATCCACCAAAGCGGTGAACTTCTGACGCGGGGAAAGCACCAAGGCCTCAGCATCGAAGATTTTACCATCGGCAATGGTCAGCTTCAGCGGTTGGCCCAACGTCGCCTCCGCCTGTGCCGCCAAATCACCGCCGGTCGCCTCTCCGGTCGAGGCGTCGCGACTATCGATTTCAACCAGCGTGGCGGCAGGGGTTTCCTGAATCACCCAAAAGCGTGGCTCTTCATCCACCAAACCGACCATGCGCGCCCGTTCGAGCGCTTGGCGCTGCTTGCTGAGGGCTGTTTCGATCTCTTCAATCGACGTGGACGAGCGCAAGCGCGCGCCTTCATACCGCAGAGAAATGTCCACCTTGAGCGCCGCTGCGGCTTCCCGCACGGCGTCATCGGTTTCGCACAAGGTCAGGGGGGCGACGGGCAATCCTGCCGCCGCCAACTTCTCAAGTCGGCTCGCTACTGTTCCCATACTAAAGCCGATGCTCCACGCAAGCGTTGGGGCGGGGCTGTTAGCCTTCCAACGCAGATAAACGGACCACGGAATCTACAGAACCAAGGAACTGAGACAAGAGCGCAAGACGGTTTTCCCGGATTGCTGCGACATCGGCGTTCACCATGACACCTTCAAAGAAGCCATCGATCGGCGCGCGAAGCTTCGCCAACTCGCCAAAAGTGCCACTGAAATCCTCTGCCGCGAGGTATTCCCCGGCCTTGGAGCCTGCCAGCGCGGCGTGAAGGGCTTTTTCCGCTGGTTCCTCGAACAAGCCCGCGTCAACCGAGCCAAGCTCTAGGCCGCCTTTGGCCTTTTTTGCCTCCGCACGCAGAATGTTAGCCGCTCGGCGGTACCCGGCAAGCAAATCAGCCCCGGAGTCTGTGCCCACAAAGTCGCGCAAAGCCTCAACTCTCTTGGTCACACGCACCAAATCATCGTCCATGCTAGACCCTGACTCAAACACAGCCGCGATCCAATCGTGGCGCAAACCTCGGTCCTTGAGCGTGACTTTCATCCGGTCCGCCATGAAACCCAGCAGATCAGCCGAAATGTCGCTTTCACCGCCGTACAGCATTTCGGCTTCACGGAAGGCATTGATCAGCGGCACGCGGATGTCATTTTCAACCAGCAAGCGGACGACACCCAGCGCAGCCCGGCGCAGCGCAAATGGATCTTTGGAGCCTGTGGGCTTCTCATCAATCCGCCAGAACCCGACCAGCGCATCAATTTTGTCCGCCAGTGCAACAGCAACCGACAGCGGCGCAGAAGGACAATCGTCGTTGGGGCCAAGGGGGGAATAGTGCTCGCTGATTGCTTGCGCGACGGCCCCATCTTCGCCGTCGTGCGCGGCATAGTACGCGCCCATCACGCCTTGCAATTCGGGGAATTCACCGACCATGCCGGTCGTCAAATCCGCCTTGGATAACCGCGCAGCCGAACGCGCCGCATCACGGTCTGCGCCCTTGATGTAAGAACTCAACCACGCCGCAAGCGGGGCCATGCGATCAATCCGGTCGCCAACGGTGCCCAACTTGGCATGGAAAACGATGGAAGACAGCGCCGGAACCCGGCTGTTCAGCGTGTCCTTCCGGTCCTGATTCCAGAAAAATTCAGCGTCAGACAAGCGAGCCGCCAAAACGCGCTCATTACCGCCTGCGATCCGCGCAAAGGTCTCGGCTTCGCGCTTGCCATCGGCGACGGTGATGAAATACGGCGCGAGGCTGCCATCAGCCTGCTGGAGCGCAAAGTACTTCTGATGCTCCTTCATCGACAGCACCAACACTTCTTTGGGAACAGCCATAAAGCGATCAGGAATCTGCCCGCGAACAATGGTTGGCCATTCGACCAAACCTGTGACTTCGCTGAGCAAACCGGCATCTTCGATCAACGTACAGCCCACGTCCTCGGCTGCTTTGCGTGCCCCTGCCAAAATCGCGTCTGCGCGCTCGGTTTGGTTCACCACGACAGAAGCGTCGCGCAATTGGTCTTCAAAGCTCGACGGATCAGTCAGCGCAATAACGCCATTGCCCGAGAACCGGTGCCCCTCGGTCTCTCGACCGAATACGATGCTCTCGCCGTTGCCCAGATCAAGCTGACCGGGCACCACGTGCGAACCGAACAGCGCCGCGACGCGGTGGAGGGGACGCACCCAACGGAAGGAACCACGCCCCCAGCGCATGGACTTGGGCCAGGTAAAGTCCCGGATGGCTTTTTCGATCAAGCCGGGCAGCAGGTCGATGGTTTGCTGTCCTTTGATGTGCTGAACGGCGAAGTAAAAGTTGCCCTTGGGTGTTTCGCGCAGTTCGGCGTCGTCCAAAGACGCGAGACCGTTGGCGCTCAAGAAGCCGGCGACGGCTTGCTCTGGCGCGCCTTCTCGGGGACCGCGACGCTCTTCGCTGCGGTCCTCTTGCGAGGTTGGAATGTCGGCGATCCGCAAGGCGATGTGGCGGGGTGCGAACCATACGGTCGTCGCGCCGATCTTCAGCCCTTCGCCCTTGAGCGCATCCGCGATGGACTTGGCAAGATCGTTCGCCGCGCCCTTTTGCATGCGCGCTGGGATTTCTTCGGAGAACAGGTCAATCAGCAGGGTTTCAGTCGCGCTCATGATCAGACCTCCACAGACATGGGTTGTGGTTGCTCGCCGCGCCCGCCGGGGCTATCGGCCCAGGCCTCTGCGCAGCCCTTGGCCAGCGTCCGAACGCGGCCAATATACGCCTGCCGCTCCGTCACTGAGATCACGCCGCGCGCGTCTAACAGGTTGAACAGGTGCGATGCTTTCATGGTCTGATCATAGGCCGGCAGCGACAAAGGCGGCTCTTGGCTCAGCAAGTGCTTGGACATGGCTTCGGCGTCTTTGAAATGCTGGAACAGCGCGTCGGTGTCGGCGTGTTCGAAATTATAGGCCGAGAACTCCTGCTCTGCTTGCAGGAAAACATCGCCGTAACACTTGCCGCCTTGGTCGGTCGGAATGCCGTCCCAGTCCAGCTCGTAGACATTGTCCACGCCCTGCACGTACATGATCAACCGCTCAAGACCGTAGGTCAGCTCCAGCGGGACGGGGTTACAGTCGATGCCGCCGACTTGTTGGAAGTAGGTAAACTGGCTGACTTCCATACCGTCACACCAGATTTCCCAACCCAGACCCCAAGCGCCCAGCGTTGGGCTTTCCCAGTCATCTTCAACAAAGCGTACATCGTGCTTTTGCAGGTCAATGCCGAGCACCTGAAGCGATCCCAAGTACAGCTCTTGCGCGTTCGCAGGGCTTGGCTTCATCAGCACCTGAAACTGGTAGTAATGCTGCAAGCGGTTGGGGTTCGCGCCATAGCGACCATCGGTAGGACGGCGCGAGGGCTGGACGTAGGCGGCGTTCCAGATGGTGTCGCCAATGGACCGCAGCGTTGTGGCCGGGTGAAAGGTTCCAGCGCCCACTTCCATGTCATAGGGCTGAAGGACCACACAGCCTTGATCCGCCCAATAGGTTTGTAGGTTCAGGACGAGGCGCTGAAAACAAGTTGCCTTGTCAGCCTTTTGCTTCTGAAAAGTCACGGGGTCTGGCTCTCAGGTGATGTCGATGTTGACCCAGACCCTAGCGCCTTGCGCGCCGGGAAAACAGCAGCGATCCAACGGGACGCCCCCGCCTGCCCTGCAACCCTCCGCTGGTCCAGCCGAGGCTTAGAGGCCGTACTGACCCCACAGCGCCCGCTGTTCAAGCGCTGTCATGGCCGCGTTTATGGGGTCATCGCCCCGTGAGCCAAGCAGGTTGAGGAACGACAGGCCGCGCTTGGGCTTGTTCACCAGCTTGATCTGTACCTTCTCACCAAAGCGCGCGCGCAGGGTTGAACGCATATCTCCGAGGCCATCGACCATTCCCAGCTCAAGCGCCTTTTCGCCAAGGAAAACGTCGCCGTTCATCAGACTGCGCGGCTCATCGACTTTGAATTTGTCGCCCCGGCGCTGCTCGACGAAACGGCGGAAAATCTCATGCAGGTCGAGTTGCAACGACTTGATCCACGCGACATCGCTTTCTTTTTCAGCGCTGAACGGGTCAAGCCGGGATTTGTTTTCACCTGCGGTATAAATCCGCCGATCAACACCGAGTTTCTCCATCAAGCCCGTAAAGCCAAAACCACCACTGATCACACCGATCGAACCAACAATGGACGCCGGATCGGCGACAATTTCATCAGCGGCACAGGCCAACCAGTAACCGCCACTGGCAGCGACATCTTCGGTAAAGGCGATCACGGGCACGTTTTTCTCATCCGCCAACTGCCGAATGCGTGCTGCGATGAGGTTGGATTGAACCGGACTGCCACCGGGCGAGTTGATCAGAAGCGCGACCGCCGACAAACCCGACGGCTTGAACGCCTTTTCAATATCTCCCGCCAAAGCCTCCAAGCTCAACACCGGACCACTCCCGCCCAAGGGACCGCTGCTTTTCGCCGGACTGATCACGCCGTGCAGCCGCAAAACATTCACGCGACCCGGGCCGCCTGAAGAGCCGCCAACCAGTCGATTAAGGAGAGGAATTCGCTTGAGCATATTTTATTGGCCTTTGAAGGTGGGGCGACGACGCTCGGTGAAAGCGGCGACGGCTTCTTGATAATCTTGACTGTCGTACAAATGATCCGTGATTGCGCATTCGGCTTGGCTGCCCGGCTCGGGCGCTTCGTTCAGCACGCGCTTGTGCGCTCGATGGGACAACGGCGCGTGTTCCAAAATGGCCGACAGCCTCTGGTTTATAAAGCCATCGAGGTCATCTGCAACATCATTCACCAGCCCGATGCGGACAGCCTCCGCCGCGTCAATGGTTCGTGCGGTGTACACCAAATCCAACGCGTGTGCGGGTCCAACCAACTGGCGCAGGCGGTCGAGCGGCAGGGCATTGTAAGCAAAACCCATCTTTGCGGGGGGTATGCAGAACCGCGCCGCTGGCGCTGCAAAGCGTAAATCACAGGACAGCGCAATCATCGACCCGCCGCCAAAGCAGGCTTGGTGAATGCGGGCGATGGTGGGAACCGGGATCGCGGCCAGCGCGACAAGCGCGCGGTCCACTTCGGCGTTATACGCCTGCGCCGCCGCTGCGCCCATGCGAATATCAGAGAACTCCGTGATATCGCCGCCCGCGCAAAAGGCACGATCACCCGCCCCGCTGATCACCACGGCCGTCACATGATCATCAGCCGCCAAATTGTCAGCAAGGGCGGCAAGCGCCGCCCAATGTTCGAGCCGCAAGGCATTGAGGCGCTGTGGCGCATTGAGATGCAGACGGGCGACGCCGTCATCGTCTTGGATATGAAGGTCAAACATGCTGGCCTTTTAACAAGGCAGCGCCGCTACCGCGACTGGTTTGATTGCTGGCGGAAATCCACGTGCTCAACGTTGCCGTCGGAGTAGTTGCTGCTGGCACCGGAGAACAGGGATTGCACGTTATCGAGCATGGCCACGGCGCGTTCTGAGGCAATCGAGTAGAAAATCGACTGCGCCTGACGCCGCGTTTTCACCAGCCCGTCGGACCGCAAAATCGCCAGATGCTGTGACAGTGCCGACTGGCTCAAGCCAACGCGCTCGGCAATGTCGTTCACCGACATTTCCTTGCCCCGCAGCAGCAGCAGGATCACCAGACGCCGATCGTTTGACATCGAGCGCAGCATTCGGCTGGCAGACTCAAGATCAAAACCCGCGATCAACGTGGCATGGCTATGGCTGTTCGTTTCCGTCATGTTAGCGATGTTTCGCAAAAACTCGGAAAGTCAACGCCCATGCGTGTATAATGTTGAAACCGGGTAAGGGCGGTTCGTCAACGATGCCGCCCAAGGCCGCTCACCTGCTTAAAATACCAAGGAACGTAACAGTTTGGTAGATTTGGATCTGACGGGGCTCAAGTGCCCTCTGCCCGTCTTGAAAGCGCGCAAAGCGTTGCGCGGTTACGATGAAGGGGTCGAAGTGCGCATTCGTGTCACCGACCCGCGTGCGCCCGCCGACTTTAAAGCTCTGTGCGATACAGTGGGCCACGCAATGGTGTCCGAAGAGCGGGACGGCGATGGGAAAATCCTGACGCTGCGCGTTCACAACCCCTAGCGGCCCGCTTTAGCCGCCAAAATAAGCAACCAACTGATCGGCAAAAATCCACATGGCCACACCCGCGGCGAGCAAGAGCGCGGAGAACGTGGCTAGGATCTTCATGCGGATTTTCTTCTGTCTGTTCATGCGAGCCTCACGTAAATTACCAACAGAAACCTGAAGTCACACCCATAGCCCTGCGCTCGTCCGCGTGCAAAACAAAGGATGGATGAACAGGACAGGAGAGGACGGCTGACATGGCAAATCTGATCTTCACGCACCCAGCCTGCGCCTTGCATGGCGACGTGCGGACTTCCCAGAGCGCCGCCCCAAAGGGCTGGAACCACCCAGAGCAACCAGCGCGCCTGCACGCTGTTCTGCAGGGGCTGTCAGCGACAGATGGCTTGGCCGCGATCGAGCGGCTGGAGCCGGGCAAAGCCAATCCCGAACGGCTTAAAACGCTTCACGGTCACGACTACGTTGATGCCATGCTTCAACCCGTCAGAACCGGAGACGTGCGGTGGGTTGATGACGATACCGGTCGCACCGCCGGAACCTCTGACGCGGCGCTGCTGGCCGCAGGCGGGGCCATCGAAGCGGCTGAGCGGGCGATGGCAGGCAAGGCCAAGCGTATCTTTGTCGCCACCCGTCCCCCCGGCCACCATGCCGAACCCAACCGTGCGATGGGCTTTTGCCTGTTCGGCAATGTTGCGTTGGCGGCGAACCGTGCGCTTGAGATGGAAGCCCGCAAGGTTGCTGTGCTGGATTTCGACGTCCACCACGGCAACGGCACGCAAGCCCTGCTGTGGGATAACCCCAACACCTTGTTTATCAGCAGCCAACAGATGCCGCTGTGGCCGGGCAGTGGTGATGCCAGCGAAACGGGCGCGCATGATAACGTCATGAACATCCCGCTTGACCCCGGAACCACCAGCGCGGGCTTGCTGGAGGCGTGGAAACCCGCGCTGGATCGCGTGGATGCGCTGGAGCCAGACCTGATTGTGATTTCCGCCGGGTTTGATGCCCACGCCGACGACCCGCTGGCCGGTCTGAATGTTGAGGAAGACGGTTTTGCCGCCTTAACGGCGCAGATCGTGGCGCTGGCTGACAGCCATAGCCAAGGCCGGGTTGTTTCCGTGCTCGAAGGCGGTTACGACCTGCCTGCCCTGACCCGCAGCGTAACGGCGCACGCAAGCGCCCTGTTCCAAGGAATATGAGAAATGGCTGAGAAAGAACTGCCCGACGACATCCGGGCGATGAGCTTTGAGCAAGCGCTGGACGAGTTGCGCGGCATTGTTGATGGGTTGGAGCGCGGCGATGGCTCGCTGGACCAGAGCATCAAGGCCTATGAACGCGGCTCGTTGCTGCGGATGCATTGCGACGCAAAGCTGCGTGAAGCGCATATGAAGATCGAGCAAATCCGCGTCAAATCTGACGGCTCCGCCGAAACTGAACCCTTCGACGCCTGATCCCGATGGATTTCGCGACCCAGCGCGCTGCCTATCTCACGCAGACAGAAGCGGCGCTCAGCCGGGCTTTTGCCGACTGGAGTGCGCCTGCTTTGGCCCCGGAAATCCGGGTTGAGGACGCCAGCGCCTATGCCTTGCTTGGCGGTGGTAAGCGGCTGCGCGCGATGCTGGCGCTTGCGGCGGGTGAGACCGTGGGCTTATCAACCACGGACGCTGAACGCATTGCCGTCGCCGTTGAAACGCTGCACGCCTACAGTCTGGTTCACGACGACTTGCCTGCCATGGACGACGCCGACACCCGGCGGGGTCAACCGTCGGTGCATCGCAAGTTCGATGAAGTCACCGCCATTCTCACCGGCGACCAACTGCTGACCTACGCGCTCGGCCATCTGGCTGAAGTGCCCTTGGCCCTGCGCGCCCTTTCGGAAGCAGGCGCACAGATGGTGCGGGGGCAAATGTTGGATTTGCTCAGTGAGCGCGATGGGGTTGCGTTGGACCTCGCCGCATTAGAACGGCTGCAAGCACAGAAAACCGGCGCGATCATCCGCTTTGCCTGCGAAGCGCCTGCGCTGGTTGCCCATGACGCGACGGCGTCGAGCGCGCTGCGGTCCTTTGGCGTGCATCTGGGATTGGCGTTTCAGATTACCGACGACATCCTAGATGCCGTTTCAGACGCAGAAACATTGGGCAAACCCGCCGGTGCCGATGCACAGGCCGGAAAAGCCACGTTTGTCACGGTGTTGGGCCTGGACGCCGCCCGTGCGCGCAGCGAAAAGGAAATTTCCGCAGCAAAGACTGCCCTTGAGCCACTTAAAGGCCATATAAAGGGAAGCAGTGCGGCACTGACATTCCTGTCATCTTTGGCAGATTTTGTGCTAACTCGCCGCAATTAGCCCGATTCTGGGCGGCACAGTAGGTCCGCCCTCTCACAGAAAATGTCACGTCTGGCCTTATGACCCAACAGCCGACCCAACGCCCGCTCACCCCAACACTCGACAAGGTGATCAACCCCGAAGACCTGCGCGCACTCGGCGATCATGAGCTGCCTGCGCTGACGGATGAATTGCGGGCGGAACTGATTGATGCTGTCAGTCACACGGGCGGTCACTTGGGTGCAGGCTTGGGCGTGGTCGAGTTAACGGTGGCGCTGCACCGGGTCTTCAACACACCGCACGACCGCCTGATTTGGGATGTGGGGCACCAGTCCTATCCGCACAAAATCCTAACCAGCCGCCGCGAGCGCATCCGTACCTTGCGGCAGAAAGACGGACTGTCAGGTTTTGTTCGGCGCTCAGAAAGCGAATACGACGCCTTTGGCACCGCGCACTCTTCAACGTCGATCTCAGCAGCGCTGGGCATGGCCGAAGGCATGAATATGCGCGGGGATAAAGGCGGGCAGGTGATCGCGGTGATTGGCGATGGGGCCATGTCTGCGGGTATGGCGTACGAGGCCATGAACAATGCTGAAACTGGCAAAGGTCGGTTGACCGTCATCCTCAACGACAACGAAATGAGCATCGCGCCGCCCGTTGGCGCCATGTCTTCCTATCTTTCCCGGCTATCAACCAGCAGCGCCTACCAAGGCTTGCGTGATATCGCCAAAGGCATCGCAGAAATCTTTCCCCGCCCCCTGCAAACCGCTGCAAAGCGCGCAGAGGGCTTTGCCCGGACCTATGCGACGGGCGGGACGATGTTCGAAGAGCTGGGCTTCTACTACATCGGACCGATCGACGGGCATAACCTCGACCACCTGTTGCCCGTGCTGGAAAATGTTCGCAAAGCCAGCGAGCAGGGCGCGGGGCCGTTCCTGGTCCATGTTGTCACGCAAAAGGGTAAGGGCTACGCGCCTGCTGAAGCCGCTGCAGATAAATACCACGGCGTCGCCAAATTCGACGTTGTGTCCGGTAAGCAGTCCAAGCCGCCGTCCAACGCGCCCAGCTACACCAAAGTTTTCGCCGAATCGCTGATCCGCGAGGCTGAAAAAGACGACCGCATCACCGCCATCACCGCCGCCATGCCGACCGGGACGGGGCTGGACAGCTTTGGCGAGCGTTTTCCCGAACGTACCCATGACGTCGGGATCGCAGAACAGCATGCCGTAACCTTTGCGGCGGGTTTGGCCTGCGAGGGCATGAAGCCGTTTGTGGCGATTTACTCAACGTTCCTGCAGCGCGCCTATGATCAGGTCATCCACGACGTCGCTTTGCAGGGTTTGCCGGTCCGCTTTGTGCTCGACCGGGCTGGCTTTGTTGGCGCTGACGGTCAAACGCACCACGGCGCCTATGACATTTCCTATCTGCTGACCGTGCCGGGCATCGTCGTTGCGGCCCCAGCAGACGAAGCGGAATTGGTCCACATGACCGCAACCGCCGCCGCTCATGAAGACGGTCCCTTTGCCTATCGCTTCCCCCGCGGTGATGGCGTAGGCGTTGATTTACCGGCCCAAGGCGTGCCGATGGAAATCGGCAAGGGCCGTGTGGTCCAAGACGGCGTGGGGGTCGCCCTGATCTCCTACGGCTCTCGGCTTCAAGACACCCTCAAGGCCGCGGAAAAGCTTTCGGCCAAGGGCTTCAATCCGACCGTCATTGACGCGCGCTTCGCCAAGCCGCTGGATACTGCACTGATCGACGACGCTGTTCGATCCCACGAAGCTGTTTTGACCGTCGAAGAAGGCTCCTCTGGCGGGTTTGGTGCTGCTGTGCTGAGCCATCTCGCTGCATCCGGCCAGCTCGATCAGGGCGTAAAAATCCGCACGCTGACCATGCCAGACGCTTACATCGACCACATGAGCCCCGCCGATCAACTCGCCCACGCCGGATTGGATAGCGCGTCCATTGCCTGCACGGCCCTGCAACTGATGGGTTGGGACGAAGCTGAGGCCGTTCTGACCATCTCTGCACTGTCCGCCTAGGATGCGGCTGGATGCGCGGCTGGTTGCGGCGGGTAAAGTGACAAGCCGCTCCCGTGCGGCAGACCTGATCAAGCGCGGACTGGTTACGCTGGATGGCAAGCGCCTGAAAGCCAGCGACAAAGTCACCACCACCGACTTTGACCGCCTCGACATCAGCGACCACCGCTGGGTTTCTCGTGCTGCGCTCAAGCTGGTTGAAGCCTTGCGCCAATGCCCCGACTTTGACCCACGCGGTCACGCTTGTATCGACATTGGTGCATCGACCGGCGGGTTCACAGAAGTTCTGCTTGATGCCGGCGCGACGCATGTCCTCGCGCTGGATGTGGGGCACGACCAACTCCACCCCCGCCTGCGCAAAAACACGCACATCAGCAATCTTGAGGGCTTTAATGCGCGGGATCTGGCACCGGAGCTCCTGACCGAGCACGGCATTACCCGGCTGGTTTCTGACGTCTCCTTCATTTCTGTGACCAAAGCGCTTGAGCCGGCCCTCCGCGCTTTGCCGGTGGGCGCACAGGCGCTGATCCTGATCAAACCACAGTTCGAGGTGGGCCGGGACGGGTTGCAGAAAGACGGCGTGGCCAAAGACCCCGCTAGCGCGCTACAGCTGGTGCAAGACTGGTTGAGCGAGCAGCACCCGGACTGGGCGATTGTTTGGCAAGGGGATAGCCCCATTCATGGCGGCGATGGCAACCGCGAATTTTTGATGCACGTGGTACGGTAATGAGACGCAAGCAACGCAAGGGCGGCGGCAAGCAGCTGCAAGGCACAATCGACAGCATTGGTGGACGCGGCGACGGCGTCCTGACCCCGCCCCCGGGCGCAGACGGACCGATCTTTGTTCCGCTGACCGTACCGGGCGACGAAGTGCGGGTGCAAACCACCTCAAAGTCCGCCTCTGGCACGCAGTCGGAGATCATCGAACTGCTGCACGAAGGCCCGGACCGCGTTGACCCCCCTTGTCCGCATTATGGCGCGTGTGGGGGCTGTCAGTTGCAGCACTGGAGCCTTGAGGCGCAGCGGAACTGGAAACTCACGCGGATCGAAGAAGCCGTGAGCCGAGCGGGGTTTGACCCCGCCTTGGTGCTGCCTTTGGAAAGCGTGGAGGCCGGCAGCCGGCGACGCGCTGAATTCATCGCCCTGCAGCCTGCGGGCAAGCCCGTCCAAATCGGTTTTCGGCGTCGATCCTCGCATTGGGTCGAGGTGATCGAAAGCTGCATGGTTCTCGCCCCCGAGCTGGTCGAGGCATTGCCCCTGCTCCGCGACGGACTGGACGGCTTAATCACCGACCGCGACGGCTTGCGGGTGCATCTGACGCTGGCCGACAACGGTTTGGACATCGCACTCAGCGGCAGCATGACCGAAGGCTTTGAGACCCAAGACCGCTTGGCGGGGCTGGCTCGGTCGGCTGGATGGGCCCGTCTGACCCACAACGATTTTCCCATTGCCGCCCAAGGTGAGCCCTTTGTTGAACTGGGCGGCGCGAAAGTCGCCCTGCCCCAGCGTGCGTTTCTCCAACCCTCGCGCGATGGGCAGGCCATCTTGCAAAGCCTGGTGCTGGCCGCGATCCCTGATGACGCCAAACGCGTGATGGATCTCTATTCCGGCCACGGCACGTTCGCGCTGCCGCTGGCCGAGCGCGGCCACACGGTCGAGGCCTATGAAAGCAGCGCAGCCGCGATAACGGCGCTCAAGGCCGCCGCCAATGCTGCTGGCATGACCATGCACGCGGCCACCCGCGATTTAGCAACGTGGCCGCTCTCTGGTGCTGCGTTGAAAAAGGTGCAAGCGGTGGTCATCGACCCCCCACGCGCCGGTGCCAAAGCCCAAACCGAGGCCTTGGCCCAAGACGGCCCACCAACAATTGTTGCCGTCAGCTGCAACCCCGCGACCTTTGCCCGCGATGCGCGCACCCTGCGGGAGGGCGGTTACAGCCTCGAATGGGTGGCTCCACTGGACCAGTTTCTGTTCACCGGTCACGTAGAATTGGTCGCACGCTTCTACCGTTAGCGGGTCACAGCCCCTATATATCTAGCAAGTCTGGCATTTCTGCCGCTGCTGAGGCAGGATAACCGCGATTTTCGAACCTCAGAAGGTTCGAACCCCCTGAACCTTTTTTCTTCGGAGGACACCATGTCGAACAACTTCGACAATGATCCAATCAGATATGGCAACGCCAGCAATGCTGCGGTGGATGCTGGTTTACGGACCTTCTTCCGGTCTGTTTACAACTACATGATCGCAGGTCTCGCCGTGACCGGTATTGTCGGTTTCGTCGTGGCTTACTTTGCGTTCCAAGACGGCTCTGTTCTGGGCCAAATCCTTTACGGCTCACCCGTTCGTTGGGTGGTGATGCTGGCGCCTCTGGGCCTGTCCCTGATTTTCGGTGGCCGCATCTACACGATGAAGCCGTCATCGGCACAGGCCGTGTTCTGGGCGTTTTCCGCGCTCATGGGTGTGTCGCTGTCATTCATCATGGCCTTTGCGATCAGCAGCGTTGGCGCACAGCAGTTGGCGAATGCCACCGGCTACTCCGGTCCCGTGGTGCTGAAAGCCTTCCTGTCGGCTTCCTTGGGCTTCGGTATCCTGTCGCTCTTCGGTTACACAACCAACCGTGACCTCAGCGGCATTGGCTCCATCGCTATGGCTGGCTTGATCGCCGCGATCATCGCGTCCTTTGCGCAAATCCTTTTGGGCAACGTGATGGGCATCGGCATCTTCCAAGGCGGCCTGTTCGACATCATCATCAGTGTGGTGATCATCGCAGCATCCTTGGGTCTGATCGCGTTCACGACACAGAACCTCAAAGGCCTGTACTACCACGCTGCACAGCAGGGTGACGCAGACCTGGCGAAGTCTTACGCCATCGGCGGCGCGCTGAGCCTGTACATCAACTTCATCAACCTGTTCCTGTCTCTGCTGCGCCTGTTTTCTGGCCGTAACTAAGACTTGTTTCTCAGTTGAAGCTCTATGTAGGGGCGCCGGTTGACGGCGCCCCTTTTTTGTTTCTCATGGCTCTAAGCGCCGTAAAATATTGTGGATAAATCTGGGTAAAACTGGCGGGAAAGAGACGAAGGTTTGCCGGGTTGCTCTCCCATAAGGTGAGGTTTGCAAAATGCATCGAATGAACGAATTGCACCTAAACCGAAAAAAATCCTTGATTTCAGTGCTTTTCGCAGCGTACTTAGGACGAGATTTTTTCGGTCGCATATTGTTACGTCGTAATTTGGTTTTGCCTACGCTTTGGCATGGGATTTGATTTTGATGAGCGCACAACGCTTTAAAGTATTACTCGTGGAAGATGAGCAGCCCTTGGTTTCCTTGTATAAGGAATATCTGAAGGAAGAGCCTCTAGACATTACCCACGCCAGCAGCGGCAAAGAAGCCCTCAAGCATCTCGCCCAGCACGAACCCGATGTGATCCTGCTCGATGTCCGTTTGCCAGACATGAGCGGCACCGAGATCCTCGACTTTATCCAAGAACGCGGTCTGAGCTCTGCGGTCATCATGATCACCGCCCACGGTTCGATCAATATGGCCGTTGAGACCATGCGCGGCGGGGCTTACGATTTCCTCGTCAAGCCGTTCAACCGTCAACGTCTGGTACAAACGCTGTCCGCCGCTCTCAAGCGCGAAAGCATCAAGCAGCAAGTGATCGCCAACCCAAAGCCCGTCTCGACCAAGGGCTTTCAGGGCTTTATCGGCAAGTCCAAAGCCATGCAGGTTATTTACCGCATGGTCGAATCCGCTGCGCCGTCCAAAGCAACGACCTTCATTACCGGCGAGTCCGGTACGGGTAAGGAAGTCACGGCTGAAGCCATTCACAAGCTCTCACCCCGCGCGAAAAAACCGCTCGTGGTCCTGAACTGTGCGGCGATCCCGAAAGACCTGATGGAATCCGAAATCTTCGGTCACGTCAAAGGCGCCTTTACCGGCGCGATCAGCGACCACGAAGGTGCAGCCTCGCAAGCCGAGGGCGGTACTCTGTTTCTCGATGAAATCTGTGAAATGGATTTGCACCTGCAATCCAAACTCCTGCGCTTCATCCAAACGGGCACGTTCACCAAAGTTGGCGGCAACCGTCAGCAAAAGGTGGATATCCGCTTCATCTGTGCGACCAACCGTGACCCCTTGGTTGAAATTGGCGAAGGGCGCTTCCGGGAAGACCTCTATTACCGCTTGCACGTGATTCCAATCCACCTGCCGCCGCTGCGCGCACGCGAAGGCGATACGCTGGACATCGCCCGCAAGATCCTCATCGAATTCGCTGCTGAAGAGAACAAGCGCTTCCACGACTTCGATCCCGAAGTCTCCCGCATGTTCCTGAACTACCCTTGGCCGGGTAACGTGCGACAGCTGCAGAACGTCATTCGTAACATCGTCGTCTTGAACAAAGGCGAGCTTGTCACCGCCGACATGGTTCCGGCCCCCGTGAACCCCGTGGGCTCCGGTCCTGGCCGCGTGCCGGGCATGATGGCCACCAGCAGCACGTTTGCCCCTTCCTTACCGTCCCAGGGCGGTGCTTCGCCAATGGCCGTTGCGCCACCGCAAAACAGCGTTCCTTCTGCCTCGAACAGCCCCTTGGCTGAAAACCTCGCGGCCGAAGCCCTTCGCGCGACCACCGGCGGGTCAACCAACCCCATGGGCATGGCGCGGCCATCAGCGCCGTTCGAAGGCATCGTAAACCCAGCCGCCACGGGCGAGAGCGCGCCGATCCGGCGACGCGTCGAAGGCATTTTGCCGCTGTGGGAAACCGAGAAACAAGCCATCGAAGACGCCATCGAATCCTGCGGTGGCAACATTCCGAAAGCGGCTGCGCTGCTTGGTATCTCCGCCTCGACGATTTACCGAAAGCGCCAGCATTGGGAAACGCTTGAAGCCAAGGACTGATCCGTCCACTGTTTCCGTGACAAAGCGCGTGGTGTTCGACACCAACGCGCTTTTTCGTTTCCACGTCCGCGCCTTGATCCTGCACATGGCGCACGCCCAAGCCATCACCCCACTGTGGTCCGCACGCACGGTTGAAGAACTGCGCGGTGTTCTGAGCGCAAGGGGGAAATCAGGCGCTGAAGACTTCTTGGGGCAGCTGCCAGCGAGCACGATCTTGGCCACCGGCGCTGGTATCGCGGCTAAGGGCTTCCGTGACCCCAGCGATCTGCACGTGGTTCAAGCCGCCATCGACGGCCACGCTTCGGTTATCGTCACACAGAACGCCCGCGACTTCCCCGCCAAGCACCTGCGCCCCTTGGGGATCGAGCGGCTGTCACCGGACGGATTTTTTGCGACACACCTCGCCGCACTGCCCGTGGGTCTGGACCCTGCCGATCTGCGCCGCGCCGGCCTGAGCCAGACGGCAAAACGGTTTAGCCCGTTTTTGGCAGACCGTGGATAAGCCGGTTCATGTGGTCCGCCTTGTCAAAGGCATCATCGGGAACAAAGGTCAGCTTGGGCGTGAACTTCATGGTGAGCTGACGGCCCAAGGCCGCTTGCAGCGTGGTTTTGTGCCGCGTCAGCGCTTCCTTCAACTCCTTCACCGGGACCAAGGCCACCCCGCCAAGGGCGGTAAAAAACACCTTGGCATGCCGCAAGTCCGGGGACGGATCGACATGGGTGATGGTGATGGGCTGCTTATCCAAAACTTTATCGGAGAAATTGCTTTTGGCCAATTCCGCAGACAGGATTTTGCGGATACGCTCCGCGACACGCTGTTGACGATGAGATTCAGCCATAACGGCCTCCTATCTGCTCGGGGACTGGCCCACTATGGAATGAATCGAGTCATGAATCATTAATAAACTCGCCGATGGACCTATGACCGCCACACCCCAAAGCGCTCGCTTCTCGGTGAGTTTGATCTTCCTGATCTACGGAACCTTGATTGGCTCATATTTGCCTTACCTGCCCTTTGTGAAGGACCGGTTTGGCATAGGAGAAAGCGCTTTCAGCATGGGCTTCCTGTTTGGAGCCGGTGGCGCGCTGCTGTCCTTGCCGCTTGCGCCTTGGATTATCAAGCAAGTCGGAACCCGAAAAGCCGTCCTGATCATGTCCCTGTGCTACCTGAGCATGGTGGGTTTCATGATGGCAGCACCGTCCTTTCCCATCTTTCTGGCTGTGTTTCTGATGGTAGGCCTGACGATCAGCACGTGGGAAATCGCCGTCAACTCGCAGGCCTCAGCGATTGAAGACCAAATGGGTCGGCCTGTGATCTCCTCAATCCACGGGTTTTGGTCGCTGGGAACCTTTATTGGTTCGGCTGCGATGGCCGGTTGGTTGTTCTTGGAGTTGAACGGTATATGGCTGATTTGGGGGCTGATCGCACTGAGCTTTCTGGCCCTGCCCAAAGTCTATGGCGGCTTGATGCGGCGGGAACAGATTCCGGCGGAGAGCACGTCCGAATCGCCGCCACTCAAGCTGAAATACATGTTCTATCCCCCCTTGATCGCCGTCGCCTTCTACATGATCGCTGGATACATGCTCGAAGGCACCTTTCAGGACTGGGGCGCGTTTCTGGTGCGTGAGTTGGAACTGGGGCGCGGGGCTGAGATTGTACCGGAAAACCTCTGGCACTTATTGCCCGCCGCCGAAGCAGACGCCCGGCGCGCCGCCGCCGTCTCGGGCGGAATCGCACTGGCGTCGTTTACCGCCCTAATGACCCTAGGCCGGATGGTGGGTGACCCGATGATTGCGCAGATTGGTCGCGCAGGAACGCTGCAAATCGGTGGCGCGATTGCGGTCGTTGGGATCCTGCTGGTCTCCTTGGAAGACCGCACGCTGCTGACGTACGTGGGCTTTGGATTGGTGGGGCTTGGCACGGCAAACATTGTGCCTCAAGTCATCAAAACCGCAGACTCAACCCCCGGCCTGCCACCGGGTGTGGCGATATCCATCATCACGGCGGTGGGCTTCATCGCCTTTATGGGTGGTCCTGTCAGCATTGGTTTCTCCGGTGAGCACTTTGGCTTCCGGATCACGTTCTTGGCGCTGTCGATCTTCCCGCTCATTCTCGCCCTGACCGCCGGCATATTGCTGCGGTGGTTCGAGCGAGGGCGCCAGCGCGAAGCGGCGCAGCGGGCGGTTGCGGCGGATGATACAGCAGGCTAGTTAGTGCCGCCCCATCAACCCCGCCGCCAAAGCCTCAGCCGCCATTTTCCGCAAAGCGTCTTCGTCAAACAGCGAAACCAAGTGATCCATCATCGCGCCGCCGAGTTGCTCAGCGTCCGTGATCGTCACCGCGCGCTGGTAATAGCGCGTGACATCGTGACCAATGCCGATGGCAACCAATTCCACGTCTGACTTCGTCTCGATGGACTCAATGACGTCCCGCAGATGCTTTTCGAGGTAATTGCCGCTGTTTACCGACTGCGTGCTGTCATCGACCGGCGCGCCGTCAGAAATCACCATTAGCACCCGACGGTTTTCAGGCCGCACAGACAGGCGTTTCATCGCCCATTCGAGCGCTTCGCCGTCAATGTTTTCCTTCAGCAAGCCTTCGCGCAGCATCAAACCGAGGTTCTTGCGCGCCCGACGCCAAGGCGCATCCGCAGACTTGTAGATGATATGACGCAGATCGTTCAGGCGACCGGGGTTTGTTGGACGGTCGGCCGCGAGCCAATCTTCCTTGGACTTTCCGCCCTTCCACTGTCGGGTGGTAAAGCCAAGGATCTCCACCTTGACCCCACACCGCTCCAGCGTCCGCGCCAAAATGTCGGCACAGATCGCAGCGGTGGAAATCGGCCGGCCCCGCATCGAGCCGGAATTGTCGATCAGCAGCGTCACAATCGTGTCGCGGAAATCAGTATCGGTTTCGACCTTGAACGACAGCGGGTTGGTCGGGTCGGTAATCACCCGTGTCAGGCGCGCGGTATCCAGCAAGCCTTCTTCGAGGTTGAATTCCCAAGACCGGGTCTGCTTCGCCATCAAGCGGCGCTGCAAGCGGTTGGCCAGTTTGGACACCACGGACTGCAAGGACGTCAATTGCTGGTCCAGCATTAACCGCAGGCGCGTCAGTTCTTCGGCATCACACAAATCAGCCGCCTCAACCACTTCATCGTGCTTGTTGGTGAAGGCCTTGTAATCGTGCGGTGGCGGGTCGTTGGACGGGGGGCGATATTCCGGTGTCATATCCGGCTGCAAGGGCGCTTCGTCGCCTTCTTGCATTTGGGAACTATCATCGGACTGAACATCGTCCTGCTCACCGGCTTGCTGCTGGTCTGAGGCCTGCTGATCATCCGGATTGGAATCCTGCGGCTGGTCGTCCTGCTGGCCGTCGTCTTCGCCGCGCACGTCGTTGGAATTCGTGTCCGTATCGTTTTCGTCGCCGGCATCCTGATCATCGTCAGGTTGATCGTCCGGCGCTTGATCGATTTCAAACTCCAGATCGCGCAGCAAATCCCCGGCGATTTCAGCAAACGCGCTTTGGTCGTCCAGATTGGCTTTGAGGCGCTCTAATTGCTCAAACACACTGTCGCTCAAATGCGGCTTCCACAGGTCCACGACCGGCTGAGCATTTTCCGGCACGTCCCATTCGCCTTCGCTCAAGTGCTCGCGGGCCAAGTACCGCATGACCTCCGCCAAGGGCGCTTCTTCTTTGGCGTTGACGAATTTGAGGTTCAAGTCAGAAACGCGTTGCTCGTGCGCAGCCTGCAGGTTCTGCCGAACACCGCCCATATCGCGCGAGCCCAGCGCCTCATAGCGCACCTGCTCCATCGCATCAAAAACCTGCCGCGCGGTCATTTCAACCGGGGCCAAGCGCGTGTGCAGTTTCTCGTCATGCAAGGATTCACGCAGGGCGTTCTGATCGCACTCGCCACGCACCAACGCCTGCTCGGCCGGGGTCATTTCCCGGCTGGGCGAGGTGATGAAGACATCGTTGCCGATTTTGCCCCGTGCGTTCGACGCAAAAACAGCCTCCAGCTCTTTGTTCCCCGACAGCGCGCGCAACGTCGCCGACGTGGATTGCCGGAAGTCTTCCTGCAGGCTCGCCCGACGCTTGTTGGACGATGGGATTTTGAACGACGCAGGCTGTGCCAAAACTTATGCCGCCTTATCCAGAACCAGGTCTTCGCCAAAGGCGCGCTGGAAGTACTCGGCGATCACCGGACGCTCCAGCTCATCACACTTGTTCAGGAAGGAAAGCTGGAAACCCAAACCGACGTTGCCGGCCAAGTATTCCGCATTCTCTGCCCATGTCAGCACCGTACGCGGGGACATGACGGTTGAGATATCACCGGCCATGAAGCCCTTGCGGGTCAAATCGGCCAGCGCCACCATGGACTCGACCGTCTTGCGGCCTGCTTCGGTCTGGTAACCGGGCAACTTCGCGAGAACGATCTGCGCCTCAACAGCGCGGGGCAAGTAGTTCAGTGTGCAGACAACAGACCAACGGTCCATCTGGCCTTGGTTGATTTGCTGCGTGCCGTGGTACAGGCCCGTCGTATCACCCAAACCAACCGTATTCGCCGTTGCAAACAGGCGGAAGTGCGGGTTGGGGCGGATGACTTTGTTCTGGTCCAACAGCGTGAGCTTGCCGTCCACTTCCAACACGCGCTGAATCACGAACATCACGTCGGGACGACCCGCATCATATTCGTCAAACACCAGCGCCATCGGGCGCTGCAGCGACCACGGCAGCAGGCCTTCACGGAATTCCGTAATCTGCTTGCCGTCCTTGAGCACGATGGCGTCTTTGCCGACCAGATCAATACGGGACACGTGGCTATCAAGGTTCACACGCACCAAAGGCCAGTTGAGCCGGGAGGCCACCTGCTCGATATGCGTGGATTTACCGGTGCCGTGGTAGCCCTGAACCATCACACGGCGGTTGTGCTTAAAACCCATCAGAATGGCGAGCGTCGTGTCGCGATCGAAGATGTAGTTTTCATCGTGATCGGGCACGTATTCGTTCGCCTCGGAAAAGGCAGGCACGTCCAAATCAGCATCAATGCCAAAAGCGTCGCGGACGTTTACGGTGGTGTCTGGTGCCGTGAGCTCTGTCGTCATAGTGGCTTACCTTCAAGTCAAATTTCCAGCGTATTACACTCAAGCGAGAAAGCGCCTGCAAGGGCGCTTCGTGCAAGGCTGCGAGCCGGGTTTATTCAGTATTCTCGATAATGTCGCGGACAAGGGAATAAGCGGCGTTCACAGCTTTCATCTTCTCCTCCGCGGTTGGATCGTCTTGGTTCAAGTCAGGATGTAGCTTGCGAACCAAATCTTTGTAGTGCGATTTCAATTCTTCTGCGGTGACAGGCGGTTGAATTTCGAGGGTTTCGAAAGCCTGACGATACTCAGGCGGCAGAGAGCGCAGCAAGCGGCGGGTGTCCCGCGCTCGGATCTCCGCTTCGTCGCGCTCTTCTTCTTCGAAAATGCCAAAGCTGTCTTTGAACGCATTTCCTGCGAAAGCATTGGCACGCTTTCCTGCCTGATCCCGGCCCTGCTCACCAAACCGCCATGTGGGTCGGTCCCACGTCATGGCGGCCAGCCGGTCGCGCTCAACGGCGCCCGGGGTCATGCCTTCGAAGTAGTTCCAAGCCTTGTTATATTCGCGCACGTGTTCGAGGCAAAAGTGGTAGCGCTCATTGACGCGACGGCGGGATTTGGGCGCGGGGAATTGCCCTTCTTCCTTGCAGCCGGGTGCTTCGCAAGTGCGCACACGCTTTTTGGCGCGCGCCTTCTCACGCTCTTCTGCGCGGCTGGTGCGTTTGAAAGGTTGTTTAAGGGCGTCTTCTGCGCTTCGGTCCATGGATTTGCCGGGTTATAGGTGAATGAATCACAAGACTTTGGAGAATAGGCGAAATGAACGTGCAGGAACAGATCGAAGCCAAGCTAATCGCAGCACTGTCCCCTGACATTTTGGAGGTGGAAAATGAATCTCACCTTCATGCTGGGCACGCAGGCAGTCCGAATTCAGGCGATTCCCACTTTAAACTGACACTAAAGGCCTCAAGCCTAGACACTCTGACGCGGCTAGAGCGCTACCGGAAGGTGCATTCGATTTTGGCCGAAGAATTGGCTGGACCGGTCCATGCCCTTTCAATTTCATTCAAATAGGATGGATTTGCAGCGCGGCTTCGTACAAAAAAGTGCATAAAGGAGCACTTTTGGTTGTATTTTGGTGATAATTTCACTTGCATGGTTATGTAATTCATAGTTACTACTCGCTATACGAGATTTATTTTTCGTGTTTCACTTTATTGGAGGCATCCATGCTGCAACAAATTTCACGCAACGAAGCGCCAAAGTCCATTCACCCGATCCGTAACGTGCGGGTAGAAGGACGCCGGACATCCGTTCGGTTGGAACCAGAGTTCTGGGCAGGGTTAAACGAGCTGCTAGAGGAAGAGAAAGTCTCCCTCGACCAGTTCTGTGACTACGTCCAGCGCCGCAAGGGACAAGCGTCGTTCTCGTCCACCATGCGCGCACAAATTCTGGAGTATTTCCGCCGTCGCTAAGGGGCTCTCCGCCCCTAGCGGGCGCTCTGGTCCAGCTTTGCCGCGGCAGCGTCTTCGGCGTCTGGATCAAAAAAGTCGGGCCAGTTTCTCTCCACAACTTCCGACCACGGCGCATGCGCGTGGCAGGAACCCAACAGGCCCGGACGTTTTTTCGGTTTTTCACGACTCGTAGCGCCAGCGGACTCTTCCGCCTGGCGCTTTTTTTCTTCCGCTTCTTCGCGCCGGCGAATGATCGGCCACATGGACTGATAGGCAACCGTGCCCATGGCACGCAGCATTTCAGTGATATGGGTACAGCCGAACGGCGTCCCGATGGCCTCAGCCGCTCGCTTGTTAAAGCCCGCGCCAATGGTCAGACCTTCCAACCGCGAATAGGCATCGGTCGCACCGGGGCACATGCGGTAGGGCGAATAGAGTGTCGCCGCCACGGATTTATGGATTTTGAACGTATGATCGATGGTCAGGCGCAGGTGCATTTCATGCAGCGGCTCGCCCGCCGGGACGTAACCCCGGTCATGATTGTCGAAAGAGTTCGGCTTGAGATCGACAATTTTTCCTTCGACATCAAGCATTCCGTCTTCGCGTTCATAGCCACGAATATCGTAGCGTCTTTCGTGCAAGAGCTTGCGCCGATCGGCGGTTGGTAAGCCCTGCTGTGGATGTTGGGTACTGCGACCGTTCATGGGGTGTTTTGCTCACTGGTTTTGCGCTGATTTCGTCTTCTTTGAGCCAAGACCGATTCTGGGGTCACGCGCAAGCGGGTGATTCGCAGACGGTCCCTGCCCAAAATCTCGAACTGGAAGCCCTGAAAGCTCAAAACCTGACCCACTTCTGGAATTTGACGACTTTCGTAAAGCACAAAGCCGGCCAGCGTGGAGGCGCGGTCGTCCGGCAAGCGCCAGCTGAGGTTTCGGTTCAGGTCGCGCAGGGAAATTTCGCCATCAATGATAAACGAGCCCCCGGCTTCGCGTTGAATGCCGCGGCGGACTTCGTCTTCCTCATCATCGATGTCACCCACGATTTCTTCAAGGATGTCTTCGAGCGTCACAACACCCTCTAGGCCGCCGTACTCATCAACAACCAGCGCGAAGTGCTCGCGGCGGGAGCGGAAATGCTGCAGCTGCTCCAGCAGGGACGCGGTTCCGGGTACAAACCAAGGCGTCGCAACGATCTTGCCGATGTCGAGCTTATCCGGGTCGCCATCGGCTTTGCGCAAGGCCCGGAACAGGTTCTTGGCGTGCAGCACACCAACGATGTTGTCCGGCTGCTCTCGCCAAACCGGGAGCCGGGTGAAGGTGGAATTCAGCACCGAATCGATCAGATCCGCGTTCGACTGCCCCAGATCGAGGGACTCAATCTGGGAGCGGTGGGTCATGATTTCGTCAACCGCCACGTCTTCGAGATCCAGAATCGAGCCGAGCATCTGGCTTTCAGCTTCATCTTCGGCATCCCCACTGGTGGCGTGCAAGGCGATGGCGCCGCGCAGCGCTTCTTCGCCCTCGTCATCATCGGCCTTGGGGGTTGGCAGCAGCAGAGAAATCACGCGCTGCAGCGCAAAGGTCGCCGGCGCAAACAACCCGGTGAGCAAAGCCAAGGGTCGAGAAACCCGCAGCGCGACGCTGTCCGGTTCGCGCAAGGCAAAGGTCTTGGGCAGGACTTCGGCAAAAACCACCACCAGCACCGTCATCACCACGGTCGCGACCACCACGCCAAACCCCCCAAACAGGGTACTGAACAGCGTGGTTGCCAAGGCTGAAGCCAGGATATTCACCAGATTGTTGCCAATCAGGATGGCGGAAACCACGCGATCCTTAATCGCGATCAACCGCTCGGACCGCGCCGCGCGGCGGTCTCCGCCCTTGGCCAAAAGGTGCATGCGCGCGGCATTCGCCCCGGTCAGGGCTGTTTCAGAACCGCTGAAAAAGGCAGAAGCCGCCAGCAACAGCACGATGACAAGCGAAATAGCGACCACAGTGGTCAACACGTGATTAGGTCTCCAACCATTCGTTAAGAACTTTATCGACGGCCGCTTTGGGCACGTCTCTGTTTAGATGGGTATCACCGATCGATGTTGGAACGATAAAGGTCGGAACGCCATCCTGCACCTTCTTA
>CAJQLX010000059.1 GCA_905479265.1 uncultured Alphaproteobacteria bacterium
TACTGGTGGTGAACGGCCTTGAATTCGAGGGCTGGATCGACCGATTAATCGATGCTTCCGGTTTTGAAGGCACAATGGTTGTTGCCTCAGACGGTATTGACGTCTTGGTCAATGAAGAAGACGATCATGAAGACCATGACGATCACGCAGAGCATGAACACGGCGAGTTCGATCCCCACGCGTGGCAAAGCCTCTCCCGCGCTGCGGTCTACGTGGACAACATCACCGCTGCCTTGTCAGAAGCCCATCCAGAAGCCATTGCATCGTTCAGCGCAAATGCGGCGGCATACCGGGCTCAAATCATGGCCCTTGATGCCGCGCTTAAAGCGGATTTCGCGACCATTGATGAGCATTGCACCACGGTCGTTACATCGCACGACGCCTTTACGTACTTCGGCGCGGATTATGGGGTAACGTTCGTTGCGCCCGCCGGCCTCAGCACGGCAAGCGAAGCCTCAGCGGGTGATGTAGCAGCGATAATCAAGCAAATTCGTGACGGCGGTGTCTCGGCTGCTTTCGTTGAGAACATCACCGACAACCGGCTGATCGACCAGATTGCCAGCGAGACAAACTTGTCGATGGGCGGCGCTCTGTACTCTGGCGCTTTGTCTGAGGCAGACGGCCCGGCCGCAACCTACTTGGACATGATGGCCCACAATGGGTCACAGCTCCTGACCGCGCTGCGTGCGGCGGATGCTGCGGGTCTGTGTGCAGACGATCACGACTAAGCGCTGCCGGCCCCAGCGGGCTTGTATCGAGACGAAAAAAGGGGCGTCGCACGGTGTGTGCAGCGCCCCTTTTTCTGTGTCTTGGACGACAATCAGCCGGTGAAAAGTGCCAGCAGCAAGCCCGCACCCGTGCCGCCAAAGCCAATAATGATCAGCCCGCGGTACATGATAAACGGCGCGTTGATCCAGGTTTTGTAGCGGTTCAGCTTGAGCTCATCTTCGCTAAGATCTTTCAACGCAGCGCTCATGTCGTCGATGCTGCTGTTCATGCCAATGATCGCCATGATGTTGATAAAGACGATCAGGACCGTCGCCGCAATGGTCGGTACGGGCAGGCCGAGCGACATCAGGATCACCAGTGCCGTGTTGGTGACGACCGCCAGCGCAAACATGGACATAATGGTCCAGCCAGCGTTGCTAAGGGCAGTTTGATTTTCAGACATTCTAGATTCCAATCTGTGCAAGGAAGTAAAGCTATTCGCATAATGCAAAATGGGAGGCGCATCATCTAGTTTGTTTGGAGATTCACAGAATTATAAGGATTAATGATAAATAATTATCGTTACTGATTAAAATTTATGTATGAAAATTGTGTGAAGTCATACGTTTTCACGCATCAATATTATGACTTTATCATCAGTCTGATGCCGATACATGATCGCGACTTCATATCATTTTGCCCCAAGCCCTAACGCCGAGCTCTAACCCAGAGCCCGAACCCCAAGCCTAGCCACCGGGTCGAGCGTTCAGTTGTGAGCCGTGACGTTTTCTGTATTGCAGCGGGAAAGGTGGCTCTCTGCGCGATTTCCTCTTAGGTTTCCTCACGAAAGAGAGGGTGCGACGCATGCCATTGAAAATCGCAATCTTTGGAGCTTCAGGTTACACGGGCGCAGAGGCTATACGCATCGCGCTGGGTCATCCCCATGTCGAAATCGTCGCGCTAACGGGTGAGAGCAAAGCCGGGAAGACAATCGACGAGGTCTACCCGCACTTGGCTGGCTTTGGGTTGCCGTCGCTGGTGAAGATTGAAGATGTCAGTCTCGCGGGGCTGGACGCCGTTTTCCTGTGTCTGCCCCACGCAACCACGCAGCGCGTTGCCAAAACCTTGCGCACCGCCGCGCCGGATTTGCGGCTGATCGATCTCAGCGCCGACTTCCGCTTGCGTGACGTTGCGGCCTATGAGGATTGGTACGGCGAGCACTTCGCGCCGGAATATCAGAGTGAGGCCGTGTACGGCCTGACCGAGCATTACCGCGCGGAGATCAAGGACGCGCCCATCATCGCCTGTCCGGGCTGCTATCCCACCAGCATTCTGGTGCCTTTGCTGGCCTTGCAGAATGCGGGCTTGATCGATCCGAGCCGCATTATTGCTGATTCCAAGTCCGGCACCACCGGCGCTGGGCGCAAGTCGAGCGAGGCGTTGAGCCATTCTGAGGTTTCCGAGGGCTTTCACGCTTACGGCGTCGCCTCTCATCGCCACACAGCAGAGTTGGATCAAGAGCTGTCGGCGCGCGCTGGGCATGCGGTCAAAGCGTCCTTTACGCCGCATTTGCTGCCCATGAACCGGGGCATTCTATCGACGGTATACGGGGAGCTTGCGGCCGGTGTGGGCATCGAAGAAGCACAGGCGGTGCTGCATGATTTTGCGAGCCGTGAAGCGTTCGTGGTTCACGCCCAAGGCAGCACGCCCGTTGCGACCCGATTCGTGCGATCCACCAATCGCGTGATGGTAGACTTGAAGGCCGACCGCAGAGATGGGTCATTTATCCTGCTTTCGGCCATCGATAACCTAACGAAAGGCTCCTCCGGGCAGGCTTTTCAGAATTTTAACGTCGCTTTTGGTCTTGAAGAGACAACAGGCCTTCACCTTGTCAGCGCCTTTCCCTAAACCCACGGGGTCGGTGATTACTCATTTTCGCCACGATAATTGCGCATTAGTCATCATTGGCGGCGCACGAGGACGTTTTAGATTTCGCATGAAGTTCAGGCATTGGTTCACGATTGGATTGCTCGCGGGGACAGTAGGCTTAAGTGCGTGCGGTGACCGCCCTGGTCGTGACGACGAAGTGCTGTTTGCTGACCCCTATCCGGATCTGGCGTCTGTGCCGGCGGACAAGCCACGGTCGCGTGCTGTCTCGCGCCAAACAAAAAACCTCTATGACGGCTTCCAAGCTGTGCCCAATGAAGGCGCGATGGTCGCCGCTGACTTCAATCCCGTGCTCGCGCAGCCTGTCGCCCCACCGCGAAGCATCATGGAAGTGCGGGGCGCTGAAGAATTTACCAGCCTCATGCTGGACAACAGCACGGCGACAGCGCTGCTGGTTCGGCAGCAGGAGACGGACGTCTTTTTTGGCATCGAAGAGCAGATTGCGCAGGATGCCATCAGCCGAGCGCGCGAAGAGCGGGAGCGGATTGAGCGTGAGGAGGCAATGGCCAAAGCACGCGAAGAATTTGAGGCCCGGCGCGCCGAGCAGATGCAATTGATGCAGGAACGCGCCGAGCTGCAGGCTTTGCTGGAAATGACGCCTGAAGTCGAAGTGACCAGTGGTCCCACCAAGCAGCCGGGCTCTTTGGCTGATTTGTTCTTCGATATTACGGTGGGTGATCCTGTTTCAATCGTGTACTTCGATCCGGAATCGGCTGAGTTGGGCGAGCGGGAGATGCAAATTCTGCGACCCATCGCGGCGGTGGCGTTGCAGAATAATCAAAACCTCATCTTGCACGGGCACACGAACGGCTATCGCTTCACCCGCACGCAAGCGCATCGCGACCTCCACATGAAAATGTCGAAACAGCGCGCAGAATCAACAAAAGCGGCATTGGTAGAGATGGGCGTTCCGGCTGGAAGGATCCAAATCGAGTGGTTTGGCGATTTGCGTCCTGTTTGGGCCGAGGTCAATGGGATGACATCCCAAGGCAACCGCCGCGTCGAAATCTTCATTAAGATCCCCGAACGTCTCGTAACCCGTGGTTCGAGCCTGCTCGGGCAGTAAAACCCTCGTTTTCGACACGGGACCGTGAAATTCTGTAAGCAGGATTGCGCACGAATTTTCTTGATCTATGAAATGATATCCCGTGAGTTGGTTTCGAAAATCAATTTACGGGATAAAATCCGATGAACGATGACTTTTACCGCATCCGCCGTCTGCCGCCTTACGTCTTTGCTGAAGTGAATGGCCTGAAGCAGTCTGCGCGGGCCAAGGGCGACGACATCATCGATTTTGGCATGGGTAACCCGGATCAGCCGCCTGCGCCCCACATCATCGAAAAGATGCAGGAAGTGCTGCACAATCCACGCGCACACCGCTATTCGACCTCGCGTGGCATTCCCGGCCTGCGCAAGGCTTTGTCGGGTTACTACGAGCGCCGCTTTGGTGTGGATATTGATCCTGAGACTGAAGCCATTGTGACGCTGGGTTCCAAAGAAGGGCTCGCCAATCTGGCTCAGGCGATTTCATCGCCCGGTGACACCATCTTGGTGCCCAACCCCTCTTACCCCATCCACGCTTTTGGCTTCATCATCGCTGGCGCATCGCTGCGGTATTTGCCGACGGCGTCATCGGGTGAGGAGTTCTTTGACCGGCTCAAGCGGGCGGTTGAGTATTCCGTGCCGAAACCGATTGCAATCGTGATCAACTATCCCTCCAACCCAACGGCGGAAGTCGTGGATTTGGACTTTTACGGTCAGATCATTGATTTTTGCCGGCATCACGGGATCTACGTTCTGTCCGACTTGGCCTATGCCGAAGTGTACTTTGACGGCAATCCACCGCCGTCGGTTCTACAGATCCCCGGGGCCAAGGATATTGCGGTCGAGTTCACATCCATGTCCAAGACCTACAACATGCCCGGTTGGCGCGTGGGCTTCGCGGCAGGAAATCGGGAGCTGATTGCCGCTTTGGGCCGGGTGAAGTCGTACCTCGACTATGGCGCCTTTACCCCGATCCAGGTCGCGGCAACAGCGGCGCTGAACGGGCCTCAAGGCTGTATCGACGACATGCGCGCCTTGTATAAGGAGCGGCGGGACGTGCTGGTGGACGGATTGAACGCCAGCGGCTGGACGTGCCCTTCACCGCCAGCAACCATGTTCGTCTGGGCACCCATTCCGCCGCAGTTCAAGGATATGGGCGTTTTGAACTTTACCAAGATGCTGCTGCAAGAGGCTGATGTGGCCGTTGCGCCGGGGGTTGGCTTTGGTGAAGAGGGCGAGGGCTTTGTGCGCCTTGGTCTGGTGGAAAACACCCACCGTATTCGTCAGGCTCTGCGCAACATTCGCGGCTTTTTGGCCAGCCACGGCGTGACAGAAGGCTTGGCAAAGTCCGCCTAGCGGAACAAATCGAGCAAATCGTCGATCCAAAGGTCGGGTTGGTCGAGATCAAAGGTCGGTCCGCCGCGCTCTGACGGCGCGATCAACGCGGCGTCTGTCGTGGCCAGCGCAATGATATTGGGCACGCTATCCCGCAAGCGAGGCTTGCCCACGGCTTCGCGGTACACTTCCAGCTTTGGGTGCGGTGCGGTCTTGAACCCTTCGACCAGCACAACATCCACAGCGCCGAGCCGTTCCAGCAGGGGCGGCAGGCTACGGCGGTCGTCTGCGTCGGGCAGGGGGTCTTCGATCATGTGGGCGATACGGCGGCTGGACGCGACCAACACTTCATCTGCGCCCGCCGTGCGGTGGGTATGACTGTCCTTGCCGGGAACATCGACATCAAACGCGTGATGGGCGTGTTTGATAGTTGCAACGCGCAAACCCTTTGCCTTGAGCAGTGCGATCAGTTTGACCGCCAAACGGGTTTTTCCGCTGCCTGACCACCCTGCCAGACCAATAACGATCGGCGCGGTGGCGTTTGGCTGCTCTGTCACGCTGCTCATACCTTCTTTCGACGGTCGTTCTATAGTCATGAAGGACTCAATTTCATTTGGTGAGAATGATTATGCTTGATCAGGTACGCGACGTATTGAACCGCATCAAGGCTCCAGACGGGCAAGGACTGCTGGATTCCGGCTATGTCCAAGGCTTGGTGGAGGATAAAGGGCTGATCCGATTGGTGCTAGAAGCTCCCGCCGACCGCGCAAGCGCGCTTGCGCCGTTGAAGGCCGCCGTTGAAGAAGCGGTGAAGGCTGTTCCGGGCGTAACAGGAACGCAAATCATCACCACCACGCAGACTCCGTCAAAGCCAGCACAGCCGCAGCCACCACAGGCCCAAGCGCAGCCGCAAGGCGAGCCCGAGCGCCGTAAACCAACGGACGCGCAGCTTCCAAGGCCGGCAAAGCACGTGCTGGGGGTCGCTTCCGGCAAGGGCGGCGTCGGGAAATCGACAACGGCTTACAACCTTGCTGTTGCGATGGCGCAAGACGGATTGCGCGTCGGTATTCTCGATGCTGATATTTATGGACCAAGCGTCCCGCTGCTCTCTGGCCTCGGCGCGGATGCCAAGCCGGATCTGGACGACAAGAAACGGATGATTCCGCTAAAGGCGCATGGGCTGGAATTGATGTCGATTGGCTTTCTGGTCCCCCAAGACAGCGCGACGGTATGGCGTGGCCCAATGGTGCAAAATGCGCTGTTCCAACTCTATGGTTCAACACTGTGGGGAGAGGGCGGCGGGCTTGATGTTCTGATCGTCGATTTGCCGCCCGGCACAGGCGATATACAACTTTCGCTAGCACAGCAAAGCGCTCTCGATTCTGCTATCATCGTCACAACACCCCAAGATCTTGCAATGATCGATGCCCTAAAAGGTGTCTCGATGTTGGAAAAAGTGCAAACCCGCATACTTGGAGTGGTGGAAAACATGTCCGGTTTTATGTGTGATAATTGCGGAAAAATGCATAAAATCTTTGGTGAAGGGGCTGGTGACCGGCTGGCAAGGCTAAAGAATATCAAAATTTTAGGTGAAATACCGTTGAATATGGACATTCGTGAAGGGGCTGATACCGGCAACCCCGTGGCTCTGACTGCAACAGAAACCCCTCAATCGCTTGCATATATGCAATTAAAAGACGAAATTATTTCACTAATTTAGTTTCTAAAATGGAAATATCATCTCAAAATTCATATTCAATAATTGCTATTGCAATTTAAAAGAGAAATGAGATTTCAATAAAAAACGAGTCTGTTTTTGCCCATAAATGATAAAAAATACCCAATTTTAACCGGATGTCTCGAATTGACAGACCCAAAATAATTCATGAATAAATGTAAACTAAATACAAATTGTAGGAAGCCGCTAGTTCTTAATCACTAGACGAGTCTCTGTGTATGGTCTAACGCATTAGGACCAGCACAACTGATAGGAAAGCGCGAATTTCTGGATTGGGGTCTTTAAGGGGGACTTCGAAACTACAAATAGAAGTATTTGTTAATTCGCGAATCAAAATTAAGTGGTGCTGCTTTTATTAAATGAAAGCGGGGAGCCGTAATGGCTAAGGATATACATCCTGTAGACGTGTTTGTGGGGCAGCGTCTGCGTCAAAGAAGAATTAGTTTGGGTATCACCCAAGAAGATATGGCAAATGCGCTCGGCCTGTCGTTTCAACAAGTCCAGAAATACGAAAAAGGCATGAATCGCATGTCTTCTTCTCGGCTTTGGGAAATTGGCCGGATTGTTGGCGTCGAGGTGGCTTACTTCTTCGAAGGTATGACCGACGATATTGCGACCATTACAAACTTGCGGAGCGATCTGCACGCGCGGGCTCAAGTTGCTCCGACGGCGCTGAGTGAGCGCGAGTTGCGTTTGGTTCATCATTACGGTGCGATCAAGGATCCAACGATCCGAGACGGCGTCTACTCATTGATTCGGGCATTGAACCTGAAAGACGGTGAGATGGAAGACGGCGAAATGGGGTTCGCCGCCTAGCACGCGGCTTTAGCTGGCGCGGGTCATCGCGCGCGCCAGCATCTCCGGATCAATATTACCACCAGAGAGATAAGCAACCACGGTTTGACCGTGAAGGTGCGCCAGATGGGTTCGCGCAACGGCAAGAGCGATCGCGCCGCCCGGCTCAACCACCAATTTCATGCGTTTCGCAGCAAAACCTACGGCATCGAGCACGTCGGCGTCGCTGGCGCTGCGCCCTTCGACCCCGCACGCCTGCAAAATCGGGAACGTCACTTCGCCGGGCGTGGGTGTGACGATGGCATCGCAGATGGAGCGTGCGTCTGGATCGTTGCTCAGGCGCGTTCCGGCGATCAGGCTGCGGGTTGTGTCGTCGTGGGTTGCGGGTTCCGCCGCCCAGACTTTGGCATGGGGGAAGGTGGTGCTGTAGACCAGCGCGCTGCCCCCGGCCAAACCACCGCCCCCGCAGCAAATGATGGCCGTATCCAGCGACAGACCTTTCGCCCGGAGTTGGTTGGTGACTTCGATCGCCGAGGTGCCTTGTCCAACCATTGTTGGCAGGTAGTCGTAAGGCGGAATGAGGATGGCGCCGGTTTCTGCCTGAATTTTTTGGCCCAAGGCTTCCCGGCTTTCCGAATAGCGATCATAGGTGACGACGGTGGCCCCAAGCGCTTGGGTGTTGTCGCGTTTAATGACGGGCGCGTCTTCGGGCATGATGATGGTGGCCGCGACCCCAAAGTGACGGGCTGCCGCGGCAACGCCTTGTGCGTGGTTGCCGCTGGAATAGGCAACAACGCCCTTGGCCCGGTCTTCGGGGCTGAGCGAGGCCAAGGCATTCATACCGCCGCGCAGCTTAAACGAGCCCGTCCGCTGCAGGTTTTCGCATTTGACAAAAAACCGCCCACCGATGGCTTCTGACAGGTCTGCGACCTCCAGCAACGGTGTTTCAACGACCAGCGGGCGAATGCGGTCAGCAGCATCGGCGACGTCTTGATAGGACACGGGCAAGGCGGCAAGGGCAGAATTCATAGCAAAGGGGCTCGCAATAAAGGGTGTTTGGTCTCAGCGCTCAGGCTGGGATGATTTGGTGGCAAAGTCGAGGCCAAAGCGTCCAAAGACGTATCGGATGCTGTGCAGATGGCTTAGCTGCGAGAACCCAACAAGTGCCGGGGCATCAGGACTTCCACCGGACCGTTGGCAAAGCGCGCGCGGTAGAGATTGTAAAGCGCCGTTACCCGTCGGGCATAGTCGCGTGTTTCGCCAAAGGAGATGCTTTCCATCCACACAAGCGGTTGAATGGCGTTTGTCCGGGGGTCACCAAACTCTCGCATCCACCGCCGCGTGTTGCCGGGGCCAGCGTTGTAAGCGGAAATGGCCAGCAAATCGGCGTCCTTGAAGCGGCGCTGAAGATCCTGCATGTAGGCCGCCCCGAGCGTGAGATTGTATTGGGCGTCCCGGGTCAGGGCTTCTTCTTTGAATTCGAGATCGTGACGGGTTGCCATAGCCTGTGCGGTCGCGGGCAGGATTTGCATCAACCCAAGCGCACCAGAGCGACTGACTGCGCCCGTCTTGAACTTGCTTTCTTGCCAAGCGACAGCGTGGACCAAAGCTTCATCAACCCGCAGACCCCGAGCGGGCTGTATGCTCAGTTTCGGCAGCAGGGATTCCAGCTCGTACAAGCCGCGCTCTGCGGCATTGCGAGACATGATGAGGGTCAGGCTGTTCTTCTTATGCTGTCGGGCCAGTTCCACCAACGCGGCGAAGTCATCGGGCGTTTGCGCGGCTGTGCTCATGGCAAAAACAAAGCGTTCGGCCAGCGAAGAGATATCCATGCTCCACAGTGTCGTGGCCCAGAATTTCAGTTCGTCCAGCTCGGGTGTCTTCAGCCCTTTCTTTGCCGTTGCGCGGGGGAAATCGGTTTCAAACAGCTTGCGGCCCAGATCGCTCAAGCAGGCCTGCCCGTAAAACGTATGGGAATGCGCCGCGCAGACTTCGAGCGCTTCCACCGCGCGCGCGTCCTGTCCACGGGCGCGCAGGGCTTGGGCCAGCCAGTAGTTCGCCCGGTCTTGCAGCCGCACGTCCTCAGCCGACGCCAGAGAGCGCTCAAAGGCTTCCTGCGCGGGATGGGGCAGGCTGAGGCGGGTCAGGGCGATCCAGCCCTTCATCCATTCGGCTTCGGCTCTATTATCGCCGACTTCTAAGCCGTGGCGCTGGGCCAGACCAAGGGCCAGATCAAAGTTCTGCTCCTTCAAGGCTTGGCGGATGAGAATGTGACGCGCGCGCCATTCGAGCTCGGGCAGGCGAAGGGCAGGGGGGATTCGGGCCATCGCCGCCTGTGCTTCATCGTGCTGGCCCGCAGCGTCGAGTTCGAGCACGGTCGGCAGAACGAACGCAGGGTGCCGCTGAAACCGCAGCGGCAGAGCGTCCTTGAGCGTGCTGTCGCCGCCAATGTGCGCGTCGAGCGCTTCGGCAAAGGCGCGCCAGTCTTCGTCGAGTTTGTCATAGTGGCGTCGGGCGTCTGCGCGCTGTTTCCCCATGAGCAAATGCGCGACGCGGGCGCGGTAGTCCTGTTCCCGCAAATGATCGGCAAAGGCACGCTCGAAGGCCAATTCGTCCTGGAACGCAAACCGTTTGGAGGCCCACTGTCGCCGCACATCGGCAACGGCGCTTTCGAAGTCACCAGCCTGTAACTGCGCTTGCAAGGCGCGACGGCGGCCAGCTTCGGTGAAGGGCTTGTGCTCGGCGTAGTAGGCCAGCATCTCAGCCGGCGATTTGAGCTCAGAGAGCAGGCGCTCGCGCTTGACCTCCATCGCGCGGGTGCCGGGCCAATGCTGGTTTTCGTTCAGAAAGGCATTCAGCTCGTTGATATCGATGTTTTCGGCGGGCGTCTTGGAGTCCACGAAGTAGAACCACTGCAGCAGCTTCGGCAGACCCTCGGGCGGGCGTTTGAGGGAAAAGGCAAGCTGAGAGGCTTGAATATGATTGCCCGCGCGGGCCGCCTTGATCACGGCAGTCAGGGCGTCTTGCTGGCCCTCGGTCCGGCTGTTGAAGAACACGGTCAGCAGGGCAAACAGGATCGCGAGCAGAAACGCGAAAGCGGCGGCCACTGGCGTCCACGGACTGGCCAACAGTGCCGCGACCCGTTCGCGCAAATCGTCTTGTCCCCTATCGCCGTTCATCTATCCGCTGCTTTGTTCCACATTCCAGAGGGACCGTTTCCACCGCACCATCGTTGGTCGTAACGCACGGTTGCACAGAACCGCGCCAACATTTCCTTCCCATCGACGCACTTCACCCCTAATTAAAGGGCTCATTCGTCAAGATTGAGACAGAGATGAACGGAATTGCCATGACTGCTGATCGAATTCGCGGCTCAAATACCGCACTTGTGACCCCAATGCTCCGCGATGGTGCGGTTGACGAGGTTCGGTTTGCCAAATTCGTCGAATGGCAGATCCAAAATGGAACCCAAGGGCTTATCCCGGTTGGAACCACGGGCGAGTCGGCCACGCTGTCCCATCTTGAGCACGAGAAGGTTATTTCCCAGTGTGTCGCAGTGGCGGCGGGTCGTGTGCCGGTGATCGCTGGCACGGGATCGAACAGCACGGCTGAAGCGGTTTCGCTCAGCATGGCGGCTGAGGCCGTTGGCGCGGATGCGCTGCTGGTCGTTACGCCCTACTACAACAAGCCAACCCAGACCGGCTTGCTGCACCACTTCCGCGCCATCCATGATGCGACCGGCTTGCCGATCATCATCTACAACATTCCCGGCCGCTCGGTGATCAACATGTCGGTTGAGACCATGGCCGAGCTGTCCAAGCTTGAGCGGATTGTGGGCGTTAAGGATGCGACGGCGGATCTGGTTCGTCCCATCGACCAGCGCTTGGCCTCTGGACCGGACTTCATCCAGATGTCGGGCGAAGACGCGTCGATCCTGCCGTTTATGGGTGCTGGCGGGCACGGCTGTATCTCTGTCACGTCCAACGTTGCGCCGCGCTTGTGCGCTGATTTCCACGCGGCTTGGGCGGCGGGGGACCGGGCAAAGGCGCAGGAGATCAACGATCGCCTGATGCCGCTGCACCATGCGTTGTTCATCGAGAGCAATCCCGTTCCGGCCAAGTACGCCTTGGAGCTGTTGGGCATGGTCGAGCCGGGCTTGCGCCTGCCGCTGGTGCCGTTGCAGCAGTCCACCAAGGACGCGATTAAAGCAGCGTTGATCAAGGTTGGCTTACTCTAAGCCGCCAACACGCACAGGATACAGGAGCCACAGGGCGCCATGACGCGCAAAATCATCGCTCAAAACCGCAAGGCGCGACACGAGTACTTCATCGACGAAGTGATGGAGGCTGGCATTGCGCTGACGGGGACGGAAGTCAA
>CAJQLX010000060.1 GCA_905479265.1 uncultured Alphaproteobacteria bacterium
ACCAGATTTCAGACGCCATTGAAGACGCTTCCTTGGCTTTATTGCCTGACGGCTTCGAACCGGCTGGGGCGCAAACAACCGACGCCAAAGACTGAGCTACAGCCACTCTTGTGCCGGAAATCCGCTCTGGTTGTGATTTTAAGGCGAAGTTATCGTTGGCTTGATCGCGAAATTGCTGCATTTGTGTACCAATTACGCGTCACTAGGCCTTGGACGCTGTATTACGAAAAGAAGGGCCAAGCACGCTGTTTTACCGCGAAAACGTGAGGTTAGTTGATTGTTTCTTTCTCGCCTTGGCAAATTTGCCGCCTTCCCCCTCGTTACACTTGCCTCGATGTCGAGTGCTTCCGGCCAAAGCGTAGAACAGATTGTTCAGACTGAGTTGGGGCACAATTTCGGTCTGTTTGGTCCGCTGGCCTTTGACGCCGAAGATGTCTTTGTCCGAAGCAACACCGTCTCCCTGATCGATGCGCGCTATGGCTCCGTTCCTGCCGGTGCTGTCAGCCTGGATGTTCGAGCGCTGGGTGACAGTGTTTTTGATGTGAAGAGCATCGACATGCCGATGGACGTGTCGAACCCAGACGGATCCAGCCTGCAAGCGGCTCAGTGGGAATTTGCTGGCGAATGGAACGACGCGATTAAAGGGTATCAAAAACTCGATTATCGCATCACCGATGTTGCCATCCAAACCGCCAATGGCCGCCAATTTGGTGCTGGGGAAGTGGTCATGCGGGCGGATGAGAATGGCTATTCTCTGCGCTTGTCCGATCTGACCGGCTCCGGTGGCGCCCAGCCCGCGCAAGAGGGCGATGCTGACACCCGATTTAGCTTTGCCATTGAAAACATCATTTACGATGGCCGTTGGACCGGCAGCGCTGCGGGTGCGCCCTATGCCAGCCTTGGGCGCTCTTTCGATTTCCGGTTCCTGGACGCAAGAGCAGGCGGCAATGACAGTCTGTTGGGTGCGACGCTGGTTCATCTCGAAAATCTCTATTTGCCAGCGGCTTCGTCGTTCACTGATTTGCAGGTCTCGGGCCTAAAGCTATTTTACGGACCCCAAGACCTCGAAGTGTCGCTCGATCGCTTCTCTTTGCCGGCATCATCGCAAGGCGACGCACTCAAGACCCAAATGGTCAATGTGGTGTTTGAGGGGTTGGACATTCGCCGCCGCGAAGACTTTGCCGCCATGCAGCGCGGTTCGCTGAATATCGACCTTGATGGCGCGGATGTCGAAGGGTTCGCCTTGGCGCTTGCATCGCTGTTCAAGCCAGCTGACGCCGGCGCAAACTGGTCGGTTATGGCAGACACGTTGCTGTTCTTTGATACCATTGGTTTTGAGGGGATGGCCGAAGATTTGGTCTTTGCCTTACCCGACCGCCTGTTCTCCCTATCCATGGAGAAAGCTCAAGGCGCTTTGGGTTTGACGGACATGCGGATCGATGGCGGATTCATCACGCTGCGCGGACAAGCGCGCGGTATTGATTTGCAGGCGATGGACTCTCCCCAGGGCGTGGAGCCAGAGCCAATTGTCATTCCGAGCATTGTTCCCGCTCTGGGTGGTCGTTTGATCCGATTTGACCCCTTGTCTCAAAGCCTTGTTCCCAACGAATTTGAAGGCACGGTCGAGGTCACGGGCTTACCAATGGCGAACCTGCGTCAAACGTTGGCCAGCCTGCCGCGGACCGGTTCAGTGAACGAGCCGAGTGTCCTTGCGCGCTCGCTGCTTGGCGGCGCGCTGGGAATGGTTACGCCTTTCCTGATCCAACCTCCTCGCGTCAGTGTCACCGACGCGGAAGTTGTTGCCGATGATTACACCATGACCATTGTCGGTGAGCATCAAGTCATGCCCATTCCACCGCTGTTTGGCTTTGGCAGTTTCACCGCAAGCGTAGCGGGTCTGACGAAGGTTGAAGGCCGAGCCAACGCAACCACAGACGCAGCACTCGCCGCAGGTGGGGGCGATGCACAGGGTTTGGCGGACTATGGCCGCCGCATCGCGGGATGGGCCAAGCGTTTGCGCGATCTTGGCACAGCCTCGAATGCGGATGAGCAGACCTACGTCCTTGAACTGACACAGTTTGGCGAGATCAATCTCAACGGCGCGCCCCTTAATCAGCGCTGATCTATTCCCCTCTGGCCAGCGCCTTTTGTCATAAGGGGCGAAATGGTTCAAACTGGCGGCTGTACTGAAAAAGGTTCTGACCGATGAAAAAGCCATTCCAGCGGCATGCAGCGTTCATGTGCATCGCCCTTTTTGGGACGTCGTTTGCCGCCCAAGCGCAGTCCCAAGCTATGACTGCGGCGCAGGTGGAGGCGGTACTGACGTCCATGAGCGGTCAGCCGGTCCCCTTGTTTTTTGGGCTGCCCCTTGAGTTTGAGGCGCTGACTGTTTCCGAAGCGGGTGGCGATGACGCCGCCTTTGACGTTGTTTTGGCTGAGTCGCTTTTTGCTGGTTTGCCGCTGGGCGATTTGTCATTTAACGCCCGCGAAGAAGCGAGCGGCTCGCTGCGACTTTCGACAGACCTTGCACCCGTGCTGACCGAAATTCTCCCCGAATTGGACTCGACATTCGAGGTCGAACAGCTGCAGCTGAGCATGTCGATCAACCCGGAAGCCCAATCGACCGAGCGGTTGGAGATAACCGTTCAAGACCTGCTGTTTGCTGAAGCGGGCGCAGAGGACGAGAATAACGTTAAGCTGGGCGCCCTCAGTTTCTTGTTTGACGAGGGGAAGCAGAATCCGCTGAGCGTGGCCGACTTTTCCCTCCAAGACCTCTCCGCCGTGATTGATGGCGCAGAAATCGGCTCGCTTGAGAGTTTTGGGTTTCACTTAGAGACCGTGAACACGCCGGATTGGTTTCTGCAGCGCGAGATCAACGAGGGCTTCAAACAGTTTGCAATGTTTGAGGCGGGGCTGATCTCGCCTCTGGACGCGGTGGCCAATGTGATTGACCGCTTCATTCCCTTGTTTGAGTCAGACTTGCAGGATTTGGCATCCTCCTTCGACATGGGAAAGCTGACCCTCAACGACCTCGATTTATTGGACTTTGATGGCCGATTGGAC
>CAJQLX010000061.1 GCA_905479265.1 uncultured Alphaproteobacteria bacterium
CTTCGATACGCTCTGCGAGCTACTCAGGGAGGGCGTATCGCTGCATGCCATCCCCCAACCCTCCCTGAGCGGCCGCGCAGCGGCTGTATCAAAGGGGCCGCGCGAGGCTCCGTCTCTGGCCTTCCCCCTTCGATACGCTCTGCGAGCTACTCAGGGAGGGTTTATTTTGGCGATTGAGCGTAAAATGTGTGTCGTGTGAGACATTATGTGCCGCGGCGGTCAAAACAAATTGGTATTTAAAATAAATTGTGTTGATACTCCCATTTTTTGGGTTGAGGGAGTGTCTCGGGCGTGCAGTGGTTTTTGATCGCATTGAGTTTTTCCAGCGCCGCAGGCGAACCACGCATGGCGGTGCGGGAGGTTGGATCGGGGCCGGTGGCCATGGTTTCTTGCGAGCTGGAAGCCGAAGTTCACGCGTCCCTGGGCACCGCGCCGCACGACATCAACTTCTTTGACGCGCCGCGCCTGTACTGTATCGACACGCCGCGATTGTGCGCTATGCGGGCCGCGACCGTGGTCGCCGCCGACCGCGACCCCAACGCCGTAACCGCGCAGCAGCACTACTGCCCCGACTGATCGAACACGCGGGCTGACAATCCTGCAATGGTCAGGCGGGCGGGTTGGGGCTAGAACACTGCGACGCAAGGTTTCGCAGGAGAGCACCGACATGGCCGCAGCACACACATCCACCGCACGCAGCGAACTGAGATTGGGTATCGCGGGGCTGGGCACCGTGGGCGTGGGCGTCCTGCGCCTGCTGTCCGATAACGCCGCCGAACTGGCCGCACGCGCGCCCCTGGATTTGCGCGTGACGGCGGTTTCTGCGCGCGACGCCAACCGCGACCGGGGCGTGGATTTGTCCGCTTACGCGTTCGAAAGCGATGCGGGCGCACTGGCGCGGCGCGATGACGTCGATGTGGTGGTCGAGCTGATCGGCGGCACCACCGGCGCGGGCGCGGACGCGGTGATCGAAGGCCTGCGCGCCGGCAAGGCCGTTGTGACGGCGAACAAGGCGCTGGTCGCGGAACGCGGCGCTGAGCTCGCGCGGCTGATCGACGAACACGGCGGGGCGCTGTACTACGAGGCCGCCGTCGCCGGGGGCATTCCGGCGATCAAGGGGCTGCGCGAGGGGTTGGTGGCGAACCGGATTGTGTCGGTCGCGGGTATCCTGAACGGCACGTGTAACTTCATTCTGACCAAGATGAAGGACGAGCAGCGCGCCTTTGACGACGTATTGGCCGAGGCACAGGCGCTTGGCTATGCTGAGGCGGACCCGTCCTTTGACATCGACGGCGTGGACGCGGCGCACAAGCTGGCGATCCTGTCTGCGGTCGCGTTTGGCGGCGTGCCGGACTTTGCCGCGATTGAGCTGGAGGGCATCCGCGGGGTGGCGCTGGCGGATATCGAAATGGCGGAAGAATTCGGCTTCTCGCTGAAGCTGCTGGGCGTTGCGAAACCGCGCGCGTCGGGCGCGGGCGTGCGGCAGTACGTGGCGCCGGTGTTGGTCCCGCTGAGCAACCCCATCGCCGGGGTCCACGACAGCTTCAACGCCGTCGTTGTGCGCGGGGAACCGGTGGACGAGGTGATGATGCGCGGACGCGGCGCGGGCGAGGGGCCAACAGCCTCGGCCGTGGTGGCGGACATCATGGACTTTGCACGCGGCATCAATCCGCCGCTGTTCGGCGCGCTAGCGCTGGCGGGCGGCGCTTCGTCGACGGATGGGGCTGCGATGGGTGAGACCGGGGGCGCGTCAGAACGCCGGTTCTGGCGACTGGTCGTCGATGACCGCCCGGGCGTGATCGCCGAAGTCAGCCAAGTGCTGAGCGATCAAGCGCTGTCGGTCGAGAAAATCGTGCAGAAGGACGCGGACGGCAGCCGCGCGCATGTCTTCATCCTCACCCACGCTGCACCGCGGGCGAAAGCCGATGGCGTGGCGCAGGCTTTGGGCGCGCTGAACTGCATGATCGAAGCACCAGCGGTCTATAGCGTCGAAGCGCTCTAGTCCGGCTTTTGAGGCAGGGGCTTGGTCCGGTTGGATCGGTTCCACAGCGGATGCCGCACGGAATCCGCCGGCTTGCGCCAGTGTTTGGCAAAGAGCTCGCCGTAACTGCGGTACCCATAGCCGCCGTTGCTGTCCCAATAGGCCTCGCGGTTCTCAGCAAACAAACGCGGTAGGCGATACCACGGCAGGTTCGGGTTCGCGTGGTGGACAGCGTGCAGGTTGTTGTTCAGGAACAGCAGGGCCAGCGGCCCCCGGTCGGGGATGATGGCCGTGCGATGCTCCTTGTACTCACTCGCACGGTGTTCGGCGAAGGAGCGGATCATCAGGATCGATGCCGCAGGATAGGCGACCCCGAGCACGTAGAGCAGGGGGCTAAACCCCGCGATACTCAGCAGGCCAAACAGCACGATCAGCCCCGCCGCATGCAGCGCCCATGCGAGCGCAATGTCTCGATTACCGCCAAAGATGGCCTCAGCATCGCGGCGGACCAGACCGATGGCGCTCAACAGCGGCCCGAGCAGCATCCGCCCCAGCAGCGTCGCGTTAAAGCGCCACAGCAGGCGGACGAGCGGGTTTTGCCGTTGGAACTCGTCGGGCTCGAAATACCAGCTTTCCGGATCATCGAAGGGGTCGGTGAGGTTCTCGTCATTATGGTGGTGCAGGTGCAGGGTCTTGTATCGGCGAAACGGGTAGATCAGCGCGAGGGGCAGACTGACCAGCGCTTCGTTCACGCGGGCGGACCGGGTTGGGTGGCCGTGCAAAGCTTCATGCTGCAGGGAGCCGAACTGCACGGCGACCAGAGTCAGCACGGGGCAGGACAGCCACCATGGCAGGCCCATCGGCGAGATAAAGATAAACAGAAGCCACAGCCCATAGACTGCGGCGAGCAGCACCAGCGTCAGTGCTTCCTGACCAGAACGCAATCGCCAAGAAGCCGGACGCGCCTGACCTTGCGTCATGACGTTCCCTCAATCCAAACACATATTCTAGAAAGGTGCGTCTGAAATGGACGCGGATGGCGCGGGCGGCGCGTGGCGACCCGCTACAATATGGCCACAGTCTGACCGACTTTGTGTCCGTTCGCAATGGGTGAGTTGTTGCGTGCCTTCATCAATCGGCGCGCTGGCGCGGTGGGGGGGCGCAGACGGGTGTGACCCGATGCCGGGTGGTCAGCTTGCAACCTCAGCCGCATCCTCAATAATCATCTGCACGTTGCGCCCACCGCGATACTCGTCCAGCGCCAGGTTGCCCGCGACGTGCAATGGCCGGTCCGAACGGTGGAGCAACGCATGGCCCAAAGGGGTTTCAACCGCACGAAACGCGATGGCGCGCACGCGAGCGCCGTCGGACCCTTCGAGCTGCACGGCCACATGCTTGTCGCCGACGATGGTGGCGTTGGCGACGCGGGGGCGGGTGATGGCGACGCGAGGCCGGGGGTTGCCTTGGCCAAAGGGTTCCATGCCCTTGAACACTTGCACGGTTTCAAAGGTGACGGCAGCCGGGGCCATGGCAACATCGAACTCCATGACGTCGGGGTCGGGCGCCTGACCCAGGCGCGCGCCGACTTCTGCCTCCATAAAGGCGACGAATTCAGGCCACTTGGCTTCGCTGACGGCCAGTCCAGCGGCCATCGCGTGCCCACCGCCCTCGATCAGCAAGCCCTTGTCTTTGGCTTCGAGGATCAGCGCGCCGAGGTTGATTCCCGGGATCGAACGCCCGGAGCCCTTGCCCATGCCGTCTTCGAAGCTGACGACAATGGCGGGGCGGCGGTGGTTGCCCTTGAGACGCCCTGCGACGACGCCGATGACGCCGGGGTGCCAGCCTTCACCGCCAGCGATCAAGATCGGCGGCACGACCGCGCGGTTTTCCAGCGCGGCCTTCTTCGCTTCCTTCATCACGTCAGCTTCGACCGCGCGGCGTTCGATGTTCAGGTCGTCGAGGCGTTGCGCCAGTTCCTTGGCGACTTCAGGGTCATCGGTGCTGAGCAAATCTGAGCCGATCCAGCTTTCCCCCATGCGCGAGCCGGCATTGATGCGCGGACCAAGGTCAAAGCCGAAGACCTCCGGTGTCAGCACGCCGTTGCGCCCCGTGATTTCGCGCAGGGCTTTCATCCCGGGATTGTTCCAGCGTTCGAGGATCCGGAGGCCTTGGCTGACATAGGCTCGGTTGAGGCCCAGCAAAGGGACCACGTCGCACACCGTGCCCATGGCCACCACGTCGAGCATTCCCATCAAGTCAGGCGCGGTAATGCCCTCGTCTTCATAGTAGTTCATCTCCCGCAGGGCGCGGTTCAGCGCCACCAGGTAGAGGAACGTCAGGCCACAAGCGGCCATCGCCCCATGCTCGCTGGGGTCATCCAAGCGGTTCGGGTTGACGACAGCGACGGCGGGGGGAAGTTCTTCGATGGCCATGTGGTGATCCAGCACGATGACATCTGCGCCGGCGTCCCGTGCAGCGGCGATGGCGTCGTGGGCCATGGTTCCGCAATCCAGCGTGATGATCAGATCGGCGCCTTCTTCGGCTAACCGCCGCATGCTTTCAACTTTGGGGCCATAGCCCTCCTTGTGGCGGTCGGGAATATAGCAGCGGACCTCCTTTCCCAGCGTCCGAAAGAACCGGCGGACCTGGGCTGAGCTGGTGGCACCGTCCACGTCGAAGTCGGCGAACAGCACGATGGTCTCATCGGTCAGCAAAGCGGCAAGGGTGCGCTCGATGGCTGTGTCCATGTCCAGCAGGTGCGAAGGGTCGGGCAGAATATCGCGGAGTTTCGGCTCTAAGAAGTGCTGGACCCCATCGGGCTGCACGTTGCGGGAGGCCAAGGCCCGTGCGACTGGGGCGGGCAGTCCAGAGAGCGCCGCGATTTCCGAGGCGGTGTCCTCATCGGCCTGTCGTGCGACCCACCGGTTTCCCGTGACCGATTGCGTGACACCCAGAAAAGCATCAATGGCGCGAAAACCGGCACTGGACAGGGGGGCTTGGTCGTGGCTTGGCTCTGGCGTCTGCATTCCCGGCGCTGGATCGGACACAGTTGTTTCCCTCTTCACAGCCGACAGGGGGTAGGGACCGGCTGGTTTCCTGATGAGAAATCTATGCCAGCGCAAGGGGGTGAGTTCAATGGATTATGCGAGAGGATCCCGCTGTTTCACGGGGACAAAAAAGCCCTCTGCCGCGCAGGCAGAGGGCTTTGTGAGAAGCGCCGGACCGCAGAGCGGTCCGTCATTTTGGTCAAGACTCCCTCGGTGGTCCAAGGAAAATCGAGGCGTTGCCGTCCTAGTAGCGGTAAGGCTCTGGCTTGAACGGACCCTCGGGGGTCACGCCAATGTAATTGGCTTGCTCTTGGCTGAGTTTGGTCAACTGCGCGCCAACCTTTTCCAAGTGCAGCATCGCTACTTTTTCGTCCAGATGCTTGGGCAGGACGTAGACCTTGTTCTCGTAGTTTTCGGCGTTCTGCCACAACTCGATTTGCGCAAGGGTCTGGTTGGTAAAGGACGCAGACATCACAAAGGATGGGTGCCCCGTTGCGTTGCCCAAGTTAACCAGCCGACCTTCAGACAGCAGAATGATCCGCTTGCCATCGGGGAACTCAACCTCGTCAACCTGTGGCTTCACGTTATGCCACTTGAAGTTCCGCAGCTGTGCCACCTGAATTTCGTTATCGAAATGCCCGATGTTCGCAACGATCGCGCGGTCATGCATGTCGCGCATATGGTCTACGGTGATGATGTCGATATTGCCCGTGGCGGTCACAAAGATATCGCACTGCGGTGCCGCAGCTTCCATCGTGACCACTTCATAGCCTTCCATCGCAGCTTGCAGGGCACAGATTGGATCCGCTTCCGTCACCATGACCCGGCAACCCGCATTGCGCAGGGAAGCGGCGGAGCCCTTGCCCACGTCGCCAAAGCCAGCAACACAAGCAACCTTGCCCGCCATCATCACGTCCGTGCCTCGACGGATCGCATCGACCAGCGACTCTCGGCAACCATAGAGGTTGTCGAACTTCGACTTGGTTACACTGTCGTTGACGTTGATCGCTGGAACCTTGAGGTTGCCGTCGCGGGCCATCTCGTACAGGCGGTGAACGCCGGTGGTGGTTTCCTCGGACAGGCCGCGCACGTCATCCAGCATCTCTGGGTATTTGTCGTGCATGATCTGTGTCAGATCCCCGCCGTCGTCGAGGATCATGTTCGGGGTCCAACCGTCCGGGCCCGTGATGGTTTGCTCGATGCACCACCAGAACTCTTCCTCGTTCTCACCTTTCCAAGCGAAAACCGGCGTACCGCAGGAGGCAACCGCCGCAGCGGCCTGATCTTGGGTCGAGTAAATGTTGCATGAAGACCAACGCACCGTGGCACCCAGCGCTTCGAGCGTCTGGATCAGCACGGCGGTCTGGATCGTCATATGCAAGCAGCCTGCGATCCGCGCGCCGGCCAGCGGCTGGCTGTCGCCGTACTCTTCACGAAGCGCCATCAAGCCCGGCATTTCGGTCTCTGCAATGGCAATTTCTTTCAGGCCCCAGTCAGCTAAGCCGATGTCGGCGACCTTATAGTCAGCTGCGCTCATTTCCAATCTCCTCGGGCAGGGTGCATTTGTTCTAGGGTGTGATAACTAAAAATGACGCTCTATTACAGCACTACAACGTCGCATCTTTGTGATGGCAGACCCTACCTTGAAGAAAACCCCAACTACGCTATGACGTTTTTGTTAACGTGCTTTTTTGCGTTTTTGATTTTTTTAGGAGTAGTAGTCGATGGCTTTAGAGCTTTATGGGCGGAAAGATTCAGTCAACGTGCAGAAAGTCATGTGGCTTCTGGCCGAATTGGGCGTTGACTATACCCACATCGAAAAAGGTGGCTCTTTCGGTGGGCTTCAGGAAGAAGCATTCTTGGAAATGGCCCCCTTTGGCCTGGTGCCCGTGCTCAAGGACGGTGACTTCACCCTCTCTGAATCCAATGCCATCCTTCGCTATCTCGCCCAAACCCAACCCGGTGGCGAGGCCTTCTATCCAACCGATCCGCAGACCCGTGCGAAAATCGAAATGTGGATGGAGTTTGGATCGCTCTCGATCTACCGAGAGTTCATGCAAATTTTCTCGCAGGTGGTTCGGACGCTCCCAAAAGACCGCAAAATGAGTCTCCTTGCGATGGCAACACGCAGGTTCCAAGTGCACACGCGTCTCATCGGCGGTGCCTTGAATGATAACCCTTGGATCATGGGCGAGAACTTGACGCTCGCCGACATCGCCACCGGTGTCTACATGTTCCGATTCAGCACCTTGCCCGTGATCAAGCGCGTTGATCAAGGTCGGGTGCAGTCTTGGGGCGTGCGGATGCAGGGTCGCCAAGCCTATATGGATACCGTTGGTACGGACTATCGCCACATGTTCGCAGCCCCGCTTTGAGGCGCGTGGCCTGCGGTGCCTGACCTACGGCGTGTGGGTCATCTCATCCGCAGTCCGGTTTCTCACTCGGATTGTGAATCGCGAACAAATAGGGCAGGGCAATGCGTCCTTCCCTATGGTTCACCGGCCAGGGCGATAGAGGCGTAACGCTGCAAAACACGCCACTGAGCGCCTCCATCCCCTCGTCAAGAGAGGGCGTGAGCACCAGCAAAGGCGCGCGCGCCTTGTCATCGGGCCAGTGATACAGGTTGAACTGGTGCGGTCTTGGGTCCAGCCCAACCGAAGGCCTTACGGTTCCCTGATGAAACGAAGTTTGTGCCGCAAGATGGTAGTAATTGCCCGCAATCTCATAGCCCGGATAGGCAACGTCCCGGTATTCCATGAGTTTTTCGATCGACGCTTCCCACCCCAGCATATCCCGTGCATTTGACGGCATGAACCACGGTTGGCGAAAGGCGATGGGCAGCAGCAGCGCTAGGGCAAGCATGGCCGAAGGCAGGCTGGTTATGACGTGCCAACGTCTGATCGGCCCGATCCACAGGCAACAGCTGAGGACCAAGAGGCCCAAGCAAGACGGAATGAGCCAGTTTAAATACACGTCACGCAACCCGCTCAAACCGAAGAAAATCAGCAGGGGAAGCAGGGTAAAGACAACCAGCGCAAAAACACCGGGGTTGTGAAGCAAGGCTCTGAACCGGCGCACAGCGCCCAATACCACCAGCACAATCGCCGTCAAACCGCTGAACAACAGCGTCGCAAGCACAACTAAGCCAAAGCGCAAGAACCGATCGGACGCTGGCGTGCTGGTGTCGGGCACAAGGTGCTCGCCGCCGACGTGCCGGAACGTGACCCACCCATTGAGCGCATTCCAGGTTAGAAACAGCAGAAAAGCCGCCAGTGGCAAGCCAGCACCGAGCCAAGGTCCAGCCGCCCGCAAGTGGGGTCGGCTTTGCGGGTGCACAGCCACGCTCAACCCCAACGCCATGATCCAAAGCGCAGCGGATACTTTGGCCGAGAAAGCCAGCGCCAAGGCTAGCCCCGCCATGATCCACCACGGTCGCGACGAAAGCCCCTTGTCTCGCTTCAACGCTTCTACGCCCAGCCAAAGGCCGAGGCTGAGAAAGCAGACCATCACGGTATCATGGACATAAAACAGCCCAACGCTCCACAGAACGGGGCTTGTAAAGGCCAGCAGTATAAAGCCACTCAGCGCGGCTGAACCTGAACCTTCAACCCCGCTTCGCCCCTTTTGCCCTTGTAGCACCTGTTGTGCGTTTTGAGCCTTCGGGGGGCCAGAAAGGGCATTTACCGTCAGCGCCAGAAACGCTGTTGCGGCAAAGATCAGCAGCGTCGCCACAGCTCGCATCACCCACGCGCCATCGCCCAAGAGCGCAACGAACGGCGCGAGCAGCCAGCCGGTTAGAAAGGGTTGGTCGTAGTATCCAAAGTCGAGCTCTTGGCTCCAAGACCAATAGTAGGCCTCATCATGCAAAGGCCCGGTCCCGAACATGATGGCAAACCGGACAAGCATCATCACCAGCAGCGCCAGCCAAATCAGCAGCGGCAAACTCAGAAACGTTGTTCGCATGGCCTTAACCCTCGTGAAGCCGAC